>JBHLQM010000044.1:1251-7398 GCA_048884785.1 Candidatus Thorarchaeota archaeon | reverse complement strand
GCAATTGCGATGTTCATCTACAATTACTTCTTTGAGAATCCAGATATTTCTGGAGGAGAAACAGGGCTGAGAATTGCAACGCCAGATGTTATTAGAACTGCTCCTTTCTATCTATTCTTTGTAGCACTGGCATTTCTTTTCTTTGCCGCTTTTCTTGGAATGACTATCCTCTATTTGAAGAAAAGAACGGAGACCTTTGGTCTAATCCTTTTCACTCCTGTAGTGCTTTCCGTTATTGGACTCCTCCTGATTTTCGGAGCAAGTATTCTTGGAATTGCATTAGTGCTCATTTCTTTTCTTGGGATGCTGATTGTCTATTGGAACCAACGAAGAAGAGTGATTACAGACCCTCTTCAATATACTGAGATGACGAAGCAAACATCCAATGAAGAAGAATCTAGGAACTTGATTACGAGCTACTTCTTGCCACTTGGCGTTGTTATTATTGGTGTCATTGGTCTAGCTATATCATTTGAATCGAACATTGCTCAAATGGTCGCACTTTGGATTGAACAGTCTTCCACTTTCTATTTCACTATACCGGTGCAATATTATCTGACACTTACATGCCTGGTTTTAGCCTATGCTTTCATAAAACGACTAATTGCATCACCATTTGGAAGAATGGTAACTGCTGTTGCTCAAAATGAAGCACGAGCTGAAGCACTAGGTTACAACAGCTATCGTACCAAAATCGTTGTACTCGTTATAAGCGGTGCAATTGCTGGTCTTTCCGGAGCATTATATGCACCATACATTAGAATCATTGATCCAGCAACAGCTCTGGGAGTAGGAATTACAATTGATGCCATGTTGTATACTATCATCGGAGGAATTGGCACATTGTTTGGTCCAATACTCGGGGCTGGAGTGATAGTATACTCAGAGCTAAATCTGGTTGAGTTTATAACTGAAGGGCTTGGCCTACCAGGGAGATTATGGTTGGTGGTCCTAGGCGTAATTTATGTGGTCATTGTTTTATTCTTGCCTCTTGGCATTGTGGGGTCAATTGGAAGGAAAACAGGAGCGCTCAAGCAAAAATTCTCACGATTTAAAATGGGTAGGTTCGAGTTTGGATTAAAGGATGCTGATTATTGGGTATTTATTCTCTTGGGGGCACTTGGTCTCTTCTTCTTCTTGATGCAGGATATGTGGTCATCTCCCCTTGCCATTGGGATTTGGATATTGCTGGGAGTAATATGCCTCCAAATTCTTCGTGTCTATAAAGGAGAGATAATATCAAGAATGAGAAGTCTTCCATCAAGATTGAAAACTTCCATCACCAGGATATTTCAAAACAGACGTAGGTGATTGTCTTGCCATTTGAAACTATAGGAGATGTCGATATTTATTATGAAATACACGGCCCACCTGATGCACCACCCCTTGTGATGATAGGAGGATGGGCTAGCTATCGCTGGATATGGTTTCGACAAATTTCCACCTTCAAGAAAAAATACAGATGTGTTGTGTTTGACAATCGTGGAGCAGGGAGAAGTTCCAAGCCAGACTATCCTTATACCATAGAAATGTTAGCAGGCGATACTGTTGGTCTAATGGAAGCATTGGAAATTGATACTGCACATATTTTAGGGATTTCTATGGGGGGCTTGATAGCTCAGCGGATAGGCATTTCTTACCAGAACAACGTTCGAAGCTTGATTATTGTATCAAGTCATTTCGGAGGACCCAATCAGATTCGAATGGATGACAAAACAATGGCTCTGCTAATTGCCCTGCCAACTGAAACAATTACGAAGGAGCAAGCAAGGGAGATGCGGTACCGAGCAACCTTCACTCCCGAATTCCTCAAGGAAAACAAGACGGTGATAAATCAGATAGATATGTGGGCGGAGCAATATCCTACTCCTCTTTATGCACAGGTTCGCCAGAGTGCGGCAACTGGCCTGTTCAATTCTGAAGGGAAATTGAAATACATATCTGCAAAGACACTTGTCATCCATGGTGATAGAGACATCGCCGTGCCTCCTAAGAACGCTGAGCTCTTAGCTAAGAACATACCTAATTCAAAATTGGTGATTATTGAAGGAGGAGCACATTTCAGTATCATCGAGAAGTATGAAGAGTTCAACAATGCTGTTATGGATTTCATAGACGAAGTGGAGAAAGGATGACTCATTATCTAGAAGTAGAAGATTTGGCAAGGACAGAGAACGGATTCGACAATCAAACTCAGAGGATGTTGTAGATGGTTCGTTCAGCAACAGTCAAAGGATTGGGGATTTACATCCCTGAAAAGATGTTGACAAATGAGGATATTGAGCAAATGCTTGATCGTCCCGGGACAGCTGATTGGCTGGTAAAGAATGTTGGAATAAGGCAACGTCACATTATGGCCGAGGATGAAGTGACATCTGATCTTGCATTTCATGCAAGTCGTCAGGCATTGGAGAATGCAGAAATTGAAGTAGCAGACCTCGACCTAATCATTCTGAGCACGGACACACCAGATTATCTCTCTCCTGCAACATCCGTTGTTGTTCAACATAAACTCGGCGCAAAAAATGCAGGTACATTTGATGTAAACTGCGCTTGTGCGGGTTTGGTCACCTCCCTAGATATAGCTTCTCGATACATCGGAACTGATTCAGATATTGATACAGTTCTAGTGATTGGTGCATATGGGATGACCAAATTTGTCAACTGGAAAGATCATTATACTTGCACTTTGTTTGCTGATGCTGCAGGGGCGATGGTATTGCAGGCAAATGAAGACAAAGAAGGATTCATTGCCTCAAAGCTAATTGCAGATGGCTCTTTTCATGATCACCTAGGAGTCTTTGTTGGAGGTACTGCAGAACCACCCACTATAGAAGCAATTCAGAACAATAGGCATCATCTGGCCTTTCGTAAGCGATTTCCTGCAGACACGAATCTGACACACTGGCCAAATCTAACGAGAGATTGCCTGGCCAAAGCGAAATTGACAATTGATGATATAGACTGGATTTTCTTCACTCAGGTGAACTTGCGCACGATTGAGGCAGTTATGAATGAACTTGGCTTGCCACTTGAGAAAACACATAATGTCATGGATAAATGGGGATACACGGGGTCTGCCTGCATAGCACTGGCAATGTATGATGCTATTGAACAAGGTAAGCTCCCACCTCCAGGTGAGGGGAATGGAGAGTGTATTGCTCTGTGCTCATCAGGAGGCGGATTCAATATGGCCGCAGCTGTTTTGAGATGGTGGTAATGAGTTTTTTATTGGTGTAGTGTGTCTTTACATAGCAGCATTGCAGAGAGAAAATTGAATTCCTGTTGAGGGAAACGAATGGTAAATCAATTTGATTATCTATCCAAGAGAGAAGTGTTTTCACCTGATGCAGAAGCTTTAGTCGATGTGGAAACAGGGACAAGGTACACATACAGGGAGTTTAACGAGCGATCGAACCAAGTGGCTAATTTCCTTCAAAAGGAAATCGGATTTCAAAAAGGGGACCGCTTATGTATTCTAGCTCAGAATAGCCTGGAATATTGGGAAGCTTTCTTTGGGTGTCAGAAATGTGGAGGTATTTTCAGTCCCCTAAACTGGCGATTGGTGCCTAAAGAGTTGGCTGGTCTAATCGATGACCTTGCTCCCGCAGTATTATTCTATGATGGAAACATGGCCAGCGCTGCATCACTGCTAAAACATGAGGTTTCAACTGAACATTGGATCTCAATGAGTCCGGAGAGAAAAGGGATTGATGATTCTCTAGCATATGATGAAATCATGAAGGATTCTGAATCAAGTCCACCTGATGAAGTAAATCTATACTATGAAGATCCAATGGGCATAGTGTTTACGGGGGGAACAACTGGTTTGCCAAAAGGTGCAATGATTACGTATCGACAAGTAGCATTCAATACACTTAGTACAATTAGAGATATCCTTCCAGGTGATGTCTATATCAACCATCTACCCCTTTTTCATGTTGGGGGGCTGTATGTCTATGCTATACCTCTCTTCATCCTAGGTGGGAAAGTAATCCAAATGAAAAGCTGGGATCTCGACGTAGTAATAGCGGCAATCAATAAAGAAAAACCCAATTTCTTCTTCGCTGTTCCAACGCAGTATCGTATGTTGATGAATCATACCAAATTTGATTCGATTGACTTCAGTAGTGCTAGATTCTTGACATCAGGCGGAGAACCTTTACCATTGGACATCATTAGAACATTCCGAGAGAAACATGGTGTCAAATTCAAGCAGGGTTTTGGGATGACTGAAGTGGGTCCTGGGTGTTTTGCACTCGATCCTTGGGACGCAGAGAGAAAAATTGGCAGCATTGGCACACCGAACTTCTTCATTGATGCGAAAGTCGTTGATCCTGAAACTGGAGAGGACTGTAGTGCAAATGAGGTTGGCGAGCTTCTATTTAGGGGGCCTACAGTGACTATCGGGTATTGGAATAGGCCAGAGTTGAACAAGACACTCCTGGACAATGAAGGTTGGTTTAAGACTGGAGACATGGTGTATTTTGACGAAGAAGGTTACTACTACGTAGTGGATCGAGTAAAAGACATGTTCATCTCAGGAGGCGAAAATGTCTATCCGAGAGAGATTGAAAAAGTCCTAGAGCAGCATCCTAAGATTGCTGAAGTTCAAGTAATCGGAGTACCTGATTTGAAATGGGGAGAGGTGGGACGTGCAATTGTTGTTTTGAAGCCACGACAAGAAGCTACTGAAGAAGAGATAATCTATTTCTGCAAAGATAAACTGGCTAGATTCAAGATTCCCAAATCAGTCGTTTTCATTGACAGTTTCGCTCCGTATATATCCGGAGCAGGAAAGATCCTAAAACGTAAACTACGGCAGGATTTCGAACAAGTGGAGGAATAGCTATGCCAGTCTGCAAAGCGAATGGAGTCGACATCTACTATGAAATACACGGAGAGGGCGAACCTGTCATCTTTGGTAATGGCATCTTTTCAAACACACTAGGATGGGTTAATCAGCTTCAAGTATTCTCCAAAGAGTATCAGGTCATTCTGTATGATATGCGTGGGCAGGGACAAAGCGACAAGCCCGAAATCTCATACTCCTTCGATATGCACGCTGAGGATCAAAAGGCCCTTCTCGATGAGCTTGGCGTTTCTAAAGTTCATCATGTTGGGATAAGTTATGGTGGCGAACTTGGTCTTGTCTTTGCCCTAAAGTATCCTGAAACACTGAGGAGCCTTGTCGTTTGCAGCGCTGTTTCATTTGTGGGACCGTTGCTATTTAATATGTGTCAACTATGGAGAGCCGCATGCGTCGTAGAAGACCCAGAGATATTTTATCGCGCAACTGTCCCTTTGAATTTCGGAGAGTCCTTTATTCGAGAGAACGCCGCCATACTGGAACAAGCGAAGGCTCGTTATACGCACCTGGACTATCCAGCGCTTGTACGTTTGATAGATGCCTTTCTTGCACTGAATATCACAGACCAGTTATCAAAGATCAAAATCCCTGTTTGTGTCATAGCAGGCGAAAAAGACATTCTGAAACCCGTCTTTCCATATTCAAGTTTGATTCATGAAGGCATACCAAATTCAGAAATGACAATCATACGTGATTCTGGCCATGCTGTTACATTCGAAAGACCTAATGAGTTCAACAGCATAGTTCTTGGATTTCTACGGAAGCAAAATATCATTTGATTTTGGATTCCTTAAGAGATATAAAGCACGGAGCTTATCTAGGAAAGATAGACGTAGAACGGAATTGTTCTAAGTTTGGCAGTATTCTACAAAAGGAATACCGCTCTAGGAGGATCTAAAATGAGAAAGATGAGAACCATATCTCTATCTCTATCGTTGCTATTACTAGTATCCATCTTCCTACCTTGTTTTATAGTTAAACCAGCTGCTGCGCAGGCTCCCGAGCCTATTAAGATTGGAATTTTCATTCCACAAACAGCAGGTCTGGTAACCTACGCACCATGGACAAAACAGGGCTTCGAGTTGGGAATGATATATGCAACCACGGAGATGGGGTATGATAGCGAGAATATGACTCAAGCTGGTCGGCCCTATGAGCTCTATTTTTATGACACAAAGGGCTCTATAGTCGAAGCAGCAACAAAAGCAGTAGAGGCAATTGAAACAGACGGAATTGACATTCTCGTCGGAGGCACCTCTAGTGCAGTTGCCGCGGCG
>JBHLQM010000044.1:0-1151 GCA_048884785.1 Candidatus Thorarchaeota archaeon | reverse complement strand
TTTGTACAATGATATGACATCACAGAATCTTGCATCCTACATGAATATCTCTGGGGCTTGCATTGATATCCTTTCAATGAATGTCATTGAAGCAAGCCTGACACCACCTGCAACATACATCAATTCTACTGGACTCAGCTTATATGGCTATGAACTACCTGACAACCCGGTCAATGACTGGATGGTGGCTCAACATGTAGCAAGGAATATCCGTCCGGATCTTCCCTACTACTCGTTCCGAGCTCCTGAGCTGTTCACAGCAAGTGCATTCGCCACTGCACAGTTCTTGGTAAATGTAACGAATGCAATCCCCGACCTTGATACCGACTTGATGATTAACCATCTGGAGGGAGGACTCACCATAGATGCCCCGAAGGGGCCAACGTATCTGAGACCAGAGGATCATCAAGGACTTGCAGAGATGTACATTGCAAAGGCTGTGAATGACACCCGGTCCGGTTCTGAAACAGAGAATCTCATTATAGCAGAATTGGTTGAAACTCTAAACCGGACTCAAGTTGCGCCTCCGGTTGCATCTGTTTGGAATGGCGAGCCATACATTCCTGGTGGATTCGCACCGGCAACTACACCAACGACGACAACAACACCAACAACAACACCCACAGGCACAACAACACCACCGCCCGCAGGCTTTGATATCTTGACTGTTGGTATAGTTGGAGTTGTCGGAGTAGTTGTAGGCGTTCTTGTTGCTGCACTAATCTTCCGTAAAAAGTAGGAATACGAAGTAAGGGCAAAGCCCTTACTCTCTTCTTTTTTTCTTCTATCAAATCCCTACAGCAAGGTATGGAGATGTTTGCTTCTTTTTATTCAGGACATAGAGGACTCACAGTTTATAATCCTTTAATCGAAGATATTGCATGACCAGTTTGATCCTGTGTAATCGGGGATGAAATGTGCATTATGTTGGATGATGGAATTTTAGTTCGGTGTCCATTCTGCAATGCGAGATATGTCTATCACGAGCAAAGCAAAGCTAGATGTCAAAACTGCGCCAAATGGATTGACATCAGGAACTCAGGAGATACTGTCACAATGAAAGAACGCTCAACTGAATCATGCGATGGATGGCTTTCTGACATAATTAGAACACCATCCGATGAGTACCGGTCTGCAAAATGCCCAAGATG
>JBHLQM010000043.1:22248-30123 GCA_048884785.1 Candidatus Thorarchaeota archaeon | reverse complement strand
TGTGTGAGATTGAAGTGAGAGACAATACCTCGACCGCCCTTTCCGAGAACCGCCTCTCCATGAGCATCATCAACATAGATCATTGCGCCATATGGCCTGCTTGCCTTAACAATACCATCTAGAGGAGCGATATCGCCATCCATGCTGAAGACACCATCTGTGATAATGAGCATCTTGGATGGGTTTTCCTTCTCAGCCTCAGCAAGAACTCTTTCGAGGTCTCCAACATCATTGTGTTTGTACACGAACCTTGTCGCCTTCGTTAGGCGAACACCATCGATGATGCTGCCGTGATTGAGTTCATCTGAGATGATTGTATCTCCCTTGTCCACAAGCTGTGGGATGAGACCCTCATTTGTTGTGAATCCTGCACTATATGTGAGTGCTGCTTCAGCACCTTTGAACTTGGCCAATCTTCTCTCTAGCTCTAGGTGCAAGTCCATTGTGCCAGCAATCGCGCGAACCGACCCTGAACCTACACCATGAGTTTCAATAGCTTTGAGGGCGGCTTTCTTTAATTTTGGATGGTTTGTCAGATTGAGGTAATTGTTGCTACAAAGCATGATCACTTCTTTGCCATCCATTTTTGCCTTTGGAGTGCTTGGTCCTTGGAGTTCCCTGATGACCCAGTTTAATTTTTGATCAACCAACTTTTGGTATTCTTCTTTCATCCAGCCTGTGGGGTCTCTCACATTCATCACCCGTATTGTGGTTTTTGTTCAGCAGCCCTTGAAAGCGCTGTATGTTGTCGGGCCGCAATTTTTAGACTATATATGGGCTTCGTTTCCGTCATGTCTTGACAAAACGGTGAATCTTATGCCTAGATGAAATCAGAATCGGAGAGTCCTTCTCTAGCGTTTCTATATTTCTCATTCCTCTTGACAGCAATATACATTGGAATAACTGAGATTGGATACATCAGCATTGCCAGCGGAAAGACTATAGTTCCATATTCCACAATGCCTGAGAAATACACCAAGAGAATGGCAGTCAGGAGGGTCCCTGTTTGTCTTGGGAATTGCCACATCACTCGAGTGATTGAAAACGCCCGAGCTCTTCTAGAGAGAGCAACTTCATCCATGAATAGAGAATTGAATATGGGTCGATTCATATTGGCAACAGCGTCTCTTGCAACGTAAAAAACCAGCATTGCTAGAAACCAAGGACTGTAGACTATCCCTATCATAAGAATAGGTGCCAGTAAGTACAGTCCAGATATGGTTTTGAATTTCCCGATTCTATCACTAAAGAGGCCTACTGCTAGAGTGCCTGTGGCTAGGGTCACATTTGAAATGGCAGGAACGCCGCCAAGAACGATGGGATCAGGATTGAATGCGGCATATATCCACGGAATCAAGTATGGAATAACCATGCCAGAACTAATCCCCATCAAAAGCTGGGTCATTCCAAATAGTAATGCCGTTTCAGTGTCTTGTTTCTCGGTTGTGTCTTCTTGGCCAAGAAAAACGTCTTGGGAATCTTGCTTCTCAGAATCGGCCCCTAGAGAGATGCTATTTGATGAGAGCCATCTCTCTGTATACAGACCGAATACTCCTGTACCAATCCTAAAAGAAGCCATCATCCAGAACAATATCGAATATCTTAGGAGCTCGGGACTGATGTAAGGGAATGCTATAGGGTCCAAGAAGAAGCCAGCAAAAAAGGAACCAAACATTGCAGCGATCACTGCTGCAGCAGTGGTATATCCATAGGATCTGGTTCGTTCATCCCCTCTTCTTGTGTGATCAGCAATCAGGGAATCAATAGAGGTCATAGTGAATCCAGTTCCGACACCACTCAATCCGTAAAGGGCAAGCAGCAAAATCGAATCCACTGTGAATGGGATTAGCAGCAAACACATGCCGGAAAACAGTCCTCCCAGTAGGATTGCCAGTCCTCTTCCCTTGCGATCACTAAACATTCCTGCTGGGAACAGAACGATACCTTGGATATATCCTGCAGCAGCTACCATGAACCCATAAAATGCTTCATCGAATCCGATTGCCAGGACAAATAGCGGCAATACTATTTGAGTAAATGCCATAGTGAGTCTGTTCAAGGCAGAAAGGATTGAGAGTCGAGCAATCTTTGATGTGTGATAGGCGTCATAGCTATGATGCAAATTCGATCTCAGATTCATTGATGTGTCACGGTCCGGAGTTACTGAGTGTAATTCATTTTTCTATACTGAACTTGTATATCTCCTGCTGATGGCGATTTATGGATGGGGATCTCTTGGAGATTTTTCACCGAGCCCCGATATGTGGATGTCCTTCCACTCACCCTTGTTTTTAAGATATTCTGCCTTCTCTTTGGCATCATGAAGCTCTTCTACAATTCCTAGATACTCGCCTTCGCTATTCCGGATTGGATAAATGTGCTCGTAGAGCATTCTTCCTCTGAAATTCACCCATCCCTCATATTTCTCCATAACTCCGTTCCTCAAATCGTTAATCATCCTAAGCACATTTTCTTCTGATATGGCTCCGTGGCATCTAAGAATAGAGGTTCCGAGCCTATCTTCGGGGTTCTGCTGAAGCATTTCGCCAGCAATCTTATTGAAGTGAATTATCTTGTTCTCATGATTAATGAGCACAATCCCCACGTTCATCTCATCAATGAGTTTTATGAGGAAGTCCATAGGTACTGTGAGTTTCTTGTTCACCATTGTCGCCTTCATCAGGGATTTGCCCGCAGATATTTATGCTGCAAAAGCAATCCTAGTTACTGCGAATCCTATTATGACAAACGCATTTATTGCCCTTTCTTCATTATTCATGAAATAACCTGTTCAGAATCTGATGCCACTGTTGGGGATTCATCCTCTTTTGATTCTTCACTCTTGCACGCAAATTCAGGGACAATCAGTATTAGGAAGAATATTCCAATCATGGTCACAAATCCAACTGTTGTTCTTAGGAAAAGACTCACATTACCGAGCCATGGGATTGTTGCGACGACAACTCCTACGATTTCATCATAGGTCCTCTCACCAGGGTCCGGCATATCATTGTTATCACCCTTAGTGATGTAATAATATGTGCCATTCTCCTCACGTATCTCAACAACCCTATGAACTACCGGACCATCAGTGTGCCACGTAGTATCTTGATAGACGACAATATCCAAGAGATGGATATCTTCAGGAGTTCGAGCTTGAAGAATCAGAAGGTCCCCCCTATAGAATGTAGGTTCCATTGATTCACTCGTTACTACAACTAGCGGGCTTGTCGTTCCCATCGCCAGCATGAATGTACCATATCCCCCAAGTGTACCCACTATTACAATAACAATAAGAAATCCGGTTTTTACCAACTCATGTCTTTCATTCCATCGTAGAAGCCGGCGCATCCTTTCCATGAAGATTCCTCCTCCGTCAGGGCTCTTGGAGTTCTAATAAAACTGACGCTATTTACGCACTTGGCATGAATCGATACGTTAAACAGTACTGATTCTAAGTTTGTCCTTCAAGGCGGAACTCATGAGTAGCATATGGTCGCGTCTAGTGAAAGCCAGTCCTCTACTTGATTGTGGGTTGTGTGGCTTTCCGAAATGTGCTAGCTTCACCAGAGCCGCTTTGGTGGGACGTGTGACCCTTGAAAGATGTCCAATACTCTCCCTTAGCGAGTTTTCAGGATTAAAATCAGAACAGGAAGGATTGATTCTTAGAAAGACTGGTTTAAGATATAGAGAGGCTTTAGAAAGGCCTGAGGGCGGAGTACTTCTTACACGTCCGTGTAAAGATACTGATCAGAAAGTAATGGCTGAACTTCGAGTATACAATGGTGTTTCAGTAGGTGAGCAGGTGCTATATGGAACATTTGATTCCATTCTTCTATGTGATTATCTGGATTGTCTGTCAAGTATTTTTGAAATCGTAAAATGCTCTCGGGATTTGGGATATGGTCGTGCTGATACTGGAGAGATGAGCATAACTCTTATGCAAGATGGCAGGATAAACATGAGACGGGTTGATGATAGAGAGAGTGTCCTGAGGGTATTTGCCAAAATTGAGGCAGCTATCCTTGGGTCAACAATCTGCAACTGTTGTGGCAACGACTTGGTTTCTATCGTTTCGAATCTATGTGATGCTTCAGAAAACCATCCGGCTCTTTCGGCAGGAAGCTCGATCTGTGTTGATAGGGAAACCTTGCAGTTTCCACTAACCAAAACCCTATTCCTTGCTGAATTCAAATCTGAAGATATAGCTGATTCAATTGACTATGCGTTTTCCTACATTGAAGATTCAATTCAGAACTTGATTAGTGCCAATCTTTCTAATTCGGAAAAACATATCAACATGTCAGAGATTCAATGCAAGTTGATTGGCGAGGTCGTAAATAGCAGTTCAAATAAACGCGCAACACTCATGCTGAAGACACTTGGAACTCTTTGGGTAATTTCAAGCGCACTCGAAGCTGTTGCTGTGATTGAGGGTTTGCTACGTCCGTATCGCAATTCCCATGCTGATTCAGCTAGAGAACTCATTGCGAGCATGTATTATGACAGAGATTATGCGATTCCTCCCAGCACAAACGAGTTCCTGTTTCAAATTTATGCCAATACACTCAGATTTCTGAGGGCTCGGAACAAGCAGCTGGAATGGAACTCGTGACTGAAATTAATGACCCCACCGTCTTGTAGCGTTTTCGATAATGGCTCTCAGATTATCGGCTTCCTCACGTTTATCAGGAATCCACTCTTGAACTTCTTTCACAATGAGATTTCCAGCTTCTTTTGCTAGAAAATCTTTCAGCAGCTTCAACCTTCTTTCTTCAGCTGCTGCTACTCGCATTGCATCCTTCGTGGTCGGATATCCTGTTTCTGGAATCTCGGTTGTACTCATAACATACCACTGATCCCTACCTATCTTCACAGCAATAATCTCCGCCGGGAGTAGATCCATATCCTCTTTGAAGATGACAGTATCTCCAATTTTCATGTCAGCGGCTTTGTCAGTAGAAACGTCGCCAAGTTTCTCCTGCATCTCTTTGAATTCAAAAAGCACTCTACCCGCAGCCTTTCTCAAGAGCTCTAGGGATGCAACAACAACAATTCCTTCAGTACTTCCTGGCATATCTGGTCGTCTAATATCTATATTTTCTAGCCTTAACTTTTGCCCTAGAGATTGACAGTCAATGCCATTTAGAATCAAACCTGATATCTTAAAAGAAAGAAATCAATTCCAAAATCCAGAAGAGGGTTGATGGTGAAAATTACCACGATTCGTTCTGCTGGACTTGCACATCTTTCTTATTTTGTGAGTTCTAAAAGCGAAGCCATGGTTATCGACCCGAGACGTGACTGCGATATTTATGTTGAACTCGCCAACTCAGAAGAGGCGAATATTGTAAATATATTTGAGACTCACAGAAATGAGGATTATGTGACCGGTTCTCTTGAACTTCAGGAACTTGTCCCAAATTCAAGAATTGGACACAGTAATGCTACAAACTTTGGTTTCGGTGATGACAGTATATCTGATGAAGAATCTTTCAGGGTTGGCGAGATTCGAATAACTGCCCTTCAAACACCTGGTCATACGAATGATAGTATTTGCTACGCTGTTTCTGACTCCAGTATGGGACCTGACATTCTGGTACTTTTTACTGGCGATACATTATTCGTTAACGAAGTTGGAAGGACTGATCTTGTCGATTTGAAGAAGCATGAAGCGATGTCAAGAAGGCTATGGCATAGCTTACACGAGAGAATTCTACCCTTGGGCGACGGGGTGATAATATACCCAGGACATGGTGCTGGCTCAGTCTGCGGGGGAGCAATAGGGCGCCGCGATTTTTCGACCATAGGTTATGAGAGTAGAAATAATATCTGGCTCGCTATGGAAGAGGAGGAATTTGTGCAAACCAAAATGAAACAGAAGCTTACAAAAGCTTCTTACTTCAAGAGATGCGAAGCGCTAAATACGAATGGGCCGCCACTATTAGCTGACCTTCCTCCACTAGAACATTTCAAAATAAACGCCTTTGAAGAAACTGCGTCCAGCGATAATTGTGTTATTCTGGATACTCGCCCAGCAACAAGTTTTGCGCAGGAACACATTCCCGGTTCAATTAGCTTAGATATGAATCGCTTGGGCCTTTCCGCAGGTTGGGTCCTTTCAAAGGAAAACCAATTCTTGTTCATCCTTGAGTCTCTGGTTTATCTTCAAGAAGCATGTGGAATGCTCTATCGTGTAGGACTCGACTCAATTGTAGGATATTTGGGCGGAGGATATGCAACTTGGAAGAATTCCGGAAAGAAATCGAATTCGCTGCCAATCTACAGACTTGAAGAGATAAGTAAGGGATTGAGTGATAAATCTCTCCAACTGGTTGATGTAAGGCAGCCACATGAAACCGAAGTAAATTATATTGCAGGTTCTCTGTTTGCACCATTGTCAATGATTAATGAGAACATCCCTTCACTGGATAAGAATATTCCAATTGTGACGATATGTCAGGCTGGTGTTCGCAGTACCACTGCGGCAAGCATACTCAAAAGAGTAGGTTTCAGTGAAGTTGGAGTTACTGAGAGCGGAATGGATGATTGGATGGCAAGGGGCTATCCAATGGGATTCAACTTGAATGGGTGATTTCCAATGTTTTGGAAGAGAGCTACAGGTCGTTCAGATATAATCGCAGGGAATGCTATGGTTGCAAGTTCTCAGCCTTTGGCAACGCAGGCTGGACTAGACATCATGCGGTCAGGAGGAAACGCCATAGATGCCGCTATTGCTACTGCAGCTGTGCTTGACGTAGTGGAGCCTTTTAGTACAGGATGCGGAGGCGACGCCTTTGCACTTATTCACAAGGAAGGCATGCATATACCTCTGAGCTACAATGGCTCTGGAAGAGCAGGTTCTTTGGTGAGCTTGGAGGGGATATTGGAAAAGGGCTGGACAGATATGCCGATGCGCGGAGGAGCCACGGTTACCGTTCCCGGAGCTATGCATCTATGGTGTACGCTTGTCGAGAATCATGGAGAATTATCAATGAATGAGATTCTAAGACCAGCAATTTCGTATGCTCGGAATGGTTTCCCCGTATCTCAAGTGATCTCTGAACAGTGGGCGATGCTCTCCCAAGTTCCCAAGAGTGACTATGCAAGAAGCATTTTCACTTGTACAGGGGACTCTCCTCGACCGGGTGACATAATGACTAATTCAGATCTTGCTGATACATTTGATAGAGTTGGAAGAGAAGGGATTGATGCCTTCTATACCGGGGATATAGCACAATCGATAGTAGATACTGTTCAGAGTGATGGCGGCTTTCTGACTATCGAGGATATGTCCAGACATAAAACTGAGGAAACGAAGGCTATCTCAACTCGGTATCGCAATTTCGATGTATATGAACACCCTCCCAATGGTCAGGGATTTGCAGCTCTGATGATGTTGAACATAATGGAAAATGAGGATTTGAGCCTGCTTCATCCATTGTCTGCTTCCAGATATCACACCATGATTGAGGCAAAGAAGCTTGCATATGATGAACTCTATCGTCACAACTCTGACCCTGATTTCTATGACTTGCCCCTCGAAGAGCTTCTCTCAAAAGATTATGCTCAGACACGATTTTCAGCTATAGAGCCCAGTTCGGTCATCGACACATCGAAACTCGCATTTAGAGAAGGTAATGACACAGTCTACTTGGCAACTGCAGACGGGAATGGTAATGCTGTTTCATTAATCAACAGCCTTTACATGGGATTTGGCAGTGGATTAGTAGCAAATGGAACGGGAATTAAGCTTCAAAATCGGGGCAACCTCTTCTCATTGGACCCCGGCCATCCAAACTGCTATGCTCCTGGAAAACGACCTTTTCACACAATAATACCCGGCGCATTGTACAGAGATGGCGAACTCTTCGG
>JBHLQM010000043.1:13977-22148 GCA_048884785.1 Candidatus Thorarchaeota archaeon | reverse complement strand
GCAACCAGCGATTGCATACTTCCCCTTTCGAAAATCATAGAATGGAGTGAATATACTGCAGCAACCAGAGATTCTTCCCACCATGGCATAGCGATTTCTTCTCCAGAATCTAGCATCTCCCACCAAAGCTCATCAGTGAGTCTTTCAGACATTGGCTGCGGGAACTCATAATAGGAATATGCTGCACCCCGAGCAAGATAGGGTGTTCCATTCGGATATGATACTGCGACCAGAATAACCATGGGATCTCCAGTCGCTTCTTCCAATACTCTTCCACTGTTAACATCAGTATGCACATCAGCAATCAAGGCTGCACGATCAATATCCCTCTCTTCTCCTCTCTCAAGATAGAGCATCATAGTGCCAATGTTTTTGATTGTGGTGATATCATCGTAACTGAGTGACTGTGAAGTCAATTCTTTTATCGAGATGTCTCTCAGACATAGAAGAAGTGCGTGTAACCTCTGCAAACGATTTCTGATGCTTGTACCAAGAAGATATCTGGGATCAAGTCCATCCAACATCAATTTGCACAATGATGCTAGGCGTGCATAAACCTTGGGGGCAGGCTCCACATATCCGTGTGGAGTACCAACCATGCTTATGTATCCAGTGTACGATTGCTTTGCATATAGGATTGTATCATGACGAAGTTCAGTCCATGAGCCCAATGCGGTGACAAGAGACTTGTCATTCCATTCGGTCGTGTTCATGAAACTTGGATATGAACCATCATAGCCGTTTATGATTGGAATAAGTGAATATAGCCAGAGCCAATATAGGTTCTGTGTCCAGTTTGCCTGATTGAGTGTCAAGAATTCAGCCCTGAGCATTTCAATCTGAGACTCATATTCAGCAGGATTTTTTATTGTGCCATTCAGAAGTTGGGATGCACGCTCAGAGCCTAGTGCATTCATGACATCAAGTCCTGTCGGCATGAAACGCTCCAGAACATTTGGATGTACAAGCTGCCATAAAATGTATGAATCTGGAATGAATCGTTGGCCCAGAAATGCCATGCCTTTTGTTACATTCTCCATCGTTTGATAGTCATTCATGAAATCTGAGAGAATCCTGGGATCTCTCAAATCCCTTGCATGTTCTCTAAAATCATCAAGCAATTCGAGGTTTTGAATATCTGCTAATGAATAATCCTCTCCATAAATCATAGATGCAAGAGAATGATACTCAACAGGAGTGAGGTCATCAGACTCCCCTACAAAGAAGGAGGTTGGCAGGTAGATTAGCCTCCATAACCTGAAGACATCCTCTCCTCTCAGATAAGAGCTCCCCTCGTTCATTACTTCACAGATGAGAATGGCTTGAGCTGTTTCATTCCTTCCCTTCTCAAGATTCTGAATAGGCAACAACCAGTCATCTTCAGGATCTGTTCGGAAATTCATTCGTCCTAGCCACATCATGGCTTTGAAGAAATTCTTTAGTTGCTCTGTTCGTGTATAATGGCCACGTGGGATATATTGAGAGAAATCCTCTTTTTGATGCATAAACCACTGAGTATTGAACCCTTCCGCTTCATCGATTAGCCCTATTACCACCTGAACAGCACTGCTTACTATGCTTGGTGGGGACCATAATGGAAGAAGACACTTTTTAGAAACAGAAAAGAATGCCGCATTCTTCAATGCCTGTTCTTTCCACCAACCCTCTGAAAGTGTGTTGTATTGGACCATAGAAACTTCAATCATGTGAGACAGAAGTCTTTCAAGATGAATTGTCAGATTATTGGTTTCCATCGTTCTCAATGCTTCGTCATAGAGAACATGGAAGATATGGTACATTGAGTCAACGCTAACGAAAGATGGAATCTCATACCAATAGTTATCATCATATATTTCTGAGAATTGCTGGTATGGCCTTGCAGGGCTTGAAAATGAATATGTACATCCCTTGATGTACGTAAAGTAGGTCTCCTCGATCTTACTTCTGATTGCCGGCCAGTTTTCCAACCCGCTAAACTTCTGAACGTTCACAACATTCGATAATCCTGAATCCAGCACGAAACTAGGTGCATTCATTTCGAAGTCAATCTCGTAGTCTGTATAGAATGAGAAATTGTCAAGGTCCATTATCGCATCGTACATTATTGCCTCAGGCTCAGATGGATTAGTGGTTGTTGCTGTAGTGGAATTCGTATTATTGGATGAAGGAGGTGGAAGAGGATTGGTGAGTAGAAAAAGCCCGACCATTGTAGACACATAAATCAATATGACCATCATGATGGCCATTGCTTTCTGACCATTTGTCCAACCTGACGATGCCAATTCCCTCTCCCCGATTATTCTACTGGTAGATTATCGATTCGCCCTAATATTATTCATTCTGTACCAGCAAACACATCCATCCTGCCACTCTCTCTCCATTTGCATACATCTAAAAAAGAAAGCGAATGAGAACTGTCTGAATACATCTGAAGGTGGAGTCCATGTCAGACAAGATCCAGGAATACCGTGAAGAGAGTGATTTGCTCGGGAGCCGTCTTATCCCGAAAAATGCCTACTGGGGCGTACAGACTCTGAGAGCCCAGGAGAACTTCGGTGTTTCTTTAGTTTATTTATTCAAATATTCGACCTTGGTCCAATGTCTTGGCATGGTAAAGAAAGCGTGCACCCTTGCGAATAAGGATCTCAAGCATTTGAGCGACGAATTTGCGGATGCCATCGTTCAGGCTTGTGATGAGGTGATCCATGGCGGACTGGAGAATGAGTTCATCGTTGATATGCTTCAAGGTGGAGCCGGTACATCCACAAACATGAATGTCAATGAGGTTCTAGCCTCAAGAGCAAACGAGATACTTGGCCATGGACGTAACTCGCAATCTCCCATTTCTGCTCTCGATCATGTAAATATGAGCCAGTCCACGAATGATGTTTATCCAACTGCAATAAAAATCGCGGCCATCTTTGGTCTGCGAGATTTAACTGCCTCACTCAAGTCATTGATACTTGCGCTGGATGAAAAGGCGGAGCTGTTCAAAGACACTCTGAAACTTGGACGGACCGAGATGCAAGATGCTGTACCGATAACACTTGGGCAGGAATTCTCAGCTTGGTCAGCCGCCTTGAAAAGAGATCAAGATAGAATAGTGCAAGCAATCAAGGTACTCGGGACACACAATATTGGCGCAACTGCAATAGGTACCTCACTAAACGCAGACCCGGAGTATATTGACCTCGCTGAGCAATATCTTCGGGAGGTCACAGGACTCCAAGAACTAAAAACTGCAGACAATCTCATTGATGACACCCAGAACAGCGATGAATTTGTGCATGCATCAAGTCTCATGAAAGTGTTAGCTACCAATCTAGCAAAAATAGCCGGAGACCTCATCCTGCTCTCTTCAGGCCCAATCGGAGGCTTTCATGAAATCATCTTGCCTCCAGTGCAGCCAGGCTCATCGATAATGCCGGGAAAAGTCAATCCAGTGATTCCTGAAATGGTCATGCAAGTTGCATACCAGGTGACGGGCCATGACCTTGTTATCGCACTTGCCGCTCAAGCAGGTCAACTTGAATTAAATGCCTTTGAGCCCTTGTTGGCCTACAACTTTTTCCAAGCGCTTAAGGTCTTGAAGAACGCAATACCAATCTTCACCGAGAGGTGCATTGTGGGAATTAAGCCAAACCCGGTAGGACTTGATGTAGTTCACAGAAGCGTTGGGCTCGTTACTGCTCTGAACCCTGTAATCGGTTACAAAGCAGCTACTAGGATTGCAAAAGCCGCTCTCGAAACTGGTCGCACAGTACGAGAATTGGTCCTAGAGGAAGGTCTTCTTGACGAAGCCACTCTGGATAAGCTGCTTTCTCCCGCGCGAATGACGAGATCTGGGATTGAGGGACACAATCACCACTCGGTTTCCTCACGGAGAAAGCTAGATTAGAGAAGTCAATCTATAGGAAACCTATGAAGTCGTTGAACACCGAAATTCTTGACGAAATCCTTGAAGTTCTTGACTCACAGCGTGTTGCCGTCCTTAGTACAATTGAATCACAGGAACCATATTCATGCCTGGTTTCTTACTATGCAACGAAGGGCTTGGAGTCAATTCTCTTTACCACGAAGAGGGCAAGAAGAAAATACAGGAATATCTTGCAAAATCCTCGTGTATCGTTGGTAATTGATACAAGGAGCAGCGAGGATTTCGATCTATTTGGGACAACAGTAATATCCATCATGGGCCCTGCGATTGAGTACAATGGTCATGATAGAACTAGGTATATTGACCTACTCAAAGCAAAACATCCATACCTATCTGCTTTTGTCTCTGAAGATGATACTGCATTGATTCTGGTCAAAATTGAGAAACTGATCATCGTTGATAGCTTTGAAAGAGTTCGATCATTCGAATTCTAGCATTCGGAATATAAGGAGGGCGCACATGCTCGGCTGTACTTCCTTGTAGTTTAGTTCTCTCTATCTCCATATCCCATATTCCAAGCCTGTGCGCCCGAGAGGCCTCGAGGTATGATGGTCTTCATGAATCCGAAAGGGTCCTCGAATCGCGCTCTCATAAGTTCGCCCCGATATTCTCTCTCGACTTCTTCTAATGGAACTCCAAGTAGGCATATAGCAATACATTGATTCTTGTGCCCCTAGATACACATAGCTCATTGACTCAAGACTTATTTCTGATTAAGCATTTCATCTATGAAAGCCACTCTGGAGTTTATACAATGGGAAAAACGGAAAAGCGCGGTGGAAAGACCGTCTATAGAGTGCTATCTCAAGACCTCTTCATGACCGGTTTGCACGGCGAGGAAATAGGAATTAGACAAGAGGAGCAGTGGAGAGCAAGAAGCAGGCAGTTCACAAGAGATTCTGATATTATTGGTCGGATCTCTGAGGCAAGATTGCGAACTGGAGAGAAGAAACTGCCCTCACTGGAAAAATCCGGATTCATTGCGTTGCGTCAGTCGATGTGGAATGAAGCGCATAATGACATCTCCAAGAGGTTGGCTGTAAAGCTGTTCTCTGAATCAGGAGGGTGGATCGGCACGATTGAGGAGGTTGTAGCCGAAGAATACGCAAATAGCTTTGCCATTGAGGAGCCTGTTCTTTCATTTGCTGTTCTATCGAGTGGGAACGAGCTGGTGACCTACATCCGGGAAATGTACAGAGGAAGCGTGTCTACTGAGAGCTATGGCTTCTTTCTTGTAGGGCCTAACGGTTCTTTTGAGGTGTTTCGTATAGAAGGCAAGAGAGCAACTGCCGGCGACGACTTCAAAGTCATCTTGCTATCCTATGAGACCGAAGTAGCAGAGATTGACAGCAAGTTCGGCGATGTTGGAGGCGAGTTCATTGTTCGTATTAAAGATGCAATACTGGCGGAGAACGAGTGGTTCTGCCGGATCCTACAGTGCTTTTCTGTTGTGATACGCTATAGAGTTGAGATGCGGGCGAAACTGAAGAAGGGTCTCGATTTATGGTCAAAGAAGGGCGAGGGACCCAGTCAGCATAGATATGAGTTGAGTCTTCTGGCCAACCCTCGAAAACTCACGCTAAAACGCGATGAATTTGAGGAAGTATAGCGATAGTGATAGAGTCGAGTTTTGAGTTTTCCTAATAGGGCCGTCTTTGTTGAATCCTTTGACTCCTTTGGATTAATATCAGGATAGCATCGCCATATTGCAGTTCAAATAGGTGTGAAAAAGCCTTTTATGAAAGAATCTTCCAATACTCGCAAAGGTTTTATCCTTACTACATAAAAAGCTAAGAGAGGTGGCGCGCCCATGGTTATCTATGGGAGGAGATTATTACTTGCATTACTTGCGTTATTAACGCTACTAGGCCCTCTCATCATCCCTGCCCAAGCGGCACTTGCACCGATGAGAGTCGAAATATATCAACAAGATATCGCAGCTGACCCAAATGGTCATTCTTATCTCTATTTTAGTCCGGAGGAATGGTTCAAATGGGGAGATATGTATCTGGAATATGACGAAGATCTGACATATGACAGATACGCATACAGCGGCACATCGTGGGACACCGATTCCGGCTCTCTTCCTGGACCTGCCAATCGAAGAGATCAAATAATGTATGTTAACACTGCATCATATGGATGGCTTGACCCCGGTCACACTCTGGGGACTTTCTTTGACTTTGCGAATACCACCAATGATTACTCGTTCAGCATAAACCAGAAACGTGTTCTCTTTCCACTAGCGATTGGTCAGGAGTCCACAGTCATTTTTGAATCGGGACAGACATATTACTCCACATTCAACGTGACAAGCGAAGAATTCTTCCATTTGACTGTGAGTTCCAGCCAAGATGATATTGAAGCATACTTCCTGATTATTGATCCATCTGGTCGCATTCTGAGTGAGTGGGGAATCGACGATGGTGACATTGAAGTGATTCCATTCAAGCCAACGGGAGACGGAACCTATCTCTTGCTAACGCAGCTAATGAGTTATGATTCTGATGCCGCTCTGATGAAATTCAAACTCGAGAGTGTACAGCCAGAATACATAGATATCGGAGGAATGGTTGAAGGAACACTTGAAGGAAGCGAGATTGTTCTTGGTGCTGATAATAGTGTGACTCATGTTGAGAAAGCGCCTACAGCAAAAACATATCGAGTCCAGACCAACTCAACAATGCCCGGAGTTGTGAGGAGCTTCTTCAATCTTCCAGAGATTACTCCCCTCTCTACTGACATGTACGAACCATGGATATTTGTCACTAGTGAGGCATACTACCGAGAAGCAATTGGTATCGCATATATGGACGGCATAGGATACTACAGCGATGCCTTCTACTACAAAACATTCACAAATGAATCATACTACCTAACGGTACTGGGAATGGATGGAGTTCAATACTCATTGGTAAATGATATGGCTCTGTATGAACCGTTGCCTCGCAATCAGGAGTTTTATCTTGAGAATGTATATTCAGACGAAAAACAATACCTATACTCATTGAATCTTGGTCAAGACTCGGTCTTGAAACTTAACTCGAGTGAACCCACTGGAGGGTTCTCTTGGTACCTATGGACTGTTGACAATAACCAAGAGTGGTGGAACACTGGCATTTCAGACTCCTCAACAATGAGTGGTGCAACAACATACTACATTCCCAAGGGTAACTACTTGCTTCTTGCCTCCTCCACTTCCCCTTCACGTTGTTGGTATGAATTCAATCTGGGTCCAGTTTTGGATGGAGCTGGGTCGCTTGAGGTAGACCTCCATCGTATTTCCGGAGTAAAGGTTGATACAGACCCGGCGACTTTCTACCGCTTCAATGTTTCATTGACCACCCTGGACAACGTAACAGTGAGGACAGATGTTGACATACTCAATCATGTTGGAGGTAGCATTAGGAACAGTTTGGTAACGATGGGCAACAGACAAGATGGTATTGGTTGGAGTGCTTATGGCTCTAATCTGACATCTTGGGAGCTTGGTACATCGGCAGCTGGCTACTCAATGTTTGACGACCAGTTTGCAATAATAGCGCTGTGTCCGTATGAAGTAGAAAACAATACCATTGGGATTGTTGGAGACTTCTATTTTGAGTATGAGGTCAATTATGACATAAGCCTCGAGGAGGATGCAGCACGTATTCTCAATGGAACAAGCGCTGTGACTGTTGCGACAGCCCCAGTTTGGAACAACATTACACTTGGCGATCCTGGTGAGGGCAACGAGAGATACACGATGGAAGTAACATGTCCTGCAGGCGTTTGGATGAACTTCTCAGTCTATACAGAGGATGTTGATGGCTACACTGCATACGTCTACCAATACATCGACGGTTTTCCACAGTATCTCAGGTGGACCAACCTTGATGACACACTTGTTGGAAGCACAAGTTCTGAATCAGGATTCCAGTTTGGAAGCATTACTACAACTATGCTTGTGGTCTTCGAAGTTGATAGGACCTTGGCTGACGAGGGTGAGCTGGCAATTCTGATAACTCCCTTCGATATGAATTCAATTCAGAATCCACCGGAAATGATGTTCTTTGGTGGGGCTGGAACTGCCGCGGCAGCCGACTTGAGCGGCCTTGTCCTAGCTGGCGGCGTTGTTGCTGTTGCAGCTGTTGTGATAGTTGTTGTCTTTGTTGCCAAGAAGAGAGGAATGTTCTAAGTTCATCGATGATGGGTTCTAGCTAGGAGCCCATCCATCTTCTTTTTTTATTCTCAT
>JBHLQM010000043.1:9503-13877 GCA_048884785.1 Candidatus Thorarchaeota archaeon | reverse complement strand
TTTTATTAGGACAGTGAGAAAGCTGAACAAGGTGCAAGTAGAGGAAACACTAATGCTTTCAAAGAGAGTTGCGGAGAGGAAGCAATCTGAGGAATCCAAGGCTATATTCAATATCCTGACAGAGAAAAAGCCATGATGCACTCCTTCAAAGAAAAAGGGGCGGTTCAACTTTGAGAGCTGAACCGCATGTCTGCATAATTCTCATATGTTCTTACCTTCGCTTCTTGAGGAAGAAAACAACGGCAACTACAACTATAGCAGCACCAACCACGCCTAGGACAATCAATAACACTCCAAGGTCAATTGGAGGTGGAGGTGTGACTTGTTCTTGAATAGGCAGAACACTAACAGTCACTGAATCAGTCGCAGTATTGCCGCCACCGTCTTCAACTGTAATAGTGAAGACATGACTGCCAACACTCAGACCGTCCACACTGATGGCGATTCTCGAGCCACCCCAAGAACCTTCTACCATGGTTGAACCATTATATGCCACTTCAAACCTCAGAGGATATTGGTCTTCAGCATTCCATACAATAGAATTACCAGTTTCTCCAAGAGTGTAGGTAATATCACTTGGGGAATCTACTGTCGGATCAATGGTGTCATCAATCACTAGGATTTCCACTTGATCGAATGCAACGTTTCCGTCAATATCATAGATTTCAATTAGAAGTGTATGTAGGCCTTCTGTGAGACCGTCGATATTAACCTCCAACTCACCACTTGTCCAGGTATCCGTATCAAATTCCTCATCGTCAACATGGACTATGTATGTGTCAGGATGCAGGTCATATACTTGCCATGTCAGAGTCTGGCCCGATCCACTGACAAATGACCATGTATTTGGTACATTGTTGATTGACGGCGAAGTTCCATCGTACACATGAACTAGAACTGTATCCGATACACTGTTTTGGTCAACATCATATAGGGTCACTTCTACAGTGTGAGTTCCGTACAGTAGACCATCGATATTGACTGTGATGTCATTAAAGTCCCATGCATCAGACGCCCAATCATCGCCATCTATCGTAACTGACCAGTCCTTGAGAGAATCATCAAATGCATACCAGGTGATCTCGTTGCCCTCAGAGCCTTCTGCATAATAGATATCCTGAGGCTGATTTATGATAGGCTCTGTAGGCAGGAATTGGATTGGATATCGGTCCTGTGTATTAGTATCTACTTGATATGGTGCAGGTGGCGTGAAGTCGTCCCACGCATTGCCCAGCGTAGAGCCATCATCCCAATAATTGCCTGCGGCACTATCATCACCATTTCCACCAAAATTGAGAGCTATTAGGTTATAGAACACCTCTGTGCTAAGAGATGAGATTAGCTCAATGCCAATCCCTGAGTTCCACATTATTGTGTTATTTGTAATGGATGCATCGTCGCCCTCATAGACTCTTATGCCGTCTGCGTTGTTAGATATCGAGTTTAGAGTGATATTAACATAATCTGATGATTCACCGGTTATGTAAATACCCGATTGACTACAATACATGACTGTGTTATCCATGATTGTCCAGTTGTAGGAGCTGCTTCCTCGAATACCGTATGTTGAATTATGAATCTCATTATTGATGATTCTAATGTAATCACTTACTGAATCCATATAGACTGAATTGACTGCAGTGTTCAGAATGTGGTTATCTGATATCAGAATGTCTGAACCACCTGTAATTCGAATCGCTCCAAAATTACCGTCAAAGAGGGATTCCGAAATCGTTACATCCGAAGTGCCTGATGTTGTTATTGCAGAGAATACAGTGCTTCGAGCTCTCAAGAATTCCGAATTCTCGACACTGACATTACTCGAGTAAAAAACTACCATTCCCGAGGAAACTCCATCTCCGATATGAGTCAATCCTTGAAATGTCATATTCTCAGAGTAGAGCGCTGCAACTCCAATATAGCTATAGCTGGTATCAACATTTGCAAAGTCACAGTTTGAACTATATGCCATTTCTATGGGTATCGATGCATGATCTAGAACTCCATCATGAACGGTGATCCAAGAATTATTCACGAGCAGAATCTGTCCATAATTACTTGCAAGGATGTCCTGACTATTCAATCCTGGTTCATAATAGACAGGCAACCCATTTACAGTATTCCCATCTATTAAATGAATGAAGTTGGGTAGTGAGCCAACCTCAAATAGAAATCCACAGTTCACCATTGTGTTATCGGTGAATTCAGATTCTAGCACACCTGAGATGTACATAGCTGCAGTCGTTGCGTCTGATATCGCATTCCCATGAACTACACCATATGAACTGGCGAGGAGTTGTATGCCATAAGTACCCGAATCCTGAATCGAATTTGCTGAAATCGAAGCATTGTTGGCACCACTAACGTCTATTCCATTACTGCCTACAGATTCTATACTATTATCGACAATGGTTGGATATAAGGAAGATGTGAGATAGATACCTCTAGAAACGCACTTCGCAATCTCATTACCAATAAGAGTTGCATTATCCGACTCTTCGGTATAGATCCCATTTGCTGTATACCTTAGACTATTGTCCGAAATGTCTACTCTTTGGTTGCTATCAGAATGAATACCGGATCCTGCTGTATATTCTATGGCATTTTCTATAATAGATACATCGTTACTGTATTCAATTCTGATTCCCATCATGTTTGCATAAGATACTATATTATCCTGAACGGTTGAGTTGCCTGAACCAGTCAGATATATACCATTATCATCTACTTCCTCAATCACATTCCTCAGAATAGAGGAGTTTACACAGGTTTCAAAATACATACCATTTGATCCGGTTGATACAACACTGTTTTCCTCAACAAGTGGAAAGTCGCAATTGCTCAAATATAGGCCAGAGGAATCAGCATTCATGATATCGTTTCCTCTAAGGGTAAGATACTCACAGGCGAGGAAATACATGCCGGCGTTTCCTGCAGTACTGACTACTGAATTAGTCACGTATGAATAATCACAGGCAACCGCATAAATTCCGTTGCCACCAAATGCCTCAATCTCCACGTCATCGATGACTAGGTCATCTTGAATTGTAAAAGACATTCCCTGATTCACATTGGAGACACGTGTACCATTGATTGACATATGATAACAGAATACCGAGTAAATGCCTGTGGAGGCATCCTGGATGTTATCACCCAAACTTGATGTATAATTGCTAGCAAGTGAGTATATTCCGTATGTCGGACTAATGCCTCTCATACTGTTTTCGATTGACCTTGTCATGGGAGAATACCAAATCCTGAGAACGATGTCATTGCTGGACATCTTGTTATGCTGAATAGTACATGCTTCTGAATCTGCAACATTGACTGCATAATTATCCTCGCTGAAGATGTCTGAGCCAATGACCTGTGTGTTATTGGCATTCCAAAGAAATACGGCATTATCAACTGATTTGATGTTTGTATATTCTATAACACCATGAGTTGTGTTCACAAGTTCAATAGCCCATGTTGCTGCACGCTGATCAACATAGCAATCTCTTATCACAAAGTAGGCATCTGTATTTGCTATGTAAATACAGATATCGCCAATATCCGCAGTGATATTCAGTTTTGAAATTAGGTATGGATCATTTTCTGTCCCTTCGCCTGGCCATCCTTGGATGTCAAAGTCAGCAGTACCATCAATTATAACGGCAACATGTTCTGACAATTCAATTGGATCCACTCGATATCCATAATCCTGGGCAAGAACTCTATCTGTTTCAATTCCAGTCATTATGAATGGCATGCTAAGACCTACCACAACTGGTTGAGTTAGCAGAATTGCAAGAACTATAATCATAAAGAGTCGCTTATGCATAATCTCCTCCTCCTCGAGAACTCGTCGCTCAAACTTGCTTCGTCCGGCGAAGCGACCGCAGTCTCTTCTTTGCTGATTTTGCCGAACTATGTTGTTACATTTTAGCATAGCAATCCGATTTAATACTTCCCAAGATATGCCATTCTGGAAATGACCTGCAAAAAAAGCCAAGTGGTGACCCTAGGAAACCCTAGAGTCACGCATTGCGTCGTACTAGTATTATGTCCTCTTCTTCCGTATGAAGAATATGACAACAACGACAATAATTACTGCAGCAACTCCGGCAACGACCAATCCAACTAAACCAAGGTCCAGCGGAGGTGGCGGAGTAGTATAACCTTGGATTGGGAGAACTGTAACAGTCACTGAATCAGTCGCAGTATTGCCGCCACCATCTTCAACTGTAATCGTGAAGACATGACTACCAACACTCAAGCCGTCCACACTGACAGCAATCCTCGATCCACCCCATGAACCTTCTACCATGGTTGAACCATTATAGCTAACTTCAAAGTACGCAGGATACTGATCTGTTGGATTCCATTTGATGG
>JBHLQM010000043.1:0-9403 GCA_048884785.1 Candidatus Thorarchaeota archaeon | reverse complement strand
ATTCCACATAACCGTGTTATTCATGATGTAGCTGTTACCATTATTCCGGAAAGTAATCCCATTTTCGTTGTTGGTAACGATGTTCAATGTTGCATTAACATCGGATGATGAACTGCCGCTAGCCCAAATACCCCAGATATAGGCGTACATAATTGTGTTGCCACTTATGGTGACATTGTCACCCTGCTCATGATAGATGCCATACGATGCGTTGTAGATTTCATTGTTCAGTACTCTCACAAAGTATGTATTTGGATCCCAAAGGGATATTGCATAGCTCTGGGTGTTTGTTATCGTATTGCCTGATATGAGAAGATCAACAACTTCATCGGCTCTGATTCCATAATAGTTGCGGTCAAACTCAGAATTCTCAATTGTGGCATAGTCTGACCTATCGAGGAATAGGCCATCAGCAGTATTAATTCTACAGCCTACAATGCTGGATTCATTGAGAAGGAAATTGTCTGACAACCGTACATGAACACCTTCGCCGACTCCGCCTGCATCAATATCTGCATTAAGAATAGTAGTGTTCTCACTGCGATCAATATACACGCCGTACCGATTATCACTGGCAACGATATTCCAGATATCATTGTTAGGACTAAGGATGAGCTCTATTGGAATGGTAACGTGGTCGAACGTGCCATCATGGATATCCACATCTGAGCAGTTGATCAAGAAGAATTGGGCATAGTCATCTGCATCAAGGTCTGCACCAACCACATCTAGTTCATAGTAAATCGGAACGCCATTGACCGTGTTGCCGGTCACTGTGTTGTTGTAGTACAAATAACTGCGGGTAGGTTCAAAATAGAATCCGAACCCAGTGAGATCATTATCTTCAATTGCGGACGTTAGAATTAGATCCAAATCCATTCCTATGGTTCCGGTTCCTGAGATTGTGTTGCTGCGAATGAATGAGCTTTCCAAGTCATAGAGAGATAGGCCCGTGTCTGAAACTCTAGAGAAGTCATTGCCCTCCACCACGACAGCAAGGCCTGTATCAACAGACGCTCCAATGCCCACTCTGTCAGCTGTATTTCCGGCAAGCACAGTGTTGTCAGCTGATGTCACGACATAAGCGGTATCCAAGGCTCTAGTTACATGGTTGTCAATGACATCGGCGCGATTTGATCCGTCAACCACGATACCAGCATCGCAGTAGTTGATGTAATTCCTAGTCGCTGTGATATTGTCAGCTTCTTCAAGGTATACTGCCCCAGAATCTATGTAATCCAGGAAGTTATCACTCACGGACCAATTGTGTGACGTATACAATACAACGCCCATATCACCGATATGGTTCAGAATATTGTTGGTCACAGTCCCATTCATACTATCCTCAATGTATATGCCTATGTCACCTGTATTGGATAACTCATTATCATCTATCGTGAGGAAATCAGACCCTACAAAGCGTACACCATATTGTCCTACATCATCTATTGAATTTCCAACAAAGCTAACATTATTGGAACTGACGATGGAAATTCCATAGCTAGAAGTATCCTCGATTACATTATTCTCAAATGTGAAGTTGCTGGAGGACGAGATGCTCACTCCAATGGTATCTGGGCCTGAGATATATGAATCCTGTATGTTTAATCCAGGAGCATTTGATATCAGCACTATACTGTTGGTTGAACTCAAAGCATAATACAGGTGGACACGTTGGATGTCTACAGACTCCGAATTAATTACGTTGATTCCAGCGCCAATGTAATCGGAGATTGAGATGCGGTAGCTATCTGTGATGCGGAAGCTATAGCCCTCCACAACTGTTTCATAACTCACAGTGGTATCATTGCAGTAGAAAAGATAGTTAACGTAGTAAAAATCGCTACAGAAGTATGTATTATAACTCAAAGACAATCCATTTGCATATAAACCATAAATCCCGCGAAAGTCATTCTCGAATTCATTCCAAGTGAAGCTAGCGTCATAGGAGTAGGTCAGATAGACTACGTAACTTGAACTGCTTATCAATATCGAGTGGTCCACGACAGTATTATTGGAATTCAGGAACTCTAATGCATGAATCCCGCCTGTTATGGTAGAGTATTCTATTCTGGCTGCGCTCGTGTTGAATAGGTAGATTGCATCTTCAGCGGATTCCTGATTAAGTAGACAGTCTCTAATAACAAAAGATGCATCCGTATTCATGATGCTAATTAGATAAACACCCAAATCTTCAGTTATATTAAGACCACTTATCACGTACGGATTGCCAGGTGTTCCAGCTCCAGGCCATCCCTGTGATACAAAATCAGCTGTTCCGTTGATTTCAAACGGAACATGCTCTGTTAACTCTGAAGGATCAAGACGAAACCCAGGGTCCTGAGCAATTGTTTTTGAAGATTCTGCAAGACCCATTGCGTGCGGCGCGCTAATCCCAGCCACCACTGGCTGTAGTAAAAGTAACGCTAAAACAATAATCATGAAAGTTTGCTTGTTCATTTTTTTCCTCCTCCGCCGAGCTGAAATGAACATCAAGCTCATAGTTGGGGCGAAACCTGACTGGATAATTACAATATCAATTGAATTTAATACTTCTCTAGATGGGTTTTCCCCCCAAAAAAAATGTCAGAGCCCTGGAAGGTCAGTCCAGGACTCCTCTGCATTATTAGTAACTTGAAGAACTTCTCCTCTTTGTGTAGTAAATGATGGCAATCACCACAATAACAGCTCCGGCTACTGCACCTACGATGAGAATCAGGAGCCAGTCTAGGGGTTGAGGTGGAATCGGAATTAGAGGGATTATTGTGATGTTCAATGAATCAGTCGCAAAGTTGCCCGACTTGTCGTATACAGTTATTGATAGAACATACCTTCCAACTGGTAGACCATCGACATTCACGGAGATTCTCGAACCTCCCCATTCATCGCCCCCGTATGGAGTACCGTTAAAGGTGACCTCGAACCTGTCAGGGAACTCATCTGTCGGTGACCAGACAACCGTATTGCCTGTTTCGCCTTCTATGTATTCCACATCATCGGGACTATCGATGAGGGGTGCTGTGTTGTCGTCGATCATCAACAACATGATAGTATCGGTTGCTTCATTGCCATCAGCATCATAGATGATGATGGTCACTTCATACAGTCCTTCTGTCACTCCCTCGAAGTCTACAACCAGATTCCCTGTTGTCCAAGTGTCGGTATCGAATACCTCACCATTGAGATATACTGTATAGTCGTCTGGATTTAGATCTGATACAACCCATGTAATCGTCTGATCAGAAGCATCCTCAAACAACCAAGTATCAGGCGGTCCGGTTATCTCTGGCGGCGTGTCATCGAATACATGAACAATTACTGTGTCGTTGATGGTATTTCTGTCCATGTCCTCGACTAGAACAAACACAGTATGAGTTCCATATGCCAATCCATCGATGTTGACTGTAATATCTTCGAAGTTCCAGATTCCTTCTTTCCAAGGTGCACCATCAATAGTGACTGCCCATTCTTTGAGACTGTCATCAAATGGGACCCACGTAATGAAGTTGCCCTCCGAACCTTCAGCGTACCACACATCTTCAGGCGTGTTAATGATCGGTTCTTTGACTATGTATTGCATTGGGAAATGGTCTACAGATGAACCTCCTGGGATATTGTAAACGCCTGTACCGCTGTAATCGTTCCAATAATTACCTCCGTCAACTCTGTCATCCCATGCATCAGCACCATCATCAAAACCGTTGTAGATTGCATTAAGTGCAAAGGTATTGTTATAGATCCATTGCTGGTTATTTGTGATGGTTATGTATAGTCCATAGTCATTCCAGCGCACCGAATTGTTATAGATGAACCATGACCAAGAGTCATCCATTCGTATGCCATACCAGTTATCGTGTACATTATTGAAGGTGGCATTGTTAGCATCTGATTCATCGGTCGAATAGATTCCGTACATATTCCACTTGAGAGAGTTGTTGGTTATGAGAGTAGACTGTGTGTTGACAAGACGAATTCCCCAAGATGCATTGAAGACTTCGTTACCTTCTATCAATCCATTCTGACCGGACCAGACAGCTATCCCTGAGCTTGCTATATTCTCGAAGTGGCTATCTCTTATTTCAAATGGATTGGCATTGAGAATTCGAATTGCATTGCTGTCTATACTAGTGAATTCCAGATTCTCGGCGTAGAAACCATTTACATTATTCCCTAGGATTGCGTCATTGAAACCTCTGCCTTCAAAGATTGAATCAACAATGGAGAGATTTGTAGACATACCGATGCTCATTCCCAGTGAATTGTCTATCACATGAATATTAGATATATCAACGCGGTCAGAGTAAAATATCTGAAACGCAACACTCGACCAGGTAAAAATCCCGCCATCAATTGTGGCATCTGAGCAATTGACCAAAATGATTTCTCCATAGTCATTGCCATCAAGGATGAGCCCTGGCTGATTGATGTTATAGTACAACAATTTGTTGTTGACATAATTCCCTACGAAGGAATGATTCAAGTTTGCCAGAGATGGATATCCTGGGATATAGACACTGCATTCCGAGAAGTTGTTTCCCGCAAACAATCCAGGATATGCCGACTCTAGCATGATTCCATACAGACTTGATTCAACGATGTTGTTTTCAACTTCAAGGTCAGGCGCAGCAACAACGTGTATTCCGATTACTGAATTCAGGATAGTGTTTCCTACTGCACTCATATTCGCATTGGTCAGATACAGCCCTGTGTCAGCAGAATCAATATGGTTGTTTGTGATTTCTGCCTCTTCTGCACCAGCCTGAATATTAACGCCGGTTTCCACATCAAGAATGACATTCGAGTCAATTGTTACATCATCTGCTGAAACAGATATCGCAGTGGTCACATATTCAAAATGATTGAGCGAGACATCTGCATTATCGGAGCCTGATACTATTTGCAATCCTGTCTGCGCGTCAAAGACTGTATTATCCTGAATAGTCATATTGACACCGCTGGCAATGATAGCTGTCTGAGTGTTATTTATTGTATTTCCGATTATAGATGTACGATCACAATTTGATGTATAGATTCCTTGATAGTATGAGTAATCCAAGGTATTGTCTACGACATTGCTGTCAGGAGCATTCTGTAGGAGGACCAACCGTGGAATACTCGGAAAACCAAGGTTTCTTCCGTGGTTGTTGATGACATTAATCCAACGCCCTCCCAAAACGCCAAATCCTCCGTATAGATTATCAAAGTAATTATCTGATATTGTGTAATTCTGAAAGCCACCACCCTCAAAGGCTATACCAAAAAAGTTTGGAGAATCAGAAATTATGTTGTGAGACACAACTCCGTTAGATGCTCCGTATGAATGAATCGAAAAAACACCTGAGTCATTGATGTGATTTGAAGTGATTGTTATCCAGTCGTTCATGAACAGGATTCCATCACTCCCTGAGTTGAGAATGATGTTTTCATTGATATTGGTGTATATTGACTCCGTGTATATACCACAGTTACCTGCGCTGTCTACAGTGTTTGATATGATCTCTATATAGTATCCACCTTCAATCGCAATTCCATGACCTGCTCCATCATCTATTCTATTTGATTCAATCAACGTGTAGTTGCAGAAGTTGAGATGAATACCGTCACCGAGATAAGTGGTAACTTCATTATTTGCTATAGTCACATTTTTGGAGTAAAAAACATAAATCCCACGTTCATCAAAATGAGATGAATTGATTTCACTGAAATGTGAGTATTCGAGTTCAGTTCCGGTAACCGTAGCACTCACCCAAGCATGAGAGAGAATAGTATTGTTTGCGTTTACGGTGCGAATGCCAACTCCTGCTGATATTATCGAAACATATTCGATTCTGGAATGTGACGTATTTTCAAAGTAAACTCCCGGTTGTACTGATATCTGTCCGATGTAGCAGTCTCTAATTACAAAATATGAATCGATATTTGTGATTTCGATAGCCGGCTTTCCAACATCATATGTTATGTTAAGACCGGAGATGATCCAAGGATTTCCCTCCGTTCCGGCACCTGGCCATCCTTGAGATGAGAAATCTGCTTCATCATCAATGAGAACAGGAACATGGTCAGTTAGATCATCTCCCTCTAACCGAGTTCCTTGTGATGCTATGATATCCTTCTTAGGTGCTACAGCATTCTCGTTGAATGCAAATGGCATGCTTGACACAACCACAAATGGCTGTGCAAGTAGTAAAACGAGCACGATTATCACAAATGGTTTCTCTTGCATGTCTCCTCCTCCGAGACTTTGTCGAAAGCAATATCGTCCGGGATATCAATCGTTTCACAGATTTCCTACAAACTACTCCGGACTACTACCTCTTCTGATAAACGACAAAACCAATTTAACCCTTCGCCAGATGGGTAATTGGGTGTAAAATAAGGAAGAGAGTTCTGAGTATTAGGCTCAGAACTCAGGTTTCTTGTATCCTCTATTCCTCAGGATTTGTACCTCTAGGAACCTCTTTTCTTTCGGAGGTAGTAGATGATAATCACCACTACTGCAACACCGCCCACTGCTGCTCCGATTATGAGTGCCACTAACCAATCCGCCAGGAATGGAGGCTGTAGTGGAACCAGGGGGATCACCGTGACGTTTGCAGAATTCATTGCAGAATTGCCACTCAAGTCATAGACCGTTAAGGTGAACTCATGCACACCTGGGTCCAATCCATCTACATCAAATGCTATGCGAGAACCTCCCCACGCTCCATCCTCAACGACTGTTCCGTTATAGCTTACTTCATAGAATGCAGGGTATGCATCATCGGCATCCCACTCCAAGGTATTCCCTGTTGTTCCCTCAAGATAGATTACATCTTCTGCGTCCTCAATCGTGGGATTGTCATTGTCGTCTATCACAAGGACCAGGAATGAATCAGTTGCTAGATTCCCATCTATATCATAGATTGTCAGCAAGAGCAAGTGCTCGCCCTCGTCTATGCCATCCACATTGATAGAGAGAATTCCACTGGTCCAAGGGCCTGTGCGGAACTCAACATCGTCCACAGCAAGAACGTAGTTATCTGGATGCAAATCAGCAACTTCCCACTCAATCGTCTGACCAGTTGCATCAACAAAGAGCCAGAGATTGGCAGGTCCTGAAATAACCGGTGGAGTATCATCATAAACGTGAACCACAACCGTATCTGAAACAAAATTCTGATCAACATCCCAGACAGTAATCTCAAATGTGTGTGTTCCGTAGGCAAGTCCATCAATGTTTACTGTAATAGGTGTGAAATCCCATTTTCCTGATGCCCATTCTACGCCATCTCCCTTGACGACCCAATCACGAAGATAATCATCAAATGGGGACCACACAATCTCGTTTCCTGTGGAACCTTCAGCATATTCAATATCTGGAGGTTGATTGATAATTGGCAGATTCACCATATACTTCATGGGATACCGGTCTTGAGATCCAGCCGTTCCAAGAATATCATATGGGCCAGTGCCATCATAATCATGCCACCAGTTTCCTGTATCCACGGCGTCATCCCAAAACTGTGTCGACCCTCCATCATAGGCATTGCCTAAACCATTGAGGAGAAAGATGTTGTATGATATCTGTGCAGAATCAACTAGCGAGCCCTGATAAATGCCATAGAGATAATTCCACATGATGGTGTTGTTTGTAATGACCCAATCGTCGGCATATTCATAGTAGATTCCATAGTTATTGCTCTGCAAGTCGTTGAACCTTATTGTTGCATTGTGTGAATTTGAGCCTGATGCCCAAATTGCACGGTTGGCATACCAAACTTCATTATTTTCTACAATGTAATGATGTCCTCCAACCAAGATGCCATGAGCAGAGCCATGGATTACATTATCCTTAATCACACCATAATGTGCTGTATTGGCGTAAATGGCATTTCCATCTAAATCCATAAACGTACAATCAGTGATGGAAAAGTTGCCCATCCATGTTATTTCAATGGCGTCATCGCATCTAATGAAGTTACTATCACTGATACTAAAGTGAGGTGTGTTCTCAGAAAGAACGCTGGCATAATTTGTATCGTCAACATCAGTGAAGTTCACATTCGACATAGTGATATTATCACTCTGCAGGAAAGCCACGCCAACAAATTTCGAAGAGCCTTCGAAAACGGAGTTGGCTAATTCAACATTAGTACTCCGCCAAACCATGTTTCCTACTGACAAGTCAATCCCATGAACATTATTTATAGAAACCTCATCGCAGAATAGAATCAGAAATACAGCACCGGAATCAACAAAGGTTCCACCTTCTATCGATGAATCATTGCAGTTCACAAGTATGATTTCTCCATAACTAGCCCCATTCAGAGTAAGCCCAGTCTGATTGAGTCCATAATATAATGGCAGTCCATTCACAGTATTTCCACTGAATGTGTGACTTACTTCTGCAAGAGTCTGTTGAGTTTCAAAATAGAAATTACCGTTCGTAAACGTATTGTCTAAGAACGTACTAGTCGTGACGTACTTGGTCCACATTCCGAGATAATCCGGATCAATGATGCTGTTTTCACTCGCTAGAAGGCCTGATGATTGGTAGAGTCTAATACTGATAGAACTACTGCGAGTTACTACATTTCTTGATATAGTTGAGTTTACACATTGTGCCAGGGATATACCTGTTGCAATATCAGTAACAATATTTCCTTCAAGATTACTTCTTGGACTTCCAGATATGTAGATACCTTCCTGAGTGGCCATCGAAACCGTGTTATTCACAACATCTGAATCAGGACAGGAAAGAATCCTAATGCCCTGAGAGCTTGCTTCAGAAACATCATTTCTGTAGATGTTTGCATCTGGCGAATTAGTAATTTGAATGCCATACACGCACTTCGTAATCACATTATCTTGGATGGTCCAATTTGCCGAAACTATTACGATTGCACTCAGACCTGGAGTTGTGAGGTGGTTGCCCTCTATTAGACCGTCATGAGATGCTATGTCGCAATATATCCCATTAAAGAGTGGATTTAGGATATCATTATCAATAATCTCTACATTGATTGAATTCTGTAAGGCGATGCCATATTCCTCACAATCTGTCAAATGATTCGCCTCAAGAAGTGTGTTATTGGAATTCGTCAAGTAGATACCTGAAGTTCCAGTAGTACTCAGGTGATTGTCAGCTGCACTGCACCACAACGAGTTTTCGAAGTGGATACCAATCCCTCCACCTATGTTTTCAATTTCGCAATCATCTATAGTAGTTGTATTGGAACGGTACACATGCAAACCAAATCCGTTGGATGATGTGATATAGGAATTTGTTACTGTGACATCTGTTGAGAATGTTATATACACGGCTCCAGTAACAGAAATTCCTTCTGCGTGCAGTCCATCCACAGTAATATCGTGGCTATTATCAATCCTAAGCCCAAGGTCATTGCTAGATAAAAATAGACCT
>JBHLQM010000042.1:0-30248 GCA_048884785.1 Candidatus Thorarchaeota archaeon | reverse complement strand
CTTACTCAGTTCAGGAATCCAGACTGCGAGTATATCCTCCCTGAAGGCCAGTCAATTGTGAATGGCGACCCTATTGCAATCGCCGCCACAACTACTCACACTCAAGCATCGGAAGTCTTCCTCGACTTCGTGCTATCTCCTGAGGGTCAGGCGCTTTGGCTTGATGACTCCATTCGAAGGATGCCAGTTATGGAGTCTGCATTTTGGGAACCTGAAGCTGCAGGGGCACAAGATCTCTATACAGTCTTCAATCAGACCGTTGCAACCTCTGGTATCGACTTTAATGATACCTTATCCCTTATGACAAGCTCTGCTTTCATTCAGTATTTTGAAGCGGTCTTCACGGACGCTCACACTGAATTGCGTCAGGCTTGGGGTGCAATTGTGGAAGCATTTTATGATGGAAAAATAGACGCGTCGGAACTGGACTACTATGCCGGACTAATGGGTACGCCGGTCACAGTTCAGGATCCATCGACTAGCACAAATCAGAAGTTCACACTTGCGTATGCAATCCAGATAAATGACGCTATGATCTATAACAGCGACTTTGCATCGACCATAACATCTCGATGGACTGCCGCAGCAAAGGCACAGTATATTAGCGTATACAACCAAATTGTAGCCCTCCCCTAGGAGATAGAAGAGTTTGTCAGGAGAAGAAGGAAAGAGCTATCCTGACTCGATTGAAATGAGGTCGGAGCTTGAACCGACCTCGATATTCAATCAAGTTGCTGCAGTGTTAAAAAGGGAAGAGTCAGGAACCCTACTAAAGGAGAGAATCCTAGAAAACAAGATAGGAATTTCAATTGCTGCTATTTCTTATATTGCTGTATTTGCTTTCTTTGGAATCACTGGACTACTCCTTATTATTTTAGGGACATGGTGGTTCCTATATCCATACAGGTTTATTCATGGAGAAAAACGTCATCTTGTTCCCTCTTGGGTAATGACCACCATCCTGATTCCGTTAGTAGTCGTTGTTTTTGCGCTGTACGGAATCAATATGGCTATCATATTTTTGATTGTTGGAAGTTCTGTTATTTTATTCCGAAATCAAATCTGGGCCTTTGGCACCGGAATCATTTCCTTCGTTAGAAATCGTCATGACAGAGACGAGTCTATATCTGCGAAAATTGGCGCTGGTATTTCGCAGCTAAGGCGAGAAATGGACTCATTATCATGGGTTCAATTGCTGGCTGTTCTTTTTGCCTTCAGTTTGTTCCTGATTGCTCCTCTTCTAAGCGTTGTTGCTGTATCTTTTGTTGATCCCAATACAGGACTTCCCTCTCTTTATCACTTTGTGAATCTATTCACTGACTCGAACTTTTGGCCATGGCAGTACAATGATGTCACAGGGGAATGGATTTCCTATGCTAACTTTCGAACAATAATCCCCCCAACCGGTGCAAGTGATTTGATGATCATTCAGGGCTGGGATTTTGGAGCTGTTCTCAATTCCATTTACTCCGCTATCATTGTGACGATTTTTTCAGTTCTACTCGGAGTCTTTCTTGCATTCGTTGTTGCAAGATATGACTTCCCCGGAAAGAAGATTGTACGAACTGTACTTATCTTCCCAATCCTTGCAACGCCTTTTGTTGGAGCAATCGGCATCAAGACCTTCATGGGACGTGCAGGCTTCTTCAACAACCTCTTCTACACAACTCTGGGAATTATTCCCTTCAGAATTGAGTTGCAGGGACTTGCGGCGATTATCTTTGTGCAATCGCTTTCCCTGTTTTCATTGGTGTATTTGAATGCATATTCTTCATTTATGGGCATCGACCCTTCGTTAGAAGAACAAGCCGAGAATCTTGGCGCCACAGGTTTTAAGCTATTTAGATCAGTTACACTACCATTGGCAATGCCTGGAATTCAGGCTGGTGCAATTCTGACATTCATCCTCAGTATAGAAGACCTCGGAACCCCCATAGTCTTCTATGACCACCCGCAGGCTCGAAAGACACTGGCATTTCAGGTCTTTGATAGCATTGCATCGCAATCGGGAGAAATCGATCCAGCTGGCCCCGCCATTGGCATCTTTCTGCTTATTTTTGCCGTTATAGGATTTCTGACGATACGAAAATATGCATCTCTCCGTTCCTATGAATCAGGAACGAAAGGAGGTCAATGGAATCCGCGAGTCAGAAAACTGAAGGTTAGAACAGTCATATTGCTTTATGCAATCCTGATTCCATTGCTCTTCCTTGCACTAATTCCACAAATCAGTGTCATTATACTTTCGTTATCAGACCAGTGGTCTACGAACTCAATTCTCCCTGATGTATGGACCCTTAGCAATTTCGATGTCCTTTGGGCTTTTGAAGATGTGGCCAGATCTATCCAATTCACTCTGCTTTATGGACTGATTGCCACTGTCTTCATTGTTTTGTTAGGCACAAGTGCTGCCTATATAGTTGCTAGAAGAGATATACCCGGCAAGACCGCCTTTGATCTTCTTGTGACTTCTCCAATTGCTTTGCCGGGTATAGTAATTGCAACAGGGTACTTCACACTATTCTACAACACCCCGATTTTTCCGCAAGAAGGGCCTTGGTTTTTGATAACCATTTCATATATGATACGCAAGTTTCCATTTACAGTTCGAGCTGCCTATGCAGGATTGCAATCAACTCCAGTTGTGCTGGAAGAAGCGTCACTGAACATGGGTGCAAATAGGAATCAAACCTTTACGAAGATCACACTGCCTCTTATTGGAGTCAGTGTGCTTGCAGGCTCTCTGCTTTCGTTTGTGTACTCAGTAAGTGAAGTCAGCACAAGCTTGGTATTGGGTAGTGTGGGCCGACAACAGGCTCCGATGACCTTTTGGACGAAGGAGGTCCTTGAAGGAACCGGTGTCTATGGGGGTGCAGAATCTGCCGCGTCATTGGGAGTCCTAATGATGGCAATGCAAATGGCTGTTATAACAATCACGAACAAGATACTAGGTACTCGTTCTTCAGCAATGACAGGAATTTGAGGTGATAGAAGATGGTAGAGATCAGATTAGAAAATCTACGCAAAACCTTTGGAGATGTTATAGCTACTGATGAAGTTACAATGGTGCTAAAGGAGGCTGAGTTATCCACTCTTCTTGGTCCCTCTGGATGTGGAAAGACAACGCTGCTAAGGCTGATTGCAGGGTTCTATACTCCTGATAGGGGTAAGATATTCTTTGACGAAAAGGATGTTACAAAACTTCCACCTCACCGACGAAATACTGGTATGTGCTTCCAGAACTATGCCCTTTGGCCACATATGTCTGTCAACGATAACATTGCATATGGTCTCAAGCTCAAACGAGTTCGGGGCCAGAAATACACAAAGACTGCCATAGCGAAACGTGTGAATGATGCGCTCAATCTCGTGTACCTCGAGGGTCTTGGAGAACGTCGTGTTCATCAGCTATCTGGAGGTCAACAGCAGCGTGTTGCTCTTGCAAGAGCATTGGTTATAGAGCCCGATGTGTTGCTTTTGGACGAGCCTCTATCAAATCTTGACGCAAAGCTTCGGATAGAGATGAGGGAAGAAATCATCAGAATCCAAAAAGAACTCTCAATCACAACCGTATATGTTACTCATGACCAGCACGAAGCACTCAGTATCTCTGACAGAGTTGCAGTAATGGACAAAGGGTATGTTCAGCAGTTTGATACTCCAAGGGCAATTTATGCAAATCCTCAAACAGTCTTTGTGGCAGATTTCATTGGTCAGTGCACTTTCATTGATGGAAAGATTACCGCAGTTGATGAGGGTTCTATCACAGTCGAAATCCCCAACCATCAGATAATCAATGGCAACTCGACAATTGCAGGGTATCCTTTTCAGCTTGGTGAAGATGTTAAGTGTGCAATACGTCCAGAGGACCTTAATCTGACAAGAATGAATTCTAAAGACAATCAGATTACAGGCATGGTAACTAGGACTATCTATGTAGGAAATGCCCTTGAAGTGTATTTCAAGGTGGGTCAGATTTCAGCTCAGGCTCTTCTTGATCCTAACACTAGCATTAGCACAGGTGACTCGATCTCTTTGTTCGCTCCGCAATCTAATGTAATGGTGCTTCCCCTTGGAGGAGTTGATGCGTTGCGTCTTGTTCCTGGGCATCCCCTTTTTGAAACTCACGAGGCTCCTACTGAGGCATCGAATGTCTAGGTGTGATTGCCACTCCTCTGCTAAATGCAATCATCTCTTTCCCTGTGAGATGTGCACGTCCGGTTGCAAGTAGTTTATCTTTCTGATCAACAATGAGCACCTCTTCTCCTGCCAAAAGGCAGGAGTCTGCTCGTGTAACAAACTTGGCAAGAGCTGACTTCCCTTTTACGACAAACTCTGCAGCATCGTCATCAACAATTACAATATATCGGCTATTAATCCCCTCTCTGAGCAAAGCCAATCCTCCTTCATATGTTGGAATAAGAAGACCCGTTGATGGCAGTAGAGTAAAGAGTATTTCATCATCTATCTGAATGTATCTGATTTTTCCTGTTTTACGTGATACTGTTGCCTTGAAACCAGGGGAGCTTAGAATCCCTTCACCGGATAATCCCCATTCAAATGAAAACAGTGCCATAAGTTTCCTTTTTACCCAATTGGCTTGCGGCGAAGAATCCAGTTGAAGATCTGAAATTGTGTTTTCTACTCCGGCCACCAGATCGAGTGCAAATACTTCGCTGATTTCTTCATAAATGGAATCTACAGGTGTATTTCTCCTTGCCCAAATTACTCTATCTGCATCAATCATTTGCAGGAAATCAATGGTTCGTGCTATTGCGTTCGAGAGGGTAGTAGGATCAAGGCTCATCGGGAATATTGCCTGCTGGCATGGATACACATGCTCGAGTTCAAGGGGGATAATCCCTTGAGGAGTGGCAAAAGCAAGTATCACATCTTCAAAGCGGTTTTCTTTCACGATCCTTGTTATCTCGGGAAGGCTCTCAGAAAATGGATGGCCGGCTCGGTCTGGAATCAGGACGAGTGTCTTTGTCTTTCTATATGGATATGACATGATTAGGCGCTTGTGAAATCGCTGAAATACAGGGAGTCTTGATGTTTCTGTTCCGGTGTAGAAAATAGAGCTGGCGTTTCCAATCGGATCTGATTCCATCAACTGCTCCGATGAATCAAGCATGGTCTGAAAAGCCTCGTACAATTCGGGATGCCCTCTTGCGCGTGTGGCAGCGAGTTCCATCAATCTTCCCTCTGAAATCGCTTGATGGACTCTACGTATTTCACCTGCACTAACAAACAGATTGTGCCGCATCAGGTTTAGTTCTCGTTCTTCTTTGCTTTCTTGCTTCAAATCATCAGCTGTTGTTCCACTGCATATTGGACATTCACAAGGCAACTCGCTTAGATTTTCAAGATGCACTGTCCCTGACGATAACATCATCCGACCTGCTGCGGCGAATTTTGCGTAGGAAGCCGAATCGAAAAAATCGCAACCAAGAAGAGCTGCTTGAGAGAATAGCATCGGGTGTCCACATCCAAATAGATGCACAGGCCGATCTAATGGCAAGTGTTTCTTTACCGCAAGAACAATCCGAACAATGTCTGAATAGCGATACCTCTCCATAAGGGGCACGACACCTCCAATTGGAAAAACATCAAAGTCAAGCTCTGCCATTGCTCTTGCAGATTCTTCACGAAGGTCTGAGTATACCCCTCCTTGCACTGTTCCTGCAAGTAATAGGTTACCCTTCTCTGCTACTGAGACCCGAGCCCTCTCAAGTGAAAGGTGAACATCTTCCTCAACATTTTTTCTTCCAACATCAGGATCTGAGAACACATCCAAAATCGTTCCAATATCTGAGCCGATTCTATTCTGAAACCTGACAATCTCGAGCGGATCGATTTCCTCCTTAGGAAGATCATGGAAATACATCTGAAATGTTCCTGAGTCTGTCATAATAGGTCCGTTGAAATTGAGCAGATGATGCACTCCATGATCAAGAGCTACGTTTCTGAATTTGTCTCTTGATTTGATAATATACGAATTGGTAATGACCATTTGAAATCCAAATCTTGATACGAGCTCCGAGGTTGGGATCTCAGACTTACCAGGATGCACCACTGGCATCAAGAGCGGCGTTTTTACTACCCCGTGCTCGGTTGTGAATTTACCAAGACGTGCCATTCCATCCTTTGCCTTGATTTCGAAGCGACTCATTTGAAACAGCACACATCCTCTGCCCTTTGCCCAAGAATCTTTTGCTCTTGACACATCATACTCTTTAAGACCAAATGATAATGCGGCATAGTGATGGAACTAACAAAAGCTCTACTCGTTCAGCGAAGAAGCAGAAGCGAGCCCAACCTTATTTCAGAGTTCAAAGCGCTTGCCACCACAGCTGGTTACTCTGTCATTGGATGCTTTGACATAGTTAGCCCACCGTCTGCCAAATACGGGCTACGGTCAGGCAAGGTTGATGAAATCGCAACATGGCTTGAAGTTGAGAAAGCTGATGTAGTTCTTTTCTCCCCATCATTAAAATCAGGACAATTGTTTAGGCTCATGGAGAAATGGGACCTTGAGGTTCGAGACAGGACACAAGTCATCCTAGAGATATTTGATCGTCATGCCAGTACACCACAAGCGAAATTGCAAATAGAACAGGCTCGACTTCGATATGAACTGCCTTTCGAAAGACATCAGATTCGAGTAAGGCTTCAGAAAGAGCACACCGGTGACCGACCCATTACAGACCAAGTCGGAGCTGGCGAGGATATATTATCCAAACATATGATGGAGATACGACGTAGAATCGCAGACATTGATAGCAAGCTGCAAAAGATTGCTGACTCTCAGAGTCTAAAGAAGAAGAAACGCAGCAGTATTGGATTTGTGGAAGTTGCTCTTGCCGGCTATACCAACGCCGGGAAAAGCACACTACACAACACGCTAACGAGTTCAGGAGTGGAAATTGCGGATCAGCTTTTTACCACCCTCTCAACTAAGACAGCACGCTTGGAATCTCTGAATCGACAAGTTGTGATTTCGGATTCGGTTGGATTCATAAGTGATATTCCTGAATCTCTCATGCGCGCCTTCAACACAACTCTAATGGAGATATCCGATGCAGATGCCATTCTCTTGGTGGTCGATGCCTCTGATGCCATCGAGGAGATGGAGAGGAAAATAGCCACATGTCTTGATACCTTTGCAGATATTGGTGCAAATGGTATCCCTGTTGTAATGGTCCTGAATAAGATAGACCTCATTGATGAGGATGATCTAAAAAAGAAGGAGCTCCATTTTGCTGAACACTCCAACTCACTCGTTTCGATCTCGGCAAAGGAGCATATTGGTATAAAGCGGCTCTTGGAAGAAGTTGAACACCAACTTCCAGAGGTGTACACATATTCTATTCAGCTACCCTACGGGGATCAAGGTATGTCTATTCTTTCTTGGCTACATGAAGTGGGCGAGGTTAAATCCAAGGAGTTCAGGACGGATTATATGGAGATCATGGCAAGTCTAAGTATTGAAATTGCCCAAAAACTGGTAAGAAAGAGTCCAGAAGTTGTGGTAGCGAGAGTCATTGCGTGATTGAGAGTCATGCAGCAAAGATGATATGTTGGTCATTATCAAGCAACAGCTATCTGGAAGTGAGATGAGCTGTATCGGTCACATCTTGAGTGGTTATTTCAAAAAGGAGAGTTTGTTGTCACAGCTGAAATTGGCTCGCCGCGAGGTTCAGATTTAGGGGCTCTTCAAGAGCAAATCAGTATCATTAGGGGCTATTGCGATGCGGTCAATGTACCCGATAATCCTAGAGGAATTCCATCGATGAGCAGCATTGTTTGCTCTCATTTCCTTTTGCAACAAGGTCTAGAACCAATAATGCAGATGACGGGTCGGGACCGGAATAGAATTGCGATTCAGAGTGATTTGTATGGGGCCTATGCTCTTGGAATTCGAAACATCCTCCTTGTATCTGGAGACCATGTTCTTCTCGGAACACACCCCCTGACAAAAATGGTTTTTGATGTTGATTCTGTATTGGCGCTAGACTTACTTGAGGTGATGAGGGAGGGTTTTGATATCTCAGGAGAGGAGCTCACTGGAGCTCCGGACTTCTTCGCAGGAGCGACATTCAATCCCTACTCCGAACCCCATGACTCACAAGTCAAGAGAATCATTGAGAAGCGAAATGCCGGTGCCCAGTTTTTTCAAACGCAGGCAATATATGATATGACTCCATTTGAAACCGTAATGACTGAAATTGAAGGATTGAATCTCAGGGTTCTTGCTGGAATAGTGCCGCTGAGGAATTCGGAAATGGCTGAGTTGATGAATCTCAGAGTCCCTGGAATCAAGGTTCCAAAAGAATTCATCAGGCGTTTGCAAGATGCGGAAGAAGGACTATTCGGGGATGATAGGGAGAGTGCAGCTCGGAAAGTCGGGCTCGAGATAGCTATTGAAACCATCGAAGCTGTTAAGAGAATTGAGGGTTTGAATGGGATTCATATAATGGGTGTTGGATGGCCTGAGAGTGTTCCAGAATTAGTAAAAGCTACAGGTTTGCACCCTCGTTTAAAAAGAGGATGATGATGATGTTTGTGTTCAAAAAGCCTCAACAGACATTCGATTTTGGCGGGATCCGAATAGGTGGATCCCCTGGGGAGAACCCCACTGTGTTAGTCGGTGGACTTTTCTTTAAAGGACAGCCTATCGTGGAAAACACAAAAGAAGGTCTTTTTGATAAACAAACTGCTCTTCAATGGATCACTCTAGGTAATTCACTAACACAAAAGACTGGCCATCCACTTATTCTCCAGGCCTACGCACGCACTCCCACCGCAATGGAGATGCATGTTTCATGGTTAGCAGAGAATATTGATGGTCCATTTATGTTCGAATCAGCAAACATGCAGGCCCGGTTGAGAGGAATTGAATTATGTGACGAGCTCGGACTGGCAGATCGACTGATTTACAACAGCATTAATCTCTCTACCACTGAGGATGAGATGGAGAAACTGAAATCCAGTTCCATCAAAATGGCGGTCGTATTAGGCTGGTCCCCACGGGCAACATCTCTCCCAGAACGAATGAAGATTATTCAAGAGATGATTGCCAAAACTTCCGAATTAGGCGTTGATAGGATTCTTGTCGACCCTGCAACTATGCCGGTAGGAGCTGGGTTTGGTTTGGACTACCGCACGCTTCTTGCCATTAAATCAGAACTGGGATTACCAACCAGCATAAGTCCACATAACGCTCCATCAGCGTGGAGCTTTCTCAAGCAACCAGGGTTTGATGATGAGTCCACTTACATGTCATCTTTGGTTGCTTCGGTGATTGCCGCTCAGCTTTTTGCAGCAGATTGCGTTATGTATGGTTCAATGATTCGAACGAAGGAAGTGTTCACTGCAGTTTCACTTATGGCAAATGCCATGGCTACATCTGCTGCGGAATCCCTCAGATCTCTGGGGCTGTCAACAGAACTTTTCGATCCCCCAAATTTTGAGTAGGTTGATGGAAAATGGGACAAAACAGAGAAAGCAGAAAATGGCCTCCGGTATCTGGAGATTTCGAGGTAGGTAATCCCGACTTGCCCGTGGCAGTTTGCACGCTTGGCAAGAAGTTCGATGTTCCTGCTGAATATGGAATCATTGGCACCTGCAAGACAGAGAATATTGGAATTGAACGAATCATTGTGAATATAGTTTCTAATCCCAACATTCGTTTCTTGATTCTTTCAGGTCCTGAAGTACCCGGACATCATACGGGGGCATCTCTCACCAGTCTCTATTCCAATGGAGTCGATACTGAAACGCGACGTATCATAGATGCTTCAGGAGCTATCCCCTACATAGAAAACGTCCCTGCTGATGCTGTTGAAAGGTTCAGAAAACAGGTTGAGTTTATCAATATGATGAACAACTCAGACCCACAAGCCATTGCAGCAAGAGTGGATGCATTGAATGAGCGCAATCCTGGAAGATACCCCGAAGATGCGATTTGGATAGATTTCAAAGGTGACGATAGAAAAAGGACTCCAGCAGCCCTAACCGCAGATGTATCGATTCTTCCTGAATTTGGTGTCTTCTACAATCCTGAAACATCAATGATATTTTCGCAATTAATAGATGCAATCATTTCGACTCACCCTGTGCCGATTGGAATCGAAATTCGAGCCGAAGGAAAAGGCACAATATTGTTTGGCAGGGAGGGAACCTAACTTGTTCATATTTGAAAAAGAACAAATAATTCACAATATCGGCGGCGTGCGTGTCGGTGGAAATCCGGGTGAGCTTCCTACTGTGCTTGCAGGAACCATATTCTATGGCGGTCACAAAATTGTTGAAGATCCTGTAAAAGGAGTATTTGACACGAAAGCGGCTGAATCCTTGATATCTCAGCAAGATGATATGTCCGGCATAACAGGCAATCCATGCCTGATTCAAATCTTTTCTGAGTCCGCTGAAGCATTGACGCGCTACATTGACTTCGTAACGTCACTGACTCAAGCACCATTCATTATTGATTCAACAGATCCGCAGGTGCGTATTCATGGGCTGAAGTATGCAGAGGAGATTGGTCTCCTGGATCGAGCAGTTTACAACTCAATAAACATCTCCATTACAAAAGCTGAATATGACTCACTTGAGGAGATTCAGCATGAATGTGCGATAATCCTTGCTTTTAATCCTCAGGACCCCTCAATAGCAGGAAGGCGCAAAGTGCTTGATGAAGGAGTATTGAATATAGAAAAAGGATTGCTCCCTCTCAGCAAAGAGCTTGGTATCACCAAGCCACTCATTGACACTGCTACAACAGCTATGGGTGCTGGAGCCGGGTCTTCAGTTGCATTCACATTTGTTTCAAAATCGGTCTATGGACTGCCAACCGGATCTGGGATACATAATGCTCCATCATCGTGGACATGGCTCAATGACTACAAAAAGAAGAATAAAGAGGCATTCAAAGCGTGTGATATCTCATCAAATCTATCCGTTCATCTCTTGGGTGCGGATTTCATTCTATACGGTCCGATAAAGAATTCAGAAACTGTATTCCCTGTCATTGCTATGGCTGACATCTTTGCCGCTGAATACTCCAATCTTGAGCTAGGTATTGACCCAGTGAAAGATCATCCATACAGGCGCCTTCTGTAGGAGTTGATGTAGTGGTCAAGCGAGTCAGGGTCATTAAACCTCGTTCTGTTGGAATCACAACCACAAGACTAGGTCCCTATTTCACGGTTGCTTCTGTGGAGCTCGGCAATACAACTACAAAATGCATTCTCTCAACCACGAATCTGAAAACAGCCGAGATATTTCAACTCGCAAAAGTTGTGAAATTCACTCGGGATGTGAGAAGACCATTAAGAAATGAAGAAGTCTTTGGAGAAACCATTGTCGGAGTCAAACTAACTAGAGAATCAGTGGCTGAGCTGATTGCAGGGATACTACAGGAAGCTCTTTCATTAGCAGGCATGAGGGTGGAAGAAGACCTACATTTTGTTGTTCGCTCAACAGGAGTGACTGCTGGATTCTCCAATCCCGAAGATGTTGGAGAAATGGTGAAGGCTCTAGCAGATGGGTGTCTCAAAGCAGGGGTCCCTCCCCGAAAGATGACTGCAGCCCTAACTGTTGATTCACTTCCTCCAAATCTGAGAGAATATACTTGGCTGAAGAAAGTCTACTTTGATGGGGCTGTTGCCAGTTCTCTTCCTCCAGCTAATGCAAGTGTTGTTGCGAATGAAATGGAAGGTGAATTAGTTACGGCTGGGATAAAGGGAGCCGTCAAAGGAACTGAGATCGACTTCAGAAATCCTGTTATGACACTTGACTTCGGCACTACATTAGCCGGTAGGGTTACAGACAATTCGCATCCCTATGCAAAGACAATTGGCTCATTTGCTGGTTTAGCCGGCGCAATTCCTGATGCAATAGTGAGGGGTTCTGGATTCTTGGATATCACTAACGGAACAGCTCTCGATTTGCCATCCGCCACAGCCAAATCACATTCTCTTGTTCATCCAGATTTCCTAGATGAAATTCAGGGTGTGATTCGCGTAGAAGTCATTACTCCAGGAACCACTCGTTATGGAACTGTTCCTGTCAATATCAAGGCAGCTGAAGAGTCTGGAGTCACATTGATTGGCGTGGATGTTGGAACAAATGGATCAAAGCTCAGTCAGCTAGAAAAGATTGGAAAAGATTTGTTTTCAGATCAAGGTCTTGACGGTCTTTACACAGTTCTTGATCTCACACAGGCTACGCTGGTGAACAGGCTGGTATCTCTCTCCGCCGAGAATGGTCTAATCTTGGAGGAAACCTCCCTTGGTTTGACTGGACGGGCAATCACAAGCGGAAACAAGCCAACCATAATAGCATCTAATCTAAGAGTCAAGGAAGATCTTTGGAGCAAAACCCATCAACTGGTCTTTGTAGAAGACGGTCTCGCAATGGGTGCAGCGGTTGCTGCAAGATGTATGAATTCACTTGGAACTCGGGATAATCCCATGGGTGGAAGAAAAGGAGACAAATGCATCATGGGTGCCAGAATTAAACTCCAGGCAAAAGATAGGTGATTGGTAAGAAGTGTTTATGTTGCCAATAGTGATGAAATATTCCTGGTGCAGGCAATGCTCGTCGTTCCAATAAAGACACGGCTCATAATAGAGGAAGATGATTTTCTTGATGTTGTTTTAGATGGTTTGAGCAGGACTGGCTATGAACTCAAAGATGGTGACATTCTTGGAGTAGCAGAAACTCCCTTGGGTACAACTGAAGGTCAGGTTGTCAGTCTCTCCTCAATAAGAGCATCTAGAGAAGCAATAAGACTTGCAGAGAAGTATTCAATGATACCTGAAGTGACTCAACTCGTGATGGATGAAGCAGATGAAATCCTCGGAGGCATTCCGCATGTACTTCTCACAATCAAAAACAATACTTTGATGGCAAATGCCGGAGTAGACAAGTCAAATGTTCCTCCTGGATACGCGTCGTTGCTACCGAAGAATCCGAAGCGTAGCGCAGAAAGATTAAGGACTCAGGCAAGAGAACGAATTAGCAAGAATATTGGAGTATTGGTAATCGATAGTCGGACGCAACCACTTCGCCTTGGTAATATTGGAATGGCTTTGGGTGTTGCTGGGTTCATTCCTGTTGCAGATGATAGAGGTCGAAAGGACCTTTTTGGAAATGAGCTGAGAATAACTAGACGCGCCATAGCTGATAATCTTGCATCAGCCTGTACTGCAGTTATGGGTGAGTCTAATGAGTCAATTCCTGCTGCCCTGATACGAGATGCGCCTGTGAAGATGGTTGACGATTCATTTGATTCATCAGTTATGTGGATTCCACCGCAAGAGTGTATGTACATGGCCATTTTTGAGGAGTGGCGGCGGGCGAAGAAATAGAGGCATTCATGCTCGAAAGAAAGAAAAGGAGTTTCACCGAAGCGAAGTTAAAGGATTAGGAATTCGGAGTTTGCTTTGATTGAGTAGGACTATTCTGATTGATGCCACAGTAGCAGGCGCTTCAGGTGACATGATACTATCAGCGCTCCTAGACCTGATAGGTGATGATGAAGCAATTGTGCCAGTGGCTGCTAGTCTACTCATTTATGATCCTGCGCTCAGAGTGAAAGTTGTTCAGGAGTCAGTTGGTAACACTTCGGGCAAGAGACTGCAGGTGACAATGGATAAAAACGTCAGGTTTACTCCTGATTCTCTGCGAGGTATCATCGATACTATCTCTGAGGAGCTAGAGCTTTCAAAGACTGCATCTAAATTTGCCAAAGATGCGCTCAATGAGATGATACAGGCAGAAGCAAGAGCTCATAATATCCCTGAAAAAGAATTGCGCCTGCATGAAACTGGATCTGTTGATACAGTTCTTGATGTTGTTGGCGCCGCCTATCTGCTTGAAAAAGGGGGCTACTTTGAGGATACGGAGATTCTCTGCACCAAAGTTGCTGTGGGCGGCGGCACAATTACTACAGAACATGGCGAGCTAGAAGTGCCTGTTCCAGCTGTATCTGAGATAATTGTAAAGCATGATATCCCGTTTCACACGGGCGAGGCACAGACTGAGGTTCTCACACCTACAGGAGCCGCAATCTTGGCAACAATGGTTAACAGGTTTGTAGAATCTACTGACGGATTCATACCTGAAAAGCAATGCTTTGGATTTGGATTGCGAGATCTGGGCGAAACTCCAAATATCCTAAAGATATCGATTGGCGTACTAGAGGTGCCTGAAGATAAGAAGAAGCCTTCAGCAACCGAGAAGAAACCTGAACCCTCTAAAAAACCTGAGAAACAGGCTCCAGTGGTTTCTACAAAGAAGAAAGTTACAGTTGAGGAGCGAGCGGAGATGCTGGACGAGTGGAACGCAGACGAGGTTATTGTTATTGAAGCTAATGTAGATGATGCCGACGGTGAAGTCATGGGCAATCTGTTTGATGTACTCCTTTCTGAGGGCCTTGCCTATGATGTAATTATGATTCCGGCTTACGGGAAGAAAAACAGACCCTGCTTCCTGGTAAAAGTAATTGCTGCGAAAGCTGGGCTCAAGAGCATCGCAGAGCTAATGATTCGTCATCTTGGAACTCTGGGTATCCGTTATTCCGAATGGAGCCGACTGAAAGCTCAGCGTGAGACAATTGTTTGCAGCTTGGAAATCGATGACAAGCAGTATATGGTTCGTGTTAAGGTCTCTCGGGGGGCTGACGGGAGTGTTGTTAATATTAAACCAGAGGCGGATGACATAGTAAAGGTCGCTCAAGAAACAGGTATTCCTATTCGTGAACTAAAGCCACGAATTGCACTTCAGGCTCGTGCAGTTACTGAATAGATGGCTCATGACAACTCACAGGTTAGGAAACCCCTCTCGCTCTTGAGAAGTGCTGGGTCCAGATATTGTGCTGGTATGAGATTCTCAAATGCCCTAACACATAGGTCTGCATATGCTTGCTGATCGTATTTTGTTGATTCATTCAATAGCTCTAGTGCCTTTACCCTTCTGAATGGATTTGGAGAATCGGAGTTTACCATAACATACTTCACTTTCTGACCTGCGTGCAGTTCCTTTCCTGCCTTTACAAGCTGCTTTGCAACTACAGCAGCTCTAGATGTTGCTCGATATTCATGGGGCTCTCGTGTGAGGCGAGAATGTAGGACCAGGTCTCTTAGGTCGACATCTCCCCCTCTAAGTCTGTCCACAAAGTCCTGACAGACAGAATATGTTTCAGGAATCAGGTCGACGAACTCTTGCCTATTATTAGCACGGGCAAGCACTTTGAGCATCTCTTTTTGGCAGTCTCCTACATAGAGACAGGTATCACGCCGACGGGTCTCTATGCCTCTGGTCTTGATTCCTCCATTCTGATAGACGCCAAAATACCGATTCAGAGGAGCGACTGAAGGATGCAATCTCGACGATGGAATGACCATCCATTTGTAGATGCCCTTTAGTGACATATCGATGTCAACTGCTTCGCTCACGCGGGTGCAAAACTCCTGAAGTTTTTCGTAGTCCAGTTTCTCTTTTGAGCTAACCCAGAGGGAATCTACAATCCCATGCACCGTTTCGAGTCCCATCTTTTCTCCTATCTCTTGGGTCTTGAGGAGTATCTCTCTTGCAAAGGCACATACAGCGGTATGTGCTTCCACTCTTCCGAACTTTGCGTTCTTGAAACCCAAATATCCAAAACAGGACACAAGTACCCCCTTGAGAGTGTTTTGCTTGAGTGCGTACTTCTTTGTATCACTGCCCCTTTGAATTAGTTCTTTGAACGCATTTCTCTTGCGAACCACAATCTCCAATGACTCTGAGATTATTCCCCTTCTACGATTACAGATGTGGAAGTTCAGACCCGGGACTTCAACACAATGCTTGTAGTTGTAGGGACATTGATTTCGTGTGCAGATGGTTTCCGGGCTGATGTTTCTTGTGACCATCAATGTGGGATACATTGACGCAAAGTCCAACTCTGCAACATTCTCGTAGATGTCTGGACGTGGTTGGAAGATTAATCCTCCTCTATCAATTGTGGCCAGATCATTTACGGTCTTCAGGAACTCAGGATTGCGTTTGACCGGTGGAATCAATATCCCCATCTTATGTGCTGTATAAAACTGAACTGAGGCATTCACGGTGCCTATTGACATTCTTGCCACTTTCTGCGGTCTGGCGAAGGCCAATCTGCAGCCCTCGATGACTCCTTCCATACCTGATGGGGAGTAATAGAGACTCTCTTTCCTATCAATGTGGAGGCGACCATCGAACATTACTTGATTACCCGATTTGAACACAATCTGATTGTATTGCCAGAATGAATTTGGTTCCTTATGGCTGATGTTCAATGTATCACCATTTCGAGAGAAGACTAGCTGGACATCGTTTATCTTGGCCCGCAGTGTCAAATATTGAAAGAGGTGGTCATCTCCTCCCTTGGTCACTATCACATCTGGGTCCATTCTATCAATCTCTCGCTGCAGGTCGAGCAACATCTCCCGCTCATCATCATGTTCGATACGAATGGATTGCCCTTGATGGTATAGTTCTATGTGATGGATTGGATCACTGAGCTGTGGGAAAATTCCCTCCGACTCTATCAGGACCTCTATTCCCATTTCCTCAAGCTCAGGTGTGTCATATTCTGCATCCTCTCGTTTGTCAATGCAGGTGATGCTGGTCACAGTATGGTCTTTCAGTTCAAATATCACTCGACCAAACGGAAAAATGCCACTGCCAATGAAAAACTGTTGAATTGGATCTATGTCCGCATGGAATACAGTGGCATCAGGGAGTTTCTCAAGATCTTCTGCAACCTCCCTCTGCACCCCCACCTCAGTGAGCACTCTAAGCACACGCCTTTGATTGTCCTCATAGACACTTGTGTATCTGTTTACAATGTCCACATCGACGACATTCTCATGCTGTTTGACCGATCTGACAAGGTCTCTCTCTCTCCATGTTCCACTATCAAGTGCGCTCGTACTGACGAAGAGTTCCGGATGGAATTTGTGATAGGTATACCCTCGTGTCTTCCCGTCGACCTTTATCCACAGAGTCAGTGCCTTCCGCTCTTTGTCTACACTGGCGTCAAGTAGCCAGCCGTTGTAGGTCATGCATGTCCCTTCTCTTCGAGCTCTACAACCTTCTCACGAAGGGAGTGAAGCTCTTGGAGCATCTCAATCATGGTGGATATCAGAACCACCTCTGTCACTCTAGGTGTTGTCATCATGGTTCCAGCATCTGCACAGGATCGTGCATAGTCAAAGATACGGTCGAGGTTCTCTCTCTGGGGAGGCTTCAGGGTCCGCCTGAAGGGTTTCCATTTCGCCTCTTCGACGTCAACTGCATTACGAAATGTTCTGGCGGTTCGTCCCAACTGTCTCACATCACATTCAGGTCATGGGTTGGATTGACGGGGGTCGTGTCTCAATCAGTATGAGTATGGACACAGTGTATTGTTACCTTTTCTCATGCTCTTTTTCCCTCCTAACGGACACTGCCGAGGCGGAGTGGTCCCCGAAAGTAAGAACCTAATAGTGACAAAGAACTTTAATAACCTAGAAAACCTGTCAATCGTCAGCGGTCGCGCTACATTCAGGTGGGTAGCAATTAATGGTCACTGCGCTCTTCAAAGTTGTGCTCATGGGTGATGGTTCAGTTGGAAAGACCAGTCTGAGACGAACCTACATGGGTGAAGGCTTCAAAGCACAATACATGATTACAATCGGTGCTGATTTTGCAGTGAAGAAAATGACACTTGCTGGCGGCCATGAAGTGAGCATCCAAATTTGGGACCTTGCAGGGCAGGAACACTTCAAGAATGTCCGTTCTACCTTCTACAAAGGGGCCCAGGGTGCACTTGCAGTCTATTCAACAGTCGAGCGTTCTTCATTTGAGAACATCAAGGAATGGTTGGACGAATGCTGGACGAATGCCGCAAAGAAGATCCCGATAGTACTTATAGGAAACAAGACCGATTTACGCGACCAGTTCAAAGACAACCCAGTGATGCAACAAACAATTGTTACCACTGAGGAAGGTCAGAAGCTAGCAAACGATATAGCAAAGATGGGGACACACGCCTCATTCATTGAAACCTCTGCCAAGACCGGACTCAACGTTGAGGCGGCCTTCTTAGAGCTTGCCATTAAGATACTGGAGGCTGGAGGCTTAGCATAAAGACGCTGAATGTGAGGTAATGACAAGTACTGGCGTGCTAGTGAGGGTATAACGTGAATACACTTGTGATGAAGAATCTTGAGATTGATTTGTTAATCGACTTGCTCAGCAATCAATGTTCGGATATTCTGTCAAAGGTATGGCGGAATGATGATCTTGTGTCTGGTGTCTTTATCTTGGAGGAACCGAAGGTAAAGGATCTAGGTGTCAGCATTACAACTGTTGTTGAACACAAAGTGCCTGATGCCACATGCAAGCTAACCATTCATGGATCGCGAGTCCTGGACCAAACTGAGGTTGCAGAAGCAGCAGAGGCACATCTTCGCCAGACTCTAATTGAGTTTGCTGAGGAAAATGAGTGGGCATGGGAGTAGTATAGTTCACCGTTTACATCTACACAATCTTTTTAGACCCCTCTCAGGAGGCAACCATAGACTTCCGTGCGGTGGTGCTAATGGAATCTAGAGAACTTTCACTATTTCTCAAACGACACACTCTCAAACCTGAAGCTGACGTTGGCGGGGATGTAACACGTCGATTTGCCATGAACCATGTCGGCCGAATGATTGCCGCCGCACAGCAGGACAGGTCAATCCGTCTATATGATGCAAGAAATTGCGAAGAGATGCAGCGCATTCAGGATGATGTTCTCTGTACCTCTATCGCTTTTAGCCCCAAGGGTGATATTCTTGCGACAGGAAGTGTTGGACGGGTAATCAAGCTCTGGGATATCAGACAAGGCACACCTATCACTACATTGGAGGGACATACCTACCCGGTTCTAGGTCTTTCCTTCTCGCCTGACGGAGACCATCTGGTATCTGCAAGCGGCGATACAACACTAATCATTTGGGACATGAATAGTCTAAAACAGGCCCATCAACTAAAAGGGCACTCTCTCTATGTTGTTAGTTGTGATTGGGACCCTCAGGGGAACAGAATAGTGTCTTCTTCAGTCGATTCGGCAATATGTGAATGGGACCCAAACACAGGGGCCCTCCAGCATAGACATGAAGAACACAGAACAGCAGTTCAGTCTGTGCGCTTCTCTCGGGATGGTTCCAGACTCGCCTCTGCATCATCTGATCACTCAGTTATATTATGGGATTCAACTGATTCGCTAAAAGTAGAGAAGAAACTGCTTGGACATGAAGAAGAGGTTCGTGCTGCATCATTTAGTTATGATGGACGGTACCTTGCATCTGGTTCTGCTGACAAGGATCTATTCGTCTGGTCAGTTGACACCTACTCAATTGAGGGGGAGGGAACCACACCCAGCGAGGTAGATGGCATAGAATGGTATCCTGATACCCTTGCCTTTCTGAGTTCCGACGGAACCGGCTCTATTGTACGATGGGAAGTTCAAAAATTGAATGCTATGCTGGAACCATTCAATGAGCTATTGCGAGAGATTGAGAGTGATCCGACTCTGGCTAGAAAGGACGAATTAATTCTAAAGTATGAAGACCTCGTGTCGCAATATGATGAAGAAAGCCTCCGAGACAAGCGACTCTTCTATGTCAATTGGCAATGCAAGAAGGCTCTGGATCTTCTAAAAGGAAAAACGAGAGGGACTACTTAGTTTCGCGACGTGCCTTTGACTCTTCAATCATTGTTTTGCAGAGAGTGAGATAGGCCTCCTCAACATTCACTCCAGTCAAGGCACTTGATTCCACATAGATGTGTTTGGATTTCTTGGCCCATGCTTCGCCCTCTTCTCTGGACACGACCCTGCTATCCTCGAGATCCACCTTGTTTGCTACAACTACTAATGGGACTTCTCTATCTAGATTCTTGTAGCACTCATCCTTCCAGTTCTGTATGTTGAGGAATGTTCTACGTCTGGTAACATCATAGACCAAGAGACCACCACGGGCGCCTCTGTAAAAGCCCTGCCGAACGACCTCGAAACGTGGCTGACCTGCTAGGTCCCACACTTGTAGCGTCACATTAGAATCAAGCTCTGGAATTTCGAGTTTCTTAATGGCGAAATCTGAACCGATGGTGCGTTTGTAGTCAGCGTCGAAGAACTCCTGGGTGAAGCGAGTTGTTAGCGCAGTCTTTCCAACAGCGCCATCTCCGAGCATGACAACTTTAAATCGGTATTCGCCCGGCATCGTGACATCTCCAATAAATTCTGATTGCTAGAATACCCTAAAAACCTACTGTAATTGAATGTCCCGGATTGAACCAATACAATGGGCTATTATTTAATAGGGAACTCAGATTTGGATGATACAGCAACATTGGGTGTGATGCAGCTCATGGAGCGGCCTGATTATAGTTCATTGGTCAGAATTTTAGAAGAGATGAATAAAGAGGGTGCCTTCACTGCCTCTGTGTTGGCCCGCGATGATGGTTTTCTCATAGCATCAGCAGTGTCGGCAACGACCCATCCCGATGTTGTTGCGGCTATGTCAGGCTATGTTGCTGATACGGTTGAACGAATGAGAAATGAGCTGGGTCTAGGCAACCTGAAAGACATCTCGGTTCGCTGTAGTGAAGGTAAAGCAGTCTTTCGGAAGATTGCCTCACAAAGAAAGCAGGGTCTTATCCTAGCGGCAATAATGCCCCGTAAAATTAGATACCATGCCCGTCCTGTTGGAAAGGCAACGACTCTAATCAGGAAGATACTTGGCTACAGGAAATGACTCGCTCGATTTCAACAACTTTCAAAACATTCAAGTGAGATATCTTGCTTTAGTGAATACGCCAACCTCGGTCTAGGAGATCATTGGATTGGAGAAAGAGGCAGAAGTGAGCACGGGCCAAGAAGGCGGCGACTCGTCAGTAGTTGAAATCGTCTTCTTCAAATCAGATACGTGCGCTTTCTGTCCTCGAGCAGAAGAAGTACTTCGTGAAACTGTTGAGGACTTTGGTTCTGAAGCGTTTGTGATAAATGTGGTCAACGTTTCTGAGAATCCTGAGGCCGCAGAGAAATATGGCGTTTTCGCGTTACCGACTATTATGATTGGAGGCGTTTCAGTAACAGGAATACCTGAACCCGAGATGATTATGAAAATGATTCTCGGCTACAGTGTTGCCAAAAAGAAAGGGGCGTAGCTTATGAGTGATTACGAGATTGAAAGAGTAAAGACTGGGATACCTGGTCTAGATGAATTGATTGAGGGTGGATTTCCGAGAGGGGATACTATCCTTGTTGCAGGAAAGGCCGGAACAGGGAAGACTATTCTGGCAAACCAATTCCTGTACAATGGCGCTGTCATGTACAACGAACCTGGCGTTTTAGTAACACTGGAAGAATCTCCAATGGCCATCAAGCGAAATATGCTGAGATTTGGTATGGACCTAGAAGCAATAGAGAAAAAGAAAATGCTCTCGATAGCAGATCTTTCGCCATCTCGAGAAATCGCGAGAGTCAAGATTGGAGAATACCCTAGTTTCGATCTATCGGGGCTCGAAGCGATTATTCTTTCTCATATGAAAAAAGTCAATGCAAAACGAGTCGTCATAGACACGCTATCCATCATGGCATATAAATTCCGAAGCCGTGATATATTACGAGAAGAGTTTTTCAAGCTCGCCGCAAGTCTTACAAGTACGGGTGCAACATTACTGTTGACCAGTGAAATACCTGCTCAGGAGGGCGGCTTAGGAGTATTTGACATCGAGGCGTTCCTTGCATCAGGTGTAGTAGTCTTGTATAACGACAAAATAAGCGATACATCTAGAACACGTTCGATTGAGATACTCAAGCTAAGAGGTTCAAAACACAGTTCAAGAATTCATTCAATGAGAATTACAGATGAAGGAATCAGAGTCTGGCCAGGCGAGATTAGTCCAGGGCATTAGATGAAAAAAGCATCAAAGTTGGGTGATGAAAAAAGATGAACACAAATGAAGACAAACGCCCGGCAAAGGTTACACCTATGATTGGCGATTTGGTTCAATTTGGTCAACTCACTCAACTATCATACATGCTTCTTGGTCCACTTGGTTCTGGGAAGACAACTTATGCCGAGGCTTTTCTTGCTGAGGGGCTTTCTCTTGGATTTCCAGCAGTGTTTGTTACAACTGATGTATCCCCTCGAGTAATCAGAAATGATATGAGTCGCTATGGATGGAATGTTGAGGAATACGAGAAGAAAGGTCAGTTTGTCTTCATCGATGGATACTCTGAGAGAATGGGAGCTCCGAAATCAGGCAGCGCATATTCATTGTCAAAAGTTGAAGATATCACAGAACTTGGAATTGTTCTCACAGATGCACTTGAAAAACTGGTTGTCGCACGAATCGTGATCGACAGCCTATCAACTCTAATTCTCCATTCTAATCCAGATACTATGCCTCGCGCAGTTCAACGTCTGAGTGGGAGAATAAAAGAGGGCTCTCACAGCATTATGTTCATACTGGAAGACGGTGTGCATGACGAGAAGACCTACGCGACCTTTTCGTACATCGCCGATGCTGTATTGCGTTTCAAAATTCAGGATGCAGGTCCTAGTCAGGTCCATAATATCCGGATGGAACGAATGAGAGGTAGTGACGCCTCAAGGGATTGGCACACATTCACTATTTTGTGAGCTGCTTTGGTTTCAGTGAAAGCTTAAATTGGGTTTTCTAGAGTCAGTTTATCCGTCGAGGAGAGTAATTTTGGAATCGTCGCTAAAAGCAGCATTAAGAGAGATCCTCTGTGCATCCATGTCGCTGGATGATGGTCTCTCTACAATTCAAAATCTCTCCATTGGAAATACAGAGAATCCTCAGTTGTACTATGATGTTGCTCGCGCAATTGAAGAGATAATTCTTCGACGTCCTGGCCTAGCGAGCGCAAAGCTAACGGAGCTAACTGTGCGTCTTGCTTTCTCAGAGGATCACGTGCTACGTGAGCTACTGATGCTCTTGGATTCAAGATATAACAGCGCCAATGCAAGAGCAGAGTGTGATCTCATCCCAGATATTGAAGCTCTCCCAAGACTATTGGATCTCCTTAGTGAGCTTATTCAAGAAATGGAATCTGCAATTGATTTGAACTTGAGACCCTTACTTCCATTTCTCACTGATGAAATACTCGCAACATTGGAGGAGATATATACTCGTGGCCATAGAGCATCAATAAGACTAGCAGTCTTTGAAGCTCATTATCTGACATCTATTTTGTCAGAAGCAGGAGCATTCGATTGCTCAGAGGCAATTCTGAACCGTCTTATGACAATCGCTAAATCATCAGGTTTACACGACCTTGCCTTTGAGGTGTCTCTGGATGAAGCATCGATTCTAACTGAAATCGGACTATATCCTGAGGCCAGAGAGATTCTGATTTCCCTCAAGCAAGAAGCAGAAACCGGCGGTGATGATGTTAAAGGGGCAGCCATCGCACTTCAATTGGCTATAAACGAAACACGAGATGATGAAGTACCACACGAAACTGCTCGTGAGGTGGCTGATGAAGCCGCAAAATGGTTCCGCAATCTGCTTGACTCAGAAGGATCACCTAAAGATGGACTTGGACTTGCCCATCTTGTTATCGGGACAAATATTCTTACAAATGGCTGGCGTGAGGCCGTTCCACAAGGGATAGAGCGACTTGAAGAAGCATTAGAGATAGTGGAGGAAATCGAACAACCGGATTCAACTCAACTTATTTTACACTATAAGTGCCTAACTGGATTGGGTTTTGCCCATGGTCTCATGAGGGATCATCAGAATATCTCTGCAAGCCTAGATTATCTCGATAAGGCACGTGTTTTACTGCTACAAATCGACCCCTCGTGTGTTGATACTGAAGGAGACTTAGCAAGACTGGATAATGCAATTGGATGGATATGCCTATCTTCTGAATCTGATGAGTTTTGGCCTATTGGAAGGAAGGCATTTGAGGAAGCTGTAGAAAGACGTGAGAAACTATGCAAAATGGGACAAGCTAGCGACCTTGAGCTTCTTGCAAGTCAGATAGGCAAAGCGTTGTTGCAACTAAGAAAACCTGGGCAGCAACGTGAAAGCGCTTTTGATGAGATTCAGGAGATATTAGTTCATTATGTGCCTTCATTTCCGACAGATACGCGTGCCTTCAATGAAATAGCCATAGCAGCCTATAATTTGGTCTGGCTCTCCATACGACATAATATGGACATACCTCCAAGATTGATTCGACTTTTGGAGGATATTGTTCGAATGTTATCTGATGTAAGATCACACGGTGATTCAGTATTCATTCAGGGAGTATCTCTTTTAGTTCCCTATCTCAACAGCTCTTGGAATCAACTCCAAAGAAGAGCCAGCAATCTATTACGTGAGGGGACTGAAATTGAAACAGCCGCTAAACTTGTACAGGGACTAGCAACATCAAGAAAGAATCTCGAAGCCGTGAGCATTGATACAATATCTGAAATCAGTGAATTTGTAGATGATCAGCTTCGAATTGACGACCCACTCCTGTCACAATACTGGATAGGTCAGCTTCAGCTAGCCAAGACAATAAAGGCGTACTATAATAACAAGGACTATTCTGAATTGGCATCAGGACTATATAATGCATCTATTGAGATGTCATTGGTCGAAAATATAGAAACCGACTTCCAAGAATCCGCTGAATTCATTAGAGCAACGTCTAGCTCGCTATCAGAGGCACTAATGACATTTGCACTATCACTTGAAAATCAGTATGCCGCTTACATCGATAGGTCTGATTACAGGCAAAAGGTACCCCTTCTGGATAATGATCAATATGATTTCTTGCTCGCTGAGGATTGGCTAGGATTGATGAAAATTACAGATTCCTACCTCCGAATGGTAGAAGACTCTGAGCTAATTCAGGCTCAGCCCTATCTGAATGCAGTGTTTTCCAATATAGCTAGAGCGCTGAAGATGATGGATAGTATCGCCCTAATCGATAGAAGGGTATTTACAAAACTCGGCGATGAGATGAATAGGCGCTACTACCTTCGTAAGTGAATATCTAATATACTTCTTCTTCCTCATCAGGTCTTATCTCACGGTATTCTCCGGCTTTCGCTCCCCAAGTTGCCCATCCTGATGTTTCTGTTCTGATTTCATTTGCCAAGCCAAATGACTCCCTTACTGGGATTTCTGCGATTATCTTGTATAATGCTCTCTCGCTGTCAATTTCTGAGATATCTCCTCTTCTTCGGGCTAAAATGGATGATATGATTCCGACATGGTCCTCGGGTGACATGATTTCAAGTCTAATCCATGGTTCCAGCAAGACCGGCTCTCCGGAGAGAATACTATCACGCATCACGGAAACAAGCGGCTGTGTAATATCCCGCCACGAGGTCTCCATGGATTCACATTCAATCTTGGCTTTCTCTATTACAATCACAAGATTACGCAGCTTCTCGCCTTGGAGAGGACCACTTCTTGTGACCGTTCTAAAAGCCTCCAATATCCACTGCATTTCTTCACTCACTGTATTGATCTTGCCACCTGCGTCAACAAGATAGCAATTGGACTGAATATTTGAATCGATAATTGTACCTAAACTGCTGGGTTCGCTATCATTTGACAGAGTTCTAGCCTGAACCGTGAATTGGCTTCTTGAAGAATCTTCATTGGCAAAGATTTCGCCATCATGAGTAATTTGCTCCTTCAAAAGAACCATGGGAGTTCCTAGAATCACATTAACTCCAGTTCTGGCTAACTTCTCAATAGTAATCTCCACATGGAGTTCTCCCGCTCCTGAGAGCAACATTTCTCCAGTTTCTGGATTTATCTCAAACTCTAAGGCAGGATCTGTATTAACGTATTCCAAGATAGCCGCTTGTACAGCATCCAACTCCGAAAGTTTCTTGGGTTCGATGGTGTACGTTACCACAGGCTCAGTTGGATATTGAAGCATCTTCATTGGAGCTATATCTTTTGCATCAGAATCAACAAGTGTGTCACCTGTTGTGATGTCACGGATTCCTGATAGAAAAACCAGATTTCCCGCGGGGATTTCATCGTGAGGGACTCTGGTCTTGGACATAAATAGACCAATTTGCAAACTCTTGCCTTCAGCAAGTGTTCTCAAGTTTCTGAGTGATTTAGCTCGTCTTAGCGTCCCCGAGAAGACACGCCCGGCGGCAACCAGTCCTGCATGTCGGTCAGTCTGAACATCTCCAATGAGCAGCACAGTTGGTCCTTTCTCATCACAGGAAACCAGACCCTTCCCGGCTTCGGAATCCAAATCTCCATCCCAGAATATCGGTATTCGATATTTCTGTGCAACTTTGGGATTTGGAAGTGTCCTAACCATTGAATTTAGGATGCTAATAGCTATAGGGTATTTTACTGCGAGCTCCTTTTCTCCCTCATGTCTATAGGCCTCTACGATTTCCTCGATAAGCTTCTGAAATGCTATTGATAGGTTTGTGGATTTTGTTTTATCTCCGGCCTTTTCCTGAATGACCTCAATTCCTATTGCCCATTTATCAAGCGCAGAACCCACACATAGAGAACCTCGCTTAAAAGAGACCTCCCACTTCTCCAGGCGCTCATCATCCAGATATTTGCCAAGCATCGCATTGAATTCCCGAACAACCTTTGATATTTCCTCAGCAACCCTCTTTGCATCCATTCTCTTCTCTGTTATCAGGCGGTCTACCTTATTCAGAAAGAGGACCGGCTGAACTAATTCCTGCATAGCTTGTCGAGTGACAGTTTCTGTCTGAACCATTATTCCCTCTATGACGTCCACCAAAATGACTGCGCCATCGGTCAATCTGAGTCCTCGAGTCACATGACTAGAAAAGTCAATGTGCCCCGGGGTGTCTATCAAGTGAATTAGAAATTCTTGGTTCTGATATTTATGAATCAGGGAAATTCCTGAAGCCTTTATCGTGATGCCTCGCTGCTGCTCTATCTGATCATAATCTAGCAATCTAGCCTTAGCTGCAACGTCAGCTGAAAGAAGTCCAGAAGCTGCAATAAGGGAATCAGTTAGAGTTGTCTTGCCATGGTCAATATGAGCGATAACAGTACAGTTGCGGATTCTTTCAGTATTTGAGATTAAATTCAATACGCGTTCATTGACGAATTTCTTGTATAGATGAGACACTCTTCTGCTACCCAACCTTTTGCTGATAAATCTCAGTTGGAATCATTACTTGTTCTTCGCATGATTCACAACGTAGGACGACGAAATCTTTATTCCTTGATATAACCTTCTTTGCGGGTTTTCCGCATGTGCAGACGAACCCAATTAGCCTAGCTGGGTTCCCTACTACCAGTCCATGAGATGGAACATCTTTTGTAACGATCGCACCACTTCCAACCATACAATACTCCCCAAGTGTGGTGTCACAAATAATCACGGCATGTGCACCGATAGATGCTCCTCTCTTGACTAGGGTCTTTGAGACCTCCCATGACTCACCGAATGCCCTAGGATACATATCATTTGTGAACGTCATATGGGGACCACAAAAGACTTCATCCTCAATCTTTACCCCATGATAGACTGATACGCCATTCTGAATCTTCACTCTGTTGCCTATCTCAACATCTGCATCAATGTAGACCCCCTTGCCAATGATGCAGTTTTCACCTATCTTGGCTGTTCCTCTAACATGTGCGAAATGCCATACGCGAGTTCCTCTTCCTATCTTGGCACCTTCGTCTACTACAGCTTTCTCATGAATGAATACGTCGCTCATTTCTTCCACAGAACAAGCAACGTGCAATCGAGAGTTAACTGTTACTCTTGCCCCTACGTTTGGCTTCTGTCAGAGAAGAGGCAAACACTGTACCTCTATAGTTGTTTGAAGATGGACATCCAACACACTTCTCTATTGCAAACCTCTTGCATGAAGCACAGTCTCTTCCGCAGACTGCTTTTCCTGCTCCATTTTCAGGATTCAGATCAAGAGGTATATAGCTTGGATGCGCAGGTGAATTACCAAACCATGTTTCGGATCTTCGAACTCCTGTTTCTGTTCTTATTGAGCATGTTCCAAGAATTGATTCAAGTGAGAATGTATCCTCTGCCACCATGACTGCAAATAGATTGTATCTTCCTGTGACTGGAGCCAACATAACCAGTCTGGGACAGCCACCATATTTCTTCATAATTTTGTCAGTGACTTCCAAGTTTTCAGTTTCTAGACCCATAAACAGCATCTTCATTTCCATTTCATCTGCATGAACGCCTGCGCTGACTTGGACCATTGGTGGACTGCCATCTTCTCCTGGAGTCACAAGTTTTTCCAGTCTCTTACTAACTGCTACATGTGACATGCCAAGTTTCTTGCCTAGGTCTGACAAGCTAGTTCTTCCATCTTGTTTGAGAATTGAAACCAACATTTTATCGGTATTATCCAATTCATAATCACTCCCGGTTCGGAATAATCAGGGTTACAGCCAGTAACTGCTGTACTCTCAGGGTTACACCGAGTAACTGATGTATGTAATTCTAGTTAAAGTACTATATGAATGTCACGCTTTTTCTTACTAGATAGATGATGCTTTTTCCCAATCATGGATGTAGATGTGCGCATTTACTGACAGTGTCGTGATAGTTCCAACCTGTAATTTGGTCTTCTCTGCTACATGAAGCAAAAGCTCACCAAGAGCGTAGACATTAGCAAGCCATGCCCCGAACATATCATTTGATCGTATCATCACAGACAAGTCAAGGCTATTCTCTCTCGTCATGAAAACAAAGTGATTGAGACATGGAACCTCGTCTGATACAGTATCTTTTCTCGGATCCCATGTGGTGGCAACTATTCTTCGGCTCTTTGGGTTCTCCTGAAGTTTCTGTATGACATAATTGATCTGATTGATCTCGCCATCACCCCATGCATTGAGCCGTTCCCCATATGTATAATCAAAATCCATCCGGTCTGGATTGAGAAGTTGTGTGGCGTATTTTTCTTTGAGCACCTTCTCGCTAAATGGATAGAGCGAAGTGACTCTGTTCTCGAGGGGCTGAGCAACATTGATCATCACATTATCGCACCACCGAGTTTCTATCCCTCTCTCATCAACTCTACTCATGCCGCTCTGCATGATCTTTCGCACAACACGTGTCCATCCATCAACTGGATCCTGCGCTCGAATGTATGTCGGCATTGTGGGTACATCTCAAATCTATGATGATTACAATATGAAGTCTAAGCAACATATACTCGCTTCTAAGTCTACTGACAGGCCATCGACTTTAAAGTGCACCTTATTGGTTTTCGAGAGGTCTGTCGTTTTATTGACAAGGAATCGCGCCAATTGCCAGCGGCACCCCCTGTTTCATTTGTTGGTATCTCTTACTAGAAAAAAAACATCTTCACATTGTTTATTTGAAAAAAAACAGTGGCAAATTGGTCCGATTCCGACTGGAATTTGTAGTAGTATAATAAGTCGCGTAATGTACTAAATGATGAGCCCGATGCTTCAATCTGAGTGCCCGAGAGAGCTTGAAATTCTCAAGCTAGACACCGTTTCTAGCCATGGCAAGTCTTTTATTACAGGTATGGGAATGGTATCTGGCCCCAAGGGGATGTGGGGTGTTGTGTTGATTAGCCGCCGGGAGGAATTGTGATTACCTCGACTACAGTGTATATTATAACACAGGAAAATTGTGCGAATTGTCCCGCAGCTAAGGCTGTTGTTGAAGAGGCACTCTTGGGAAGCCAAATTCCCCTGAAGACGATTGACCTTAAACATATGGACCCTGACCTAGAGTTTAGATTATTGGAGAATCAGGTATTCATAGCCTCCACGCCAAGTATTGTCGCAGAGAATAATGGCGGGCTCAAGATGCTATACAGCGGAGTGATTCCCTCCGTTGAGGAGATACGCAGGCAATTGGGGATGAACTAGGCTTTGACTGACATTAAACCTTCAATCACAGATGAGACTGACGACCTCAGTGCCAGAGAGAAGAAGCTACCGAAGGTTAGAACTACCAGTGGAACCATGGTCCCCTTTGAGGCAAACAAGATTATTGATAGTCTTGTGCTCGAAGCCGAGCTCACCCGAGCTGATGCCCATCTTGTTGCCACAAGAGTCATGGACAGGATTGCCGCATCCGGCATCAAGTTCCTGTCAGGCCCACTCATTAGAGAGATGTGCAACTCAGTTCTCGCAGAATTCGGGTTGGAGCGGGAACGTATCCGCTATACAAGAGTGGG
>JBHLQM010000041.1:5778-30640 GCA_048884785.1 Candidatus Thorarchaeota archaeon | reverse complement strand
CGGCTCTATCGGCAAAGCAATCCATCTTTCACCATCTCTATGATGTGATTAGTAAGGACAAATGGCTTGTATTTCATTTGCAGGAGTTTCCGCTTGCCTATTATTTCGAGACCGCAATAACGGTGGATGTTGAGGAGCTCTCCGATGTGATGGACCCCAGCGTTCACGATGAGACGATTCACAGATATCTGAATGACCTACGAATTCAGGGTTCTGAAGAGCATCGAAAGACCTACAGCTTCTTCTATAGAATCAGCACATCTCTCCTGATGGAATTGTCAAATGTCTTTCTTGTTGTACCAACAGTTGGAATGAATCGTCACCTTGTTGTCACAAGCTGGCGCACACAGACCCTTCTTCTTGGATTCAGCCCTCTGACTTGGTCTTCGGGTAGTTTCACTGTCTATGATCTTAGCGGCAGAGACATCGACGCTCGCTGGGCATATCCTGCACCCCCATCGGACGATCCACGGGTCAAGCAATACACGAGTCTAGTTCCTATTGGTTGATAAAGACGCCTATCATAAGTATATAATAATTATATAGAATATATATGAGTATATACGTTATGTTTGGTACTATGGTCATCTTTATAGATACCTTTAGAGTTGAAGAGCTTGAAGAGAGCATTGAATCCAGATAAACGAACAGCTCAGGCGTATGTTCCCGGACATATCACCTGTCTCTTCCGGATTCATGATTCTCATCCGGACGTCCTGCACAGAGGGTCTCAAGGTGCGGGTTTCTCAGTAGAAATGGGCACTCTAACAACTATCACTGTTAGCGAACAAGCAAAACCAAGACTCAAAATAGCATACAACGGACGGAAGCTTCAAGCCAAAGTAACGAAAACGGTGGTGGAGAAACTGACTGAAGACTATGGACTGACACTTGATGTCAATATCAATCATCAATCAGACCTGCCCATCGGTGTTGGTTTTGGGGCTTCCGGAGCTGGGGCACTTGGCACAGCACTGGCTTTGGGGCATTTGATCGACCAAAACATGGACTATAATTCTGCTGCTCAGTATGCGCATGAGGCTGAAGTGATTAATCATACCGGACTTGGTGATGTCATTGCTCAGACTCTTGGGGGCCTTGAGATCAGACTGGCCCCTGGGGCACCCGGCATAGGTAAAGCCATCAATGTCACTTACCCTGAAGATATTAGCGTCGTATTGTCTGGTGCAACTAGTCTTGAAACGAAATCAGTTCTTACAAATCCTGCCGCACGAGAGCTAGTGAATAAAGCCGGCGATAGGCTCATTAAGAGCATAATGGAACATCCATCTCTCGAGAGCATTGTAAGCTCTTCCATCGATTTTGCTGATGCTATTGGCTTGGAATCACCAAGAATTAGGTCTGCACTCTCAGATTTGAAATCATCAGGATACAATATGTCCAGCATGGTGATGCTTGGCGATTCTGTATACTGTCTGTGCGATGAAAATGAAGTACCAAATGTTGTTTCAATTCTAAGGACCTATTGGAATGAGAGTGAGGTCTTTGTCACGAAGATATCGAATCAAGGAGGCGTTTTATGCTAGTGACAAAGATAGAGATTCCTGCTGATCATCCCCGAAGGGAATCATTGGAGGTTCGCGAAAAGATCATCGAAGGGCATGAACTAGATATCGTTGCCACTGCAGGCCTTCTTGCACATGGCAGGGGTGAGGCTTTCGATTATTTCATTGGCGAGAAAACGACTGAACAGGCAAGGGAAACCATTCGTGCAGCGGTTGCAGCTATGTTGACTGCAACGCATCCGGTCATTAGTGTGAATGGCAACGCATGTTCACTAGTTCCTGAACAGCTTGTTGAGTTATCGAAACTAACATCCGCACCGCTTGAGATTAATCTGTTCTACTATAGGAAAGAGCGAGAGTACGCAATCCTCGAAGCATTACACAATGCTGGTGCAGAAGGAGTGTTGGGAACTCATGACCGTCCTTCAGTAACTATTCCTGAACTTAGCAGTAACAGACGTAAAGTCGACCCTGATGGAATTGGTTCAGCAGATGTCGTACTGGTTCCTTTAGAGGATGGCGACCGCACTGAAGCATTGAGGAAGATTGGCAAGTACGTCATAACTATTGATTTAAATCCTGTGAGTCGAACGTCCATTTACTCAAACATTACAATTGTTGACAATATTGTTCGTGCTCTGCCGCTTATGGTCGAATACGCTCGTGAATTGAGGGAACTACCTCACGAAGAATTATCGCGAATCGTTGAAGCATTTGATAATGATAAGAATATTCGCAACTCTATCCAGCTTATGATTGAGAATCTTTCGTCCAAGAAAAAAATGACAATTGCCGAACTAAGGGAGGGTATGAAATGAAGATTGTGGTAATGGGTTCAGGAGCTATAGGCTGCTTGTACGGTGGTCTCCTTAATCTAGCAAACCCAGGTACTGTTACATTAGTTGGCAGAAATCCTGTTGTCGAGTCCGTAAAGTCCAATGGATTAAGAATACTTGGAGCCATGGGCAATCATGAGATTCAAATCGAAGCGACTGAGGACGCCTCAACAATTGAATCTGCTGATTTGGTTCTCATCACAACCAAGACTTATGACACTGCTACCGCATCCAAGGAAATCAAGCATCTTGTTGACAAAGGTGCCTATGTGATGCCTTTGCAGAATGGGATTGGAACGGAATCCCTGGTAGCTGAAACTCTCAATACTACCCGTGTTCTAAGGGCAACAACCTGTATGGGTGCGTTGATGCTAGCTCCAGGTGTAGTCACTGCGACTGGAAAAGGAATTACAGAGATTGGTTCGGTCTATCCTGAGAATCTAGACATGGTTGGAAAGGTTGCTGATTTGTTTCAGGATGCGGGATTAAGTGTAAAAGCTTCTGACAACATCCAAGGCGTCATTTGGACTAAGACTATCGTGAACTGCGGCATCAATCCTGTTGGTGCATTAACTAACATGACAAATGGAGAAATCTACGAGAATACGGCACTACGCAAATTGGTGATTCGACTTGTGGAAGAAACAGCAGCCGTTGCTCAGGCTCTTGGCGTAGAGCTTACAACAGACAATCCAGTTAGGTATGCACTTGGAACTGCCAAAGCAACCTCGGAGAATATCAACTCAATGCTTCAAGATATTCGTGCAAGGAAAAAGACAGAGATTGACTCAATTACCGGTGCGGTAATCAGTTTTGCACATGAACTTGGAATTGACACCCCAGTCAGTGAAGCCATCTATTCACTTGTAAAGGCAATAGAATCGAGATACTTAGCTCAAGAAGAGCTTACTGAAGAAGATGTAGAGATGGCAGCTGATGAATTGATTAGATCTGTCACGCAACGCTAAACCAGTTGCTGGCCATCTGATACGAAGACATTGCTGCTCTTATCGCATTATTCCGAACTGGATTCATATGTCCTGGCAAAGCAATTTCAAAATTCTCAAGAGTGGCAAGTCGCTTTAAGGATGATACGAGCTTTCTGGAGCTCCCTGTTGGGAAATCAACTCTTCCAAAACTGCCTCCTGAGAACATCGTGTCACCTGTGAACACCACGCCTTCTTCCTCCAAGTGAAAGCAAACACTGCCACCTGAATGACCCGGCGTGTGTAGAACTTTGATTTTCATGTTTCCCAAGCTTAAAACATCCCCCTCCTTTAGCACACCTTCAATTCTGGTTGGGGGGATGTCTGCTCCAAATGTGTCTGCAAGGGTCAGTGACATATTTCCTGAGTTTATCAAATCCGCTTCCACTTCATGAAGGTGAATTTTCGGTTGTCCAACTTCTAGTATTGGCACAATACCTCCAATATGATCAATATGACTATGAGTAAGAAGCACGTCCGTAATGGATTCCAATGACGCTCCTAACTGATGCAAAGCACTATCTACTTGCGTGGCAAACATTCCAGTTCCTGTATCAATGAGGACTTTTCTATCTCCTGAGTCGAGGTATCCAATGTTTGAATCAAAGCTTCTACTTACTAACATGTACACTCCCGGAGCGATTAGATCAAACATGATATCACCTCATTTTTTCCAGAAGTCGATCCATATCATCTCGAGTGTTGTAGAAGTGAGGTGACACCCTCAGACGACCATTTCGTACAGAGCAATGAATTCTCTCTTTAAGTGCGGACTTCTGCAATTGGTCCGGGTTTTTAGGCCAACATGATACAATTGGGGATCTATTTGCCTCGGGAAAATCATAGTAGGGAATGTCAATCTCCGTCAATCTTTTCCTAAAATAGTCTGCATTATCAAGTGCCGCTAATTCCCTATTTCGTGCAGGAATTGATAGAAGGAAGTCCAACGATTCTTTGAATCCAATATAGGCAATCATGGATGGAGAGCCGACCTCGAATTTAGTGGCGATAGATGTAGGCTTCTTCTCCGAATATGTGTAATCCTGCATATTTTCCACTCCCCACCAACCGAGGTATCTTGGCTGAATTTCTTCCATGATTTCCTTTCTGATGTAAAAGAATCCCGCCCCAATAGGGCCAATCAGCCATTTGGCTGCTTGAGCCGCCGCAAAATCCACCCCCATTCTGGGTAGATTGATTTCTTGCCATCCTGCCGCCTGAATAATATCGAGAACGAAATATGCTCCATTATCATGAGCGGCCCTCGCAAGTTTCTCTGCCTCGGCTCTGTAGCCTGTACCAAATTGAACTAAGCTGATTGCTACTACTTTGGTATTTTCATCAATCTTTTCAACAAAATCATCAAGTAAAAATCCTCCTTCTCTTGATCTCACGACACGAAGCTCGGCGTTGTATAAACGAGCGGCATGTTGCCATGGCACGTAGCTCGCTGGAAACTCAATATCACATACAACGATATTGGAATCTTTTGGATAATTAATTCCGTGGGCGAAAATGTTGAGTCCAACAGATGTATTTGGCGCAAAACCGTAGGAGTCAACAGTTCCTCCTAAAAGAGCGGCAAGGCCTTCTTTGATACTCTTGAAACAGTTGAGTGTATCCTCTATGGTCCCTTTTGCAGAAAGCTGATCTTCGAGGTACTTTCTCATTGCATTGACTGCAGAAATAGGCGGAATCCCAGTAGCAGCATTATCTAGATATGTCATTTCTTTCAGAGTTGGAAAAGAGGAATCTATAGTTGCAGGATCGATTATCGGCCTCATGATACTCAAATGGGTCCTCTTAGTGCAGATAAAGGTCACTGATTACATTCCCATAATCCTTAAGACTAGAGAGCTTCTTTTTGTCCGTTGGAGAGAGGTTTTGTCAGTATTTAGGCGGCTCATGAGAAGGAGAAAATCTCCAAAAGAGGAAGAAGACAAAAGAGCGAAATCTTCCCCTCCCTCCAGCATAGAAGCACCTGTACCTGAAATAGCCCCGGAAACGACTCCTGTTGTTTCAGTTGACGCACGTCCAGTTAAGCCAGAGGGAAGCATTGTGGCATCTACAGATGAACTGAGGGTTGATCGTGAGAAGACACTAGACCTGGCTCGAGATGCAAAAATCCCACATCATTCAATCGCAGAAATCGTCCCTGGAAAACTATTGAAGCGAGATGACCAAGGAAGAGTACATATCAAGATTGTATTCTATGGTCCATCACTGTCTGGAAAAACAACTGCCCTTCGATGGCTGTTTGCTAATGTAAGATCCCTAGCAAAGGGACGGCTTGTTGAAATAGGCGATGAGTTGGGACGAACAACCTTCTTTGATTTCGTCCCGGTCACTGCAAGTGAAAGAATTGTTTTCGATGTCTTCACAGTCGCTGGGCAACGACGTCATGCCCGCAGCCGGATATCTGTATTGCGGGATGCTGATGGCATTATTTTCATGGCGGACTCGAGACCTGAAATGATGAACGAGAATCTTGCGTCTCTCGAAGAACTGAGAATCGCGCTTGGTACTGACAGGCTGGCAACCATGCCAATTATTGTTTCGCTAAATAAGCGAGACCTTCCCAATGCACTACCTGTCGATTATATGATCGATATGCTAGGCCTGGTGGGACATCCAGTTTTTGAAACAATAGCAATTAGCGGACAGAATCTCCTTCGGATGTTCCAACGAGTTCTGAGGGACGCTCTTGTCTTTAAGGTTGGGATTTGAGCTATCATTTCATTTGACGAATGGAAGATCGCCTTTCTCTAGCTGCTGGATTAATTCAATGAACTCCTCCGCCGCTTGTTCCATTATCAGCTTTCCCTTCTCCATAGATGCCTTAGTAGGGTCTCCGTAGGTCGCATCAGGTATTAGTTCTCTCCGCTGACTACCTGAAACTACACGAAATCGAGTCTTCACCATGGCCTTTGTCGCATCCTCCATTTTTACAAGATGAGGTGCCACATACATGACCTCAGAAGTTTCATCCTCCGCCGCATGTCCTTCAGGAGACTCTAGGACTGTTGATCTAGCATTATCGGCTAACTCTCTCCACCAATTCACGATAATCACTGATCCTTCCCCATGTTCAGTTGCATATTGGGCTGCTGCCTCAAGATGTCCAACATTTCCACCATGACCATTGAGTACAATCAAATGTCTAGTACCCTGTTTGAATATACCTTCCATTACATTCCTGTAGAACTGAACTAATACAACAGGATCAATAGTTATCGTCCCAGCAAATTTATTGAAAATCCAGCTTGATCCCATGTTAATTGGAGGAAGCACAAGAGCATTGGTTTTTTCGGCTGCAATCTTGGCAAGATAAGCTGGGAGAAGGTTATCAGTTCCCAATGGAAGATGATCCCCATGAGGTTCCAAGGCACCAGTCACCATGATTGCAACGTCAGTCTGTTCGATTGCTTCCAAGAAGCCTTTTCGTGTTAGGTCTTGCCAGAAGGGCATTTTAGTTTCTCCTGAATATCTTCTCATCCGTCTAATTAATCAGCCGAAATAACATTTACTACATGTTTCACCGAAAAGGTAATTAAACGTCTGGCTATGCCCGACTTCACAGGACTCAAGAGTCTTTTCACAGCCCCGTGGTGTAGCGGTCCATCATCAGCGGTTCTGGAGCCATATAGCTTCGCGAGCTCTGTGGCGGAATACCCGCTGGACCCAGGTTCGAGTCCTGGCGGGGCTACCAATTATCCCAAACAGTGCTTGGTATGGTTCACAAAACCAGAAGAGGGCAGTTTCTACGTCATTTATGGTGCGATTTTTGCGCATTTGCATTATTAGACAAACATCACGAAATTTCGAAAACTTTTCCATTTTGACTGTTAACTATACATTTATAGGCCATCCCTACTCAATTATGAGTGTGACAGGTGACCCGTAGCTTGATGCTTATATGAAGCTCCTGTTGCTTTTGTCTGCGTCCCCCTCCCGGCGGCGATCAACAGGACGCGGGTCCTGTCCACCCCGTCAAATCTGTTTTATGACTGCCTTTTCTATACTAGGACAACCTTCATATCTCGCCCGAGGAAGGAAATCTATGGAAGTGTGTCTTATGGAAAGAGTTGAGCTGGGCTGGGACGATTTCTGGGCAGAAATGTTTCGAGTCAAATACAGGCGTTCAATTCCGGGAATTCAACACTATGACAAGTCTATAGTGGATTTCAGTATTGAAGTGCTCGGGCTCAAAAAGGGAGGTGAAATCCTTGACATTGCCTGCGGTGCAGGTGACCATAGTGTTTTGTTCGCCAAACGAGGTTTATCAGTATCTGGTTTTGACATCTCAAAATCCATGATCCGCTCTGCAGAAGACCTTGCGAGGGAATCTGGAGTTGAAGTTAATTTCTATCGTGGAGATATGAGAGAAATCAACTTTGTCCAAAGATTCAATGGAGCCGTACTACTCAGTCATAGTTTCGGATTCTTCGACCATGAAGAAAATGCCCGAGTGTTAGAGGGTTCCTATAATGCGTTAATCGATCGCGGACGACTTCTTCTTGATCTGATGAATCCATATAACATTCCAAAGTTTTTGCGAACCTGGTCTGAGATTGATGGAGGATATCTCCTAAGTGAACCTCATTTTCTCGATGCACCATCGGGAGTTCTACGAGGCCGACCGGCAACCTACATTGATGTCGAGAAAAATAGGATTGTTTTGATGAATCAAGATGCGTTATCGAACAATGATATTCGGATGTATACTGCTCTTGAGATTCAAGACATGCTAGAATCCGTAGGCTTTAGCAAAATCGACTTGTTTGGAGAAAATAAGCTCCCCAGAAGACCCTATGCGGCGAGCTCTGAGAGAATGGTTGTGGTTGCCACAAAATAATTCCCATGACATAAATCTTTTAAACTTCAAGTGGAGCAGTCGGCCAAGCCACCGGTGAGGCTATCGGTGACCCCGACCGAGTTCTCTCGTGTTAACTTGACAAGTTGGGGATAGATAAGTAATAATAATTTCAAAATCGAGTGTGATAAGAATGGTCAAAATCAAAGACCCCGATGCAATCAAGAGGCTCATTATGTCTGATGATTATGAGCATAAAAGAATCATTAGCATCAGCGCTCACATAGATCATGGTAAGACAACGACTTCAGACTACCTGATGCGTCGTGCAGGTCTAATGAGTGATGCAGCTGCTGGTCAAGCGCTTATGACTGATAGCGATGAAGAGGAGCAGGAGAGAGGTATTACTATCTTCACTTCAGTAGTTCTGCTAAACTTCGAAATTGAAGGCGAAGAGTACCTAGTTCAGCTTTCTGATACACCTGGACACCTTTCCTTCACAGGTGAGGTTTCCCGAGCACTTCGTGCCAGTGATGGTGCTGTCATCCTTGTTGATGCCCTTGAGGGCGTAATGACTCAGACTGAAACCAATATCCGTCTCGCGGTTGGTGGAGAGGCATGCAAGCCTGTCTTATTCATCAATAAGGTAGACCGGCTCATTAACGAGTTGAAATTGCCTCCGGCAAAAGTATACGAGAGAATTGATATTATCATCGCCAAGGTGAATGAACTCATTAGGAAGATAGCTCCCCCAGAGCATGGCAAATCTTGGCTGGTCAACTTCCAGAATGGAAGTGTCGCAATTGGTAGTGCCAAGACAGGCTGGGCATTCACTATGAAGACCCTTGAAAAGAAGGGAATCAAGCCAATTGTCGTTTTCGAAAAATATGAAAAAGGCGATGAGCGATGGCTGCGAGATAATCTCCCTCTAGATGATGCTCTTCTTGAGATGATAGTGAAGCACCTACCGAATCCAAAGGAGGCGCAAAAATACAAGATACCCAGAATCTGGAAGGGCGATTTAAACAGCGTTGAAGGGAAGGCACTACTTGAGTGCGATCCAAATGGACCATTAATTGGCATGATTACAAAGATCTTTGTTGATCCGAAGAGCAAGAGGCCCACACTAATCGGCCGTGTATTCTCTGGAACGGTAAAGTCTGGTCAGACCATTAGGCTGGTTAACATGAGGCAGAACGTTCCTATAAAGCGCCTAGGAGTTCAGGAGATTACAGATATTCTCCCAATGGATGAAGTTCCCGCTGGCAATCTCTTCTCAGTCTTTGGTTTCATTTGTCCTTCTGGTGAGTCCTTTGTGGCAGCCAACTCTGATATGGTGGGCTTCGAACCCATTGAGTATGCGAGTGAACCAGTAGTAAGCAGAAGCATTCGACCAGTTGATCCACAAGATATCGCAAAGCTTGGTGATGTGGTGTCCAAGTGGATTATGGCTGATCCTACGGCAAGTTTTATCCATGACAAAGAATCCGGTGAGTATCGTTTAAATGGAATCGATCCACTTCAGATTGAGATTCTCACAAAGCGTATCAATGAGCAAGTTAAGATTCACATATCAGAACCTATCATTGTCTACCGTGAGAAGATTGCTGGACGAGGAATGGAGTTCCACACAAAGAGTCCCAATGGCCACAACCGTATTAGGATGTTCATAGAGCCTTTAGACGATAAGACTGTTGAGCTCATCAAGAAGAGAAAGGTCACAGCTGATCAAAACGACCGTGAGAGGGCTGCAATCCTCCGTGATGAGGCTGGTTGGGATGCAAAAGATGCAAGGAAGATTCTCGATATCTATGAAGGATCGATGCTAATCGATGGTATGAGTGGAGTTCAGAAATTCGAGAGAATCTGGCCATATGTCCAATCGACTTGGAGAGAATTCATAGATGAGGGACCAATTGCTCATGAACCTGTGATGGGTGTCAAGATTACACTGACTGATGCAACAATACACACAGACCCTGCTCACACTGGATTCAATGAAGTTGCAACAATGACTAGCTCAGGTCTAAACATGAGTTTTCTAACAGCTGAACCTGCCCTCTTTGAACCCATTCTCAATGCTGATATCAAAACACCCCCTGATACACAAGGTGGTGTAATCAAAGTTCTAACTGGTCACAGAGGTCAGATTCTGACTATTGAAGCTGAGGAAGACACTGTAACCATAAAGGGAACACTACCAACAGCTGAAACAATTGGCATCGCTGATGAGTTTCGAAGTGCAACTGCAGGTCGAAGTTTCTTTGGATACCAGTTTAGAGGCTTTGAACAGCTGCCAAACAACATGCAAGAAGAGAAAATTCTTGAGATTCGTGCGCGAAAGGGAATGCCAGCTGAACTCCCGAATACCGGTTCATGGAGTCGCTGGGTTTACAAACGTACCTAGTCTCAAGACTGATAGAGTGACGCATCCAGCGTCCTCTTTCCTTATTTTTCTTGGTAACAACCTATTTCTAGTGAAATCTATTCCCTATAATTGACTGAAAATGAAAATTGACATCGCCAAAGAGCTCGGTATCTTGGTGTCAATGAATACCGTCAATGACCCTCAGAAAAATATTCAGCCCGACTCAAAATGTGCTGAATACGTAAACTCGAAACTTGAAAGTTTCGGTTTCATAACTGATATGGTCGAATCGAATGGATACTATACATCCCTTGGTAGGAAAGGTCATGGTTCATTCAAGATTCTCTTTCTAGCTCATTATGATGTTGTCCCTCCCGGAGAAGATTGGAAAAGCGATCCATTCAAACTAAATGTAGAGGGTGACAAGGCTTTCGGCCGGGGATCCTGTGATAATAAGGGAAACATTGTTTCCATACTGAAACTTGCTGAGATGTTCAACGAGGGAGAGCTACCATGCACGGTAATGCTGGCGGCTTCTGGTGACGAAGAAATAGGTGGAGGTAACGGGGCTCTGGCACTTCGTGAACATTTGCAGAAGAATGGGTTGTTTCCTAACTATGTTCTGATCGCGGATGGAATCAACCAAGTTATCATCCATCGAAGACGAAATGCTCTCCCAACAACCATCAAGGCAAGACAGAAGATTCGAACCATGAAGGGCCGCATGGAAACGGTTCATTTCAAAACTGACATCTTCGGAAGTGAGTCTCGCCATTCAGCCTATCAGCGGCCTGGAGTTGATAGACATGCACTATTGACCGCATCCAAGTTCCTAGATTTAAACAGATACACACAGGTGAAAGACATTCGCGGAGGGTTTGTCAAAAGCAATGTAATTCCTGCATGGGTTGAGCTAGATGTTGTTCATCCTGACAAGACTGGCGCTGAAACAGAGTACGATGAAGCCCTCACCAACATCCTTCGCTTGCTTCTTCCCCTTTCAGCAGCATCGTTTCCAACTGACTATTCTGATCTTGGGACGACAATTTCTCCAAACCTTCTGTCCTTGGATTCTGATCTTTGGAATCTATACTTTGATATCCGTGCCATGACAAACAACGGTGAAGCTATAGAATCCTCTTTCACGGATGTTCTGAGGGATAGGTTGGATGTATTCTCTCTCAAGGTATCTAATGGAATTGGATATGTCAATTCTGATCCTAACTCAAAGCTGATACGAGCCGCTGAATGGGCACTAAAGAAACAGGGCATCTCATACAGACTGACTGAGGGGTATGGCGCATCAGATTCCCGTTACTTTGCCAGCCATGGAGCAGAGGTTTTTGACTTTGGTCCTAGAGGTGATAATCTCCATGGACCAAATGAATGGGTGTCACTCTCATCTATTGAGGAGAACGCTCAATTCTTCTACACCCTGCTAGAGGTGCTAGTTCGTGAACCCAGTTCGCTTTGACTACTCATGAACCTTGCACTTGGCTGGAATGCTAAACCTCACTGGGAGTTATTGCCAACTCAAGTTTTTCATCACCGAATGTATATTCAGCTTTGAATTTTCCTGATGGCTTTTTGGCTTTCTTCAGGATATCTGAAAGGGTTTCATCCATAATGTACGCTTCATGAGACTCCACTGCATCAGAAACACGCTGGCTGGATGAATACTGAACTTGGATTCTATCATTAACACTTAGTTCAGATGACTTACGCAGGTCTTGAACTCGGCGTATGAAATCTCTTGCCAATCCCTCGAATTCAAGGTCTGATGTCAACTCAGTTGTTAATGATGCAAGGTATGATCCTTCAGATGCAGTCGAAAACCCTTTCCGTGCCTCGACTTTCACCTCAACTTCATCGGGTAGGATTTGGATTGCTTCGCTATTAACAGTTATTTCTAGAGGTTCTCCTCCCTGTAGTCGGCTCGACGCTTCACGTGGGTCGAGACCCAAAATAGCATCTCTAATGGCAGGGAATCGAGACCCATATTTCTGACCAAGTTGCCTTGGTAATGGTTTGAGCTCGTAGTTGACCACTTCAGAAACGACATCCAACAATCGTACATTTTTGACATTCAGCTCATTGCCCAATATATCCGCATAACGTATGACTACATCTTTTTCTTTATCCAATCCAACTGCAAACGCAATATCTGATAATGGCTGACGAAGTTTCATGTTTGCGTTGTTTCTTGCGGCGTGGCCTAGGGAAACCAATCGAAGAACCAGATCCATCTCGTTATTGAGTGTTTCATCAACGTATTCTGGATCGCTCTCAGGCCACGGACAATGATGGACACTCTCCGGGGCCTTGGAATCAACACTGCGGGCGAGATTCTGATGCATTACCTCAGATACAAAAGGTACAAACGGTGCAAGCAATTGCGAGAGTTTCATTAGGACAGTGTAGAGCGTATAATAGGCCGCATTCTTATCTAAATCAACCTCATCACTGGCTCCTGCTTCTGCCCAGAAACGCCGACGACTTCTTCTGAGATACCAGTTACTTAGGTGATCTATAAAGCGATCAACTGTAGCCGTTGCCATATTTGGTTCATATGTTTCCAGATATTTGGTGACCTCTCGGATCACCTCATTCAGTCTGGAAAGAATCCATTTGTCCAAAAGGCTTAGAGACATTCTTTCGTTTTTCTTCGGTTTCCAGCCATCCATATTGGCATATGTAACAAAGAACGAGTACACATTCCAAAGCGGTATCAGAAACTGTCTTCTCACATCATCAGCAATGTGGTATCCAAATGCAAGATCTTTCTCAGGTTTGTGATCACAGTAAAGCCACCGCATAACATCTACACCCACGTCTTTGGCTGCGTCATCAAACTCTATCAGATTTCCCCAAGATTTGTGCATGGGTCTTCCATCTTCCGCAACTAGAGTAGCATATGTAAAGACATCTTTGAACGGTGCCTTTCGCTCGAGAATAGTACTCATTGCCAAGAGACTATAGAACCAGTTCCTGAATTGACCAGGAAAGCTTTCGCTGATTAAGTCTGCTGGGAACCACTCATTCCAATACGCTTTGTTCGATTTATAGCTCATTGTGCTCATTGCTACTATGCCTGCATCCAGCCAAGGATTCCCTACATCTGGAATTCGTTTCATTTGTTGACCGCAATTACTACATTTGATTTCGACTTCATCTATGAAGGGTCGATGAGGGGAATGACCTTCAAATACATCCCATCCTGCAACTGCACGTTTTCTAAGCTCTTCTTTATCTCCAATTACTTCAAAGTGACTGCAGCCGGCACATTCCCAGATGGGTAATGCTAGACCCCAATATCGTTTCTTGGAGATCATCCAATCGTCCATATTTCTTAGCCAATCCATTTCCCTCTCTTTTCCAAACGAAGGATACCAAGTTGTTTCGTTATTGACAACTTCCATGATCTGATATCTCAAGTTGCTCTCTTTCTGTTCCTCTGTCACCTCTTCATATGGGATGTCGAGTTTTTCTCCCATTGATATGAACCACTCATCCACAAGCCGGAATACCAATTCCTCCTGACATCGCCAACAAACAGGATACCTGTGTGTATAATTCGTTATAGCATATAGCAGTCCTTTCTTTTTCAGATTGTCAAATATCGGTTTAGCTACATCATTCACATTCATGCCTGATAGCCAATCAAAGCCTTCAAGAAAGACGCCATCTTCTGTTAAAGGTGCAATGACAGCAAGGTTGTGTTCTTTGGAGAGTTGGAAGTCTTCCGCACCGCATCCAGGTGCGACATGAACTATTCCTGTTCCCTCTTCTTCTCCGACTTCATCCCAAGTGATGACTCTATGCTTTCCAACAATGCCCGCCTCATTCTGTGCAGGCAGTTCATCAAATGGGCCATGATATATCCATCCCTCCATGTCCGTGCCTAACAGCTCTTCTAGGACTTCGTAATCGCCCTTTAACATATGCAGCGTTCCACGACTGAGATAGAATACTTCCTCTTTTTGACGAACCTTGACATATGCAAGATTTGGACCTACAGCGGCTGCAACATTGCTGCTGAGAGTCCACGGAGTGGTCGTCCAAACTAGGATACTCTCACCCGGACGATCTACCAGGGGGAATCTCAATGTGATACTTGGATGGGTTAGCTCACGATAGCCTTCCGTCACTATTTCATGTTGACTGATACCAGTTCCACATCTTGCACACCACGGTATGACATCTCTTCCTTTGTATATCCAACCTCTATCATGACAGGATTTTAAGACCGACCAGATGGTGTAGTTGTTTTCCTCCGAGAATGTATAGTACGAACCTCCTAGCTCAGGCATTCCCAATCGCCCAACCAGCTGTTCAACAGTCCCGGTCACTGGGCCTTTCACTCCGTCTATTGTTAAGACCTTTTGAGGATCACTTCCAAGTTCGTCATGAAGTAACGAAAGAGTGTCCAAATCATCCCAGTTCATCCAATAGCCTAGGCGAATGCTTTGTTCTGTCTGTACGCCTGCATATTTCAAAACTCGCTGTTTGCATAATATGATGAATTTCTCCAATCCATATTCTTCAATATCGCGTTTGGTCTTGAATCCCATATCTCGTTCAACATTGACTTCTACCCAGAGGCCCTGGCAATCATATCCGTTTTGATATCGGGTCCGATACCCTTGCATAGCTTTGAAACGCTGGAAAAGATCTTTGTATGTTCTTCCCCATCCATGGTGCACACCCATTGGATTGTTGGCTGTGATGGGGCCATCTAGAAAAGACCACTTGGGAGCATTGGCTCTAAGCTTCTTAAGTTTCTCAAAGGCCTGTGTTTCTTCCCAGAACTTGAGGATTTCCTCTTCTTGGGCAACGAAGTCAACTTTGTTTGATACCGGTTTGAACATTGTAATCACTAACCTTGCTTTGGAGAATACATATCGTTTTCAGACGCATAGGAGCCGTAACTATCAGATGGTGAGGTCATGATGGTTTCCTCTTATATTGTTCTGATTGTGGTTCAAGAAATCTGCCTGGTGTGCTACTAGAGAATGGACTACAATACAAACTATGAGTGTTAGTGAATTTGGCAATCCATCCTTTTCTCACCTATTGAATTCTTTTTACCTCGGAGATAGCTCGGTTAAAAACCTTGGGCTAAATGAAATTAACCACCTGAATTAGAGAGGAAATCCAACCAACACTTAATTGCTCCCTATTGAAATCAGAGAACTAGGCAAATGATTTGTTGATGGTGATAATATGAGTACACTGGATGAACGATCACTCGACAATCTCGCTGATATAATTTATAACGTGATGGCACAGGACCTCCTTACTGTGTTCAGGGGTGTTCGAGATAGGATGGCTTCTGAGGGGACAGCTGCAATTAAGAACGCCTTTGATGCAGCCAGAGAGCGTTTCCTCACTGGTCCCTTTGCAGACCATATTGAAGTGAGATGGGGGATGAACCTATGCCTTCTTTGTAATGATGATAACATCGAGAAGAATGGGATAGCATACGTGCAGCAGAGTGGAGACGGTCTCGAGTTCAATCAGTGTCTGAATTGTCGTATTGGGATTCTCTATAACCTTGTCACCGCCAACGCTACAATGGACAGTTATGTCATTGGCTTAGGACAACCTGGTCAATTCAACGGGATGTCCTTCTACTGGGTTGCGATTCCATCAAATACGATGAAACGCTTTCAACCCATGTATGAAGTGATTAAGGATGGGCAATGGATCGGAACTGTTTCATTTGATGTGAATTTTGATGCGAAATTCCTTCCATTCAATGAAATGACCGCAACTGTAAGCCGTGATGCCGAAGAGCCATGGACAACTAATATTCCTGATGATCTTGTAGTTGGCGTTCAACAATTCATTGAAACCGCAAGAGACCAAATCGAAGTGGCTCTTATCATTGAGTGAGTGATACCATTGGTTCGAGAAAAACTAGTTCGGGATGGTATTCCAGACCTTATTCGTTCCTCTGGTGAGGAACCAAATGTTAGAATTGCAAAAGGGGAGGAACTTGATAGATTCTTCAGAGCGAAGATTGTTGAAGAAGCAAATGAGCTCCTTGAAACAGGCAGTATGGATGAAGTAGTAGACCTCATTGAAACGCTAGAAGCGTTTATGAAATTTCGAAAAGCGGATGACGGCTTAGTTGAGATGCAGAGGCACGCAAAGAAACTTGCGCGTGGGGGTTTTGATAAGGGCTATATCCTGCAATCTAGTGAATGAGCAATTTGACACCCTTTTCATACTCTGAAACATCGGACAAAAGTTATATTCAAAGAAAACTCCCAAACGTCTGATATACCACCCTGTTCAGTGGTGGTTCCATGTGGTCATGGAGTGAACGATAATGACAGCTGATGAAGTTAAGCCGGTGCCAGAGGTTCCACTAACTCACGAAGACAGTGGCCCATTATCAAGGTACCATGTTGAAAAGTATCCCGTAAAGGCACTTCCTTATACAACCCAATCTATATGCCCTGAATGTTTATTGACAGATGATAAGGTTGTAGTTATTGATGCGGAAGTCTATGAAGACAACGGGAAGATAATGTACAGAAAATCATGCGATAAGCATGGTGAATTTGTTGATGTTTACTGGGGCGACGCAGAGATGTTCAAGAAAGCCCAGACTTGGTGGTACAAGTCTGTTGGACTCGATAATCCCCGCACTGAGAGAGTGAAGGGCTGTCCTGAGGACTGCGGTCCATGCACTGAACACAAGTCACACACTGCACTTGCTCTCCTTGATGTAACCAACCGATGCAATCTGCGATGTCCAATCTGCTTTGCTGTCGCAGCTGAGGGCGGTTCAGTGTACGAACCCACCCCTGAGGAAGTACTTGAGATGATGAGGAATCTCAGGAGCAATAGACCTGTTCCGGCTCCGGCACTCCAATTCGCTGGAGGAGAACCCACCGTTAGTAAGCATTTACCTCAATACATAAAATGGGCGAAACAACTCGGTTTCCGACATGTACAGATAGCGAGCAATGCAATCAGAGTTGGCAAGAGCAAAGAGTACCTCCAGGAACTGCGTGATGCAGGTCTCTCTACCATCTATATGCAATTTGATGGTGTGACTCCAGAGCCATATATCGCAGCCCGTGGTTCCAATCTTCTGCCAATCAAGCTCCAGGCTCTTCAGAACGCTCGAGAGGTTGGTATGGAATCAATCGTTCTAGTTCCAACCGTTGTTCGAGGGGTCAATAGTGACCAGCTTGGCAAGATTGTAGAGTTTGCCGTCAAGAATCATGACGTTGTTCGATGTGTGAATTTCCAGCCAGTTAGCATCACAGGACGTATTGATCATGAATCCCGGCATCAGATGAGAATCACAATTCCTGATGCAATCAAAATGATTGAGGAACAGACTGGTGGAATAATCCCTGCTGATGCTTGGTATCCTGTCCCCTCAATGATGCCTGTTGGTCGTGCATTAGGTCTTATTAAAGGTGGACCACAGCTAGAGCTCAGCTCACACTTCGCCTGCGGAATGTCTACGTTCCTGTATATTGAGGAGGATGGTTCTTACAAGCCAATAACTGAGATTCTGAATGTTGATGCATTTCTGGAACTTCTAGAGGAAATTGCAAATCTCTATGCAGATGAGGCTCGTGCCGCAAGCACCCGCGCAAAGGCAAAGCTTGCTGCAGGCGCACGACATATCAAGAAGAAAGGTATCCTAAAGGACCTGCTAAGCGCATTCCTTGACCGAGGTGACTACGATTCACTCGCTAAGTTCATGCGACGAATCATCATGCTCGGGATGATGCACTTTCAAGATCCCTATAACTTCGACCTTGAGAGAATTCAGCATTGCGATGTGAATTACTCTGTTCCAGATGGTCGAATCATTCCATTCTGCACAATGAACACGATTCATCGATCCCGAATGGAAGACAAGTTTGCTGTCCCTATTGATCAATGGCGAGGTAAGCACAAGCCAAATCAGGTTGAAGAGGATAGTCTCTCTAAGCCATTTGTTGGTGAGTAAAGAACTATCGGATGAGGTGGTCCAGAAATGGGCCATCTGCATCCTTCATTTTCTCTAAAACATGCAATGATAGCAGTTTAATAGAATTTAGGAAAAAACGTCACATTCGATAATCACAAAACTATATCATTCCATTTCGAACATTCCAAATTGAATACATTTTACATATTGTAAGTTTCATTAAAGTTTGATTAAACTAAATCTTGCCTTCAGTCCATAAAGTAAAGGTTAATAAGAGAGGAAATGTTTCACCTATGATAGGAACAGGTAGGTGTGTGGGAACATACTTACCTTGATGCATGGGAATAATTCAAGGCGGGTACGTGGGCTAGTTTTTCGTTACATGCCCTCAATTACGAAACTCCCCCCTCCTACCACGATTTCCCACGAACCCGCCACCTCTTTGAGGGAGAAATAGAGTATTCAATTCATCTTTTCCATATTGCGACGCTGCAAACCCTTATGTATAGTTTCATGTCCCAGCAGAGGGACAACATATGCTTGACACAATAGGTAAGGCGGTTGAAAACATCGGTGATCCCGATGTATCGTTCGCGGATATTCGGCATCAAGGCTCAGCAACAACATCAATTGTTGTAGTCAATGGCGGCCTTCGACAATTGAGCCGTTCCACAAAAGCTGGAACCGTGGCGCGTGTTCTCGTTGGAGAATGCTGGGGACAAAGCTCGACTACCGAGCCTATGTCTCTTGGAGCGCTTGAGAATCTTCTTTTAAAAGCAACAAGGATGGCCAAGTACAATGCCAAGCATTCCAGAAAAAGAATCAGCCTCTCTGATCTTCCCATTCACAAAGAAAGCAAATGGCAGAAGACAAAGGAAGATCCAATGCAAGTCACCGAAGAGGAGAAGCTTGAATTTGTGTTGGAGCTTGACAAGGCCCAGTCTATTGATGAGAAGATTGTCAATCGGAATTCAATGTATGGTGATAGAAAAGATATCTATCGCCTTGCCAACTCGGAAGGCACAAGGTTGGAATGGGATGAAATTCGGATACGCACTTTTGTTAATCCTGTTGCCAAAGATGAATTCAAGATTCAATATGACTACAGTGTTAAGGATGCTCTTGCTGGATACGAGTTTGTTAGAGGAATGAATCCCAACGAATATGCTTCAGAATGTGCGCAGAATGCTCTTGATTTGCTTAAGGCTGCAAAGCCACCGTCAGGAGAAATAACAGCAGTTGTAGATGGTAATATCGCAGGTACAATAGCTCATGAGGTGTGTGGTCACGCCAGCGAGGCTGATGAGGTTGTCAAAAACCGTTCATTCTTGTCAAATATGGTTGGTGTGAAGGTTGGAACCGAGAGCGTTAGTATGATAGATGATGGAACCATTCCAGGCCTTAGAGGAAGTATGCCTTTTGATTCTGAGGGAACTCCCTCCTCCCGGACGACCATTATCGATAGGGGTGTATTCAGCGGCTACATGCAGACTCTAGAAACTGCAGCTATTATGGGTGTAAAACCAACTGGAAATGGAAGATCTCAGGACTACAACAGGCGCATATTCGCTCGAATGACAAATACTTTCTTCGACACCGGCGATTGGAGAAACGAAGAAATCATAGAGGACACAAGGGATGGCATCTATATTTTAAAGACTCACTCAGGCATGGAAGATGTTGTTGGTGGCGGGGTTCAATGTACTAGCTTGAAAGGCTATATAATCAAGAATGGTGAACTATCACAACTGGTGAGGAGCCTTTCTATAACTGGCAGAGTCTTGGACATTCTCAAGACGGTTGATGCAGTTGGTGACAAGCTTGATTTTTCAGGCGGAACATGTGGGAAGGGCGAAGAAGACTACATCCCGATAACATCAGGAGGGCCTCACATGAGAATGCAGCTTGTTGTAGGGGGTGGGTAATGTGAATCTTTATGATATCACCCACCTTTTGGTAAATCAGTCTGAAGCGCATGGAGCATCTCAGGTTGAAGTATTTGCGGCCAAAGCCGAAACATCGAGTATCTACATTGATGACAATATTCCCAAGATAAGTGACTCGAAAGTCGAGTTTGGTGTAGGTCTAAAATTCATTCTAGGCAAGAAGATTGGATTCACAAGCTCAACTCTTTTGTCTGAGAAACCTCTTGATATTGTCAGACGTGCGATGTCGGTGGCAACAATCAGTAATGAAGATTCTAAATTCGTTTCATTGCCAACTCCAAAGAAGGCATCTGGCAATGCAAGCAGGTTCTTCGACAAAGATACCGCAAATGCCGATGGTGCCATCCTATCTGACAAATGTATGGAGCTAGTCCAAAACGCGAATGCAGAGATAGTCACAGTGCCAAATGGCGTTCTAAGAGCGAGTTCCATTGAATTTCGAGTTGCCAACAATCTTGGAATTGATGCAGGCTCCAAATCTACGGCTGTATTTGGCTATTTCACTGCAAAAGCTGATGATGGAAGTCAGGTAGGAGAAGGAGTACAGAGAGTTTGGTCGCGCAGACTGAGCGACATTGATTTCGCGGCAAAGGGTGAGAAACTTCGACAGCAAGCACTAGATGTGATAGCGGCAAAGCCGCTGAAATCGGGGATGAAGGATGCAGTCGCTGTTATTGCATCAAGTGAAGCGAGTGCTTTGGTTGGAGATGTAGTTGGCGATGCTGCTTCTGCAGAGAACATTAACAATCGCTCAAGTCCATGGACCGACAAGGTAGGGGCAAATGTTGTGCATGAGAGCCTATCAGTAACCGATAATGGAAAATCAAAGCTGGGATTGATGAGTGCGCTTGTGGATGATGAAGGTGTGCCAACATCCAAGACAAAGGTGCTGGAGAATGGAGTCTTGAAGTCATATCTCTTCGACAGTTATAATGCTGCTCAGGTGAATCTGAAATCAACAGGCAATGGTTTTCGTAGAGGTGTAAGAGATGTTCATGGATCATTCACAGGAATGGTGTCATGCAGGAATTCTACTCTTGAAGTCCCAGCAGGGTCAAAATCCGTTGAGGAAATCATAGCAGAAATTTCCAAGGGCGTATATATTGAACACTTTGCGTATCCTATTGTTGATTCCCTTTCGGGCGCATTTTCAAATGAAATCAGAAATGCAAGACTAATAAAGAACGGAGAACTGAAAGGTCAAATCAAGTATGCACTCCTAGTTGGCAATCTTTATGACTCGCTAAAGGAAGAAGTCTTCATCGCGTCTGACCCCGAAGTACACGGATCTCGGTTTATGCCAACCATGGGATTTCAGGGTGTGGAGGTAGTTGGTCAATAGTGTGTCTTTGATATTATAGCTCTTAGACAATGATTAATTAGCCGTGGGGTTCAATGCACAACCGAATGGTGCAGAATTATGCGAACACAAGAGCTGAAATTTATACATGTTGATGCATTCACTGAAGTACCATATGGCGGAAATCCAGCTGGAGTTGTTCTTGGAACCGGCAATCTCAATGAAGAGCAGATTAAGAAAATCGCCAGAGAGCTGAGTGTTCGTGAATCAGTCTTTGTATCAAGCAGCAATAAGGCCGACTACAAATTCCGTTATATGACTCCAAAAGGCGAGATAGATTTCTCGGGTCATGCAACCATTGCTGCCTTTCATGCTCTTGTAGAGGAAGGTCTGGCCGAAATCATGCATGATGTCACAATGTTCACTCTGGAAATCCGTACTGGTATACTACAGGTTGAAGTTGTGAAAAACGACACAACTGGCATCCATGAATACCAAATAACCCATGAGCGCCCTCAATTCTTGTCTACATATGACTCAAAAGAGTACGCTGAGGCACTTGGCCTTAACCTTGTCGACATTATGTCGTTATATCCGATTCAGACTGTTAGCACCGGTATACCGAACCTTATGGTCCCTGTCATCAGTCTTGATGCCCTAAATAGAGTGAAACCAAACTGGAACAAGCTTCATGAGTTGTCCCTAAAGGCCGATTATCTTGGAATTGAGGTTTTCACTCGCGAGGCTCATGAGGTAACCTCTGACGCCCATGCAAGACATTTCGCCCCTGCAATAGGAGTAGAAGAAGATCCGGTTACTGGTTCTGCAGCCGGAGGGTTGGGTTCCTACATGGTTCATCATGGGATGTTCTCATCGGTAAACCCGGTTTCTAGCATTGTTATTGAACAGGGACATTTCATGGGAAGGCCTGGCAAGGTCATTGTTGAAGTGCATAAAATCCAGGGTGAGATTCGTCAGGTTAAAGTCAGCGGCACTGCAGTATCCGTGATTAAAGGTCGTATCTACATTTAATTCGTCAATCCATTATCCCATTGTCGACAGATTTAGAAACCCTAAATAGGAGATTTCAATCGTTCCAAACAGGAGTGGAGAAGCATGTCTCAATTTGACAAGATCTGGAATGAAGAATTAATTCGAGTCAATGAAGCTCTTGAAAGCTATTTTGACATGAAGATTAAGACAATCGGTAGATTGGGTCCATGGCATGTTCAATTCTATGAAAATATCAAGGAGTATCTCATGCGAGGGGGAAAAAGGCTTCGTCCTGTATTGGTTGCAATTGGCTACAAGGCAATAAGGGACCAGATTGAAATTGACCACCTGTATCGAGCAGCTTGTTCAGTTGAGATTCTTCACAATGGGTCACTTCTTCATGATGACTTGATTGATCATGATGAAACAAGGAGAGGTGGGAAGACATTCCATGCCACATATCGAGACATGTACAAGCAGAAATCGCAGGATAATGAAAAGGCCAAGGATTTCGGGATGACAATGGCTATACTGGGTGGCGATTCACTACTCAACATGGGTGCCAAAATAATAAGCGACTCTCATTTAGACCCTGAGGTCGCTGTAAAATGTCTTGAATACTACCAGACCTCATTCCAGAATCTTGCTGACGGAGTCATGCTGGAGATGACTATGGTCAACCAACCTGATATTACTCCTGAAGTGTACTTAGAAATGGTGGCGTTGAAGACCGCAGTACTATTTGACAAATCACTTCTTATTGGTGCCACAATGGCCGGCGCAAATGAGTCTCAAATATCCGCACTCAGTGAATTCGGAGTTAAAGTAGGGCAGGCTTTTCAAATTCAAGATGATATATTGGGTTCATTCGGAGATGAGTCAAAAACTGGGAAACCGACTGATGGCGATATACGAGAAGGAAAGAAGACCATGCTAGTGATTAATGCATACCGGACTGCGAACAAGGAGCAAAAGGCGGCCCTTGACACACTGCTCGGGAAAACACACATGTCAAATGAAGAGGTGGAAAAAGTCAGAAGCATATTCGTAGAAAGTGGTGCACTTGATAGCACTAGGAATTTGATGAATCAGCTTTTGGAAGAAGGTCAAACTGCTTTGGAACGGGCAAAACCCGCTCTGAACTCCAAATACAAGGAATTTCTACTAGAGCTCTCAGAATTCTTAACTAAGAGAGATTTTTGATATCCTGAATCTCTCAGCTTGCACCAACAATACGTAGGCTCAAGAGTAGAATGTCTTCGCCTTTTGTATTAAGCATCTGCTCCATTGGTTCCAGAATACTTGGAATATTACGCCTGACATAGTTGAGGAAGTCAATCTTTGATTCAGAGAGTGCTCGTCTCATAAATCTTGCATGCCTTTGTATGTCAGCTGCAGTTTCTGGGTCTGAGGTTTTTCCTGCATAGAGCTTTTCCAGCATTGTTTGCCTAATCCTGGTCGCGACAATATTTGAGTCACTTACCAGACCATCTTTAGGTATTGGTCTGGCGGCACGCGAAACAATTGCTTCATGACTTTTCTGCAGGAGTCGTCTTACCTCATCTGGAGGAAGTTCAGCGACTATCTCCAGATCTTCCTCAACAACTAGGCGTTTCCAGCATCGTTTTCCTTGGAACTCAAGTGGGGTCACATAGCCCTTGGAATGCAACTGGTTGAGATATTTTCGAAACATCTTCTCAGTAATGAGCGAATGAGCTATTGAAAGCATCATGAATTTTTGAAGAAGAACTGCCTCAAACTCAATTATGGCAGAACCAAATGATCGAATGATATCTATTTCTATAGTCCTCTCACTATCTTCAGGCAAATTCACCCTGGACACGTCTGCACCCCGACGTTATAACGTCAGATATTATTGGCATAATCTCTATATGAACATTGACAGAACGGAATAAAAACGAAAAATAGTGAATTATTGAGATATTTCGTCAAAGAGTTTCATACTAAGAAAGAAAGCTGGGGCGATTTACGCCCCAAATCTTCTATCTGCGCTTGATTATCAAAACGGCCACTAATACCACAATCACCACGATTACACCCACAGTAACTAGAAGCGTCATAATTCCCGGGATGCCTGGTGTTGTTGTGTCTGTCGAAGTGGTTGTGTCTGTCGGAGTGGTTGTGTCAGCAC
>JBHLQM010000041.1:0-5678 GCA_048884785.1 Candidatus Thorarchaeota archaeon | reverse complement strand
GCTGTTTTTCCATAGTCGTAGTCACTAAAGAATGTGGATCCAGCCACTAGGACTCGGAGTTCTCCAAGTTCCTCCACTGCAATCATAGGAATTTGATTTCCATTTACTCCATCCTGTGAATCATCATATACTACAGTTGGTGCTGGGTCTTTTTGATTTGTTTGATACCCGGATGGATCTGCAAACACAATTGGTAGCACAGGACCTTCATCAATGAAATAGAGGCTTGCAGGTGAGAAGAGTGTTATGCTTCCAACTGAAGAAGTTAGGCCCAAAGTATCTAGAGGATCTGGTATTTGATACAAATCATTATAATGTGCTGCATAGGTCCCTTGCATGTACACGTTATCGTCATTGATTCTTATGTTTGAACCAATAGCAGTTAGGACTTGGTTCGGTCTAGCTATATCCTCAGATTCGCTATAGTCACCACGCCCCGTCAGGATGATAGACTTGTTCCCGCTTGCTGCCCATGCCGAGATAACTGATAGCTCATCTGAAGTGTAGGCGGTCAATCCACATGTCATTATGAGCATATCTACACCATCTAGGTCTCCAGCAGAGAATGCCGAGTTTTGAATTTGCATTTGAATGTGATTTCGAACAAGTGTTTGGTTTATAGAACTTAAAGCGTTCTCATCAGAGTAGTCATTCACATGTGCATAATCGAACATCGCTACATAGTCATATGTAATCACAATGTCAGGCGCGGTAATGCCATTTGTCAATGTATAGAAAAGGCTCAGAGTCCCATTGATTGCTCTGGAGAGACACTCCTCTGTGATGTCTTTTATGGCCTGATTACTCTCTATCACTCTCGTATCATTATTGGGATACGCTGCTGTGATTGTGCTGTAGTAGGGATGCGCAAGAGTTGCAACGATTACAACTTCGTTGGTGACATTGGTGATGAGCGTTTCAGTTGGAGTGGACAAATCAAGATCACCCAGATTTTCATTAACATCACCTTCATACCCCGAATGTCCTGGGAAAGGATCGTCAGTATGAATTGGAATACAAGGATCTGAAAAATAGTGACTCATTATGCCAGCAGCAAAGAATCCTTTCTCCCACTCTCCTGCTGTAAAGTTTGCCTTTGCATAATCATACCACATCTTTGCAGCGAGAGGTGCATTATGTTCGCCACTTGCTGGATAGTAAAGATGGTTATCCCAATCCTGCCATGCCTGATCAGGTGTTGTTGAACCTGCCATTAGCTCAGGCAGATAATAATCGAAAACCTCTGACCAACTTGTGTCACTGATTCCTGCAGTCGCTTCATTCACAATGAACATATGAGTTGTCAAACCCCAGGCTTCAACCGGTTGAGCCATAGGCAATGATATTCCAAGAGGAAGAAGTGACACAAGGAGAATAGTCAATACAATACGTGATCGTTTCATAGTTTCTATTCTTGCATCGCTGGTATTAAGTTGTACTGACTCGAAAAATTTGGACTCTGCAAAATAGATAGCAAAAGAAGAACATGCATACAAATTTGTCGTTTCTTGGCTGACTGGTTACCAATTACGATTCAGATTCAGTCTTCCTAACTATTTCTGAAACTTGTCCATTATGCCGAATCCTTATTAAGCCGCATTTTCCTCTTGCCAGTACAAGTGCGATGCACGTCATCGAAAGGAGCATTTTCTTATGAGAAATAGAGAATTGAGAAAGGGCACGCTCGCAGTTTTCACTGTGATATTGATGTCCTCTTTACTCGTCTTTTCTGTCCCAACGATTGCATTCGCCTCAACAAGTTCAGCGGCAGGAGACATGGGAACTATTCTTATTGACTACTCTCATGGTTCTTACAAAGCATCTGCTGAACACTTGGATCAGTGGCTAGCTGATAACCTAACATTGATGGGTTTTGAGGTAATCTTTCTGTGGGGAGGATTGAATTCGACGATTCTTGCTGATGCTGATGGTCTTATACTACCAAAGGTCTGGGGTGCCGAAAACGGATACCTTGCAGAAGAGGTCACAGTAGTGGCTGACTGGTTCAACGCAGGAAACAAATTCCTCTGGGTTGGCGGTGAGTCTGACTTTGTGGAGGCTGGTGGTGGCCAAGCAGTCCTTGATAATCAGACCCTGATTCTTGAGGCTGTAGGTTCCCACGTTTACCATGAACCAACAGCAGTTCAGGATCCGGGACACTTTGCGGGTGCAGCCTATAGACCAATTGCCAACATAACTACTGACAATCCTAAACTTGCTGGAATAGTAGAAGGTGTTGAAGATGTTCTTGTTCACAGTCCAACGAGTCTGTATGGCAGCGACAGTACTACTCCTGGTGAGGATGTCAGTCCCGTTGCTCTTGAAACGGTAGATATCGAGAATGTCTATGTCCTCCTGCAGCATAGTGAAACTGCAACAATAGTTGACAGTGACCTTGTTGAACCATATGCCCATTCTAATGGTGAAACCGGTCCATTTGCATCCGTAACACTGGAAACTCATGCTGGGGAAGCCGGAACAGGCGCAATTGTTGTTTCCGGAGGTAATGTCATAGGTCACTATTGGCCAATGATGGAAGATACCTATGCTGGTGTGGAAGATATGGATGGGATGAGATTCGTAAAGAATCTGATTCAATATGGTATGCTTCACGCAATGACTGAACAGGGAGAAGGCAAAATTCTCTTTGACTATTCCCATGGTACCTTCAAGGCTTCAGCATATCCCGTTGACCAACGCCTTTACACTTCGCTCTTCCTTATGGGTTATGATGTTGTGGAAGTCTACGGCGGTCTGAATGATACAATTCTAGCTGATGCTGATGGTCTTGTACTACCAAAGGTCTGGGGTGCCGAAAACGGATACCTCCAAGCAGAGATTACGTCAGTATCAGACTGGTTCAACGCAGGAAACAAATTCCTCTGGGTTGGCGGTGAGTCTGACTTTGTGGAGGCTGGTGGTGGCCAAGCAGTCCTTGATAATCAGACCCTGATTCTTGAGGCGGTAGGTTCTCACGTTTACCATGAACCAACAGCAGTTCAGGATCCAGGTAGCTTTGCGGGTGCTGCGTACAGACCTGTTGCAACTATTGTGGGTGATGATCCATTTGTTGCACCAGTTGTTAATGGTGTAACAGATGTTCTTGTTCACAGTCCAACGTGTCTGTATGGTAGCGACAGTACTACTCCTGGTGAGGATGTCAGTCCCGTTGCTCTTCAAACGGTAGACATCGAGAATGTCTATGTCCTCCTGCAATACAGTGCTACTGCAACAATAGTTGACAGCGACCTTGTTGAACCATATGCACATTCTAATGGTGCAACCGGTTCATTTGTTGCAATGACAATGGAAGTGAAGGCTGGTACACACCAAACTGGTGTCATTGTTGTTTCTGGTGGAAACGTAATTGGCCATTACTGGCCAATGATGGAAGACACCTATGCTGGTGTTACAGGTCTGAACGGTCTGTACCTGGTGCGACAAGCTATTCATTTTGGAATGAACACGGCACAATCTGCAGTAGCTCCATTTGATCCTACAATCCTACTGATTGCGGGTATCGGAGCAGTAATTGTAGTCATTGTGATCATTGTTGTTGTTCGCAGGAAGTAGAATAATTCGTACGTAGTCTGAGTTTTCTCAGACTACATACCCTTCTTTTTTCATCTATTCTTGAACAAGTGAAGACAGCAATGGGTAGAATTTCCCTATCTTTTGCAGCTTTTATGAAAAGCAACCTATTTATCATAGAATTGAACAAGTGATAGTCCCTAGGAGATTGAAATTTGCCTCGCGGAAGAAAGACCTATCTAATCTCTACAGTTTTGATGCTCATTATGCTTATTCCTGTACTGCCCACAATGCCTATGCAAAGAGGTAACGGGAATACAGGAGATGCATACTATCCTGCAAATTATGTTAGCAAGAATATACTCTTTGATGAGTCGCACTCTCAGAATGGAAGTGCTCTATGGGCACCTGGCAATGCATCAATGTTTAGTTGGCTACTAAAAGAGCATGGATATAATTCCTCCACTAATTTCAACGAAAGTCTGGATTCAGGAATTCTTAGTGACTATGACATTCTCGTTATCTTCTTTCCGCAGAAAGCTCTGACTGCAGGTGAGATTTCTGCGATTGAATCATTTGTCAACGGAGGCGGTGGTCTCCTATTAGTGGGTGTGAACGCTGGAGGCACATGGGGATTCACAACTTCTCACTTGAATGCATTTTCTTCGACCTATGGCATCACATTCAATAGTGATCTATTTGATCAAGCCATAACCACATTCCCTGAACACAATATTACTCACGCACTAACAAGTTGGTATCCACGTGTCGATGTCATGTGGGGTTGTAGCCTAACTCTTACCAGTCCTGCTGAATCAGTAATAACCCTGTCTGACAAGACCCTTGTGGCTGCTGCTACATATGGGTCAGGAAGAGTTGTTGCCTCGGGATCTGCTGGACCTTTCTTGTTCTATAGATATGAATCATATGGTCACGGGGAATCTCATATGCAGTTCTCATTAAATGTCATTGACTGGCTGGCAGGAAATCCAAGTCGTGATGCTGTGATACCTGAGATGGCCAAGATTACTGTTGGACCCGGCCCTGATTTGAGTCCTGCCGAGGTGGAGGAATACACTCTGTTTGTCGGACAATATCATGACCATACAACGCATAGTGATGGACAAGATGCTCCTGAGGACATGTTGGATAGTGGACTTATTCGTGGTATGGACTTCATGGTGATGACTGACCACGCCCATAGGAACCCTACACCTGTCGAGGGCATCACAGGTGGATTGGCAATGCAGACCATAGCTGAAAGCTATAATCTGGATATCCACATCTCTGTTGGAGCTGAGCTTTCTTCAATTAGCCACACTACTGGCTTCCCATTGACCGAGAACATTTGGACTGACAATCAGCAAGCGGGCATTGATGCGATTCATGCCCAAGGTGGAATCGCCATCTTCTGCCATCCAGGAATTTCTCCAAACTACGCATTAGTGTTTGAAGACTTTGAAAGCTATAATTTTGACGCGATTGAAGTCATCAACAGTAATTACTTCCGTGGCGAGGGAGAATTGGGCTATCTGTATAATTTTATGGGCGCAAATGACCACCACGCTGCTTCGCTTGTAGGTGGAACTGGAACTGCCATATTTGTCCTGAATCCAAGTGGTCCAAATGGACAAATCTCAGATGCTGATATTGTTGATGCTGTGCTAAACAGACGGATTGTCCTACTAGACAGATTTAGCAGCATGGTCTACGGTGAAGAGGTATGGGTGGAAAGATATCTTGAGATTCTCCAGGAAGCAAAGGATGCAGTAACAGCAGCTCATGAAACTATCCAATCTATAAAAGATGCTGGCAATCAAATCAGCCTATCTGAGCAATACATGGAAAGCGCAGATTTAGCCCTTCAATATTGGAATCCAGCTAGAGCATTGAGGCTTGCTGCCAATGCAACATCCAGCGTTGCTCTAGGAATAGATTTCGATATCATTGCGCCAGAGAGTCTTCAACCCGACATAGATTTTGATTTAGAAATTGAATTCACGAATAATCATTCATATCCAATTTCATTCGAGGCTGTGGTTTTCAGAGACTTCTCCGTTTCATTTGGATCTTCAACGTACCTAGTTGAGGCTCCGGCTGAAGATACATCAACAACAGTTCTCGATGGACACACAGATCCTAATGGA
>JBHLQM010000040.1:0-30682 GCA_048884785.1 Candidatus Thorarchaeota archaeon | reverse complement strand
GAATCATGCGATGGATGGCTTTCTGACATAATTAGAACACCATCCGATGAGTACCGGTCTGCAAAATGCCCAAGATGTGGTTCAAGATATGCATATCGCCTCTCCTCTCGAAGAGAGGGTGGCAATGTCAGTTGTCAGAACTGCGAACATGAATTCATGCTTCAAGTTGGTCCAGACATATCATGAATATTTCGAGCACGGAATCTGAATTACCATAGACCATTTTTGCAGGTGCAGTTTTCTTGGAAAAAACCACAAGAAATGGTATTTAATCGGGAGAGAAACGTCACGGTGCTACTTTGAGGTTCCTACATTTCATCTTTTTTTCTTCTAACACATCAATGCGACATAACAGTTAGAGGTCTATCTAATCTAATTCAGGATATGGGGCGCCTATAGTTTATAAACTGGCAACTGTAGATATTGTGCGACAAGATTGTTCCTATATAATTGGGGGTGCATTTCGAATAGATGTCAGATGGAAGATTGGCAATTCAGTGTCCATATTGTAATGCTAGATATGTCTATGACTCGATGAGCGAGGTTCAATGTCAAAACTGCGGGAAATGGGTCCGTAATGCACACGCTGAAGATAGTATCACAATTCGAGAACCCTCAAATGAACCATATCTACCATTCAGGAGTAGGACTCAAAACAGTGTCAGAGCAATTGAATCAGAGCTGGCAAGAATCTATGTTCATGGAATTGTGTTCTCAATGCTTTCACCGTTCATCTATTTTGCTTTTGTGCCCATAGCAGCGACTCTCGTCTGGATTGGAAGCATATTGGGATTAGTGCTCTCTATCTTGGTACTAATTGCAATGATTGGCGGAGTGAATATTGGATTATCCGATGCAATCTGGAACATAAAGACCAGGGTCCGTTTACCAAGTGTTCTTGCACATGGAGGAATTTTGCTTGCGATAATGCTTCCACTAGGACTTCTGAATATTCTGGTATCCATTTATGGAATCGTAGCAACACTACTTGTCGGAATTCTAGTGCATCCGTTTGTGTATGGCTTCATTTTCAGGACTGTCGCGCTGCAATTCGAGTTGGGTCAGAGCGATATAATCAGAAAGCCATCAGATGAGTACCGGTCTGCAAAATGCCCAAGATGCGGGGCAAGATATTCATATCATCTCTCCTCTCGACAAGAGGATGGTAGTGTCAGTTGTCAGAACTGCGCACATGAATTCATGCTCCAAGTTGGTCCAGACATATCATGATCCTTTAAATCCCAAAATCCTAATTCCCAAAGACCTTTTTTGCGGCTGCAGTTTTCCTGGAGATAATCACAAGAAATGGTATTTAAGATAGAAAGGAACGCCACTGTAATACTTTGAGCTTCCTACAATATACCAAACTCAAGGCAAGAGAATTCACTGGACTAAGCACATTCCAGTTTCTAGCCTATTTCAGAAGAGCGATAGTATATGCGTTCTTGTCAATCTATCTTAGATCATTGGGTCTCTCAACCACAGAAGTAACGTTGATGGCAACCGTAGGTATGATAGCAAATGCGGGGACTCAATCATTCCTCTGGGGTGGCATTCTAGATAAGTACCGCAAGCCCATTGAATTCGTTGCAGTGGGTGAGATGCTTGCTGGGTTTGGGCACATATTCATGGTCTTTGGATATCAGTACTTCCTAGGATTGACTCAGCCAATTGCTGCAGGGTATGTAATAATTCTCAGTCTCGGAGTGATTGAAGTCTTTTGGAGTATGTCAAATGTAGGATGGTCCGCACTAGTATCTGAGTTGACTGAATCCTATGAACGAAAGAAGATAATGGGTCAACTCTCAATTATTGGAGGATTTGGTGGTATTGGCGGCGCCTATCTTGGAGGCTTTTTATTCGACAATGGCCTCGGTTTTAGCAATGGAAGTATTTTCTTCATAGCGGCATCTGTAATGATATTCTCCAGCTTTATTGTCTACTTCTCAATACGGATGCGAAAGGGACTCAAATCAACTGGTCAAGAGGATGAGCCCAAAAAGAACAGACCTCTTAGTGATTTGCCTGCAACGCTACGAAAAGGTTACCTGATTTTTATTGCCGCCCTGGTTTTCCTTAATTTTGGCAGGAACTCAATCGCAATTATAACAAGTCTCTTCTTAGCTGAACCATCCGCTTTTGGTGCTACCGGACAGCAAATTGCCCTCTACAGCAATATAGGTAGTATCGCCTCTATGCTGGCAGGTGTTCTTGTTGGTTCCGTAATTTCCAAGGCAAATGATAATAGGGTCCTGTTGTTTGGAGTTTCGCTATCTATCACTGCAATTGCATGGCTCATTTTTGCTCCCGCCTTCATTCTTGTTCTAATCTCATCATTTCTCATTGGGGCATCTCACGTAGTGATTGAATCCTCAAGCTATTCTATTGTAGCAAAAATGGCGCCTGAGGATTATCGGGGTAGGCTCTTTGCCTATTACAATGCCACGTTCTTCTTGAGTTGGGGAATCGCAGCTACATTCATTTCAGGACCTGTAGCAGACATTCTAATTGGACAGGGCTTTTCCAACGCTGACGCATATCGGGGAAGTTTCCTTGCCGCCATCGTTCTGATACTTATTGGAGTTATAATCATGGTTAGGTCGTTTCAATACTCGAAGAGGAATGGTTTGCAGGTCTAGCGCAATTTTTCAAAATAAGTTCCGCTAATCTTAAGAATCAGGTATTCAAATTGGAAACACACACGATGTTTGAGCTCTTAATCATTGGATTTGCGATTGCAATCATTTTCGGATTGATAGTAGCTGCAAGATATATCAGAAGATTGGCTAGAGGTGATTCAACTGTATGGGAGCGAGAGATTCGCAGATTCAGAGAGCAAGATGCAAGAGACCCGCCAAGCTCGGACATGATAATCTTTACAGGAAGTTCGAGTATAAAATATTGGAAGACCCTGAATGACGACATGGCTCCTCTACATGTCTTAAACAGAGGTTTCGGAGGTTCTCGAATTCCTGATGTTATCCATTATGCTGATGAAATTGTCATATCCTACAAACCAAAGGGAGTGGTCTTCTATGCTGGAGAGAATGATATCACTGGCCTACTATTCTCTTCTAAGCAATCAGCTGAAGAAGTAAAAGAAAACTTCCAACGTTTTTGTGAGAAAGTCCATGGAGTACTTCCTTCAATCCCGATTTTCTTCATCTCGATAAAACCTCCGAAAAGGAGGAGGAAATTCTGGCCGGTGATGCAGAAGGCCAATCAACTAATCAATGAGTATTGCAACAACTCATCACTACTCCATTACATCGACATAGTTCCGCCTCTGCTAGATTCAGAGGGAAATGCACGACCAGAATTTTTCAAGTGGGACGGAATTCATCTGAATGATGTAGGCTACCGTATTTGGGTCTCAGTAGTAAAACCAATCTTAACCGGTATTTTCCGGTGAATGAATTGAATTAAGCCGCAATTCAATTTCAGGAATTCTGCTGCACTTTCGCAAGTTCCTCTTCTCTGAGCTTTTTCTTGAATAACTTCATTACAATTGTCAGGGGCAATTCATCTCTAAATTCTACCCACTTTGGAACTGCATACGGTTTGACTTTTCCTTTCAGGAAGTCTATAATATCCTGTTCTGAGACCTTTCCTCTGAACTCAGGCTTCAGTTGGACAAATGCCTTCACCCTCTCACTGCCCGGTCTCTCCGGGTCAGGAATACCTATGACTCCCGCAATCTCAACGGCCTTGTGCTCATGTAGAATATCATCTATGACCCTGCTGTACACCTTGTTTCCGGAGACATTGATCATATCCTTAATTCTGTCAACGACTTTGAAGTAGCCATCAATATCCATTTCAACAATATCTCCCATAGGCAACCAACCGCCATCCTTCAATCCACTTCCAGGGTCTGGCCAATAGCCTTTCATGATCTGTCTTCCGCGAAGCCAGATTTCCCCGCGTTCGCTAATAGGCAGTTCTTCACCTGTATCTGGGTCAACAATCTTGACCTCAGTGTCAGGGATTGGAATCCCTACGCCTCTCTTTATCTCTGCCATGAATCCTGTTACTTTCGAAAGCGCTGAGATGTTTATTGTCGCAACACCGGATGTTTCTGTTGCTCCATAGCCCTCTCCCATGGGCACTCCTGACTTCTTTTCAAATTCTTCGGCAAGATCTGCTGGCAATGCCGCAGCTCCTGAGAAATAGAATATCTGAGATTTAATAAGGTCCATTTGCGAAAAGAAGGTGTAGTGTGTTGGAACGGCAAACACAATGAATGGGCGATGCTTGTTTATGACATCAACGATTTTAGTGATGTCACGTGAATCCATAAGGTGCATCTTGATACCCCATGAGATACATGCGTGAACCGCCCAGTGACCATATGCATGGAATATTGGAACGCATATCACGGCTGCACTTTTTCCAATGATACCTTCCTTTAGCGGTTCCATCATCCAATGGATAGATTGCCGCACGTTTGATGTCACATTGTGATGGGTAAGCATTGTTCCCTTTGGAAGCCCTGTCGTTCCTCCAGTGAAGGGGAGTAGAGCGATATCTTCCTTTGGATTGATTTCAATTCTCTCTTTATGAGGTTCATATTTCCCAATCAGGTCGCTCATAAGGTGATAGTTTTCATCCTCTATACTTTCCATCTCGGGATAATCATAATCTGGATACAGTTTGGTGGGGACATAAATTACTGTCTTCACCCGTGTGTTGGATTTGACCTCGTTCACTCTTTCCAGGCGCCTATATGAGCAAACTACGAGCTCGGCTTTGCTCTCATTGAGCTCATATTGTAGGTCGCCGGCTTTGTGTAAAATGCTAAGAGGCACATGGACTGCTCCTATTTTCATCGCAGCATAATCTGTGATGATAAATTCTGGACAGGATGGAAGCACAGATGCAATTGCATCACATTTCTTGACCCCTAAAGCAACAAAAGCTGAAGCCAATCGATCCACTTTGTCTTTCAATTCTGGATACGTCATTTCTTCATCTGCATACACACATGCGACAACGTCAGGAAATTCCTTCGCAGTATCCTCGAGGAATTTGTAGATGTTCACTTCTGGGTAAGGAGCCATAGAGTGCTTGAGCTTAAACGGACCAATCTGGTAGCTGTTTAGCCATGGTCTGTCACCAAGAGGTTCTTTCGTCTCTGCAATGGTCATTGTCTTGCTGATTGAATCAGATATCTGTTGAGTCTTCAGTTTGACAATTTCCTGTATTGGGCTTGGTCTTCCATGGACTGTATCAATCAGCCACTCTAGGCCGAGCTCCTTTAGTTTCTCAATAGTTGGTCTTCCGTATTCATCCCATCCGCGATACTTGTAATATGCTTCGAGGAGAATGTCGAGATTCACTACCTGACCCTCTGCGGGACCCTCTGGAAGTGGGTCTTCCAGCAATCGAGGCGGCAAAGTATCATCGGCATGTGTGAATCCCTCCCTCAATATATACGCACGTTCAAGATTGAAAATTCGTTCCCCTGTCTTGCGGAACTCATCTGCGGTCATCTCTATTCCCATTAGGCTAGACATTAGTCCAGCCCAATCATCTGCGGTCAAAACCATCCCCATGAACTTGCAACCGCCGATGGCATCAAAATTACCTAGAGAATCTTCAAAATTCTTCACAACCAATGCAGTTTCAGGAATCTCCTTCAGAGGATCTCCAACATCAGCATCCTCCACAATCATGAAAGGCATGGCAAGAAATGCAGGTCCCTCGATAAATGCTGTGATATGATCTCCACCGCGATTAGCAACTGCATATGCCAGCCCAGTCACTTTCGCTGCACGGCTATCATATCCCGGAAGCTCGAGTCCTTTTACGTGCATGGCAAACCTCTCGGAACCCTGTCCAATCTTCTCTGACATCCTTTTTGTGCCTTCAGCCAGTAAGTCGCCTAGACCTTCGCGCCTGGCAATCTTCTCAACAATGTCAACTATTAGCTGCGCGTTTCCAAATGTGAAATCTAATCCATCTACATCTTCGGCTTTCAAGATTCCTCTCTGATAGCATTCCATTGCAAAGGCTACTGTACTTCCTGCAGAGATAGTATCTATCCCATATTCATTGCAAAGAAAGTGGGCGCGCGTTATTGCCTCGAGGTTGTCCACGCCACACATGGTTCCAAAGGAGCTAATTGTTTCATACTCTGGTCCCTCTCCTTTACTCTTGAATGGACCCGCCTTTATTTCCGCAATCCTCCCACAATGGATGGGACAGGCAAAACAAGGTTTTCGTTCAACAAGTATGTTTTCGTTGATCGCAGTGCCGTTTATCTTCTCTGCATTCTCAAATACACCTGTCTGCCAATTTCGAGTTGGAATACCTCCCTTGACATTGACTAGGTCCACCATAGTGGCAGTTCCATAGACCTCAAGTGTCATTTTCAAAATACTCTGATTCACCCAGTCGAATCGCTGTTTAGCCTCTGTTCTGTACACATCTGGATTAGCAATCGGGATTGTCATGGTCCCCTTTGATGCAATCGCCTTGAGGTTCTTTGATCCCATGACAGCTCCCACACCGCAACGTCCTGCCGCACGTCCCCAATTTTCTTCGTCGCAGTCATTCATTATTGCGGCATACTTGACTAGGTTTTCGCCTGCAATTCCAATACATGCAACATTGAATTTGGCACCATGTTTCTCTTTCAGAATTCTTGTTGTTTCAGATGTGTTCTTGCCCCAAATCTCGCTGGCATCAATTAGCTCCGCATTCCCATCTTCAGTAAGTAGGTAAACAGGTTTAGGTGATATACCCTCGAAAATTACACCATCGAACCCTGACCGTTTGAAATCCCTTCCCCAGAAACCTGCAGAGTTTGCGTGACCCCAGCCATTTGTAAGTGGTGACTTCGTTACCACGCTATATCGTCCTGTACTGGGTGAATGTGTTCCTGTCAATGGACCTGTCATGAAGATGAGCTTATTCTCCGGCCCTAGGGGATCGATTCCTGCCTGGGTTTCTTCAAATAGAATTTTGGTTGCGAGCCCTGAGCCTCCAAGGTACTTTCTAAGCGTTTCTTCATCCGGGAATTCTTCAGTGATAGTACCTGTCGTTAGATTTATTCTCAGGATTCTTCCCATGTAACCATACATTTGGTGAACGCCTCTAATCAGGACTCAGTATCTGTACGGTTTTATAAGGCTGATGTCTGATTGGCTTTGCGATGAGCTCCGATGAAAATACTTGTTAAATTCTACGCAAACCTCCGTGACCAGATTGGAGGAAGAATGCTGGTGGAGCTGAACCTAGGTGATACTGCGAAAATTGCCAATCTCCTGAAGGAACTGTGCCAAGATTTGGCCATAAGAAACGCCCTACTCGATGAAAAGCACGAGATCAAGTCTGATATCACTATCTTGAAGAATGGCAGAGAGATAAAATTCTTGGACGGCATGGAGACAATTCTAAAGGATGGGGATGAAATAGCAATATTCCCACTTGTATCAGGAGGAAACCAAACCGTTTAAAGTCGGTGTGCAATATGAGGTAAATTGCAATGCCAGAATTCATGTCTCAAGAATGGTTAGACATCTATATGGATGAGTTGAACAAGAATGAAGCCTACGCCAAGGCGGCATCTTGGTGGACTGGGGATTTCATCTTCATTGTCAAAGCAAGCGGCAACTTGAACAACGATGTTATGGCGTATATAGGATTGAAACACGGCAAATGTACTGGTGTGAAAGCCCTCCAGGGTCCGAATGAATACGAAGTTGTGGCACCTGGAAAAAATGCGAGCAGTCCCGACAAGATTCCCGTTGAATATACTTACGAGGCTAGCTATGACTCATGGGTGAAAATCCTGAAAGGTGAGCTAGATCCTATAAGAGGGCTTCTTAGTGGTCAGGCAAAAATACAAGGTGACATGGCAAAAGTCCTCAAAGCAACGGACGCGGCCAAGGAACTTGTTAGAACTGCTACCCTGATAGAAACTGAATTCTACTGAGTCCATTAAGGTGATTATGTTGGATGATGCAGCACAAGAAATCCTATTCAATACATTCAAAGCTGTAATTATGGATGTAATCGCTGACAAGCGGAAGAATCCCGAGAATGCAAAGATTCTCGATGAATTTGAAGCCAAGATTAATTTGGGTTTACATGTTGAAGAAGACTTCATCCTATGGGTGAACCTTGTAGCTGAAGGCGGCAGTTTTTCTCTGGGCAAAGGGAAGCTGAGCGAATTTGATCTAGAACTCATCTCTGACCCTGAGGATTTGCTGTACTTCACAAATGGCGAATATTCCACTGTGAAAATGATGACTGGGAAGAACAGGTTCGGTAAGAGGAAACTTCGCTACAAGGGAGGAACGACAGGTCGAAACATGGGGATGTTGTTGAAACTACCGAAGATACTTGTTTTGGATAAAGAATGAGAATTGTGGAAAAAGTGTTTTTCCCTCTTTCGAAGGGTGTCGGCGCACTAGGAACACATCTCTTACTTTATTAGATTTCTCGCTAATCACTTAACCAAATTGATTTTGCTGGTGGTTCTATGCAGGTCCGTGACACGAGAGTCGAAATACCAAATCCGACAGAGCTAGATGTAATTAGGTCATTTGCTTGGGCGATTGTTGAATTGGAATCTATTCTCTTCGAAAGATATACTCATCTCTCAATGTCACATTCTCTCACCACAATTGATGATTTCAGGAAAATTCTTCGTAGAATGGAGTCAAAGGGCTTTTTGGCATCAGTAGACCTTCATGGAAAAAGGGCTTTCAAGAAACTGCTTATTGATAAACGAGTACAAGAGATCACAGCTCCTAGAAATCCCAACGAGGAGATGAAACTAGCGCTTGCGAGCCGCAGAGTCAAGCAGAAGGAAGAACCTGATTTTCCGACAAAGGTCACATCAGAGCTCATTACCCAGTCCGAAGCAACAGGTGAGGAAATCATTAAGGGAATTGAGGAATTATTGGCAAGACAGACAAAGGCTGGCAAGATTGACAAAATAGCTGCCGCTAGGCATATCGAAAATATGCGAATAGCTTTGAACAAATCGGAGGAGGATCTAATTCGATATATACGAAAAGAAACTCCACAGATTCTTCATCGTGTCCAGAGCATTCTACATTACAAAGGCCCTGATTATCTTCTGCTGAGCCTCCGAATGGCCGAAGCACAAGTTCGAAAATACAAATGATTTTCCCCTGTTTTAGAATCTGCATTGGTAGAATATCTGAGTGATGTATTCAGGCAATTCTACCAAAAAATCGTTTCCTAACTAATTTTATTAAGTTTCTATACATATAACTAAATAATATAGTAGAGGGGTATCATGATGCCTGAACGCGACGGGCGTCCTAATCCTATTGAGCTAGATATCATGCGAACATTTGGTTGGGGCGTTATTGCGCTAGAGGAAACAATGTTTCAGAGATTTCTTCATATATCGGCCAGACATTCGCTCACAACACGTGAGGAATTTCGTAAGCATCTCTACGATATGGAAAGCAAAGGTTTTCTCCTGGCAACAAACCTTCATGGCAAGAGAGCCTATAGAAGACAGCTAGTTAGTGACGTTGATGAAATGGAGGTACAGCCTAGAGTTCCACTTGACGAGATGCGACTTGTTGTAGGCAGCCTTAGAGCGCAGCAAGAAGATCTAAAACATGGGGCAACAAGAGTAACATCAAAGGTCATTTCAGAATCGAAGGTTGTCAGTGAGGAGATTCTGCAGGAGTTGGAAAGATGCATTCTTGCGGAATCAGGAGTGCAGCGGCGGGCAATTGTCCATCAGCATATAGAAAATATGGTTGCAGCTCTCAGTGAATCGGAAAGAAGTCTTTTTGAATATGTAAGACGGGAATTGCCTCTTGCATTGGAGTGTCTTGGAAAGCTCATTAGATCCCGTGGGCCGGAATTGCTAATGCTGAGTTTGCGACTAGCCGAACCACAAGTTAGAAGGTACAGAATGCATCAAGGTTGATTGTCAGGCGCCCTTTGTTTTGGCGCTATCCGAGGCAAGAGAAGCACCACTCAACTTAAATATAGTTAAATGCTTTTGCTACATCACTGGGAGTCCTACCTCGAATTAGTAGGAGCCATCCGACCGCTGTGTCTGCAGTTGTAGGTGGTTGGATATCATATGTGATACTCATATCAGAACCAATCTCATCAGTAATGCTTTTCCCTGTGTCTTCCCATTAGGAAATGAGGTATATTCTTGCAGATGTTTGCTAACCAGGCTTTAGCTATTCTAAAAGACGTCGAAAGCCAAGTTGAGCATTCTTCTGCAGATTGGTCCCGCTCAGTTCGGTCTGAAGTAATTCGAATTTTATCTCTAGAGCGTATAATAAGGGAATGGACAGGGACTTCCCAAAATGCAACCGAAGATCTGACTTTCAGACAATTATCTCCGACTGGTTTCAGAAATTCTGTGGAAGAGGAGACCGTCAGAAACATCGCGATGGGGCTTATCCCGCGACTCAGATTCAAATATGATAGTAGAGTAATACGAAACAAAACCATTCTGGAGCTTGCCGACTTACTAGGTTCGGTGCATAGTATTGGGTCCCATGTTTTTTCACCTAAAGGCAATTCTACGAAAAAAATGACTGGCGCATTCTACACACCATCAAATATTGCGCGCTTTATTTCAAAGAAGACTCTGATTCCACGCCTTACAGAGATTGTGTCTTCTTCTCAGGATGATGTAGAAACTCTCTTGAAAAAACTAGGTGAACTGCAATTCTTAGACCCCTGCTGTGGTCCTGGTATCTTTCTTCTATCAGCTTTGGATGTTGTATACTCATTTCTTGCAAATGTATTACCGGGACTATCATCAAAGAATGAAAGCACACATGAGAGTATACTGAATCTCATGTCTCGCAATATGCATGGAGTGGATCTAGACATCGCTGCTTTGGAGATTGCGAGAGTATGTTTTTCATTAATGAGAAAAAGAAAGCCGACAGCCAATTTCAATAATTTCCAAAGCGGTAATTCCATAATCAGTCTGAAGGGGCTTACAGGAGATAAGGACCATTCCGGATTCTTCACATCCCACCATACAAGAGCAGTTTTCGAGTGGAGTGATGCATTCAATGATATACTGAATAACGGAGGATTTGATTTCATACTCTTCAATCCTCCCTATGAGCGTCTAAAGCCAAATCTCGCTGAATTCGTGCGATCTATGCTTAGGACAGGACTATCGAATATTGATATGAAGGAATATGAATCGTATAGAACTCTGATGTCTGAAGAAATCGATTACTTCAAGCATTCAGGTGAGTTTGAATATAGTGCCTCGAATTCCATCAATACATATCAATTGTTCATTGAACGCTCTCTTCAATTGGCAAAAGAAGGCGGGCGTATCGGATTCATTGTTCCATCGACACTTCTCGGCGATTTCTCATCGAAAAGCCTTAGACGTCATTTGATTAGCCAAAACTCCCTCGAAAGCATTGATAGTTTCTCCGAAGCAGCTCAGCTCTTTCCCGGCGTAACTCAGTCCGTATGCATCGCCATTGTTGTCAAACACGGATCGACCGAGGAGATTCTCTTTCGTCCCAATATGCCTTCATTGCAGACTGCGGCAACGAAGAGCAGCTACAGAATGACTTCCCAGCAAATAAGAAGCATTTTTGGGGATACGTATGTTATACCAGAGATTGCATCACAGGATTGGCGGATACTGGGAAAACTGCACAAGCACCCTCCACTGTCGTCATATGATCTCATCCACAACCATCGTGGAGAGTTGGATTTGACTTTGGATAAGAAATTCCTAAGTGGTTCTCCTTCTGCACATCCGCTAATACGGGGGCTGAACATTCGCAGATACTCCCTTGACTTCGGGAAAGGCGGAAAGAAACAGCAATTCGTAGATTTAGGAGCTTTCATGGAATCCCGTCCGGATTCAAACAGAATGAAACACATTTCACAAAGGCGCATCATATGCCAGCAGGTATCAAATAGGAGCCAGCGCTGGAGGCTCAAGTTTGCCAAGGCTGAAAAGGGATCTGTTTTGGCAAATTCATGCAACTACATTTGCATTTCTAGCGGTAAACCTGAAGATATGCTTGATTATCTGGCTGGAGTGCTAAATTCAGAGTTGCTAAATTGGCGATTTTCTATTTCAAACACAAACAACCATGTTTCAAATCGAGAGTTAGGTATGCTACCTATCGTTGATACCTTTTGCAATGGACATAATGTAAATATGCAGGGCATTGTGAAACTTGCGAGAGATGCATTCTTGGAGGGGCATTCTAACCATCCTGAGTTGGAAGCCAGTATCTTCGAGCTTTATGATCTATCCAGAGCTGATGCCAAACGCATATTGAACTTACGGAACGCATCTCAAGAGCTCATCTCGAGTATTCTGGGCTATATTAAATGAACATGGTAACATTTTCATGCGGTCATTAGCATTTCAAAAGCAGCCATGAAACAAACCGAGGAAATCCAGTCTGCACTTTCTTGCAGCTCTTCACTAGTCTACAACCACGTTTCTGCAAGATTAAGCGAACTGGATATGCTAATGATTCAGTCTGTTCCACCTGGAGGTAATTGGAAGAATATACCATTACATGTAGCAAATCAATCGGACCGCGTCATGAACATTAGAAAGAAAGGAGGTCGGACAACATATTATGGGCGGTTAAGACAAGATATGCCGAGCTATACAATTAACACATATTTCAATCGCCCAGGAAATGGCACATTTATTCATCCGGTTCAGAATCGACTCATTTCCTTCAGGGAGGCAGCACGTCTTCAATCATTCCAGGATGATTATAGATTCCTTGGCAGCAACACATCTATCTACAAGCAGATTGGAAATGCTGTGCCTCCATTGCTGGCTCGAGCAATCGGCAAAACCATCAGACATACCCGAGCCATTGATGTGTTTTCTGGTGCTGGTGGTCTATCTCAAGGTCTTCATGACTCAAATCATAATGTACTCTTGGCAGTAGATAACAACCAGCATATGATAGCCACTTACAAAGAGAATCATCCAAAGACAAGGGCACTTGGTCTGGATCTTTCTAAATCCGACGGAATTCAGGAATTTGTAGAACTTGCAGAGACACAACTCAAAGGCCGGACACTTGGAATTCTTGCGGGAGGGCCGCCCTGTCAAGGGTTTTCCATGGCAGGAAAATGGGAGCTGGGTGATCCTCGAAACATGCTGATGTTTTCACTCCTACGAATTGTAGAGCATCTTCAACCTGAGAATGTAATAATTGAGAATGTTGTAGGTTTGAAAACAAAAAGAAACCAGTCGGTCCTGAGTGAGGTTCAAGAAAGACTTCGGACCTCCGGCTACTCATGTACATGGTTCCAGCTTAATGCTGAGCAATATGGAGTTCCACAGCTAAGAAGACGTGTTTTTATTGCTGCAAATCGTTCAGGCGAAGTTCCAGCTGCTCCATTGCCTCTATTTCAGAAAGTGGGCAAAGAGAAGAGGGTTGAGCATTCTTTAGATGAATCGGCAACATTGACCAAAGCTTTCACTGTCCAAGATGCAATTTCTGATCTTCCCATAATACCATCAGGTGGAGGTTCTCATGAGCTGAAGTATGATATCTCTCAGATGTTTACTTTATACCAAAACTATATGCGAGGGGTGAAATCCTTCGAAAAGCTGGTGAAGCATCAATCCGGATAACCTTGATTTAGGCGTAAGGCTTCTTCTACTGTTGGTAGCTAGGTGACTGCTTGTGATTGTGAAGTCGATTCTCTATGATCTTGTAGGAGCAAAGGTCTGGTCATCGACTTCTTTCATCAACATGCAAATCTCCAATATGGTGATTCAGCAAGTTGTAGAGAAATACTTCACCGCCCTGCAAGATGGTTCATTCAAAGACGGAATGACGATACTTCTAGAATCGTTTAGGGTATGTGTATACCAGGTTACCGATGGTGTCCTTTTCATCGGAGTATATCATGCCAGCGAGATATCATCAAAGGAGAGGCAGGCTATTCAATCATTAATTGAAAGATTGAATCCTATCATTAAAGAAGAAGGCCCCAGGGAGGCTAGCAAGTCATTTCCGGAAATTGCTGCCAGCATATTACCTCCAAGTGTAAAGATCTGCTTCATATCTCCAGCCCAACCAAGTATAGAGAACGCATCTGCTCGTGCTGTTGCAAAACTGCTTGCTTATACAAAGACGGATGATAGAGTTTTCAGCAGTCCTGTGCGTTTGGGTCCATTCAATGTACGGGTGTCTAGAATTCCGCTGGATGAAGCAGTTAAAGGTAATCTCAAGGCTCCCTTGAGTGATACTGATGCAGTTGTTGTGATTATTGGAAGACCGCTTCATGAAAAGGAGAATATTTCAAAGATTATTGGACTGATACAAGCCCAGACAGATGCTCATTTGCTGCTTGCTCCTGGTTCCGACGATGAACTGGAGCTTGTGCGAATTTATGAAGCTGAAACCAAAGGCGATCTGTGTGACTCTGTGACCCCAAACCCGTCATACCTTCTCTTGTCTGTGCTCGCCATGATAGGAATGTCAGATGTTCATCCGGAATTGGCAAGTGAAATTTGGTTCATTGATAATAAAATTGACGAGACCCCTAGAAAAGCCGAGGTAAAGGAAGAGGCAGAATCACTTGGACATCAAGCCTTTTTTGTAGTCGACAAATCAACAGGAATAGCTGTGTATTCTTACTATTTTGAAGAAATGGCAAAAGTGCATGAACGTGTTCCAAATATCGTGGCTGCCATCACCACATTCAAACTAGGTCAATCGGAGGATGCAAAAACGTCTGTTATCCAAGTAGGTCGATTTGTCTATGCATTGATAGAGTATGAGAATCTCATCTTCACTCTTATCACAGGTCAAACAAACAATGTTGATGAGATTCGGTCACAGTTCTCATTCTTGCCTGATTTGTGGAAGGATGAGGCACTTGAAGAGCTTGAGAGCACTGAAGACCCATATACATCACATCCATTTACCATAAAACTTCTAGCAACACTCCCTCCAGAGATGTTACAGAAAAGAATGGTTCCACACCGGATAAAGGAACCAAAATGGGATTCATTCAAATCATCACAGGTCAGAGATTTTCTTCATGCAGTTTGGGATAGCATTGATGGCACAAGAGAGATGGGTCACCTGGTAACTGGGAGCGGTCCTCAAATGACTTTGGGCGCCATACATTTCCTTAAATCCATGGGTTGCATAAACTTGCGTGCAAGAATAGATGCATCAGATATTCCAACTTTTGTAGGAATTCTTGATGACGAGCTTAAATCGACATATTCTCATATTGAGAAAATTACCTTATTGGCGGATGGAACTCGAACTATCAAAGAGATTGGTCAATCTACCGGAATAGATACCAATGTTCTTATCACAGTCATGACAGGTCTCTATTCAAGAGGAAAAATAAAGCTAGATAAATAATGATACATCAAGCAAAGCTTCATAGTCAGAAATGGTGGAATACTGGAATGGTTGTACACAAAGCCTTGTATAACAAAAGCTCACTGCGAATACAGTCCAAAATTCCAGAATAAGGAATGTGATGGTCAATGATTCATAACGTGCTACTCATCAACAAAAGAGAAGGGGAAATTGTGGTGAGGGCTCGATTCTGGAAGATTGATTTTGAAGCCGAAAATATTCAGGAGTTTCTGAGGGGCTATTCTGATCTTCATACTACGGAGGGTTTGGCCAAAGATACTCCCGTCTTCATTGGAGAGGCCCATAAGGTCTTTCACTCAGAGGTAAATGAGAATGTGCTTCTTCTCTTCATCACAGATGGTCGTGATGAGGACCGCGTAATTCAGCATAAAGTACGCGAAGGCGCAGCACGCATTGCGACGGCCCTCAGAGGGAACTCGATGGGCTATATTAAAGACAATCTCGAAGATATTCTGGGTGAGCTTATTTTCACACGATTCAAAATTTCATTTGTAGGCTCAGGTGGTGTGGGTAAAAGCACACTTATGCGACTGCTCTTTGGTCGTGAACCTGCACCAGGAGGATATGTGCCTACAATCAATGTCGCTGTAGACTCATCTGAAACGATACAGTTTGGTACTTTCTTGGTCACTATATGGGACTTTGCGGGACAGGCTGTTTTTCAAGACCTCTGGAGCTTCTATTTCCAGGGTACTGATGTCATCTTTCTGATTACAGACAGCTCGTTTAGAAATGTCATGCAAACCAAAACCCTTCTACGAAACATTCGAAAAGAAGCTCCAGCAGTACCACTCTTCATTGTCGCTAACAAACAGGATTTGCCTGAATCAATGAAAGGTGACAAGATAAAGCGGTTGCTTGGCGCTCCAACATTTACTATGATCGCCACTGATAAAGCGAGACGTGATGAATTTATCAGATTCATGCTTGAGGTGGCCGCAAAAACTGTAGGTGTCACTCTTCCTGATCGACCTATAAGCGAAATGATTACAGTTCGCCGCAAGACAGACGATTTAGATCGACTGGATATTAAAGACCAGACGAAACAACAGGGCGATAGTGGATTTGAATCGGTACCCTATCACGAAGCTGAAGCCACGGAGGAGGACGACGAGTTCGACGAAGTTGGGGCACTTGCCCGGAGTTTTGGAGAGGCCTCAACTGAAAGCAGTGAAACCACAGAAACTCCTGAAAAGGAACCTGCAGTTGAAAGTTACATTCCTCAATCAACCAAGATACTGACCATGATGATGATTCTCCAAAAAGATGGTGTCTATGATGTCGCCTATCATATCGACTATACTGATGAGGTGGCCGATACAACTTCAATCGCCTCCCTCATTTCTGCGCTTGATTCATTTGGAGGTATGAATGCCGCTTCCGATGGAACAGGGGAAAAAGTAGATGCACTTGAAACGATAGAACACGAAGGAAACCTTGTGATGGTTGAGAAATCTCAAAACTTTGTCATGGCTTTAATTGTAAACAATGATAGTGAAGAGGAAATATACAGAAAGAAGATGAAAGGACTCCTTCTCGAAGCTGAGGAGATGTACACAGGTATTTGGGATAACTGGGATGGCGACAAAACAGTCTTTGAAACTTCAATCTTTAATGTGTTGGCAGAATTACCTTTGAGGCCAATAAGCCTAGATTATATTGTTCGAGCCCGAGAAGCGGGTAAAGGACTTCCATTTGCCAACCGCAATGTGGGCAAGGCAATAGTTGAGGTAAAGAGTTCGATTAATAGCTCCTCAACTGTTGGAGGTCTTGTTCGCGCAACAGACCTCCCTCGGGAGTATGTACTTGGATGCCTTCAAATCATGCAAAAGTATGGCTGGGTTGATTTCCAAGTTGAGATTGGGCCGGATTCGCATCTCAGAAAGAAAGGCGAGGTTGACATAGATACTCAGAAGGCCTATGGAAATGTTGTAGTTAGGTTCGTTGATTTGTGTGATGGGTCAACGCCTCTTCAAGATGTTGTTCGGAAATTAAGCGTCAGCCTACCTGCGATGAAATTTGTTGCCACAAAGCTTGTCCTAGATGGCGTTCTTGAAGTCGTTGCATAGCTAGGTAGCAAGCGTGATCCGTTGATTTAGCAATGGCATGGTTAACCCCTTAGGTGGTTTTTCAGCCGGCGTATGAACCATAATTTTCTTACCTTTGCACGATTTGACGAATCCATCTAGATTTGACGCTGATGAATGAGCGCTCAGTCTGGCATACTGGACCTGACACTCATGCGGCTCATATCCATTCACAAGGTTCCAACCAGGAGTCCTAGGAGCGAGATATCCACAAGGAATGACTGCGGCGTTCTTGTTGTTTCTGTGCTGCTCGAAATGATATCTTGTTAGTCCTCCTCCCATCATTCCTCCTCCTGCAACGAGTATATCTTCTGGCTCGAGCTCAGTTTTATTCTTCTTCAGACTCTGCCACCCACCAGACATGCCCACTAGCCGCGTGACTTTTTCAGCCATTCCTGCTACAATCACATTTCTGCTATTTGTTATTCCTAATGTGTCAAGTATCTTCAGCATCTCTTGAGTTCTGCCAACAGCAAAGCTCGGAATGATAACCGGTCCCTTTCTTTGGATGATGTTCGCTAGTATCTCAGTCACCTGGCTCCTATTGAAATCCTCTCTTCCCCAATATGTACCATCAAAGATGGTAAAATCAGCATTTATTGGTAGATTTGCGCCAGGGAAGAGAACGGACTGGTCCAAATTGAAGTCCCCTGTGTACAGAATATTCAAGCCCTCTATATCAATTAAATATGCCACACTTCCAGGGATATGGCATGCATCGATTGGTGTTGCAAGGATTCCTGGTGCAACTTCACTTGCTTCTTGAAGTTCTAGCCTAACATGATTCTTTGCTACACGTTGAATATTGGTTTCTGTGAATAATGATATACGATCCCATTCATCGCTTTTTCTGGGCGGCATTGGCGTACCGACTTTGATGGCGTCATCCAGCAGCGCCATAGTTACAATGCCAGTGACTCCAGTCGAACACCATTTTCCTGAGAAATTCTCATACAGGATAGGCAATCCACCAACATGATCCAAATGACTGTGGGATATCAGCACAGTATCGATTGCTTCTAGTTCAGGTATCCATTCAGGTATTGTATGGTTTGCCACTGATAATCCATAATCAAGCAGTATTCCTCCAGTTGCTGTCTTGATAAGAATCCCACTTCTTCCTATTCTCGGTCCTCCAAGAAATATAATCTCAACCTTTTTGGTTCGTGTAGAATACGCAACTGAGGTCATTAGTGGCATTCTAAGTTTTTGGGGAATCATCTCGAAGACGACTGGATTGATTGCTTCTATTGGTGGAGGCTCTGGAAGCTTCTGAAGCTTGACGGGGATTGGAACTTCATGGGACACTTGAAATCCAATCCGTTGAAAAAGTACTGAAACCTGATTTATCGTTTCAGGGATTGTCATGTCTTTTGATATTGACTTCTGAGCCTGCTTGTATGATGCTTCCTGAAAGGAAGCAAGTATCTTTGATTGAAGTACATCTGAGCCCCAGTCTTTGATGTGTCGATACACATCTTCGAATGCCCTACCCTGAATAGCTTCTTCCAAGTATTCTGGATGAGCAAGCAGGGATGTAAGAAATCTCATCCCTTCAGTGTTCATAAGAGGCTCCAGATTCACACCGAACTTCATGCAGGGTTCAATGAAATCAATTGGTTTTGGGAGTGGAGCCCCCAAAAAGCGAATCCATTCACGGACTCCTGATAATACATCCTCTGGTTTGTCATTATCAATACTAGCCAAGAATGAAAGAATTTCCCAGAGAAAATCATGAATCTCTTTCAGGTTTCTGATATCACGAAGGATGTATCTGTAGAGATATCTGAAATCTTCGTCCGTGTAGTTGCCCACAACCATGCCATACATACCAAGAATAATGCAATCCCTAACATCATTGTATTTAGGTTCCTCAATGACATCACGAAAAACCTGTGTTAGGCTAGAGTCAACTGTTTTTGCCTCTTGAAAAGGTGTGCAATCGTATTTGGCATTCCTCGCAAGTTCATAGGCAAAGAGACTGTAATGCTCGCCAAAGAGTCCTTCTTTGTATCTAGGTTCTTTGCCTTCCAGAATGTCTTCAGCTATATCTGAGCCCCGCTGAAAGAAATCCCGAATTATTTTGTTTCTGGTTTTTGGGATGATGCTATTTGGGATTTTCATTTAGATCACTCTAGCTCTCTGGTTTTTCTGTAGTTGCCTGAATTATGGAATACATTGCTTGTCGGCTATCCCGAAGTGATATCTGTTTCCTTACAAGCGCCTCGGAAACAAGCAAACTGAGTGCATATCTGACAGTTCTTGAAGGCAGTCCTGTTTCTTCAATGATTTGCTTTTGTGATAAACTTCTATGATATTCAAGTACCTTCAACACAAGCTTGGCACTTGGTGGTAGTTCTTGAGTCTTCTCAGTTGCAACTTCAGCTTTTATTAGCAATTTCCCCCTAAGAGCAGCTATTCTTTCATCAGTTAATTTAACAAAGATGGCATCGTGCACTGACTTTTCAATTATAATATTCCCATCCTTGACTGGGATTCGGGACTGGCCATCAAGAACTGCTTCAATCCTGACTGAACTCGTTAGATCTCGGATTTCTATCTTGATATCATCAGGGACCACGATCGCCCTCCTCGAAGGGTTTGCGCTATTAACAGGGACAATACTAAAGACATTCGCGGGATGTATAACAATTGGTCCTCCTCCACTCATTGAATATGCAGTACTTCCAGTAGGAGTCGATACAATTATCCCATCACTCCCATCCTGCCAAAACTCTTCATCTCCAATGTGCAATGCATATCGCAGCAGCGTAGCACTTCTTCTTGGAAATATTGCTACTTCATTGAGAGTTGGAGGCGTCTTTCGCCCGGATATTATTGCTACCAATCTTGTCCTTCGTTCAACTGTCCACCTCTTTGCAACCAAGTCGTCAACGATTTGCTCAAAACCGGTCACTGTCACATCAAAGAGGAATCCAGGGTGGCCTCTCGATGCAACTGGAAAAATCGGGATAGATACATCTGCCATCGATAGAAGAGTATTAAGTAGGGTTCGGTCAGATCCCACCACAACAAGCACATCTGGCTCTTCTTTTTTATAGTCCCGTCCCTTCGGTCTGGAAATGGCATTAAGAGTGTCTTGGAAAACAATTTCGAAGCTATTGTTGCCTAGAAGTTTAACAATTGCATCTGCATCTTCAGTCATTGTTGAAGAGGTTCCAGACACTATCCCGATTTTCGTATTCCATCCTTCCTTTCTATCAGGATTACTCCATCAGTGATATATGCCACTTAAATCAACCTGAAATACCGTTTTGAAATATTTCAGCAAGGCATGGCAATTATTGCCCGTGACCCAACAGACTGACAACATTTGCCGATTGGAATTTTATTAAAAGGAGATTAACAATAGCTACATGCAGGTAAATGATATGCAAAAGAGTTGCAGTGAACTACAGGCGCGAATCTTGGAACTAAAGAAAGAACGCAATGCCTTGATACTCGCCCATAACTATCAAACATTAGATATCCAGCAGATTGCTGATTTCACTGGAGACTCTCTTCAATTGGCTAGGAAATGTTCTGAAGTTAGCGGGTATGATATCATTATTTTCTCTGGTGTTAGATTCATGGCCGAGATGGCTGCAGTCTTGTCAAACGGAGTGCCAGTATATATCCCGGATCCAGGAGCATTATGTCCATTAGCCGCCTATGTCGATGCTGAAAAAATAAGGAAAAAGAAAGAGGAGTATCCTGGTGTTCCAGTGGTTGTTTATGTAAATACGACGGCTGATACAAAAACGGAAACCGATGTTATCTGCACCTCTGGGAGTGCCGTTGAAGTTGTTGAATCATTAGGAGTGGAATCAGTGCTCTTTGGTCCAGATGCAAATCTTGCTGAGCATGTTAGGATGCATACAAATGTCAAGATAATTGATATTGAGCCGCGTGGAGCATGTTATGTTCACAATCAGTTCGATGTCGCACAGCTGCTGCTTGCTAAGGAGCAGTATCCTGATGCAATTTCAATAGTACATCCTGAATGTCCAAAGGAAGTACAGGAGGCCGCAGATATGGTGGGGTCCACAGGAATGATGGTACGTACTGTTGCAGAATCACCTCATAAAACATTCATCATAGCAACAGAAATGGGACTAATCCACCAACTGCAGGCTGCGCATCCTGACAAGAAGATCATTCCTGCTTGGGAAGGGGCAATCTGCAGACAGATGAAAAAGCATACTCTTGAGAAGATATTGAACGTCTTGGAAAAGCTCCCGGAGGAAAATATTGTAACTGTTCCAGAAGAGAAAAAGCCGCAAATCAGATCGGTTCTTGAACAGATGAATCGAGTTCGTGGGCAGGGACCTGCAACCCAAGTACAGCAAGAAAGCGTTTGATGTTATCCAAAGATAACATGATTCGGAACTTCACCAATTGATGATAAAACTAAACCATTGTGACCTTTCTCGATAAAGTCTTTAGCTTTGAATATTCCTTCAATCCCAATAAATCGACAGAATCCAATTGACCTCTCAAAGTCCTTCAAGGAATCTCCAATGAACACTACATCTGCTAGTGATATTTTATGTTCGTATTGAATATGCCTAAAGTGGTGAGGTCCCTTCTCAAAGCCCGCACGATAGCCCACAATCTCTTGAAACATGTGACTCAGACTTCTGAGCTCAAAGTATTTGGCTATCGTAGGTTGGAAGGTGGAGGATGAAACGAATATCTTGATTCCTTTGGCATGTACTGATTCAAGCATAGATTCTGTTGATGGAAAGAGTTCTTGTTCAAAGATGCGTTCGATTTTGAGATGCTCAAATTCCTCGACCGCACAGATGTTTCTATCATCATTGGGAAAATTCAGTTCAATCTGATGTTCATACGGAAGGCCGGTTGTAGATCTGTAACGAAAAGTAGCATCATCCTTCTCAATACCATAGTATTTCATCATGATTTGAACTCCGATTTTCTCGAGGAAAGGCATACTATCTGCTAGGGTTCCATCGAAGTCAAAGATTACCGCCTTGCATCTCAATTGTTCTGTCATTGGAGAAATATCCCTCTAGCTACTCGAATCCACATGATTCTCCTTTAGATGCTTTTGGTAAGAGAGCTCATTTTGATTTCTTATAGCCCATATATTTACCCTTCTTCAAAGCATCATCATAATCATTGATACAGCGATTTATTGTCTTGAGAGCCTCACCAATATCCTGAAACTTTCGCACCTCAACATGGCCACCTTCTTGGATTTTGTAAGTTGCATAAAAGTGTGTTAGCTCTTCCATTCTGCTTCTTGGGAGGTCAATCATTCCTTTTACATCACGAAAGTAAGGGTCCTTTATCGGGACTGCAATAATCTTGTCATCTATTTTTCCTGCATCGTCCATTTCCATTATGCCAATGGGCCTTGCTCGAACCAGACATCCTGTAAATGTTGGCTCGGTAATCATCAGAACTACATCAAGTGGGTCTCCATCTTGATCGAGCGTCCGTGGGATGAAACCATAATCGAATGGCGCAAAGGTGTAAAGAACTCTATCAAGTCTGAATATATTATGAGTCACATCATATTCGTACTTATTCTTGCTTGCTCTCGTCATTTCAATAACGACATAGATCTCCCCTGGAGGATCAGGTCCTACTGGTACATCATGGAAATAGTTCACCATATCTTTTCAACACCTATTTCTTCTCTCTAATTGCAGTCATTGTAAAATCCTCAGAACGGAAAAGTCCTTCGACAAGGCTTTTTTGGATGTATAGCATTCAACAAAGTGTTCAGATTGATAATATGAGAGGATTGACAATGAGTGACACCCCGGACATTCCAGATACAATTGATATTGGAGGGCTCTTCAGAGGGAGCGCGACTATAACATTCGTAGCAGAAATCATTGCAGCAATGATGATTCTCGCGTCAACTGTTGCCTATGTGCTGAGTAGAGGAACATTCCTTGAAGAGCTTACCATCGATGTAGCGGTCTTTCTTCTGATGATAGGCTCAATAATCACACTCTTCATTTTTCTTGGGGCCATCGGCTTCTTCGTTAGGTTTAATCGCAGAGTCCAAGCTGCAGTTATTGGGAAGGGCGTGGGGTCTGTAGATTTGAGTGGAGCTCGTGTGAAAACTGTGGTTGCAATATATGGGCTAGCTATTGGAATCATTCTCATAATGGGAATGTACGGGTTTTGGCTAGTCTGGCGCTACTACCTGTCCCCCCTCGCAGCGACTTCTCTGAGCTTCTTCATGCTATCGGTTTCACTAGGAGTATTCGTCCTAGCTTTTCTAATCCAATTAGTGCTCGTCGCTCTTGGTAGAACTGCTACTAGTGTAGTCGAGGCTGTGCTGAAGGATTAGTGCATTTTTAGCTATAAGAGTCATACTTAAAATGCAGATAGAATGCTGAAACGCCCTCAGAGGCAGATTAATGAAACTCCACATTTGGCAAATATCATACATCATCGGTCTGGCAATAATACTTGGAGTGATGGCACTTGAAGCTATCATTCATATTCCACATGATATAGCATCCTACGCAGACCTGATTGGTGGAGTTCTGCTTATTGCAGGCTCATGCGAAGCCTTCGTTCTTTCTGTCGAAGGTATATCCCATAACCTGAACATGACGGATTATGTTTCTGGTATATACGCAAGCCTGGCTGCCACAATTCCTGAGCTTGCAGTGCTTTCATTCCTCATTCTTGGTGGGCAATATGAAATGGCATGGGTGCTGGCTCTTTCAACCATCTTTGTAAATACAATGGTGTTTGCTACATATTCCCTTTTTCTGCCAAAAGACAAGGATGGAAACTACCGACTTCCTGACGCCATAATGTGGGTTGGTTCAGAGCTTCTCACGGTTGGAGCCGTCATCAGCCTTGCAGTTGGATTTTCCATGATTCTCCTTCAAATATTCGTGGCTCCTACCTTGCCTGGACAAATAATGTACTTCACATTCGACGAACTCCTGGTATTTGGCGGTTGTCTGATTGCCGTCTTTATTGCATATCTATATACAATTACCAAATACTATGGTCATCGCGATCCCTTTGTGGAGGAACCCAATCCGTCAAACAGGCACATCACGCATTTATCGAAAAGAACCGTTGCTGTATTTCTTTTAGTTGCATCCTTTGGAGCACTGATGGGAGGTGAAGCCCTTGCTAACTTCGCCACATTCACAAGAGATACAATGGGATTGAACTTCATTCAGGCCGCACTGCTGCTTGTGATCTTTGCTGGACTTCCTGAGTACATTATTGTTGCCTCCAGCCATCGAAAAGCTGAGATTGAAATCGCTCTTTCAAACGCATTCGGAGGGATTGTTCAGGTTTTCTTTGTCATATTTGGTTTCACTCTAGTTGCATCTGGACTGCACCTCTTCTTCTCAGGTCTTACTGATGTACATCATGGAATCCCAGTTGATCTATATTCGGTGGTTTTGGTGCTTTTTGCATTTCCAACTCTATTCATACTTAGAGCAAAAATCACTGATGATGCGAAAATCAACAACCTCGAGGCCATAGCAATGATTGCTGTCTTCATCATGATGCTGTATCTTCTACTTGTATTCGGAACTCAGACAATTGCTCAACCATGAAGGGAAGCTGGCTTCTTTGCTGAGGAGCCAATCCTTTTATCTCACATCCGCAAATCCCTATTATTAGAGATGGGTGAACGGACACAGTTCGCCATCTTGTATATCATTGAAAGGTGTCGATGATAGGTAACTCTGCATGTGTATATCAGGTCCCACTCAATGCAAGCGACCCTCTATTTTCTGTATCTGAATCTGTTTACATTAAGTTAGAACTGAATCTAGGGAGGTTGATTGTTGAGTGATTCATTATCGAGTCGCCTTCTTGAATGGATTACAGGATTCCAAGCGACTCGAAAACCGCTTCGCCGTTTCTTTAATGAGCAGCAGATAGAAGATGCTCTTGATGTCATAGTAGGAAAGAAGAAAGCAGGAACGCTTTCATGCCTCATGGCATCAAGCCTACTTCGATTCATAACTCTAATTGGATCGTCTGCTTTTGGGACTAGTTCCAAATTAGTTGAAGAGAATCTATCTTTGGCGACAAATCAAACTCCGGAATACCTTCTTTTTGAGAAAGATTGTCGAGGGTATACGGGCATATGTTCAAAAAAGAAGTAGACTTGAGAAATATGGGGACACTCTAACCAGCCGTGACCATGTCAGTTATGTAAGACTATTTTCTGAAATGCACAAGCCAATGGTAGAAACACCCTATCTTGGCTATTCGGTGGACATTCTTGCCATGAATGCAGCATGATGCTACACAATCCCTAGAATGCCTGATGCGATTCTCCTATCATTTGGATCTTGATAATACTACTAATGACGATGAACTCATCTGGTTCTTCGCTGATCCGATGTTTCATACCAACTATCCCATTTCCTATGAAATCAACAAAACCCTCCGATAGAATTGTATTTGGAGGTCCAATTAATCGGACTCGTGTCTTTTCCTGGGCTGCCTTCAACAGAACATTCCGGAGTGTAGTATTCCGCTCAATTTCTGTCATGATATAGCTATCACATCACAAGCATTAAGGTTTGACGATTGTATTCAATGCATCCGCATTAACATTCCTATCGCAACTCTCTTAACGCATTGGGGCGAATTGTATTCCACTTTTAAGAGGTTGAGAAAATGAAGTACATCATGTTTTGGGAATACGATTCAGCTGACCATAATGCCGTAATGGACAAGCTAAAGGAATTTCGTGCGCTAGTGAAGAAGAATCCTGAACAACATGCAAAGTTCATTTCAAAGAACTATACGATGCTTGATGGGCCTGAAGGCTTCCAATTGCTTGAAACTGAAGACCCTGAGCACCTCGTCAAGATAACTCGATTCTATCTGCCTGAAGTCAGCTTCAGATTTGCGCCTATCGTAGAGCTAGAAAAAGTTGATCAGAAGATTAAATGAACGCAGGAGACCTCTGGTTGACTAGAAGCCAGAGGTGCTCCGATATATTGTGACACAATCTATAACAGTGTGAACACCAACTGGCGAACTGGTGTTCCATTTGTCAGATCCCGAAAACCGTCTTCTCTATCTCTCAGAGGCAGATGTAGCTCGAATCAATATCGGCATGGAGGAGATTATCCATCAGCTTGAGACCGCATTCAGAGAAAAGGCTGAGGGGAGAGTTGAGATGCCACCAAAACCCGGGATACATCCTGGCAACTCTGATAATTTCATTCACGCGATGCCCGCATATATTCCAGCTTTGAAGTCAGCAGGTATGAAATGGGTATCTGGGTTTCCCTTGAATAGACAGAAGGGATTGCCCTACATATCCGGATTGCTGATTCTGAACGATGCGGAAACAGGTTTGCCAATCTCTGTAATGGATTGTGTGTGGATTACTGCCAAGAGAACAGGTGCCGCGACTGCAATTGCTGCCAAACATCTCGCGAGATCGGACTCATCAGTTGTGGGAATTCTTGGATGTGGAGTACAAGGTCGAAGCAATATTGAAGCCCTCAGTATTGTTCATCCCCTCAAGCATGTTATGGCATATGACATCGATCCCCAGCAGTCAGCGAAGTATGCGGCCGAAGTTGAAGAAAGGTTTGGACTGGAGGTTACCATTGTCGATAACCCAAAGGATGCTGTTTCTGGATGTGACATTATAGTGACTGCTGGACCAATCCTAAAGAAACCGCACGCAACAATACAGCCCGGCTGGATGGATGAGGGAGCATTTGCATCTCTCGTGGACTTTGATTCATACTGGCATCCAGCCGCATTGAGAGAGTCTGATAAGTTCTGCACGGATGACATTCCGCAACTCCGCCACTACCAACAGGTTGGCTATTTTCAAAACATACCTCCTATCTATGCAGACTTAGGTGAGCTGGTTGCGGGATTGAAGATGGGTAGAGAAAAATCTCAAGAACGTACAATATCCTGTAATCTAGGTCTGGCTATGGATGATATTGCTGTGGCTCCGTTGGTCTTTCGTAACGCAATTGACAAAAGAATAGGCACATGGTTGCCGCTCTAAATTGGCTCCAATGCTCCTATTTCGCCTCTTCTGTGTTTTGAATCCGAGCTAGAATTTCACCCGAGTCCAATATATTGTCATTTCAACGCCTTGATTTTGCAATAGCCAACAGTCCAACAACAATCACTGCAAAACCACCGATGGTGACAATCAATAAGATATCAACGCCAGGATTGACAGTAAGCGTGACTGAATTGCTGGCAGAGTTGCCGGCACCATCTATTGCGACCAGAGTATAGTTATACACTCCTGGGGGTAGTCCGTCGACTAAATACTGAACCAGTAGTTCGGTTTCCAGCCAAGGTTCTTGGAAAACCTCCAAGCCATCTTTGAATATTACATATTCAGAAGGATTCGGATCTTCTATTGTCCAATTGAGGAAATTGCCTGTGCTTCCCTGAACATACGTGAGATTACCTGAAGCCATAATGACGGGTGGATCATCATCATCAATTACTGTGACCTGAACTTCATCTGAAGTGGTTTGGTTGAGTCGGTCTGCTAGGATTACAGTAACATTATGTACTCCAATGTCAAGCGAACTGAAGTCAATTGTCTTACTACTCTCAGTCCATGAGCCATGACTTCCTGGATTGCCATCTATGACAAGACTGTAGTTTCGTGGGTCAAGATCATGAGTGTACCATTTTATTTCCATTTTGTGCTGACCCAAGAACCAAACTGCATCTTCTGGAGAACTGATGTCAGGTGGGCTCGTTGCAGTGAAATGGAAATACCGCGGATTCGCCTCCAAGAGATATGGGTCTGTTCCATTATAGTAGAATCCTCCAGACGTAACAATCGTCGCAGCGTTGGGTGAGTATGCATTCCAATCAATATACTGGAAAATGTGCTTGGGCAAGATTGGTATGCGAACGATTTTTAGAATATCCCAAAATGAAGTTGAATCCAGCTGCAAAATAGCAGTTGCATTATTTGGTGCAAAGCAAGCCGTCAATCCACTGAGAGCAGGTCCATAGGGATTACCTGATTCAGAATGCAAATAATTCAGAGTAAAAGCTACATCATACGCGGTTAGGGCGGTGCCATCACTCCATGAATGGTTGGTTGGCATGGAGAATGTTAATTTCATTTGTCCTGCAGGCACTGTGGGATCATCATCATTTGTTGAAATTTCGTATGAGCTTACCAACCAAGGAAGCTCTTCTCCGCTTGGTAGTCGTCTGAAAAGAGAGTCATAGAGATTCCTAAGGATGGATTTTGAATACTGAGAACTCGATGATAGTATATTCATCGTATCGATACCGTTGGGAATTCCGACTCTCAACGTTCCTCCTACCGGACCGTTGTATTCTTCCTTCAATCTAACTTTCGAGTTTGTCCACGATGAGCTTATTCCGTCAAGGGCATCCATTTCCCATCCTTCGTATCTGTCGTTTCGGTGAGCATAAAGAAGGATGTTCTCATACAGAACTACGATTGGAGCTTCAAATACCAAGATTTCCTGCATTGCAGAAGATGCCTCTTGAACTTCCTCAACTGATATTGATTCAAGAAGCTGATTTCTCCAAGAGTCGTAGGTATCGTTTCTGAAGTTGGGGTAGTTACGATAGGGCTCGTCTGCATATTCTGACCAATATTCATAAGCGAGCCAATCAACATCCAAATCAAGAAATGACTTTCCCATAAATGCAATATCGTAATCGTTGTGGAAATATATCCTGTTTAGGGTGTCATAGAAATCAATAGGTTGCGATGTCGCGTCTATATTAATCATTTCAAAAGCAACTGCCGCAATCTGTCCACATTCAATCGCTATATTTGATGTCGATGCGACTTCAATCAGAACATCGAAATCACTCCCATCTGGCGCTTCTCTATAGCCATCATCATCCCAATCGAGAAATCCTGCGGAGTCGAGTAGACCATTTGCCTCGTCAACCTGGGCATCATAATAATTGTAATCAAGGGTTCCTTCTATTGAATATGGGCTTGTCTTAGGAACTGGCGAATCCAACTCGACTGCGAGCCCATCCCAGACCTCTTTAACGACATGTGTCTTGTTAATTGCAAATGAGAACGCTCGACGGAATGCTGTTATGTTATACGGATATTTTTCGCAATTAATCGTGAAATAGCCATATCCATTCCGGAGAGCCTCTACAACCGTGATATTCTCATTCTGGCTGAGAGTATCAAGGTAAGACGGATCAACTGTATCTCCAATCACATCAATCTCGTCAGCTAGAAGTTTCAGGATTCTTTGATCATCTTGATTGATGATGGAATAATCAAGCAGGTCAACATATGGACCAGCCTGCATATTAGCTTCAGCTGTGTCGGTTGCCACAATTGCTTTATTGGCTATCATTCCAATTTCACTCACCGGAGTGAGCTGAGCTGGTTGAGCAACCAGCGTGAGAGTTATAAGAACTGCAACTAGTTGAGGGAATCTCAAATTCACTAACTTCATAGTAACATGCCTTCGGAGAGAGGTTTGTAGTGGCGGTATTTATCTTTAGTTGCTGTCATTTAGTGTGTAAAATTTCCTAGAAATGAACGTATCTTCCTGCCAATTATCTTGCATAGAAAATCGCTGGATCAATCTATAGTTGCCTACAACCTCGGGTCCCATACTGATGGGCCATCTAGTTCTAAATGATACTGAGTTTCTTACCCACCTTTTCATATGCACTAAGTGCGGTATCCAGCTGTTCCTTTGTAAGACCACTATTCATCATATTTCTTATTCTAGCTTTGTCACGTGCAACCATTGGAAATACGATTGGTAGTGCAAGGATCCCCTCTTTGAAGAGACCTTCACTTAAGGCAACAGCCTTGGAACTCTCGCCACACATGGCAGGAATGATGGGAGTTTGGCTATGCCCAGTATCAAAACCAAGATTCTGTAAGCCCTTAACGAAATACTCTCTGTTCCTCCAGAGTGTCTTCACATGTTCTTCTTCTGTTTCTAGAACATCAATAGCTGCAATACATGCGGCTGCTGTTGCAGGTGGATGTGAGGCGCTCAGGAGCCATGACCGACTCTTGTTCAAGGCATAGTTGACCATGTCACGACTGCCAGACACATGTCCTCCCATTACACCAAACGCCTTACTGAAAGTCCCCATCTCAAAGTGGACATCGTGATGTGTGAGATTGAAGTGAGAGACAATACCTCGACCGCCCTTTCCGAGAACCGCCTCTCCATGAGCATCATCAACATA
>JBHLQM010000039.1:0-30770 GCA_048884785.1 Candidatus Thorarchaeota archaeon | reverse complement strand
TCCAGGAATCCAATCTTAGTTCCATAAAAACAAGCTTTACGGCTGTTTCTGAAACCTCATCCTCAATCTCTGCAAGCATATTCAATGTTCTCTTTTCAACTTCTATTTGCTTCATAAGGGAGTTGACTAATTTCTCATCTGTTGTACTCATAGCAACATTCACCTACTAATTATGATACCACGCATATCATGTGGAAACTTAGGAGCGCTCAGTTTCTGAGACACAAGTTAATTAACAATTGTTATCTTATTATTAATAAGGGTTTTTATTGCAGCTTCTTCTGTTGATTGGTTCTTGTAGAGAGCTCTTTTATCGGTCAGTGACCTATGATATTCTAGCTGGATTTCCTTTTCTGAATAAGACAGATAATTACTACTACTCCAACTAACGTGACCGGAATCGCAATCAAAGCCCACGTATAGTCTTGCGGCTCTCCATGAGGGGTTGTGCCTGTCAGCATAGAACCTTCGACATTGACCACCACTTCATCTGAATACCAGAGTCCGAGCGTATCAACAACAGCAATCGAGATGTGGTGGATTCCAATTGGCAGTTGATCAAGATTCACAGTCTTTTCGGAACCAGTCCAATTTCCAGACTCTACCGAAACGTAGTCGATGGTAAGCCAGTATTGACTGGGACTGCCAGCCAACAGAGTCCATTGTATAGCCTCATCATCTTCAAATTCAATTGTGATGTCATTTGGCTCTTCAAAGTCCAACAGGCTATGCGGTATGAACAAGACGGTGCTGTTTGCAAGATTACCATCTGCATCAATAATGGAGATGAAAACGACATGATCCCCCCAAGTTGGGATTGTTGAGAATGTATAGCTTATTGCTTCTCCATTGGACCATTGACCATTAGCATCTTCACTACCATCAAGATACACAAAAAATGTACCAGGCTGCAAATCATACGCATACCAATACAGAGTTTGAGCAGGTATCTGTTCACCTTGAATCCAAATCCAGTTTTCAGTGTCTGCGATGACTGGATTTGTGGTATCCTCTATTGTGATAATCACTGTATCACTTGACCAATTACCTGCAGCGTCTTCGACCTTCACTGTGATATTGTATGTTCCTGATGTAGTCTTGGTAAAGCTGAAAGAGATAGATTCTCCATACCATGGTCCAGTATCGTTGGAAATACCATCGACATAGATTGTATAGCTGCCTATCGACACATCAGATGGATTCCATGTAATGACTCTAGTAGTCCCCAACTCAATGGTTGCATCAATCGGATGATCTATTGTTGGTGGGAATGAAGGATACACCTCAACCATAACTGTATCTGATGCATTGTTATAATCAACGTCGAATATTATGACTGTGAAATTGTGAGTACCCGGTGCCAAAAGGACATCTATACCCCAAACGATGTTGCCTCCTATCCAAGGTACGGTATCAATAAAGATATCATCCAGATACAAAGTATAATGACTGAGATATAGGTCAGACGGAATCCACTGAATTGGGTTTACATCCATTCTGCCATACTCATAGAAGATGTCAGAGGGCGAATTGATGGTTGGTGGAGTCAAGTCCCGTACGCGAACAAATACTGTATCTGTTGAATTATTCTGAAGTTGATCGCCTAGTACCAGTGTGAAATTATAGATACTTCCAGGTTCTAATCCATCAATATTAAGAATCCATAAACCATTCGACCAGCTGTCACTATCAAGACTTGTACCATTTCTGTAGACCTGATAGACTCCAGGATGACGATCCCAGCATGTCCAATTGATCTGATTGCCAACAGTGTCAACTTGATACCAGAAATCATCTGGAGAGCTCATTGCAGGAGGCGCCTCAGATTCCACAGTTACAAGGATTGTGTCTGAAACATTATTGCCCCCGACATCAGTGACGATGACTGTGAAATTGTGTAACCCCATAATCAGCGGGGATGCTATTGCAGATACTTGTCCTCCGTCCCAAGGCCCTGATTGAATAGAACTACCATTTTGCAAAACATCATAGTTGATTGGGAATAAATCTGATGGATTCCATGTGACATTAATTCCTGTCATTCCAAATTCGTATATGAAGTCTGAAGGTGAATCTATTAGAGGAAACGTGCCATCTATTACAGTAACCCAGATAGAATCCGATGCATTATTCCCGTATAGGTCACACGCAGTTATGGAGTAATTATGTTTTCCAAGGTCCAATCCATCAATACTGATGAATGCAGCAGCAGTATATCCTGTTACCACATGAGTGCCATTTCTTTGAATTTCATAGAACGAGAAGCTCGGATCAGACATGTTCCAGGACAATGTATGACCTGTAGAGCCAAAATCGTAGGTTAGTGGCAAGGGTGAGCTGATTGAAGGGGCTAGAGTGTCCCTCACTGTAAGGATCACCGAATCACTAGAGTTGAATCCTGCATGGTCAAATACTATGACTGTATAGTTGTAGGTATTCACAGCTAAGCCATCAACAAAAAGAAGCAGCGTGCCACCAAACCAATCGCTGCTTTCAACTTGGGTGTCATTCTGATATGCAACATATCTATGCGGAAATGAAGACTCTGTAGTCCATTCTATAGAATTGCCTGATGTAGCAAATTCAATTGGAAAGTCACTCGGACCGGAGATTGTGGGTGAAGGATACAGAAGCTGGTTTGGATACCTGTCAACACTATTTGCATTCCCGGGTATGTTATAGACACCAGCACCTCCGTAATCATTCCAAGTATTTCCAATGGAAATATCATCATCCCAGAGGTTGCTGCTTCCATTGTCATATGCATTCCCCAGTATATTGTATCCGATTCTATTTTGCCACACCTTGAGTCCAGTAGACACTGTGCTCGATGAATTCTCGACAAGAATCCCATATAGATCTAGACCATAGACTGAGTTATTTGTGATTTGAGAGCCTGGCGCTCCATTAAGCCATAATCCTGTTCCCTTCCCATTGGACACTGTGTTATTTGCAAGAATGTTGTCTTGGCCTTCATATATGAAAATCCCATAGATTTCGCTGCCTCGAATGATGTTATCATAGATAAGACTGTCATTTGTAAAACCGAGCATTATCCCTGTAGCCACGTTCTGAAATTGACCGCTAGTTATGGTTACATTATAACAGAATGCAAGAATAACCTGTGAATAGGTGCCTCCATCATATATGGAATCTCTTTGATTCCAGAGATACAGGATAGGCTTGCCATTCATGGTGTTGAGTGTGATGTTATGATTCCAATTCTGGAGGAAGCTCCCACTAATCATAAGCCCCATATTCGAAAACTCATTTTGCGTAATATTCGAAAGCAATGCATCTGACAAGAGTACAGAGCTTACTGTGCAATCATCAATTGTATTCGTCGAAACAGTGGTATTGAAGGAGCCATTACATATAGAAATCCCGATGTCATTCTTTTCCAATGAATTGCCATCGATACTTATGTCAGTACAATTACTGACCAGTACTCCGATTTCCTTTAATCGTATCAGTGTATTGACAATTCTTCCATTTGTGACATTTGCTAATGATAATCCCCAGCCTCTAGCAATTGAAAGACCCGATGACAGCGTTGAATTCGCCAAGATGAAATATGCTGTTGTGTTGATGATTTCAACACACGTGAATCTTGTGCGTATGTTATATCCATCCATGACGTATGGATTTTGTGGCGTTCCATCGCCCTGAGTGGCATAGTATAGAAACATCTGGTTATTTGTTATTAAAATGGGTGAGTCTGTTACTCCTGCTTCGTTTATAGTTTCGTCTCCCCAATCGCCATGTGCTGGTCCGGTTGAAACGTATTTTCTCATATAGATATCATCATACCAAGCTTCCACGGTACCTGGGTTGGGACCTGAGTATTGCCCAAACGATGCATACAAGCTTGTCGAATCATGGTTGTATACAGAAGTTATCGTATCTACAATTGTCGATGATGTGTTTTCATCATAAACCATAACATGACACGAAGTTCCTGAAACTGATAAACTGACATCATACCAATGATTGAGGTTGATATGAGTTGATGATAGTGGAGTGAATTGAATACTTGAGCCGCTACTCATTGTATAGAATAGCCAGAGACCTGCATCATCCCATAAAAGGCTCTCCGCCCAATACGCTGTTCCCTGAAGGGACGTAGTTTGATAGACGAACATACCCGGCTGAAATCTATACATATTGTTCCCCAAACTAACAGGCTGGAATCGCACACGCAGAAACCGATCATCGTTGGATAGAATTTGATTGAATATCCTATATTGTGAATAAGAGGTTCCGCTAGTGGATATGAATAGCTTCTCTTGGTCTACGATTGTTGAACCTCCCAGATATGTATACGTGGATTGGGGTGATTCCGTGTCATCAGCATTGTAGCTTGCCCATCGTGACATTGTTTCAAAGCCATCACTGGTAGTGTTGGCATCTGCATTTCCATAGTACATGTAGATTGTCCTATCTTCATCCAATGGTTCATTCAACTCAACCCAAAAGGTTGCTTTAGTGCCGAGGGTGTATGATTCCCTCCAATAATCAAGCATGTTTAATCTAGTTGAGTCTGCAAACCTAATATCATCAAAATCCGGCTTACACTTGAAATTGCAGTATACATTCTCTCCAGAATCTACTCCAATACCAAAATTAACAGATATTTTCATTTGATAACCTGAGTTAACTCCAGTAGTTGCTGAGATAATGTGCGATTTATAATATCCCCAATCATCCAACCCCTTTTGCTGTTCAGGTGTCCAAGACCCAAAACTGGGTTCTGTTGCGGCGAATTTTCTTACATGGAACCAATCAAAGGGAGCTGAAACTAGTGGGTATGTACCCCAATTCTTGACAAAAAGACCCACATAATCAGGAGTCACATAGGAGCTAGAGTACATTTGAGACCAGGACGAACCTGAATTAACACTAGCATCATAATATTTCGTTGTGCCGGTATTTCGTATTCGAAGCTGAGATGGAAGAGATGTGCTTGAGTAGTATCCCAGAGTGCCCAATCCTGAATCTTGGTATATTCGTTCAACCTGATGACGATTATATGATGTAGATCTGTATCTTCCACTCTTGATTACATTATCCCTGTTCTGATATAACATGATGCCGGCATGCGTATAGGTGCTTACAGAATACGAGTTCAGTTTTGTTTCCGCAATCCACCTGCCTGTGGGTGCGGCCTGATAGGCAATTGGCGCAAATTCGGTGGTAGTTGACCACCAATTACCATTTACACCACTTGGTATCTCCAATATCAGCGTGCCGCTAGATTCAGTGATTGAACCTACAGGTGTGTCCAGAATCCAATCCGTTATTACCCCGTCATCGAAATCATCGAAAATAAGGAACGTGTTTGCTCCATTCGAAACACTCCTCGCCGCAGGATTCCCGTAATAGAAGCAAATGATCTGATTATAATCCAGATCCTCTCGTACTTCCACCCAGATAACTGCTAGGCTTGACTCTGTGTATCGCTCAACCCAATGATCTAATACCGTTGTTCCATTGGAGCTTGTGAATCTGATATCACTGAAATCAGCTTTGCATTTAAAGTTGCAATATACTGTACTTCCGATATCGACCCCTTGCCCATAATATACATTGAAACGAAGCTGATAATTCGTACCTGCTCCTAAACCTGCATCAATTTGCAGTATCTTTCTGAACTCCCATCCTGACAGCCACCCGGAGGGTTGATTGGCTTGGGCCGTATATTCCTCGGAACCCCATTCCCCATGGTTTGGTTCGGCATCAATGCACTTCCTGATATAAACCCAGTCCCATGAGAGTGTGTGGGTCCCGCTCACGATCATACCAATCCCCAGGTCTCCATTGTTCGGGACATTGGATGTCAGGGTCGCCTTGAGTGAACCCTCCTCATAGAACCTGGCCTTGCCAGGCATCCACTGGACCTCAAACGACACAAAGCTCGTATATACAGTTGACCTTGCAGTATAGGTAGTATCGACATCACGGGCCTCATATTGGGCTCCGCCATAGGCTCCATCATAACCGATTGCAATTTGGCCCGTTACCGGATTTCCACATCCATGACGATTGAACCACCAGTAGTTGCTGTCTGCGGAGGTTTTGCCATAGCCCCCAAATGCGGTGTTGATGGGAAATAGCTTGTTCACAGTTCCAAGACTTCCCCACCCACTTGGGTTCGTATAGGTCATCAGACCATTTGCCTCGGATGGTGTCCCGGCGGTGAGAGTGCTCCATTCCATCCAAGTGGTACTATCAAACACTCCGTCATTGAAGTCATCGAAAAACATGAAGGTTGCATCCCCATTGCTCTCAGACTCTGAGAAGATGTTACCGTAATACAAATAGAATGATTGTTCTGAACCCAAGTCCTTAGAAATTCTTACCCAAAACACTGCATAATTACTATCCGCTTTCTCCTGAAGCCAATATCCAAGCTGCAAAAGATTGGTCGTGTCTATAAACCGGATATCAGAGAAATCTGAGTTGCACTTACCGCCCAGATATACATGTTCACTCTCATCTGTACCAAACCCGTAGTGAACAACAACCCTTACCTGATACCCTTGTCCAGCCCCGAGGCTGCCCTGAATAGTATGAGATTTTCTATATTGCCAACCAGATAGCCAGTTCTCTGAATCCTCAGTCACTTCACCTCCCCATTCACCCTGATTTGGTTCAGCTGAACTTACATATTTTCTTACAAAAACATCGTCACCATAGTGAGTGCCAATAGAGGCTGTAGTTGCATAATTGTTGTCAAGGTCCACATTCGGATAATTGGGACTACCACTGTATCCCTTCCCGATAAGAACCAATGCTGGAGGTCCTTCCCAAGAAACCGCCCTGGCATGCGTTAATACATTAACCCAAGTTATCCCATCAGTTGAATAGTCTGCATATGCATAATCATCAGTCAATCTTATCCGATAATAGTACCAAGTATTTGTTGACGCAGATCCGGATGAATATCCTGCTGGATTTCCTCCGTCATTATACACTGCTTGGTGGGATGAACCAGATCCAATTCTAATCCAATCGTATGTATCCCAATAGACATGAATTGATGGCATCCAGCTGGCACCAGAATAAGAGCCATGGTACAATTTTCCTTGGAAAACCAAATTCGATAAAGATGGGGCAGGCTTTTCTATATGACAGTAGTAGTCCTGATACTGGTATATTCTAAGTTGATTTGAGCTGATAGATGTTGCACCCGGACTTGGCCCTTCATCTTCCATCCAACCATTTCCAACTGAGGCTGAATCTGCTCTATCGAAGCCATCGTACATATCAAAAACCAAGTCTGCATCACTTAGACTTGTGGCTGTTGAATTTCCATAATATAGGAAAATTGTGACATCCGAATCAAGACTATCCTCGATTTTGACCCAGAAATTTGCGTAGTTGGAAGAGGAATAGGATTCCCTCCAGTAAGGCAGGAGTGTTGTCTGGTCGTCGTTAGTAAACCGAATATCATCAAAATCAGTCTGACATTTGGAATCTAGGTATACATTATCAGAGCTATCTATTCCAGAGCCATAACGTACGGAAATCCGAACCTGATATCCAGATCCCACTCCAGATTCTCCTCTAATTATGTGTGCCTTTCTATACTGCCATCCAAGCAACCATGCAGAAGTGAAATGTGATTCATACTCGATTGGAATTGAATCATCGCCTGCTTCTGAAGCTGGGGACATGAATACTTCAGGTGTAATCAATATGGATGGAACAATCATAGCCATGGCAAATAAAGCGAGAATCAGTATTTTTCTTGTCACTCCAACATCCCTCGTGGCATTATTCAATGTCACTCAGCGGCCTTTTCTGCAACCATGCCCATTTTCATCACTATGGATGCCACAAGTGGCTATGCCACAGCTTAGCTACAATTAGAGACACAATGCTAAATAATTTGTGCCTTCAGAATATGATGAGTAAAAGTAAATAGGCAGGATGTTAGGCTAGATATGAGTTATGGGAGCCTGCACTGAATTGAGGGATATTGGCATAATATCAAACCGTTCTAAGTCAAACATAATCAGTTTCATCACTGTGTATTTTCAGAGGGGTGTGGTCGATGCTGCAAGCCCTTGAGCTAGTACTCACAGTATTGGCAACGGCGCTACCTGCGATTCTTACTGCTATTGTTGTACTTGAGTTCCTTGGAATTGCGCGAATATCACAAAGATTGAATATTCTGATTAGAAGTATGGAGTCTTCTGAATCATTAGATAGTGTACTGGCGTCCACTGTAACAGAATCATCAGCTGCTCCAGCCGACTCAAAACGGAGTACGCGTAAAAAGAAGAAGACAGAAAGAATCAAGCCTAGTGAGGAGAAGGACCAACTGTTTGAAGAACCAGTCGAGATTGATGATGTTCCCATTGAACTGGTATTCCCTGATGAACCTGAGACACCCAAACCCAAAGTGTCAGATGAAGCACCTCCGACTTCGGTTAAAGAGCCGCTCATTTTTGGAGATGTTGAAGTTCCGGATGATGAGTTCGCTGACTTCGAATTGGTTGTAAAAAAGGATGGTTCGTTTGACTTGAAGAGTGAAGAGGAAGAGGAGGAAACTAAATGAATCGGCGCACATTCATTTCTCTTATCTTAATCACACTCTTTTTTGCAGGAGCGTTATTCACTGAAACTGGACACTCAGCTCAAGCCTCAGATGCAACCTTTTGTCAAAACACTGTTTCTCAGTTGCCACCTATTCAGGCTTCGATTGGCTCATCTGTTGATGTCACACTGAGCGGAGGTTCCCTCTCAGGGTCTCTCTATGGCTATAATTTTACAGATCCTTCAGACGCATTAATCGAAACTGGTTACTGCGCTAGAGATGGTTCGGGTTTCGCAGATAAGACCTTCTCATTTCCACATGATTCCCCTGAAGGAACCTATACAGTTACATATTGGGTGGTTGAAACTCTGGAGGAATTCACCCTTGACATTGAAGTAATGCCCCCTGATGGATTTATTGAAACATTGGGAAACTTGGTTTTTGGAATTCCATATGAAGTTCAATTCGGATTCATAGACATAGAAAGCAACCCTGTTGACATTGATCTGGTCGAGTTCTGGTTGAGAAATCCGACAGGACAAATAGTGCAGTCAGGGATTGCTATATCGCTGGATGGGCAAATTGCCACAATCAACCTTCTCCTGCCCAGCAATGCTTCGGTTGGCAATTACAGATTAGACTACAGACCAGTTGGTGCAGAATATTCCCCTGCAATGGCGATTTTATCAACACGAGCGCTTTTGGCACCAATTGTTTCAGTCTATGTTCCTGCAACCCCTCAAGTTGGGCTTTGGCAATTGAATATTGGTGTATTCAACAGGGAGGCATCGCAATTATCGGCTTTGCTCTCCATTGAACTTGATGATACTATAGTTCTGCAAGAAGAGATAGAGATTGAACCTGGGGAAAACCAATATACATACTACTACGAAATGTCCGATTTATCACTTGTAAGCAGGACGATTTATCTTCACGTGATTCTTCACCTATCTAATGAATTGTCGCCTCGCACATTATATAATGGTGCAATAGTTGCGTCAGCTGGATGGCAATTGCCTGTTTTGCTTATATTCCTACCAGCACTCGTTGTGGCAATTCCGGTCACCGATTATATGCGAAGGTCAAGAGTCAAAGGTTCGAAAGACATCTTGAGTGCCAAAAAGCTAGAAGCTGGAGATGAAGAAGATAAGAAATTAGCGTTTGAGATATTTTGCAATAGAAGGATGCACAACTCAGCTATTAGAATGGCTATTCAATTGGGACTCCCAGAACCTATGATTCAGCAAATCATGAACCTAGGGCCACGTGTAACTGAGAGTCTAACCAAAGTAGCGAATAAGTATGACAGTGTTGGTGATTTTGAATCTGCTTCGCGTGTATATAGGCATCTGAATATGGAGGTTGACTATCGCAGAACTTCAATTCTCTCTGAAATTCAAAAGGGCAATTTAGAGTCTGCTGCGGCTCAATTTGTTAAGTTAAAGGAATCAGGATATTCCCAGGCAGCAGTGAAGCTAATTGTTAATCTAAATGATCAGGATCTTGCTGATGAAGCCCTTACACTATGTCTTCAGTTAAGGGATGGTATACGTGCTCTGACCAAATCCATCAGAGAAGATGCCCATGCCATCAAAGTCTTTGCATATCTGATAGAAGCATTTGATGATGAGAAACTAAAGATTAACACCCTTTGGGATATTGGAGCTAAAGACGCTGCTGCTGTTTTTGTTTCAAATGCCAAAACGCTGAAGAAAATAACTGAATTAACTAATCTCTTAGACATCTCGCATCGAAATGAATTGATTCAGCTCGTTGTCGCAAAACTGGCTGCACAAGGTCTTTTCAAAAGACTGAATGCATATGTTGATGCTCTGAAGTTGTCAGATGAAGACCAATCTATGATAATCACTCCAATTGCTGAGGAACTTCTTAGCGATCCGACAAATATGAATCTCAAAAAATTCCTGCAGGATGCAGCAAAGAAGTCTCAACCTGAAACCAAGACATTCATCATGGATATCCTTGACGCAGCAGACATTCTGTCAGGTTTTGGCGGTACCATCGAAATGGACATGTCCAGACCCTATGTTGAAGCCCTTCTAAGAAGTGCTGAGAAAATCAAGAATGTAGATATTGCGAAGAAAATGCTTGAAAAAGTTCATGCTTTCTTTATGGGTGAAAAGAAGGTTGGTGAGCTTAGTATGGAGGAACTTGCTGAGTATTCTCAGCTGCTCAGAGCCTCAACATATGGATCTACCAAGGAAGTTTCGGAGCTTTTGAAGACTACACTAAAACCGCTTGAAGATACTTACCGGCCAAGGATTCAATCAGCTATCAAAAACATGGTTTCAGATTTACCAATTGAACCAGAGGAAGATATGAAGCTAGTCACTTCATCAAACTTCCTTACGCGGAGAATATTAGAAGACATACCACATCATAATCCGACGGTATTGGCACAATCTCTCTATGAACTCACAAAGATACCCATGTTTCCACAGCTAAAGGCAATCATTGACAAGGCGTTAAATAATGAAAACTTCATGCGGTTTGCATTGAAAGTCTTAGCGAACCCTGAGTTGCGTGCCAAACTGCTTCTGGCTTCTCAACGCTATGAAAGAGTATATGGAGGATACAGAATCACCATTGACTCAGCCCGTATTAACAGGATTACGAGGGAGCTTGCTGTCGCAGTATGGACAGAGCGAATTCATAATGTGTGGGTTGCCGGCCTATTTGGTGCACTTGATACTGTTGTCTTTGAAACCATGACCAGGGATGATGCGCCTCGGCGTCAGAAGATACTGCTTGCTGGCGCATATATCAATCGAGTGAACTATGCTCCTGAGATTATGGAGAAGCTTAACCTCAAAGAAACCTTCAAGAGATTGTGTGATGCGGCAAGGTTCACTGAGGAGGAACGCAATCAGGTTCTCACCGAATCAAAATTGCCAGGTCATGTAGCTTCAAGGATCAGATATTAGAAATCGAGTTTCATCCTGGTGGGATGTCATCAATGTGAAGTGCAGTTCTGCACTCAGGATGATCGAAAATCTCTTCTCTCTCGTGTTCATTTCCTAGGAATTGGTTTGCCATGAGCGCTGCATAGTTGCCAGTTCCTATTGCTGTGGCAACTTGTTGAGTAATCGGCCTACAATCCCCAGCGGCCCATACTCCTTCAACATTTGTCTTGCCTCGGTGGTCTGTAAGTATATTCCCTCTGGCATCCAGTTCAACGCCAATTGATTTTGCGAGTTGCGTCCGTGGTTCTGCAACGAATGCAACAAAGAACACATCTGAACGGATTGCCTCTCCAGACTGAAGTGTAACGCTCTGAAGTCTGCCCGGAACTGGAAAGTCTATCTGCTTAATCTTTCCTGATGTCCATTGAAAAGGCGATGCATCAAGCTTTGTTAAGTCCTGTTTTTCTAATGATATGTAGGCATCTTCTGTCATCAGGATTTTGATCTTCTTGGTGAAACGTGAAAGCGAGTTTGCAACATGAAGAGCACTGCCAACTGTGCCAACGTTTACAACAAGGACCTCTTTGTCCTTGCAGAGAGGAGCCTCACAATCAGGGCAATAATAGGCACCGTTGCCGACGTTCGCCACAGGAAGCCATTTTCGCCACTGTCCGTTAACCTTTGGATGTTTTCGTGATGTTCCGGTTGCGAAGATTAGCGTACGACAATAATAGGTGGATTCATCCTTTGTCCTGTAACTTGGTGCAGTTTTGATTTTGAAACTTGGATACTCACCGCAAACATCGACTACATCAGCTTCAATGAACTTGGCTCCGGCCGATTTGGCTACACCCTGCAATTTTCTTAAAAGGGATCTCCCTTCGGAATAGGTTTCTCCTGCAAGGTTCATTATCGAATTTGTGTGGAAGTGCATCGGACTCGTCCCACGATCGAGCACGAGGACGGATCGTTTGTGATATGCGAGATGTTGTGCAGCCGAACAGCCTGCAGGACCACCTCCAATGATGATTGTATCGTACACCTTGTCATGCGCCATTGGTTCCACCCTGAGTTGGTCAGCATGTTTTAACTAATAATTCTATGGACATAACCATAGTTTATTTGGTGGATTGTCTTTCTAGCTCTATAGCCGGCCAGTAGTCTAAATTATATAGCAGGCATCCATGCTAGTCTATGTGATGTAAATGACCGACTACAATCTTGGAACATTAACAATCACCTCTCATAATGCAGATCTTCTAGCTGAAGCTTTCGGTATCGCCGCATCGCGGATGGATTCTGTCATTGAGGTCGCATACGACGCCTGGGAGCATGAAGACACTATTTCTGAATCAGTGGAATACCTCGCAAAGCGACTCAAAGGCTCGGAAATTGTCATTGCATTGCTTCAGCTCGGAAGACTATGGGAAGAGAGTTCTGGAGACGATGAGGAGGAATAAACCTCCTTCGTCCCCAGGTACTAGCCAAGGCAGATTGTTCCGGCTTCTCTTCCCAAATCAAAAGCTTTGGAGTTTGCTTCGATAGTCTTCGGGGGCACTAGTGAGAGTACTGCCTTTCGAAGATCTTCTGCTGAAATGGGGAAATCAGGGCAAGAAGCTGCTGAGCCTATTAGAACAGAGTTTTCTGTCCTAGCATTACCGGCTTCCAATGCTAGACCTAAAGAGTCCAACGAGATGAGTTTAGTTGTCACTTTTCTCAATCTCTCCTCCACCATCTCCAGCGCGTAGTATTTTGCTATCTTCTCTTTATCCAGAGCAACAGCCTTTGTTTCAGCAACAGGAGGCATTGTGTTTTTGCTCATTATGATAACTCCGTCATCTTTCAGATACTCAATGTACCTGAGTGCCTCTGTTGCCTCCATAGCGATGAGCATATCCGCCTTTCCATAGGGAATCAGTGGGGAGATAGGTTTGCCAATTTTGAAATGGACATAGATTGAACCACTCCTTTGAGCAAGACCATGAGTTTCTCCAGTCATCACATCAAGTCCGGCATCAACTGCAGCCTTTCCCAACACTGCTGAGAGAAGCATGAGTCCTTGACCCCCAACTCCTGCAAATAGGATGTTGTATGTTCTTTCCATACTTTTCACCTCCCCTCTATGTGACGCGGCGCATCTACTGGACAGACCTGTCTACATTCAAGACATCCATCACAGAGACTCTCTAGAATCATCATCTTGTGGTCAGATTGATCTATTACTATGGCAGGGCAGTGGAATTCCTTCACACAAGAATAGATACTTCTACAGGTTTCTTTGACATTCTCGCTTTGATGGATTTGCTCACCGCGTTTCTTCTTTTCTCGGTCTCCATAGAGAGCGCATTCTCTTCTCGAGATGATGACATTGAATCCATCAGCCTCGATTGCCTTCTTAATGGGGTCTATGCAATCTCGTGTCTGATACGGGTCAATGACAGTTATGCTTTCAGCTCCAAGAGCCTCAAACATTTTGTCCATACTAATTTTAGTTGCAGACCTTCCACCTGCATCGAAGGGTGTATTTGGATTAAACTGCTGACCTGTCATTGCTGTCACTGAGTTGTCGAGTACAAACAGTGTAACATTGGAGCCGTGATGGATAAGATTGATGATACCTGGTAATGCTGCATGATAAAGTGTTGAATCACCCACCATAGCGATAATCTTGTCTTCTAGTACAAGACTCATTCCTGCTGAAACTCCCAAACTTGCACCCATTGCCAGCATTGAATCACTGAATTCATTCGGTGGTAAGAACGCCATTGAGTAACAGCCAATGTCATTATTGAACACAATCTTGTTTCGTATTCGAAGCCGATCAAGGGCTTGCCTAAATGCCCAAAGTGTCCCTCTATGAGGACATCCAGGACAGAAGATTGGAACACGATCTGGAAGGGATTTCTTCAATTCCTCAGCTCTCTTCAGGTAACTATCATAGTCAAGCGACAACTCCATACCCAATGTGCTGGCGAGAACCTTCTCAACTATTGGAACATTATATTCCAGCATTTCTGAGAAATCACCGCTGCGCTTACCTATGATTCTGAGAGATGGATTGGAATCCTTGGCCAGTGCTGTAATCCTCATTTCTAGATATGGCGAGAGTTCCTCAACAATGATGACTGTTTCCAATGATTCTAGGAACTGAACGATCTTCTTTTCTGGCAAAGGATAAAGTGTTCCTATCTTTAGGACAGGTATCTTTACGCCAAGGTTCTGCATTGCTTCCTTCGTATGCAGGTAGCATACACCAGAAGTGATTACTCCAACATTCCCTTTACCTTTCTCAATTTTGTTGAAGGGTGACTTTTCAAAATCCTTTTTCATAGCTCTTGATTTTTCTAGGAGACCAGCTTTAAGTGCGCGTGCTATCGCACCCACGGTAAAATACTGACCCCTAACATCGGCCCATTTGTTTTTCCTAAAGGGGGTCCGATCAAGTTCTCCAAGTTGAACCATGCCCCTAGCATGGTTAACACGAGTAGTCGTTCTCATGAGAACTAGTGTCTTGTATTTTTCAGACACGTCAAATGCCCATTTTACCATTTCATAGGCTTCCTGAGCGTTTGCCGGTTCTATCATTGGAACATAGGCGGCTTCGCCAAAGTATCGTGCATCTTGCTCTGATTGAGAAGAGTGTGCAAAGGGATCATCTGCCATGACAACTACACAGCCCGCATTTATCCCCGTATATGCAAGACTAAACATCGCATCACTTGCCACATTCATTCCTACAGACTTCATTGACGTGAATGACCTTACTCCAGCCATTGATGCACCTGCAACCGTTTCCAGGGCTACCTTCTCATTTGACGAGATTTCCATTTTGAAGTCATCAAAATGCTCCAAAACCTCTCCAAACGTATCCATAATCTCTGAAACAGGTGAGCCCGGATAGAATGCAACAACTTTCACATTGGCTTCTAGGGCTCCACGAACAATAGCCTCGTTTGAGAGCATTAATGCCCGTCCACCGTCTGTTCTTTTTACATCATCTACAGTCATCTCTCTTCACCAACTGCGGCATTTCAATATATAATCTAGACTTGGTTGTAGACATAAGCGTTGGGCTGTGTAACTTTTTGGCATCTGGATGCAAACAGAAAGCCATCATGCATCCATGAGTATCAGTGCAATGACAAGGTTTTGGTTTATGTAACAAAGCTTCAATTTATATCAAAGACTTCCTCCCCTCAATAACACAAGTTGGTAGTGTGGTGAGAAGATGCAGCTAGAGTTTATAGTCCTCAACATCGGTATTTTCCTCTTCGGACTAGCTCTGCTCATTTTTGGTTCTGATGTGTTTGTTGAATCTGCATCAGAGCTGGCACGTAATCTCGGAGTATCTGAACTCTTCATAGGTTTAACAATTGTTTCAATTGGCACTTCTCTTCCCGAAATAGTTTCAAGTTCCGCAGCTGTTCTAGCTGGAAAACCACAGCTTGCTTTTACGAATATAATTGGCAGCACAATTATCAATGTGACTCTGATCATAGGTATCAGTGCACTCATTAGCCCACTGGCCTCTAATGCAGTGGTAATAGATCGCGATGCAAAGGTAATGATTCTCGTCGTCGCCTCACTTGCAGTGTTCATGTTTGATCCGCTAACTCCCGGTTTTATTGCAATTTGGGAAGCTGGATTTCTGATTTTGCTATTCTTTGCCTATCTTTCATTTCTTATCACTCGGCAGGAAGAGTGTGAATCATGCTATCAGTTCCATGTTTTTGTTGACTATCTCATCAAATTGCATTTCCTTACATCTCTACGAGGTCTTTTTCCGAAACCGAGAGACACCAAAAAGAGAAATGACATAGAAGCAGCCTCGGATGACTCAAAGAGGTTCCCCCTAAGACAATCAATTACAGTAATTGTATCTGCCCTCTTTATTGTTCTTGGAGCACAGCTTGTGGTCGCAGGAGCGGATTTTATAACAATCACATGGGGAATACAGGAGGGAGTAATTGGACTAGTCATCATTGCATTGGGAACATCACTACCTGAGCTTACTGTGTCAGTGAATAGTGCTAGAAGAGGTTTCGGTCGTCTTCTAATAGGAAACGTAATTGGCAGCAATATCGTGAATATCACATTGGGTCTCGGGATTGTTTCGCTTTTTGTGCCAACGGTTCTCCTTTTGGTACTTGGGAATATTGTGCTAATGGCCTTCGCGCTTTTGGTTTCCCTGATATTCTTCTATGTAATAAGACGAGATTGGAGAGTTACACGCGGCGAGGGTATATTGCTCCTTGTCTTATTCATAGTAGCTCAAATAATAGCCATCTACTTCGAGCAGTTTGCAGTATAGAGGCTAATCAAGTTTTGATTTTATGATTCGATCTGCAATATCACTTGCCTTGGGAGCCATTTCGCCTTCCTGTGAAATCCATATGTAGTCAATCTTTCCATCTTGGTCAACAATCACAATACTGGGACGAGCAACACATCTCAAGCTCCCCATCTCATCTGCATATACTCCATATGCTTTGGCAACCTTCCTGTCAAAATCGCTGACCATTAGGAATGGAAGTTCCAAGTCCTCAATGAAGGTCTTTAATGCTGACAAAGGCTCAGTTGAAATTCCTATGAAGGTCACACCTATATTGCTGAGTGACTCGTGGAGGTGGAGGAAAGAGTCCGCTTGTCCTGTTGCAAAGGGCGTGAATGTATCCGAGAAAAACACAAGAACGACATTGTTATCTAGCATGTCTTGTAGGTGAATGTTTTCATCATTACTTCCAGGGAGAATGAAATCTGGTGCAACATCACCAACTTGAAGACACGGCTTCTCCTGCATATCGGAGTCTTCCATAACTAAGTATTCCTACTTCCGCATATTATATTTCCTGCATGGACAAAACATTCCGCGGCTAGCCTGACATCTATCATCAACTTTGGGGATCACCCTCTTCTGCGCAAATATCCTGTTCTCCGTATCCAAGAAGTTTGTACACGGGAGCCAGAAGGCCTATCAGGCATAATCCAATAATGATTATCCAAGTATCCAGACCCAGTTGCGCAGTTCCAAAGGCAATGGATAATGGTGTGTACAGGACCATGAGTGTAAGCACCAATGAAAAGCTCACGGCAATTAGGAGCGCTTTTGACTCGCTGACATTTGTTCTCCATACGGGATTCCACTCGTCTCGGCAATTCCATACCCAAAGCAATTGGAATAAAACCATAGTTGCAAATGTGGCAGTTTGAGCATATTTGAGGGCGGATTCATTTACAGGCAATACCCAATCTACGGCAGGACCTGTAATGCCTGGAATCCAGCCAATTCCTATGTAAAGGCAGAAGAGGTACACTGAACTAGCAGCGAAAGTCGCGAGAACACCTCCGATTACAATCATCCTTACCATTCCTTTATCCAACATTCTGCTGCCGGGTTCCCTTGGGCAGCGATCCATAATCCCCTTGGGAGGTGGGTCAAAACCGAGTGCGAGTGCAGGAGGTCCATCGGTAACCAAGTTAATCCAAAGAATCTCAACAGCAGTCAAGGGAATGGGGAGTCCAATTATTGCCATAAAGAATACGAGTAGAACTTCTCCCGCATTTGCAGAGAGAAGGAATCTGACGAATTTGCGGATATTTGCATAGATTTCCCGCCCAACTTCAATTGCAGCTACTATTGTTGAGAAGTTATCATCAGTGAGTATAAGGTCAGATGATTCTTTAGTTACACCTGCACCTCGTATACCCATTGAGATCCCTACATCCGCCGTCTTAATGGCTGGAGCATCATTGACGCCATCACCCGTCATCGCAACAACTTGATTCTGACGCTGCAGAGCTTGGACTATTCGTAGCTTGTGCTCAGGCGCAACTCGAGCGAAAACACTTCTTTCTAGAACAATATTCTCAAGCTCATGTTCTGACATCTCATCAATATCAGCGCCAGTAACAGCATCACCTTCGGAAGTGGATAATCCCACGCTTCTGGCAATCGACATCGCCGTAAGGGCGTGATCACCAGTAATCATAATCGGTCGGACTCCTGACTTCCTGGATTTGGCAATTGATTCCATGACTCCATCACGAGGAGGGTCAATCATACCCACTAAACCAACAAAGACAAGATCTGACTCAACATTTTCCTCATCATACTCACCGCGTACGTCTGAAAGCCTCCTGTAGGCAAATCCTAGTACTCGCATTGCGCATTCAGCCATTATTGTGTTATCCTGAAGAATCAGTTTCTTTTGATCTGATGAAAGAGGTTGCTCATCGTTTCCGACCAGCAATTTTGAAGATCTTTCGAGTATAATTTCTGGGGCTCCTTTTGTAAATGCATAAATTTGTCCGAGGTGGTCCCTATAGATAGTGGTCATCCTCTTCCTCTTTGAGTCAAATGAAAACTCTGTTATCAATTGATACTCCGAACAAGTCTGGTCAAGAGATTGACCGGCTTTCTCAGCGGCTACCAAAAGGGCACCTTCCGTAGGATCCCCGATTACTTTCCAGTTGACTTCATCGTTGGGACTATCGGAAAGCTTGGCGTTGGAACAAAGTTGTCCTATTCTTAGCAGAGTGAGTAGCTCATTACTGTTCTGAGGATTGAATTCTTCATCTGTTTTCGAAAGAGCTACACAATCTGATGGAGAAGATGCATTGTAGAACTGACCTTCTTTCAAGTAACCAGTACCGGAAACAGTCACTTCTGCAGATGATAAACGAATATATCGAACAGTCATTTCATTCTTGGTGATTGTGCCTGTCTTGTCAGAGCAGATAACAGTGGTCGAACCAAGAGTTTCTACCGATGGCAGCTTTCTCACAATTGCATTCTTCTTTGCCATACGGCTAACTCCTATGGCTAAAGTAACAGTGACAACCGCAGGCAAACCTTCAGGTATGGCTGCCACAGCTATGGCGATTGCAACAAAGAGGGCTTCATTCCAATTGTATGAAGTGTTGACAAAAACAAGTGCAGCAAACACGATTATTGAAATGATGAGGACTATCCCACCCAATCTTCTGCCCAGGTCCTGCAAATCCAATTGCAAAGGGGTTAATTCTTCCTCGCTTTCTTGCACCAATCTTGCAATCTTTCCAAATTCGGTTCTCATTCCGGTAGCCGTAATGATGGCAGTTCCCTTACCTGCTGTCACTATTGACCCCTGAAATACAAGATTGACCATATCACCAAGGGCTGGCCTGGCTGTAGTAATTGCTTTGACATTCTTTTGCACTCCTAGTGACTCGCCAGTAAGGGCCGCTTCATCAGTAGAAAGTCCAACAGCTGTAAGCAAACGCGCATCAGCCGGTACAATATCTCCTGTTTCCAGCGCTATGATGTCACCGGGAACCGTTTCACGCGCTTCGACCTCAATCCAGTCGCCACCGCGTTTTACGACAGCCATGGGCGCAGAGAGATCCTTTAGAGCTTCGAGTGCTTGTTCTGATTTGTATTCTTGAACGAAGCCAAAAATGGCGTTAATTATGACAATTGCTGAAATCACAATCGCATCAATAAAACCTTCATCTTCATGCCCACCAGAAAGTAGAACTGCTACCACAGAGATTATAATTGCGAATAGAAGGATAATTACCATTGGGTTGGCAAACTGCTGTAGAAACATCCTGAAAGCACTAATGCGTCCAACCTCTTCGAGCTCATTTGGACCATACTGTATCAGTCTCTTGGATACCTCTTCACTGTTGAGGCCTTTTTCACTCGAGTCCAATTTTTGCAGTACTGCTTCAGGGGTTTCTTTATACCAAGCTTGCTCTTCGTCCATTGTCCTACTTTCCAGATTATAATATTCTTTACACCATCTTCCTAGTATATTACTCCTTTTTTATGGCTCTTCCAGATGCTGCGGAAATTTTGCTGGGTTCCAAAAACGCAGTTGCTTATCTCCGATTTCTACTAAGACAAGTGTTGGGATAGAACAGCTGGATTTCAAGTTCAGGATGCTTTGTGATTTCACCATAACATACGATCTCATATGTTTCTGGTAAATCGGATATCAACCGCCGGGACTCCCATGCCAGGGAGAGTCTCTCCACATTATATCCCATATCATGTCCTCAGTAAGGGTTTCAGGTTCAACTAGAGTTTTGTGAAGTTCCTTTAGGAGTGCATGATGCCTAAACTCATCCTCACGTATCATCGATGCAATTGTCTTTACCTGCTCATTGTCACTCTTCTCAATGAGTTCCCCATAGGTCTTGACTGCTTCAGCCTCCAGATCAATGTGCTTCTGAATTCCCTTCGCTATCTTATCTCTCTCTTGTGTACTGATAAATGGAGTTGGGCCTTCTACGGCCTTCTTAAGTGACTTCAATAGCGTTGCATGTTTTTGAGAATCCTGAGATACCCCAATCAACAGGTCCTTGATGAAGGCATTTCCCAGGCTCTTGACATTCTCTTCCACAATCTTGATAATGCTAAGCTCCAGCTCAATCTGTTTCTCAATGAAGGAAAGCGTCTTTTCTTTCTCCAATTGTCCTCACTCCGTATACTGCGATGTTGTCAGATTTCGTTTTTACTTAAGACTACCGAAAGGAGTTCAAAAACTAGATTTCCTTCATCTGCTTGAGCCAATGTGTTGCGCTTTTCTTAACTTTTATTGGCAGAGTGTTTGAAACAAGTACTCCTTTTAGGAAATCCACCGCAGTAGCACTGCCAGTTTCATTTTCATGCTGCAATAATAAACGAACCAGGCATTGATCACCGGCAAGTGCTTCTTCTAAACCTATGCCGGTTCTTGCATTCTCAAAATGCTGTATCTGCATCCTACTCGTTGGAATGGAGTCTTCAAGTTGGATGCAGTCTGTCTCAAACTTATCAATCAGGCCATCCTCTTCGAGTAGCTCGAAAGAGATCACATATTCCTCAGGCGTTCCTAGAGCTGTCTGCATTATCTGTCTCGGAATGGGCTGCTGTTCCTTGATTAACAGAAAAAATGCTGAATGGTCAATCTGTCCCATAGGCCCCATTGCCTTGCATATGAACTCAAACCAGTCAGTAGCTGTTGGATTCTCCTGTGTGATGAACCTCAGGTAGTGTTGAACAAATGGCCACCCAAGTCTATCGATTGATCTCTCAATAATTCTCAGCAATTTCGGTTGATTCCCCTCATTTTCTGAAAGATTCAATGTGGCGGGTTCTGGAATCATCTGGATCATTTTCAACAGAAGAGCATCGACGATTTCAGGTGCCAGTGAGTCGACCTTGGATTCAGATATCTTATCGATTTTCCAGGGGTTTTCGCACAAAAATGTGTATCCACAAAGGAGCCCTCTTGCGAGATCAGGATTCTTCTTACCTTCCAATGATTCAACAATTTCCGGTGACCTTTTGTTCACAATATCCAAAATTTCTCGATTCTTAATGACAGAACTAATCTTCATAATCAGGGCAAGAAGGCGTGCAAAACTATCTGTTAATTCCAAGGACGAAATTAGACCCATAAGAGGGCTCCGATAGAGTGAATGCCAGGCCAAGTCAGATATCCCGTGAATGCTACCAATTGCCCTTATTGCCTCTTTGTGCTCTAGAACTGTTCTATCTCTTGAATTCAGAATATCTATGAAGCAGTCAAGAATACTATTTCCAATGCCAAGTCTCCGCAGATTCTCCTGAATCCTGTTTTCGAGTAGGAATTCCGGATATGCCGATATCCAATGCAATAAGGGCAAGGTTCTGCCTTCAATGTAATTCCTGTGAATGAGACAAGCTATGAGATTAGACTGATGTCTTAGAGAGGTTCTAATTGCCTCATCAGCCACAATATCTGCGACTGAAATCTTCTGGAGATATAATCCTAGGTCTTCGGGTGATTGTGCACCTGCAATTTTATCAGCAAGACCTCTTTCAGTCATATATTTCACCCATAGATGTCTAGAATAATATTCTCAAGCTCCCCTCTCAGAGGATGTATTTCAGAGCTCAATATGCACTTTGTGGCTTTAGTCTTCATCTCATTGCTCGTTGTTCTTTCAGCAGAGCCCAAGATGGCACGTTTCACCAGGTGAGATGGTTCATTTGCGGCCTTTGGCCAAGGCTCTCGAAGCTTAACAGGTGTGAATCTTAAATCGAATCCAATTTGCCTAAGCATATCTCGCAATTCTATAAGATCAGGTCCAGAGGTGGCAAAGATCCAGTGTCGCAGCTCTGTCAGGATTTTTAGGCCCCACGCAGTATACCAAATCTCCCGCAAGTCGGCACAGCGCTCACAGACATAGACTTTAGGATACTTGATTTCATTGCTCCTGCTTTCAAGAATGGCTGCTTTCAGTTTCACTAGGTTTGCATTAGCATCATCAAACTCGTCCAAATTATAAAGAGTGGAAAGCGAGCCATTCTCAATTGCATTTGCTGCCCTATGGATCACTTCATCTCTCCAATTCTTAGGATGCGAAGAGTCATCAAAAAGAAGTGAGAGATCTCCATCATGTCCTGCTAGCACCTCAAGTCCAAGTGGCTTTAGGAAATCCTTTCTCAACGGCAACCAATACTGAGGATCAAGATTCTCAATCTCTTCTTCCAATGATGCAATAGCATTCTTTCTACCTGAGCGTTCAATTCGATTTGACACTATATCTTCAATTGAAATGTATGTTTCCTGATTGAGATATTGAGCTACGGTGTCTGGAATTCTTTGAAATCGATTAGAAAGAAGTGACATGGTTACTGGATGGCTTTTTGAAATTGTGAGTTTACTCAATTTTTTTAGGAGTGCCAAGTGGCTAATATTAATCGCTGCATCACGTGTCAAAAATCCGCCGTCATCATCTTGAGAAACTGTAATTTCTCTCAGTTCAGTGCATCTTCTAAGAGGTTTTAGATCTAATGTATTATATTCATTACCTGAGAGGTAAAGATTTTCCAATCGAGAGCATCGCGATAGTGGCGTGAGGTTCAGAGAAGTAAGTCGATTGTTGGATAATGATAGCCATCTCAGATTAGAACAACGAGTAAGAGGAAATAGATTAATTGATTCGAGAATATTGTTAGCAAAACTGAGGACTTCCAATTTCTGACAACTTGCTAATGGGGTCAAATCGATTGCCCGAAGCATATTATTGTCTAAATAGATCTCTTTCAGATTTGGGAAATCCAGTGCTTGCTTCAGGTCAATTTCCTCTATCTCTTCATTTCTAAGCCATAGCCTGAATGATGAACTGCTGAATGAATAGGAATTAACCTTGCCAGAGGACCTACAAGATATAGATACTCGAGTCAAGAGTTGTTTCTCCCAATAATATCAAAAGACAGGCAGCTTATAATTCGTTGTGAATAACTCTATCCAAACTTGATGTGTTGAAAGGGATGGTTTCATGAAGTCCTATCTTGTTCGCAATAGAACCTCGGCAGTATTAACTTTGAAAGACCTTCTAGACGAGAGTGCAAAGGGGAGATGGCATATTAGAGGTAGGGGTGGAATTGATAATAGCGAAGATGAACTCAATGTACTTGCTAATGAGGGTCGATTCAATCCTCACAAAGAGCAAGTAGTAAGGCTGCTTGGTTCAAAAGACAAAGGGAGTGGTGTTGTTTGCGATGAAGGCCTTATTGAGGGGATTAGCAACCGTTTCGTTATCAGATTAGTCATATCACCTCGGCATATTTGGACTTCTCCAGATGAATTTCTGGAACCTACTGAAACAGACCCTGAAAAAGAAGTGTCCTGATTTCTTAGGCTATTGGTAGGGTGATGCGAAATCTAGCACCAACATCTTCAGTGTCAACATATTCCATTGTTCCGCTATACCCTTCAATAACCCTTTTACAGAGATACAGTCCCAAGCCTCCACCGCTGGTTGATGCACCAATTTGGAAAAGACTATCCCTGATGGATGGATCGACGCCCGGTCCATTATCATCAACCAGGAATTCAAGGTTCGTCTCAAACGCATTAACAGTGATTGTCAGCTCGGCATTCTCTCCTGCATATTCCTCAGCATTCCTGACCAAATTCGAAAACACCATCGGCAATAAACGCCCCCCAGAGATTTGGGCATTGCCTAAATCATCACCAATCTGCAATGTGATTTTGATTGTCGGATGAGCTTTCTCTGCCTGCTCAACAACCACTTCAAGAAGGTCACCAACACGGTTTATGGATTGAATGTTCTCCGCACGGAATACAGAAAGAACCTGTGCCATTCTATCCGTTGCAATTTTTGATGTTTCCATTATTGCGATTAATTGCTGTTCATCCAGACCCAGAATCTCGCTAGCCTCAATTTGATTGAGTATCAACATAATATCGTTCGCGAAGTCGTGTCTTAAAATGGAGGAGTAGAGCTCTAAGTCGCGCAATGATGACCTGAGTTCTGCCTCTGCAGATATTCTACCAATGTAGTTGGATATCATTTCTGTGGCTGTTCTCAAGAGTCTTATTTCATCGTCTGTCCAGTTTCTTTCATTTCCTGTATCGTCAAATCCCATGAATCCATACCATTTCCCCTGAACCCAAATAGGTAGCATCAGAACAGATTTTGACCGAAAATCAATCATTGGAGGTTTTTCTCCATGTGGAAAATCAGATAGTCTTCCTGCAACTGTTTTGCCCTGCGAGAGTTCTTTACTCCATCTCGAGTGCCCCGTTCTATACTCAACAATTCTTTCTTGGTAGGGTACATTTTCTTCGAGTATCTCAGGAGCAGCGCTTTCCTCCATCAGTCTTATCGATAATCCTTCAACGTCATCTCCGGTATTCTCAAAGATGTACACTCGTGCTGTACTAGTGATTTCTCTCAGAACCTGAAGAGCATATCGTATTGCCTCTTTTCCTTCTTCTCTCTCCATCAACAATGATTGTGATATATTTGCGAGAGCTTTTTCATACTCGAGTCTCCTGGCGAGAGCTGATTCCGCTTCTTTTCTTGCAGTTATATCCCTAGAAACTGATACAACACTCTCACCATCTTCGTGGAGAGATATGTTTGCAGAGAACCACAGCTTTCTACCATGAATCTCCAAGCAGTAGTCAATATTCTGCGGCTTTTTGGTTTCCCTCACACGTTTTGCAGTTCTGATGATTTCATTCGCAACAGATGGAGGAAGAGCCTCTGAGAGATGTCTTCCCTTTATCTCATCAGGATCGCCATAGAGCAATGATGGATCCGAATAATAGAACTCTGCATAATTGTCATTTCCATCAAAAACAAATACTAGATCTCTCATCGATTGAAGAATTGTTCTTATCTTAACCTCGCTTTCAGCCAATGCCTCCGATGTTATTCTTCTCTCCAGAACCGTGACGAACATATTTGCGAGGACTTCAAAGAATATCCGCGATTCTTCTGTATCATCCTTTGAGGTATATGATGCGATATTCAGAACCCCGAGAATTGAACCTGTTGATGATTTCAACGGCCATATCACAACTGCTTCTATTCCCATTTTTTCAAGTCGTTCGCTTCTTCCGATTAGATTAGCATCTTTTCTCGTGTTTGGTGAGAATATTGATTCCATCTTATACGCGCTATCCGAACCAAGATACCCCGACTCGCTAAATGGGCGAACAAATAGCTCATCTTCAACTTCGTCTTCATTGATTCCGCTACAAGCTGTCAGAATTAGGGATTGGTTTTTTTCGTTGAAAAGGCGTATTGTCCCGATATCATATCCAAGAGTATCCATTATTCCTTGAAGTGTGACCTTGCAGAGATCTTCAATTGTTGCGGTATTAATCGCAGCTTCTGCAATTGCTTTGTATGCTTTTCTCTCGCGGTCGAGTATAGCTTCACTTGTCTTATGTTCTGTAATATCATGAATCGCAATCACAAACGCATAACGCTCTTGGTGAGGATTGAATGAAACCGTTACTTCAACAGGAATCATGGAATTGTCTGCCTTTATCACCTCGGCCTCAAAAGAAGTAGAGCTAGCTTCGCCCTTATTTTGCAAGGTAGTCGTGGTGTTTTCCAAAATCCATCTTAGGCGTGGGTGAAGTATACTGGCTACATTTAGCCCCATAGATGAATCACGAGTCTGGCCGAGTAATTGCTGCGCCTGAGGGTTCCAGTGTGTAATCTTGAGGGACCTATTTGTGGCCAATATTGCGTCAGGCATTAGGTCCAATAAGGCTCTCTGACTCGCTTCGGCTGCCGAAACTCGACCCAAGAGTTCCTTGTTCTGTATTGCTACCTCAGCTGCATATGAAAGGTTTTGGCCGAGAGTGATTATCGATACGCTTCTATTGTTGACTAGATTGATACCATCATCACTCAGACCAATCTCGAACCCTGTATCAAAACCTACAACATGCATACTGGGCCGCATTTGTCTAATAGGGCCTAATTCATCAACAGAATTATTAGATAAAATCGCCCGCCGATAAATATTTGAAAACACAAGTGTGAGAATTGGGTTCTCAATATTACCTCGAATTACCGACTTGTTGAATGCGTCCATTCCTGCTTCTTGTAGATCATTCCCCTCCGATTCAAGTATTACAAGCTCAGTTCCTTTGGGAAACTGTTTTGTCATTTTCAAAGATTTCTGATCTGGCGCCTGATCAACAAGTACATGCCTACAGCTTCCATATGCATCAGCTATCCCCAATGTCACGCCCGTAGATGAACGCCTTGATTTTATGAATTCGATTACAGGTCTGTTATTTACCTTGGTTACGAGATTGCCTTTTGATTCTGATATTCTAAGAACTTCTCCAGTATCAGAAAAACCATGAGCCATAGCTGACCCAACACGTAGATTAGTTTCAATTATCGCCAAGAGAATTGCATCGCTGTAGGCATTGCGATTATAGATAACTTGTCCCAACTTACCGCCTGAGATTCCCAGAGTTGCTCCCCCGACAAACGCTATGCGGTTTTCTGACCTTTTTCTAAATTCTCGAAGCATATCAGTCATAATATCTGAAGGATTCTCTTTGTCCTCGGTTGCAAGTATGATGCCAAAGACAGTCTTGCCGATACCAACAAGTTCCCGCCACATCTCTTCCTGAGTAGGATCGAAATATTTGGACACTTCTGTAGATTTCAGAACCTGCGCAACGGTTTTCTGAGTATCATTCGAGAAACCTTTTCCAACGCTAACACTGATAGCGATGAAAGGTGACGCAATAGCGAAGGCACTCGCCTCGATTTGGTCTTGATTCCCTTGACGAGGTGAAGATGAGGATCCCATTACTGGAACATCTTCTGTAATGGTTGATATACCTTGGAGGACTTCATGAATACTTTGCTCACTCTTGATATGGACAAGTAATATTGAAAGGGGATGGTCTGTTATATCCTCAATAGCCTTTGAGGCAACCTCTACTCCAACTGAAAAGGGATCATCGCCTCTGACAGATGCATATCCTACTTCTATGTTGGGAATTCCTTGACTCGCAGACATTGTTACCTAACACCATATTCTGAAGCTCTTTCCCAAATCCCAAAGACACTACCTATCATAAAGAATCCTTGTTTGTCCTGAAAACACCCCTCAGAAACATCAGCTGACGCAATCTATATCAATGTTGAAATCATTGCAATCGCATCAGGTCCAGTAAGAAAAGGAAGATATTCCTATGCCAAAGATAACAGTCTACACTGCACCAAAATGCCCGCATTCAATGAAATTGAAGGAATTTCTCAAAGAAGTTGGTGTTGAATATCAAGAGAAATGTATCCTTATAAATCCGGAAACAGTTGCAGAGGTATTTGAAAAGACGCAGCAGAAGGGAATCCCTGTTGCCATTGTTTCTGGTGAGGTGTTTGTGGGATTCGATAGAAGGACGGAAAGGCGAATGCGACGTTCTTTGGGGGCTTAATGATGTATGATTTAGTGATAATAGGAGCTGGAGTAACTGGATATGGCGCAGCAATGTATGCTGCACGCATGGAATTGTCCGTAGCAGTAATTGGGGACGTCGACGGAGGTACAATAACACTCACGGATGATGTTGCGAATTATCCGGGGTTCAAGCAGCTTACGGGTCAAGAATTAGCCAATAATATACGAGCCCATGCAGAATCCTATCCAGTCTACATTGAGTCAGGGAAAGTGGAAGATGTTTTTCGTGATGAACAGGGACTCTTCTATGTTGTTACCGACAAAAAGACATTCTTGGCAAAATCGATTCTCATTTCCACAGGAATGAAGGAACGTGAGCTTGAGGTTCCAGGCCATGATGAAATGAGAAACAAAGGAGTCAGCTATTGCGCGCTCTGTGATGCGCCGCTGTTCAAAGACAAAGTGGTCGCAGTTGTGGGCGGGAGTGACAGTGCCGCAAAAGAAGCATTACTCCTCGCAAAGTACTGTTCAAAGGTATACATCATATATCGGAGAGAGAAAATACGACCTGAACCAGTAAATGCAAAACGGATTGAGAGAGAGTCAAAGATTGAAGTAATCACAGAGGCAAATGTGACAGAGATTATTGGTAATGAAAAAGTGACTGGTGTGAAGCTCGATAAACCATATGCGGGATCAAGCAATCTGAAGCTGGATGGAGTGTTTATTGCAATAGGCGGGATTCCGTACTCCGAGCTGGCAACAAAACTGGGGGTTAAAGTGAACGACAAGAAGGAAATTATAATTGATAGGTCAAGTCGTACAAACATTGATGGTATATTCGCAGCTGGAGATGTTGCTGATACTGAATTCAAGCAGGCAATCACTGGAGTTGCAGAAGGCGTTCATGCCGCATACCAGGCATACAAGTACATTAATGAAAACGAATTCGTTTACACTTGCCAGCAGTAGAAGATTCGGGACGAACCTGGAACTGTTTCGCGCTCCTATATCTGTGATTTCTGTTGACTACTTCTCTATGGCATCATAGAGCCTCTCGACAAAAACCTCTGGAGGTACGGCACCCTCAAGATGAACCGTTTCATTAATGATAGTCTTTGGAACTCCAAATACTTGATACTTCGTAGCTAAGTCTTGGAACTCTAGTGCCTCAACCATATCTGCTTCAATATTTGGATTGAGAATTGCGGCGTAATGTGCCAGTCTCACCATGTTTGGACAATATGGACACTGAGGAGTTGTGAAAACTTGGATATGTAGCGGCTTGTCAATTGCCTTAATATCTTCGATAATGTCAGGTTCAAGAGGGACTGAACCGGTTGAAACAGCTACAATTCCTGCGATAAGGGCACCAAACTCATGACCTGCAGGAATGCCGAGGAATCTCACTTTGTATTTTCCCTTGCCATGCAGCACAATTGTCGGGTGAACTTTAACACCCATCTTTGCAGTTTCACCCTTGCCAATTTCATCCGTATGCTTTACAACATTGACCTTTTCAGATAGGTCTGCCACCTGATTTATGAGATCCGCCGTATCACCACAGTATAGGCAATCATGATTTTTTACAAAAAGATGAGCTGTGACTTCATCTTTCAAAGCCGAAAACATTACGCGAACCTGTTCCTTGGTTGCTAAATCCATCTCAACTACCATTTTGCTACACCTGTTTTGAGGTGAAATTCAGAATTTTTAAATCTTGGAGTTGAGGACAATTCACACCTGTTATGAGCTGAACTCCTGTACAGGACCCTCGACTCCTATTCGGTCTTCCACTAAAACCACTGCCTTGCCCTGCTCTTTTGTAACCCTCAATAATTCGTACTTTGAGAGAATGGTGAAGCTTTCACCTTCCTTCAATCTTGCCAACACGTTCTTCCCAAATGGCCCATTCAAATATTCTATGTAGAGTTTAGCCAGCCGTTCCATTTCCTTTCTTCTTTTGTCCATGACCCCGCATCCCACGATGAATAAATTGGCGTGTGAATATTCAAGGATGCCTTTGCTTAAAAATGGGTGCATACAAATGATTCGGACATCAATCAGTCCAACGAATCCTCTTGTCTTCGATTAATTCTTCTATTGCATATGGAATATTCTTCTTTTTCTTGAGAGTAGATCTTGCTATAAGTTCAGTATCACTAGGAACTCCAAAATCCTCCAAATCTACGCAATTGAAAAGGGGACTGATATCCAGTGTTTCGAATTCATTCTCTTCTGGATGCTTGCTATACAAATATAATTCCTCAAGTGCCTTGCAATTCCTTAGCGGACCAAGGTCGAGTTCTCTCAATCGGTTGCCAGCCAGATCCAATGCTCGCAATTCAGGGCAGTTTGAAAGAGGTTCCAAATCAAGCCTCAAAATCCTATTCATTGCCAGTCCCAGACGCCTTAATTCATGAGCATTTGATAATGGAGTTAAATCAATGCTCTCAAGTTCATTGCCGCCAAGACGGAGAATTCTAAGGTCTTTCCAGTTTGCTGCCGGACCCAAGTTTATTTCCCTTAGTACATTATGATGCAGATAGAGGAATTTCATCTTTTCACATTTGGCAAGAGGTGCAAGGTCGAGAGA
>JBHLQM010000038.1:21036-33170 GCA_048884785.1 Candidatus Thorarchaeota archaeon | reverse complement strand
TCTCTTCGTTTAGAACATTGCATATCAAATGATGCTTATGTGTGATATCAAAGTACTTCCATTTATCCATCATCTCTGGCTCCAAGAATCCTAACTTCCTCTAACACTCTGAAATAGTTTGGGTTCAAATCCCGTCTGGCCCGCCATTTCACCTCATTCTTCTTCTTGTGGAACATACCCAACTCCAAGAAAGAATGTGCTCATGACAAAGGCGCCTGGATGGTTCTCAAATGATTCAACTTCTTGCAAGGCACTATAATACTCGGCTTCAGTGAATACTCCATCCGTCAGCAAATCTTCTTTACTCATTTTCACTATTTGTACTGGAACTGATACAAACATCTTCAGTTTTTCTGGAGTTTCCTGAGTTTCATAAATAGAGAAGAGAAATATCTTGATTTCTTTAAGTCCCGCCTGAGAGAGGATTGAGAATAGTTTTTTTCCGATATGCCGATCCATATTCATCTTCTTCGCCCACTGTCCATACCTTCTCCACAAGTCCATCATTTTGGGAAGATATGGATATAGAATTACAGCATCATCATCTTGGTCAGATATAGCAACAACGCCCCCCTTCCGAGTCAGTCTCTTGAGTTCTTTTACAGTCTTCACGGGATCTTTGACATGCATCAAAACCAGCCTGCAATAGGTCAAGTCAAAGGAATCATCTGGATATGCGAGGTTGTCTATATCTCCCAATTCATATGTTACATTGTTTATACCTTCATCTTCAGCAATGGACTTGGCGTATTCAAGAAATATCTCATCAAAGTCAACACCCGCAACCTTTGCTGGATGCGCTTTACGGGCAAACCTGCGAGTAATAGCACCGGATCCACATCCAGCATCCAGAATTGACATTCCTGACCGTATATCCAACGCATCTATTTCCTGATCGATGATATCACTGAGCGCAGCCGCCTGAAGTTCTAGTCGCATGACTTCCTCTTCAGTACCCCGACCCACGTAATCACTCTCTCTATCTGTCAATTAGAATCTCACTCCGATTATTCCGAATCCATAGGACGCATCTGAATAATAATGCTTTGAATCAGAGCGAACTATCCCGGAACTTGTGAATACTTGGAATATCTAATTGCCATCTTGATCACAGCTGGTCCGGCATCTGCTTCTTTGAACTACCTGTAATGGTTTTTTCTTAGAATTCTCGGTTCCTTGCGTTTCTTTCTGAGAGGTCTTGGTGGATAACCGTCATCAATCATCCATGGCATTATCCCAGGGCGTTCACTCCCTTGCCAGATACTAAGGAATTTGGACCAGCTGGAACGGTAAAGAAACAGCAAGAACCTCTTCCTTTCCAATTTTCGTTTTCTAGCCATTCTACCACATATACAATATCGCATGACATTTCTTTAGGTTTTCGCATCTATTGACCTCATGCTACTTGGATAATCCCCTAAGGCGTGAGATTACTTCTTCTGCATCAGTCATTATCCGGTCCAACAACTCCTTGACAGTGGGAATATCTTTAATCAAGCCTACACCTTGTCCACAGCTTACAACCCCAATGTCAATATCTCCGTTCCTATACATCTCCTGAGCCTTTTCTCCAGAGGCAGCTTGAATGAGCTGAAATAGAGGTGCTTTTTGTCCCTCCAGTTCGAGCAGGTGCTGTGCAGCCTTATTGTTCCATATTCTATGTGTATTTCCAACCGATCGTAAAGCTAGAACTGTGTCAGTTTCTGCAGCCTGAATGAATGCTTGTTTAAGGTTGTCATGAATGGGGCACTCCTTCGTAGCCATCATTCGTGTGCCTATAATTACTCCTTCGGCACCCAATGCCAAGGCTGCGGCGATACCTCTACCATCTGATATGCCACCTCCTGCAATCACAGGGACATTCACCGCATCAACTACAGATGGTGTCATCACCATCGTTCCAATATCTAAGATTCCAGTAGCTCCACCATTCTCATAACCGACGACCGTTATGATGTCAGCCCCCAAGGACGCTCCCTTTATCGCATATCTTACTCCAGCACACTTGTGAATCCAGATAACGCCTCCCTTCTTGAATTTGGGGATCAACGCCTCTGGAGCCTTGTGGCCACTGGTCTCAATGATCTTCACACCCTCGGCCAGTGTGGCATCAACATAATCCTCCAACTTATCTTGAGGCATCAAGGCAGGGAACAGATTGATATTTACTGCAAATGGTTGATTTGTGAGTGACCGCGTCTTCTTGATTGCGTCACGTAGCTCATCAGGTGATTTGAAGTTCGCACTTGCTAAAACAGCACAGGCACCAGCATTACTGGCTGCTGCAGTAAACTCAGGATTAGAAATCCTAGCCATAGTACCTGCTATAATCGGATACTTGCATCCCAACATCTCTGTTACTCTTGTTCTTATCATTGAACTCACCAATATGCCAGTCATTGACTAGATTCTCACAGATAAATCCCATTCTATGGTAGAACAATTATTGTAGGCTCGATAATTTGGAGTCACTCAAATTTCATCCGACTAGTCCTAGCTCCTTCTGGTGCACAATTCATACTCAAAGGATAAAAGAAGAGGAGCAGGATTACTAATCAGGTGTGAGAAGAGGGGCATTTCCAGTTGAAGCGATTTTTCGTATTCCTTCTCGTGAACATGGTTCTACTGGGACTTGCACAACCAGGATTGCCTTCCATGGCTTATTATTTCGAGTTGCCCGCTTTGGCGACAACAGCATCCGTTCACAGGAACGGATATGATACACCTATTGAAATCAGCGACAATAGCGACTTCACGCTGTACGGCTTCTCAGGAAATGGCTCAATATTTAGTCCATATCTATTGGAGAATCAGGATATCGACCTTGGTCTATACATTCACAATACTTCAGCGTACTTCGTCATCAGATACTGCAACATATCGTTTGAAAATCTCGCTTGTGAGTGGATATCAAATGGGGTTATAGAAGAATGTAGCTTTGCATCAACTGCTGCGTTATATATTCTTAGCTCAGAGAACGTAATTGTTAATGAAAACGTGTTCAGTAGCTCCGAGCTCCCCGAAGCCCTGTGGATGGGTGATTGTAGGGATTCCATAGTTAGTGAGAACGAATTCCTATCTAGTGATACTGGTCTGACTCTAGAGATATGCAACAACACAATCATTTCGGATAATCACTTCATCAATGATAATCTTGGCCTTATTTTGGATTCTTCAGCTTATGTCACAGTTATCGGGAACGAATTCACGGACTGCGGACTAGAGATGCAGTTCTGGAATTACCCGCAAAGCCTCTTCTATTCATACCAAGAGCTTGTGAGGCTGCCATACAATATCACAAATAACCTCGTAAATGGAAAGGATATTGGTTTCTTTCAAAGCCTATCAAGTGCGGAAGTGAACCTTGCTCAGTACGGTCAGGCTATCCTTCTGAGCTGCAATGACACACTCATCAGTGGTGGGGATTTTCAGAACTGCTCCACAGGCATTCAAATTATACATAGTAACAATTGTACAGTTGAAAGCTCCAATGTTTCTGAGTGCTATTGGGGCGGAGTACATATTCAGGACTCAACTAATATCACCCTTGAAAATTGCTTCATAACCCATTGTCATTACAACGGAGTCTATGCTGAGGACTCCACCGGTATTACTCTTCGAGCGTGCCATGTCGTTAGTTGCTCGGGCAACGGAGTATCTCTAGCATTCTCTCCATTCTTCACAGCTGTGGATTGTGTCATTGAAGATAATCTGCACAATGGCATAAATCCCACTTATAATTCCAGCAGCGAAACTGTAATTCGTTCTATTATCAGAGGGAACCTTTGGACAGGGCTCTACCTTTCTGATAATTCGACTTCAATTGGTAACACTATAACACGAAACTATGTTGGGATCAATATCTTTGGGTCACACTGCTTCGTATACAATAACACGATCACGTATAACAATTCCACAGGTGTTCTTATTGAATATCCATGGTATGGATATTACGAAGGGTTTGCTGCATACAATCGAATCTACAACAATAGCATAGGTTGGAATGGGTATTCAAACGCCATTGATTATGGCCGCTTTAACTCTTGGGATGACGGTTCAAGCGTTGGGAACAGTTGGAGCGATTACTATGGAATAGGAGTATATGAGATTGAATGGACTAGCATAGACCACTATCCAAGTATTCTCCCAAACGGTAGTGTCACGCCTTTTCAAATACATATAGTCATTATCTGTGCTCTAGTGGGAGTATCAGTCATAACAATCTCTATCCTGCTCAAAAGGAGAATCAGAATGATGACTATTCGAGAAAGAGGGAAAACCTGTGGAGGATGGAGTAATAAGGCGGTGGATTAAGAGAATACTTCTGTATATCGCACTGATGATAATTCCATACAGCTTCTTCCTTGACATTTCTCCTGAATCAGGGGTCAGGGGGTTAGAATCAATTCTCTGGTCGTTCTCTAACTACGAACCACATTCCGGTTTAATTGTGGTGCCATCCCTTCCCCTAGTCATTCTTTTTGTTTTGACAAGTCTTCCTTGCTTTGTATTCCTGTATTTCAAGGATCAGACACCACATTATACTCCACTATCTGATAAGGCAATCGTAGCATCCTTGTTGATATTCTTTCTCCACATTGCTGCAATAGTGTTTTTTCCAGCTTTTGGAATACTCACTATGGCCGTTTATACTGGCATTTCAGTGACTTATCCAGTTTTCATGGCCTTTGTTTTGATTCCTTATGTTAGATGGGAACTTGAGCGTAAAGAGTATGAAAGAGCTGATATTTGGTACCAAGAATCGAAATCTCAAGTACGCACTAGCAACGAATCAAGTCGAACAGGACTGATTATGCTCTATCTAGCTCTGTTTTCTCCTCAAAACATCGCATTTTCTTGGTCAACCTTTTCCTTACACGCACCAACTTGGATGTTCTATTTGTCTTATGGCTTAGACTTCGAGTTCTGGTTTCTAATATATCCCGTAGGGTTTCTAATATTTTTTTCAATTATCTATATCCCGGGTTTTGTTTTTGCCTATAAAGTCTGGATGTACACAAGGGGCTTGGCAAAAGAAACCACAACCATTCTAATAGGGATAGTTAGTCTTGTGTCAGGATTAGCGTTTTCAATGTTTCTTTTTCTCTTCTTCATGATGTTTCTTCCGTTTCCATTGCTCTTCATTGTGGGATTATTTCTGATAAAGTCATCAAGACAGTATGGCGAAAAGAGGAGATATGTTGAGAACGCTACAAAGAATATCGAATTCATTTGAAGAATGGATTATGCGGAATCTTCTTGCATAATCGTGATTTTTGCTTCCCAAATCCTATAATCTCTTGATAAGATAATACTCCTTCACATCTCTGGGATATGCATCCGACAGCCCATATACCGCGAAGCCTTGATTTTTCATGAAGTTAATCTCCTGAAACGAAAAACAGTGCGTCTGAAAAGCAATACAATCATTCTCTTTGGCAATTTTCTCAGCAAGCATCAAGAGATCTTTCCCATAGCCTTGTCCACGATACCTCTCATCAACCCAGTATTCTCCGATATTCACAGTCCTAAGCAGTGAATAACCGCACAGTCCTCCAATCACTTGTTCTTTTTCATTCTTGATAATCAACTGGATTTTGATATGCGGATATCTCTTTAGCAGCTCGCTGACATTATCCTCGAAATCTCTCCCGAGCCCTCTACGTACAACGAGCTGTGATTCCTCACTTGAGTCCTTAGAGATTGTGAATCGAGTGGGGTCTGTATCTTGAGATGGAACCTCTTTAATGGAGTCTAAGGACTTCATCAGAATGTATTCTTTAACTCCATCTACAAATCCATCATAAGTTGCTATGAGGTCATATCCCACTGCCTGGTAGAAATCACCTCCTTGCCATGAGAAGGTGTAGGTGTGGGATGCTCGGCATCCGTTCTCCTTCGCCATCCGTTCTGCCTCTAGGATGAGATCCTTTCCATAGCCAAGCCCTCGATACCTTTCGTCCACCCACAGCACCTCAAGGTACTGAACCCAAAACAGAGTGCTGGTCATTATGCCTCCAACAATATTTCCATCATGATCTCTAAGAATAAGACTAAGCCATTCTTCAGGACAATTGTATTCACGATTTGTCCTGCGCATATTGTCCTCTTCGAAGCCACTCTGGAACTTCTGCACTTCATCATCAGTTGGATCTGTGATAATGGTGAACCGATTTTCATGTGTATCTGATTTCACTTGGGACCATCTCGCCTAGAATGCAAAACACGCAACTGGAGTTTTCCTTAATATATTGCGACGTGCGCCAAAAATAGTAGTCTCTAATTGCCCGGACAAGTCTTAGTTAGTAGGCAAACTCTCCTTGGTTGTAGATGGTTTCACTACCTGCGAGTATCTTGCCCTTGTGCATACTCTTGATCATATCGACATGAATAGCACTATCGTTTGTACCATTGCACTCTCCAAGTGCCTTTCCTAAAGCACAGTGAATTGTATCTCCCATCTTCTCATCGAAGAGCATTGTCATACTGTGCTTCTTGATTCCTCTATTCATGCCAATTGCTATCTCTCCAAGCCGGCTCGAACCAGGATCAACATTAAGAATTGACTTGAGGGTCTGTTCTCCTCGTTCTGCTGAATATTCTACAACAGATCCCTTTTCAAACCTCAATCTAACTCCCTCGATGATATTGCCCTGATACAAGAAGGGGATATCAAAGTATACTCTCCCCTCAACAGAATCCTCGAGAGGCGAAGTATAGACTTCACCACTAGGCATGTTGTGTTTTCCATCTTCCATCATCCATGATCTTCCTGCAGTTTCTGCATAGAGATCAGTTTCAGGTCCAATAATGTGAATATCCTTGAACCGGTTCAGATTATCTCTCAAAATCGACATTTCCTTTGAAATTTCATTCCAGTCTATGAGAATCGCATTGTATACAAAATCTCTGTATTCTTCGAGGCTCATTCCTGCCTGTTTGGCCAAAGCATAGCAAGGATGTAGAGTATCACACCATCTCTTGCTCATCATCAAATCAAAGAGTGGTTTTCTTGTCTTAGACCGTAATGCAAGCTTCTCTGAGTCCGATTCAGCTAGAACATCAATCCTATTGGGCGCGGTAATCAGAATCACTACATCACTCTCTTCAAGTGCTGACTTGTACTGTCTAGGAAAGAGCGACAGAGTTGTATCGTCCGCATATTCAAGATATGTGCGAAGAGCCTCATCATTTTCCATCAATATCATATAGCCAGCCCTTCTCTTCGCGATTTCTCCAGTAATTGCCACAACCAAATCATGTGCTTCTGGATAGGCACGAATTAGAACCATATCTCCCTCCGACACAGAGGTGCTCCAATTCACAAGAGTTTCAGCATGTTTGATTACTCTGGAGTCCATTGTTTCACACCTGTCTAGTCAAAACTCGTAGTTGCCAAATGCATATTTAGAGATATGCCACCTCAAAAACATAGAAGCCCGAAGGCTTTGGTAGAATCCAGAGTTGCTAGTAAATAGGCATTAGTTTGTCGAGGTAGGGATAAGTGAATCGAGAGGAGGCAATCCTATTCTTCGAAAACGATCATCATAAACTAGAAACAGCCATTTCCAAGCTCACCGAGCAGCAGATGATATTTGAGCAAGTCCAAGGCACCTGGACAGCAAAGGAAATCATTGCACACATATCTGCTTGGAACTGGGAAATCATCACTCAAGCGAATCTTGTTCTTTCCGGAAAGCCTCCTTGGCACACATACATTACTGAAGCTGAGTTCAATCGGATTGCAGTCGAAACTCGTGCATCTTGGTCCTTGGAGAAGGTCATCACTGAATGGCAAGAGTCCTATAATGCTCTAGTGGATAGGATAAGGAGCTTATCCGAGAATGAATGGAATTTTGAACTTGACGAAATGTGGCCCGAAGGCGGCAAAGTATCCGTTTCCTCTATCTTTGGTTATCGTTACCGTGGCGAAGGACATGAGGGTGGGCATGCAATAGCAATTCGAGAGTATTTTAGTGTTGATTGAGAATTCCGCATGAACTGAACTCAGCCCCGATCGAATCTAAGGCGATGTTCATTTCTTGTATGATTCTAAACGGGAAGCAATCAAATCATCTCGGAAGTCCGGAAAATACTCCCACACACCAACCAGGAGCTGTTTTGCTATGGATGAATCTGGTATAAGTTCCAATAATCTATCTCTGATTTCAAGAGCATCCTTTGTGCTCTGAACCTGAAATGTCAAGAGTAAAAGCGATCGGTCTGCAACTCTCCAACTCAACCAATAATTGTCTGGAAACGTTTCTGCAAGTAGCAAATCTAGACGATGCTGAATCTCGGAAGATAACTCTTCTATACTGAGAGCATACATTACTACCAATCCTTTGGTCAAGCTCGGATTGACAAGAATAGTCTGATTGATTAGACCATTTTTCAGCATAAACTGAAGGCGTTTTCGTACGCTGGCAGGTGAGGCTCCAACAACGTTGGCCAATTCTCCAAGTTGCATTCGTCCATTCCATTTCAATTTCTGCAAGATCATCCAGTCAATTCTCTTTAGATCCTCAAGACCCTTCGATGGAGGCATTTCACCTGCTGAAAGGGGATACAGCAAAGGGACTGTTTCGGTCTTCGAGACTCCTGGAGTAGACTGGAGGAAGTCAACAACTTCAGTGAGCTCCTGATTGCTTCGATAGATTACTAGGACCAATGCTTCTGACCGTATTCCTGACGCAATACTGTAGATATTCGGATGTTTTCCGAGTTCTTTCAGACGGTCTCCAGACCAATCGGAATTTAATTCTATCATGGTCACCGCGAAACTGGCTCCGACTGACCGAAGCGAAATTTGAACATCAAAGGCATGAATCACACCTTCTTGAACCAGGTCTTCTACCTTCTTCTTGATTGTATTAACAGAAAAACTGTATTTCTCTGCCAAGTCAGTGAAGGACACACGGCAGTTAGCAGCCAATTCAGCCAAGAGAATCCGATCGAAGGAGTCCATATGTTTTCACCTATTAGCTATCAACTTTGAGTTTTCCTCCTCAAAAATGGTACCTTTTACTTGAAAATATGCTCGATTTCTGAAGCCTTTGCTTGCCTAGGTTTCTAGTAGTTTGCTTCATGACAATATATTGAACAACAATGATGGAAAATCAAAGTCTTTCTAAATCAATTCCGGTCGTTCCGGACCATTACAATGGACGAAGCATTAGGAAAAAGCTAGTCCTTGTGCTGCTTTTCTCGCTGTTTCTCTGTTGGCTGGTTCCAGCGGCATTGCCGGATTTTGTGCAATCGGTGTCTGACTATGTATGGGCGGTATTTCACGTTTCATACCTAGGGATACTATTTGTAGTATACTACCGCTCGGCCCGTCGCATTAAGGCAATCGAAGCATGGGAGGGCTAATCTATGGATATTTCAATGATTGGAGCCCTATTTCTTGCATCGATTATTACGTGCTGGCTTGGCGGCGAATTAGTCCGAAGAAGAGGTATCCAGCTTACAAGAATGACCCTCATACTGATTCATCTTGTTTATGCTGTGAGCTTCGTTGCAGCGATTGTATTGTTGTAACGAACTTGCCCCTCTTCTTATTCTTTTTATTTCCGAATTCGGAACCTGTCTAACCACAGACCATGGTCTCGTTTGCATTGCAGGTAATCCTAATGGAAGCTATATAACTAGGTACGCAAGTCATGTCGGAGTCAATTCCTCGGAGTTGAGTCTTTCAGCATGGGAATTTCCGCAAAAGCCAACAAATTCATTCTAGTATCGCTGACATTTGCCATCATCCTTGGTGGTATGACATTCAGTAATTTGCCTGGAGCCACTGCACCTTCTGGCAGGCAAGTAATCAACGGAGTCATCTATGATTTCTCTGACTACAAGTCTTTGACGAAGGAACAACTAGCCATTTTCAACTATTTCAATGACTTCGTTGTAGGAAGTTCCTACAATGATTTTGAAGGGTGGAACGCCAATAGGTACCGAGGGACTCTACATTACATGTTAGCATTCACGAGTTATGTGTTTGAATCGATGTTTGAAGTAACATCAGGCTATCGTACTGAACAGTACCGGAATTTTGTCTACTCTCTTATCAAGAGCATGAATACAACTAATGCTGAATATGGTAATGATTCCATTGAGCACATTGAGTGGGATAACTACCAGTTTCGTGACTACTACTATCCAAACGCAACCCATCCAAACGAAGACGATCTCTATACTGGTGGCTTTCGTGGGCCAGCCAATATCATGTGGACAGGCCATTATGCATTGATGATGCTTCTCTATGAGAGAAACTTCCACACCAGCGAAATGACCGATGAGGTCACTTGGTTCATTGAAGACTGGAACAACTCACTGACGACAGATGGATTTTCAAATCCAAAAGAGGGTGGAATATGGGGTGCAGGACTCATTCCCTGTGAGCCGTATATTGTATTCGCTCAGTGTAATAGCATCCCTATCTTTACAACTGAGCTGTATGATAATTTGTACAACGAAAGTTGGATGGAAACAGGTCTTTGGGATTTTGGTCTAGATTTTATTGAATCTGAAATGACAGATGAGCATGGACTATTCATTGATGGCTACTTTGTCCAAGAGCCCATGGGACTCACCCCCTTCCCCGAAACACAACCACAACAATACCCTGGACCCGCTCTCAATCGGCAGCTAGGTCTCCCAAGGGTGAATGGGTATGGACTAGCATGGGCGTTAACCTTTCTTGAATATACAATCCCTGACAAAATCATACCCAGATACTCAGATTTCATCGACATCTATGGCAAGGACCTCTCCAACGACGTGATGTACATGATGGGCTCGTACCGGAATCCATCAGTATTTGGGGATGTCAACGGGATGCTTGCAAATGTATTCACGACAGTCTTGGCAAATCAGAGGGGCGATTATGCTACCCGGGATCGTGTATTGAATTTTCTACAGGACCTTTACAATAAGGTCTGGTCTCAAGATGGCCGAATGATGCATTACGACACATCATCATTGGAGCCCTTCTTAGCCCCAGTTGTTGGCGGATTTTCGGTATGGAGCACACTTCCTGTCACCGTGAAAGAAATGGCCAGTGCCCGTCCATCTGAGTTTTGGGATTATCCGTACATTAGTGCAGCGGATGACGAAAAAATCTGGGTCTATCAGGCAGAGTGGGATGCCGAGAAAGATGCCTTCATCCTGAATATACAGGTTGATGAACATGCCACTCTCACATTCAGCAATTTTGATGAAACTCCCACAGCCTATGCCGCCGGTATAAGTCTGGGTGATCTTGTTGCTGTAGGAAGCAACTACATACTCACTCTTAATCCCGGTACATACCAACTCGTAATTATGTGAGGTGGAAGAAGTATGAACGAAGTTACAATGGAAACAGCCCAAACAGACACTCCCTCCTCTCAAGTGCGGAGATTCAGCCTTCAAAATAGGAATATGATTCTCAGGACCATACTCTTTGGAGCTATTGGTGCGGTTCTTTACGTTGGTATTTCGCTTATTCCAATGCCCTTCACTATGGTGGGCATACTGAAATTCGGACTTCTACCTGGAGTCGCGATTATTGCGGCCACAGGTGGAATTCGAGGATCATTTGCAGGTTTCATTGCTGGATACTTTGGAGTAGTCCTGTACGGACTAGTTGCCTACAATGTTCTAGTAACAATGACATTACCCGCAGTTGCGTATGGAGTACTAGGACTCATTGCAGGGTTGAAGAGATACGATTTCGAGAGCGGCAGATCTTTAGCCAAGCTCTCTTCCCTCTCAGTAATTGGCTTTCTCATCACAGGTCTGCTTCTCTTTGTAATCGGAATTACTGTTGAAGGCTATTCGATGCTGGCTGGGATTGGATTTGCTATACTACCATTGCTAACTACAGGAATCCCTACCATCCTCTTCCTGACACCAATCTTTGCCAAATTGTATCATGTCCTCAAGATGCGATATATGGCACCTGCGAAAACTGACTAATTCAGTGGTAGGGGGTTCTACCCCTACACTATTTCTTTTGATGACTTAGAGCGAATCAGCTCTGTGTAGAGTGCCATGAGCCTTTGGTTGTGTTTCTGTAGACTGAAATTGGATTCAACAGTTCTTCGGGCATTTCTCCCAATCTCAGAGAGCAGATCAGGATTCAATAGAAGTCT
>JBHLQM010000038.1:0-20936 GCA_048884785.1 Candidatus Thorarchaeota archaeon | reverse complement strand
AGACTGAAATTGGATTCAACAGTTCTTCGGGCATTTCTCCCAATCTCAGAGAGCAGATCAGGATTCAATAGAAGTCTTTCAATTGCATCAACTAGCTCATCCACACTTCCAGGTGTTACAGTAAGCCCATCATGACCATTTGTCACAATTTCACTTGGACCATACACATTAGCTGTAATTACTGGCACCGCACATGCCATTGCCTCTATTACTGAGAGGCCAAATGGCTCTCTTCTCGATGGATAGAGAAAAACGCGTATGGAGTTTAGTATCTCTGGAACCCGGGTTTGATCGACCACTCCTAAATAGTCGACCAAGTCCCTCACGTCATTCTCTTCAAATTCCCGAAGGATTCTGGTTTTTAGGGAACCTTCCCCGGTAATCACCATCTTCAGCTTTGGATGTCGTTTCTTAAGGACAGCGAGCATCTCGGGAAAGAGGTCTACTGCCTTCATGGGTTCTAATCTCCCCAGAAACCCGATATCCCATTTCTTTTCGACTTCCGGCCGAGGCGTGAAGACACCTGTATCTACACCATTGTATAGTCGCCTTACAATTGCTTCTTTGCCAATTGTGGATAGACACTCTCTGAGAGAATCCACAACAGTTTCGCTTACACCCAAAATCACATCAAAAGGACAATACGAAACAAGCTGTTCATAATCAGTCGTCCTTGTACCATCAGGCAGTATCAGAGGCTTCGGGAGCCCATGAATGGAAACAACAATTGGGATACCGTCTAGATGTTCATCTTTAATTGCCATTAGAACCCTATTGAAAACAACATAGATACTATGTGCATGAATCACATCTGGCCGAATCTCATCTACCAGAGTAATGAGTTCTCTGCTCAATTCCTTAATATTATCCTCAAGATCATTGGTCTTGAAATAGCTACCAACCATTGATTCCCTCTGATCCTCTGGTAGCGATAAGAACTCCCACTTTCGAGCTTCTAGCAAGTTGCCTTTCAAATACACGATATCATAATGGTCTGTATGAACCAACTTGGGCGCATCTCTGCTGGGAGATTGACTGACTATGACTGATTTGTGGCCTTCGCTAGCAAAAGCGTGCGATACATAGTGAAGATAGGACTCATAGCCCCCAAGACCGGCAGGATTAAGGCTGTCGCAGAGATGCAGAATGCGCATAAGTACTGTTTCACCTTGCTGGTCTTGTACCTTGTGGAACTTATTGAATATGGTGGATTACTCGTGTCTGGTGCATCCCTCATGTATAGAGTTCGAGACCGTGATATTATCCAAGATGCCGATGGTCGTCTCTTTGTTGTATTGGGGTACATTCAACCAGCATCAAGAGTCCTCTCTTTTCTGAAATATGTTCCATCATCTGAGGGAAGATGGGTACGCAGTGGTCAAAAATACAAACGAATCTTCTATGGAAATGTCAAGGCAGTTGTTGATGGACTTGAACTAGTGCCGGATGAATATCTTATTGAAGACACTCACTTTGGAACAACTCTACTCGAGGTTCCGTACACACGAATAATACAACATTACAGACCTGATGAAAGACTGAACGAGATCATAGAAACCGGCCCTTCAGATAGGTTGGAGGAGGCAGCAAGGGGTATGGCTCTTGCAATTCACGATATCCTGGACATACCAACTGACAATCTGGGAGTCGCAGGAAGCATAGCTTGGCGTGGACACAGTCCTGAGTTTTCAGATGTCAACATGAATGTCTATGGCTACACAAGCTCGTGGCATCTTCAGAGAAGCTTTGAAAGAGTATGCGAGGATGAGTCTGTGCGGCTGCGATTGTTGAGTGAATGGGATACGGGTATCTCTCGAGTTCTCAGAAGAATTCCAGCTCTCACAAAGAACGATCTAAGAAGACTCTTTGCGAGAAGGTATGCATTCTACTACAACAATCAATGCATTGGTATTACTCCTGTGCTCAGGCCCGAAGAAGCCCCGATTAGATATAGCAGTGAAACATACACGCAGCTGTTGTCAAAACCTATCAAAGCAGTCTTTCATGTAAAAAATGCTGATTTTGGCATATTTCATCCGTCTCTGCTGGTTGGAATGTCAGATTCCATCAAAGAGTGTGATGATAGACCCGTGGAGAGAATCATGGTTTACGATGGTGCATTCACAGGTCTCTTTTCCGCAGGAGATAAGGTGGAGGTGTGTGGGACCCTCCAGAAGGTAAAACTCACAGCAGATGATGAACATGAGTTCTATCAACTGATGGTAGGCACAAAGAATGGAGCCGGACTTGAATACGTTCGATTGATAGAGTGATTTCTCTCCAAAATCGGAATTGTCTTAGGGGAAACCGGCTGAGGGAGATATAATGACTAGTGATATTCCCTATATCTGTGTGTCAACGAAGGATGGTGAGTCCACAAGACAGCGTCTTATGGATCTAGGTCTCTTGAATCCCGATTACAGGATACTTTCGGAAGACAATCAATTATTCTTCCCTCTGAAAGGTGATATTGAAGTAGTCAAACTAATGCCCGAACTCGATACCATTGATTTCTCAACGGGCGTAAGGGAATTTCCTCAAAGTCACATTGGACCAAAATCGCTTAGAGAGGCACTTGAGAGCAATTTGAATGAAGAGCAGCTGGAGCTCCTCCCCCGTGCCTATGATCTCATTGGGGACATCGCTGTACTTGAGATTCCTGATGAGATCTCAGAGTATCGTACAAAGATTGCGGATGCCTTCCTTGAAATCCATCCCAATTTCACAACGGTCTTAGGCAAGATGGGTGCCATATCTGGAACACTACGGACGCGTGAATATGAACTGCTTGCAGGAGTTGACAAAACTGCTACAATCCACACCGAATATGGGTGTCGAATCTCTGTGGATATTTCTAAGGCATACTTCAGTCCTCGATTGCTTGAGGAACACAATCGAGTTGCGAAGCAAGTTGTGGAGGGTGAAACAGTGGTCGATATGTTTACTGGAGTGGGCCCATTTGCACTTCATATAGCTCGTCGCATTAATGCCAAGGTCATTGCTGTAGATATCAATCCCACAGCTATAGACCTACTGAAACAGAGCATCAAAATGAACAAACTCCAAGGCTCAATTACTCCTATTGTTTCCCATATTCAAGAATATGCATCGACTGCGCCTGCAGGGTCCATTGATCGTGTGATAATGAATCACCCGTCTGGCGCCTGTGATTTCATTCATACGGCGTGTCACCTTCTCAGAAAAGATGGAACTATGCATTACTATGACTTCATGGGCGGCGAAGATCCAGAACAGAGCCTTTCAGGCAAATTGTCGCTATTGGTGAAGGAAGCGGGACGCACGGTCTCAGAGATATTACTAATCAGGCGGGTTCGTGATAGTGCACCGTATGAGTATCACATGGTCATTGATGCTATCATTCACTGACAAACTCAATTTCACATTCGATTGGATTGCCAGAGATTTGCATCTGGGAAACAAGCTTTCTATCCAAGTTTGCAGCAGCCTTGTCAGCCAGAACCATGAGAGTTCTATCACACTCATAGCTGCTCGTTCTTGCTACCATACTCAAATCACTACTGTAGGTCAATCCCTTACTCCCCCTTCCGATAATCTCGTCGCTATGGTTTCCTGCACTAAGCCGAAGAATAATTTTGGTCTGTCCTGATTTTGCGAGGTTCTTTATGGTCTGGTCCAGGCGATTCAGGGTCAGATTGGCTCCTATGCCTACTATGCAGGTTCCTTGAGTAGTCAGAAAGTCTTCACTGGTAAGTTCTGTGGTGGTTCTATGGCTTCCAATTACATTCTCATGACCGTATGCAAGAAAGACCACTCGTTGCATGTTTGAAATGAATCTCTCAAGGCTTTTATCATTGCATGTATAACATCAGTTGGTTCAGATGTCTGACGGAAGTCTCATGCGCGATAGGGAAACACTAATTCATCGGTTGAGGGACCACGGATACTTGGTCACTTCCCAGATGGAGCAAGCGTTTCGAGCTGTACCGAGAGAGGAATTCGTACTCCCTGAGAACCGAAAGCTGGCCTATCGTGACCATCCTTTGTCAATCTCTCGTGGTCAGACAATTTCAGCTCCGCATATGTGTGTGATAATGTGCGAAGGCCTGAAACTTCGCGAAGGAATGAAAGTCCTAGAGGTCGGTGCCGGATCCGGATATCATGCAGCTCTTTGTGCCGAAATCGTCGCAAAAGCTGGTTCAGAATCTCCGGGTCATGTCTACACTGTTGAAATTGTTAAAGAGCTGATTGCCTTTGCTCAGGGCAACCTCGATCGTACAGGATATTCTGACAGAGTAACACTCATTCATGGCGATGGCGGAAGAGGTCTTCCAGAATGTGCTCCTTTTGACAGAATATTGGTGGCTGCCGCAGCCCCATCGATTCCTATCCCATTACTTGAACAACTTGCACCTGAGGGCATTATGCTGATACCAATTGGATCTCCTGGATTTTATCAGGAATTAATGTTAGTCGAAAAGTCAAAAGACGGGAAGGTCTTACAGAAACGATGGGGTGGAGTCGCTTTTGTTCCACTGACTGGCGACTATGGCTATTAGTTAGACCGCCAAGTGAAGAGGGATCACCGTTAGAGTAACCTTGTCATTATCCTTCAGTTTCAACACGTTACGAATGTTGACAGGGGAAATCACCTCTAAGACATCCTCACTGTGATGAGTTCTTTGAGCGATTACAATGGCTGCTTCTATTTTTCCATTCACCTTTGCTCTATAACATATCACATCTCCAAAGGTACGCCCTTCATGTGTAAAACCTGATACCATTAGGGGCGGAGTGTGCTTCATTCTGTTTACTGCTTTCCGAGACTCTTCTTCAGTAATGCGTACGTTCAACGTTCCTAAGAATGGTTCGAATCCAAGCGCTTTCTGGAAGCGTGATGAGTATACATCTACATAGTATGCCCCTTCACCAATACCCCCGACAATAATTCCTTGGATACTAATCTCATCCTTAGGAGGAGCGAACGCAATCTCAAGACTACTAAATACTCTCATGAGTTGCTCTCGACCCTTTGATGAAATCCTGATCTGCATGCCGCTCACTGTATGAAGTCTAATTAGGAAACCCAAATCCACACATTCAGAAATCCTTCTGGATGCAGTCTGCTGGCTCACTCCAAGGTCCTTTCCAAGCTCGCTTGTCTTTACAAGTACTGCATCGTGCAATCCTCCACGCTTGGCCAACGTATACAAAGTGAACCATACTTCGGGTTGTATCATCTTGTCACTCTCTCTTTAGGCGTTCTTCGAATCGTCCAATTTCATTAATCAACCTGTCTTGTCGTACCGCGGCAGTGACATCTCCTCGGGTTCTTTCAATTATGCCTCGTGCAACATCACATTTTCTTCGTAGGTCCGGAACTAGCGAATTCGGAAAGTCGAAGCTATTCAGTTCCTCGAATATCTCTTCCATCAGTTTAAGAAGCCCCCTAGCATCATCTGTGAGTCCCTCTCTAAGCCGTTCCAGAGTTGCTCGTCTTAGTTCCCCGATTGTGTCTGCAAGTCCAGTGAGGAACGGTCTTGAGGGAATGTTAAAGGCATCCAGAGGAGTAAGGGATCCCTGTTCAAGAATTGAGAGCAAATTAGTCGCTTCTGCGAGCTCTTGGTATGCTGTGTCTAAAATCCGTGACTTGCCAAGATACTCGCTTGGCTCCATCTCTTTCCTAGCTTCTTCTATCAGATTTTGACTTTCTTTAACTGCTGCTCTTGCTATGTCATACTGCTTTCTGTGAGAGTGCTTGATCGATTCCGAGCATTTTCTGACAGCTAATCTAACAAGAGGAAGTACCTTCTCCCGGATTTTATCATCAGCCTCTATTTCTTTTCTAGCTAAGTCAAAGATACCTTCTGAACCCATTTTATCTCCCCTATGCAATTCATGTCAGCCTCTTTATGTGTTTTCTACGAGAAAGCAAAACGACCCGACTCTCCGCTTGTTCATCTGCTATATAATATCCTGTCAATGCTGCCAGTTTTGCGGAAAAGGCTTCTATCTCCATGTGCGAAGGCGCATTCTCTCTTCTAAGACGTTCTCTTGACGACCCCAGATGCATATACCCCTTGACCTCAATGAAGTCGGGCTCACCACGAAGGATGATACTTGCATACGCTCTAACATTATGCATATTTCGACCAGCAACCATGGTCAGTCTATTTACCGTGCGGCAATCAAGCGAATTTAGCAGCTCCTGAGAAATCAATAGATTATTCCATGCATTCTTAATCCCCGGTCTTAGTAGAAGGGAGTGCGTTTCTCTATCTGGTGCTGCGATTGTGATATAGAGCTGTGTTGGCAGTGATATATTCTGAAGCACTTCTGGTGACGTCCCATTTGTAACAAGAAATGAGGTCATGCCACGACTGTGTATCTCATCAATAAAATCGCCAAGAAACGGATAGAGTGTTGGTTCTCCGGCCAAAGATATTGCAACATGCTTGGGCTCTCTTGCTTCCTGGTACTTCTCTCTCGGAACCTTTGCACCAGCTTCTGGATTATACCCCCCCAGTGAACGCAAATTGGCCATTAATGATTGGTCAAGCAAAACACTTGGAGGGAGGACCTCATCATCGGTCACTCTAATCTGATCCCATGATTTTCCAACATCAGCAGGAGTAACTCGCCAACAGAACTCGCAATTCTGAGTGCATTTATCCACGACCGGAGTCATCTGCAGACATCTATGCGATTCAATGCCATAGAATTTCTGTTTGTAGCAGACATCTCCATGCAAGAGACTCTTTTTTTGCCATTGACACGCCTTATATCCCCCTCTCATGCCGAGTAGATGGTATCCCTGTTTTTCCAGTCGATCTTTGAGTTCGGGCGAAAGGTCCGGAGTCAATTCACTAATCATCTAGTGAAAAAGACCTGCCTCTTATCAGGATTTGGCAATACACCAATTTCAGTTATCTAGCTCCATCATTTTTCCCAAGTTTTCTTGATGTCCCCATGATCCAGTGACTATCTTCTTTCTTGCATACTCTCCAAGAATCTGTCTGGTTTTTGTACTCAATTGTCCCGCAGGCATATTCTCCCATTCACTCCCTGGTAGTGGCATAAAGACGTGAGCATGAATTTTGGCACTCATATTCGCTAGGTCTTCACATACCCCAAGACTAGCTTCCACATCTTCCTCCTTTTCTCCTGGCAGCCCAAAAATCATGTCTACATGGGGAATGAATCCAGTATCAAATGCAATCCCAATAGCATCAAGTCCCTGTTTTACACTATGATGTCGATTGGAAATTTGCAACATTCTATCGCTACCTGATTGCAGTCCTATCTGGAGGGTCCTGTTTGATACATACTCCCTGAACATCCCGAGAACATCCCGTGTAACAAACTCAGGTCTTACCTCTGATGGAAATGAGCCAAAGAAGAGATCTAGTCCTGAGATTGATTTGGTTTCTCTAAGCAATCTCTCAAGTTTCTCACGAGCAACAGATCTCCCCTTCCCTCCATAGCATAAGGCATTAGGAGAGAGAAACCATGTGCGTTCAAACCCACGTTCTCTTACTGCACGCTCTAGCCAATAAGTCACGGAATCGACTGCACGGTGCCGAACAGTCCCTCCCGATAAGAATGGAGTGGAACAATATTTGCATCTATAAGGACAGCCTCGTGTGACCTCCACAGGTCCGACGATATTCATTCCAAGAGCAAAAGGCGGATACTCATCGAGTGAGACCCTTGGAAGAGTCTTTGGGTGCGGGAATATCTCAGTCGAGCCTGTAACCACTCCGGGGACTGTTGAGGGGTCTTTATCATTCATAAGTGACCAAAGAAGATCTCCAAAGGCCTTTTCCCCTTCGCCAATTACAACATAGTCAAAACCGATGGCGAGCAGATCAGTAGGCCGAGCACTGGCGTGGGCACCGCCTGCAACCAATATCACCTGGTCGCCGAATCTGCTTCTAATCTGGGTAATCTCCTTGCGAACACGATCTACCTGTGAGCTCATTACAGAATGCGCAAGCACCACAGTTCCATTCTGAAGTTTTTGTTCTATTACTCTTTCAGGAGAATCAATAGGCGCATGAATACTCAGGCTCCGTAATCTTGGGTCAATCTCAATTGCTCCTAAGAGAGCTGCAATGCTATATCTCGAGGATGTATGGGCTCGAAAAATGAGTGAACTCAATTCCAATGAAGACACGCGCGCTAATTATCAATGGTACGCTCGGATACACCGGCCTTCGTGACACTCATCACGTGAATAGCCCCGCCTGATTGGACATCTCTGGCAATTCCTGCACGAACTGCTTGAATTGCAATTTCCTCTGCTTCCTTCACAGTCAGATTTGGCCGAAAGTCCTTTTCAAGTACTCCATATGCTGTTCTTACCCCTGTTCCGGTTGCCGTATACTCATCAGAAATTAATGAACCACCCATATCCAGAGTGAACAAGGCTGGTCCATCCTTATCCATACCAATTATAATAGTCTGCACATAAAGCGGGTTGAATCTTCGTGAGTATAGAGTATTAGCGACCATCTTAGACAACGCCCTAACAGAAATGGGCTTTTTATGGTCAAGCTCATAGAGCTTTATTTGAGCCTGCAGTCTATTCACAAGCATCTGATAATCAGAAGTCAATCCTGCAGAAGCAAGCACTATGGTGTCTGTTAGCTTGAATGCCTTGACACCTTTCTCAGTAAGGACCATGGTTCCCCAGCTAATCAGAGAATCAGTAGCCACTACTGTTCCATCCGTGCATTTTATTCCTACTACTGTTGCTCCTGTTGGTAGACTCATTTATGGCATAGCCTCCTGTGGACCTGTTGCTAGTTTGACCTTTCAATCCTTTTAAAAGATGTTCTATGGACTGGCATTACCTGAGGTATGTGAGGTGTCAATATCAAGAGCTCTTAATCCCTTCACGCGGATTCCAACAATAATGACCGCAGAGGAGATCATCGAGTTTGCGCACGCCAAATCCAAGAAACTAAGCATGAAAAGCTCAAAACGTATTGATAAAATGGGACGTGTACGAATAAGAGAGATTGCCCGCCTCCAGGAATTCGCAAAACTGGTGAAGAATAAACTCACAGAATTTGTCGAGAACTTCCCAACATTGGATAGGCTGCATCCTTTCTACCTTGAACTTACAGAGATACTAGTAGGCACAGACAGACTGAAACAATCTCTGGGAGCCATTTATAATTCCATTCCGGCTATAGACAAGATTCTGGACGATCATCTTGAGGCTATGAAACTTGCCAATGACCATAATCAATTGAAAAGGTCTCGAAGTGCTGCTAAGGGCCGCATTGCATCCGTGGTACGAGCCACTTCAAAGAACCTCGATTTCATAATCGAGGCAAAGAAGAAGCTCGCTCTTCTACCCGGAATCATGCCTGATTCTCCAACGATTGTATGTGCAGGATTTCCGAATGTTGGGAAATCCACGCTGGTCCGTGAAGTTTCTACTGCAGAACCAGAGATTGCATATTATCCCTTTACGACGAAGAACGTAATAATTGGCCACCTCAAAGTCAGAAGCCACAGAGTTCAGATTGTAGACACACCTGGGATTCTCGATAGGCCTATGAGTCAAAGAAATGAGATTGAAAAGCAGGCAATTACAGCGCTCAAGTACCTTGCAGATGTAATCATTTTCATGATAGATCCTTCAGAGGCATGCGGATGGAATCTTGATGAACAGATAAATCTGCTAAGAGAAGTTCAGCGCATGTTTCCAATCATTCCTATACTCATTGTGCTCAACAAAATTGACATTGCCCCACCAGAGAAACTTGAGGACGCACGGCGATTGCTACCAAATGCCTATGAGATTGTTGCAACCACTACTAAAGGCGTTGATGAACTGCTTCAAGATGCAATCGAAGAAGTCGATTTGGAATCTCTACAGGACTCTATTGAGCGCCATGTGGCATCACTCAGGGATAGAAAATCCGGAACCTCTGACTGAGAGAACGCCGGGTTGTCCTACTTCACCATCCAAATGCATCTCCACTCCGAGTATTTTTCTGGCAACCCAGATATTTGTGACGAGATGGGATGTAATCTCAGTAATCCCTATTGTGCTCTCACCTTCAGCAAGTGCGAGATATGGAATCAGCATATCACAGAGGTGGGAATCAATCGCCTTGCCAGTGGCAAGGTCTTTCATTAGTTGTTTCGCTGCATCTCTTCCTACATCCTCAGCCCTCTTTCCTCTCTCTCCTAATCTGTCTGCACCAATTCTCCATCCTTCTTGTGATTCTGCCCATAATACAATACCACTACCTGCACCAAGGTGGGGGTCATTGTTCTTCGGATACCACTCTCGTTTTATCTCCGCAATCTTCAGGCCTTGACTCTGCAATTCCTGCTCAGCTGAGATACCTTGTCGGTCAGCAACATGGCTAGGCAGTCTTACGCAATGAGAAATACCTGATATTGCACGTAAATCACCGAAATCCACACACCTCAACATCGAAATCTTTCCTACTGGTTTAATCTCAGCATGCACGTTTCCTCCTCCTCTTGGATAATGCCCTCTTCTGTTTTGGTGAATCTGAATATTGAGCCCCATTTGCGACACCATTGGCACAAACACCTCGCGAAAGTAATCTATCGGAGGGCTCCAAGCGACATCAGTACCACCTCTAAGGTTGAATCTTACTGATTCAGGACATAAGATCGCAGGAGGAAGGACCGCTTGCAAAACAAGAGAGATAGCTCCGGCTGTACCGATATCAAGAGAGAATTCACCGCCCTGCAATTCAGTTGGAATGAATTCAATTCTAGTGCTACCCACCTCAAGCCCTTTCACTTCAGCATTAACCAATCTGGCCGTCAGCTCAATCCCTGCCAAATGTTGCTTCTTAAGTCCTGGCTGGGGTCTCCCAGCACGTATTTCTGTGATTTTTATTGGCTTGAGGGTGAGGGCTGAGAGAGAAATGGCTGTTCTGAGGATTTGGCCACCTCCTTCGCCAAATGATCCATCAATCTCAATCATCTTCCTAGCCTTGTGAACATCAAGGTCTTTCAGGTTAAGGCTTTCTACTTGTCAATTACATTTGATGTCTCTTGCTCAACCCTTATTTGTCACCTGTTTTCCAGAATACACGATTACGATGCGCTCTATATTCATTGGAAGGTTCCAGCCAATACATTTGGGACACATGCACACGATTAAGCAAATCCTTGAGAAGGACGAGGAGTTGATTATTGCGGTTGGCAGTGCTCAGTATTCACACACTCCAAACAATCCCTTTACAGGTGGAGAGCGTGTTATGCTCATAAAGCGTGCATTGATGGACGAGGGACTGCCTATTGAGAGAATAGACATCATTCCTATTCCTGATATTAATATCAATCCACTTTGGATAGCGCATCTAAAGAGCTACGTTCCTTACTTTGAAAAGGCGTATACACATAATGCCCTTGTTCAACGATTGATGCGAGATGCTGGCTATCTAATCGACGAAACAACACTTCTAGAGCGGTCATCATATAGCGCAAATCATGTACGGGATTTGATTCGCTGGGAAAACGAAGAGTGGGTTACACTGGTTCCGCCTGGTGTTGTCGAATTGATGAGAGAGTATAAGCTCGATGAACGGATTAGAGCGGTTGGTAATAATACTACCAAGCGTTAGATTGCCTACAGCAGACTTTAAATAAGAATAGACTTGGACACAACCTTGGTGAACGTGATGCTAGGTGAATGCGTTCCGAATAATCTATAATCTGATTCTCTGTCCTAGCCAATACTCTAAAACTCAATCTAGTCACAGTGAGATGATAGTATGAACGGTAGTGATGACAACAACTCAAAGCAAGCAATCTTTAGCATTAGTAAGGAGAAGGATTTCCCCGATTGGTATGGTGAAATCTGCAAAGTGGCTGAACTAGCTGATATTCGTTATGGAGTAAAGGGATTCACACCGTTCTTGCCTTGGAGTGTAATGTCAATGGATCTCATGTTTTCTTTTCTTGAGGCCAACCTCCAGAGCAAGGGACATCTTCCCATGCTATTTCCAACAGTCATTCCAGAGAGCAATCTAATCAAGGAAGCAAGCCATGTTGAAGGATTCACTCCTCAGGTTTTCTGGATTAGAGAGATTGGGGCAGGAGAGAAACTGGAAGAGCCTTTGGCATTAAGGCCTACGAGCGAAACCGCAATTTATCCTATGTATTCTCTATGGGTGAGAAGCTGGCGCGACCTTCCAATGAAGAGATATCAACGATGCTCCGTCTTCAGATCGGAAATAAAGAGTACGCGTCCTTTTCTGAGAGGCCGTGAGTTCCTATGGATCGAGAGTCACAATGTTTACGCCACACATCAGGAGGCTCTGGATCAGGTTATGGAAGACCTAGAGATTACCAAGGAGGTAGTGACAGGAGACTTCGGCATCCCTGTAATGGTCTTCAAGAGAACTCAGTGGGATAAGTTCCCTGGCGGTCTCAACACATACGCTGCAGATACTCTGATGCCTGATGGAAAGGTGATTCAACTCCCCTCCACTCACGATTTAGGTGATAACTTCGCGAAGGCGTTTGATGTTAAATATCTCAATGAAGATAATGAGATTCAATATGCATTCCAAACCTGCTATGGTCCCGCAATCTCCAGGATATATGGTGCAATGATTGCAGTACACGGTGATGACAAAGGATTACGAATTCCATACAAGATCGCTCCCTACCAAGTTGTTATTGTCCCAATATTCAAGGAGAAGACCATGAATGAGGTTCTAGGCTACTGCAGGGATATCGAGAAGGCTCTGCGAAAGGCTGGAATTCGAGTTCACTTGGACACCCGAGATCAGACTCCTGGCTGGAAGTATCACTATTGGGAAATGAAGGGAGTTCCCGTACGTATTGAGGCAGGTCCAAGGGACATCAAGGAGAAGAAAGTAGTCGCATTGCGGCGAGATACAATGAAACGCGAGTCTATTCTTTACGCCAATCTCAAGAAACGTATCATGGAACTGGGTAAAGAGATTGATGCCAACCTTTTGGCGGTAGCGGAGTCCAAGTTTGAAGGCCTTATTGAGGATGCAGACACGATGGGCAAGATTCAGGATGCTCTTGAACGTGGAAAAATCGCACGGACCCCCTTCTGCACCACCGAGGTGGAAGGCCTTGCTTGCTACGAGGAAATCAAAGACAGGACCGGTGGCGAGATTCGTGGTACACGAATCGATATAGATGACATTGCCGAGGGCGTTTGCGTTGTCTGCGGTAGGCCTGCAACAGAAGTGGTCTACATAGCAAGATCCTATTAGTACAACTGGGTCGGGGAAGCAAGTCCTCTTCCTTGACCCTATCCCTTTTCTTCTTAAGTGGATTCAACACATTTTTGTTGCATGGAGCGTTGCCAAAGTGAAGGTATTAGTTCCCTATCCAGATGATATTCTCAATGTCATCCGAGAAATCATTGGTAGCAAAGCTACGGTTCTTCAGTCAGACAGAACAATAGAGTCAATGCTGTCCGTTGGAAGTGATGCCGATGTCGTTGCATCAGGTAGAGTACCAGAAGAGTACATTCGGTCAGCCAAGTCGCTGAGAATGATTCAGGGCTTCGGAGCTGGAATTGACAAGATTGACCGCAATGCTGTACTTGAAAGAGGCGATGTGATTGTCTGCAACTCACATGTCAATGCTCCAGAGGTCGCTGAGTATGCAATCATGCTTCTACTGGCAATGGCCAAGCAAATCATTCTGTGTGATAGAGAGATGCGTATGGGGAACTGGCGCCTTGCCTGGGGTGGTCCTTCCCCGAACGCTGAGCTCAGAAACAAGACCTGTTTGATAGTTGGCTTGGGCAATATAGGCACAGAAATTGCCAAGCGGCTTCGTGCATTTGATATAACAGTCATAGCAGCCACAAGGACGGGCGAATCACAAAATGCGCATTTTGTACAGAGCATTGTACGAATTGGTGAGGCCAAGGAAACCATACAAATGGCTGATTTCATCATCCTCTCGCTTCCCCTTACCGAAGAATCCATGAATCTAGTTGATGAGGAATTCCTATCTTGGATGAAACCTACTTCTCTTCTAGTGAATATATCAAGAGGCGAAATCATCGATGAAGCGGCGCTGTATCAATCATTGAAAGGGAATGGGATTGCAGGTGCAGCTCTCGATGTCTGGTGGGATTATCCTGAAGTATGGGGTGGCTCTGGTAAAATGCCTTCTGAGAAATTTCCGTTTCACCAGCTGGAAAATGTCATTCTATCCCCTCATCGAGCAGCATACTCTGAGAATATTATGCGAGATCAGGTTAGATTTGTGGGAGAGAACATACTTCGGTTTGTAGAGGGAAAACAGCCCCTGAATATCGTGAACATGGCACTTGGATACTGATTTCGCGCCTTTTCCGAGTTTCATGGGGGTTTTTCAATGATTATGTTTAGATAAGATTACAAGGGGATTTGAGTCCCAGAAAGCAAGTCGAGGGAACAGTGATTCCTCAAATCGTCCGAGAGTCAAACCTTTTAGGTGGACCGAATGACGGCAGACTACAAAGTGCCAATCAGGAGTAGATGTATTGAGCATTGAGAACATATCCGATATTCCAGGCGTTGGAGAAAAGATTCGAAAGGCACTGGTCGATCACTTTGGTAGCGAATCTGTCGCTTTGAAGGTGATATTGGACTCTCGTGTAGATTTAGTGGCGGCAGTTCCTGGAATTGGTGACAGACAAGCAGTCAACTTGGTGAAGGCGGCATATGAGATTCAGTTTGGCGTGAGCTCGAACATGGTCTTGAGAAGCACTGACCTCCGAAAGATTTTCGAGCAGGTCCTTGATATCATCCGGAGCTACGCCAATACCGGGTATGCTAAACACAAGCTCTTTCTCTACTTTCCTCTACCTCCCGAACGGTTAGATGAAATCCACAAGCGTCAGGCATATTTTGCAGATGCACTGAAGATGGCTCAGGCACTATCAGAGAATCAACGGACTACATTACGGAACAATCTAACCCAGATTCGAGGACTTTATCGCAAACTAAAACCAAGACGAATCGAGGGAAGAGTGATTATTACCAATGATGAGAAGGTCTTCGACACGTTGGTAAGAGAGGGCGTCGATCGTTGGTGCCCCGTCTATGTCATATCTGAAGGCGAGAATGCAGCTGACTATGCACAAGGATATGATTTAGTATTCTACATCTCCCCATTTGGCGTATATGATGAATCTGTAGATATGTTGGATAATGTGGAGATTCTGGGAAAAGACTGGTCGATTGCTGATGTTCTTCCTGAGCAGACTATCGGATTCTACTCTCGAAACTACCGCGTAATTGATGCAGCTTGTAAACTGACTGAGGACTTCAAAAGCCTACCAACCAACGAATCCATGGATAGATTTGCCAAAGATCTTGACTTTGAACAGCTGTCAAAGGTAAAAACGATCATAGAGAATCTCAATGAAGATGGCGATATTGCTGGAGGTGTTGACTCAGAATTAGACAGGTTCAGGAAAGCAGTGAAGGTATATCCCACGGCAATCGCAGAGTCCGAGGCCTGGCTTAATGATGAAATAACCAGCAGGATTGTGAAGAGCAAAATCACACTCGGTGGTCAACAGATTATCAACATACTTCAATCTGCCGACTTGGAAGGTGCTGAGATGAGCACCATGAGGAATATGCTCCCTGCAGAAATCATTGAAACATTCACAAATTCAATACAAGAGGCAGAAGACAAGCTTGTACAGCAACTAGGTCTGTCTGCCAGAGAAGCTGACTGGGCTACGGGAATCGTGAGTGAGGAAATTGCATTACCTGTGAAACTTGTCTTGACACAGGTAAATGACCTCGAAGATAAACTACGGCGCAAGTTTGCAGACCGCCAATTTAAGCTAATCAAAAAATTTGCCGGAGACCTAGAGAAACTTCGCGATGCAGTCAGCGTCGCCGTACAGACTCTCCTGGAATTTGATCTCTTTCTCTCAGTAGGTCTCTTTTCTGTTGATTATGACTTGAAGACACCCAATATCTCTCTAGATCATCATGGAATTGGTGTGAGAGGCGCACGGAATATCTTCTTGGTCGAGAGTATGCTCAAAGGCAGACACGGAAAGGTACAACCCATAGAATATGCGATTGGTGGGACACCAATCAAACCCAATGGAACTTCCGGCGAAAACTGTGCTATCTTATCTGGTGCAAATAGCGGAGGCAAGACTACTACTATTCAGACCATGGCACAAATAGCCACTCTCGCACAGGCTGGATTTCCCGTTCCTGCCGAGGAATCTTATCTCAGGGCATTTGAAGAGATATACTTCTTTTACAAGAGTCGTGGCATGGTGAGTGCAGGAGCATTCGAAACAACACTCAAGCAATTTGCTGATATCGTCATCTCAGATAAGGCTAAACTAACACTGTTTGATGAAGTGGAGGCAATAACAGAGCCCGGCAGTGCAGCGAATGTTATTGCAGGCCTAATTGAAATACTCCAGCGCGATACGAACAGCTGTACAGTGATCTGTAGTCATCTGGCCAAGGAGATTAAGGAAGTAACTGACATCCCAGTGCGAATTGATGGGATAGAGGCAAGAGGCCTTGATGAGAATCTTGAGCTCATAGTCGACAGAACTCCAAAGTTCGGTGTTCTTGCAAGAAGCACGCCCGAACTCATTGTTGAAAGATTGGCGAAACTGGCCCGAGGGAAGAAAAAAGAAGTCTACGATAAGATTCTTCAAAATCTGAGTAAAGAGAGGGCCTCCTGATTCGAGTGAGGATGCCTACCAATGAGAGTTCTGGTATTTGGGGATACACATATTCCATCGAGGCGAGATGCAATACCTGAGTATTTCTATAAACACATTGAAAACACGATTTACGATTTGGCGCTAATCACAGGTGATCTTGTCCAAGAACACGAGATGCGAAATGCTCTTCCTCCATTACCAAGAGCATTCATTGTACGTGGAAATATGGACTACTCGACAAGCGCACATAATTTCCATGAGCAGGTTCAAATCGAATCGTTCAATGTGCTTCTGCTACATGGTACACAGCTGAAACCCCGTGGTAATATCAAGCAACTATGGGAAGTTGCAAATAATATCGGAGCTCAGGTAGCAGTTCATGGTCATACCCATGAAACAGCGGTCGACTTGTATCAGAACAAGCTATTCCTGAACCCCGGAACCATTTCGGGAGCAACTGGTGGCTGGGGTGGTAGGACCAGTGCAAGCTTCATTGAGCTAAATGTTTCAGGAATCAACATGGCAGTTCTACTTCACAAGACGGACTGGGAAATATCCAAGGTGACGGAAGCACATTTCCTGCTAGATGGTCAGGTTGTGAAACGCTTCCAAGAATGAGTCAATCAGAATCATCAATGAACTGCCAAGGATCGGGGCTGAGAAGCCGGATGTAGATTGCCTTTAAGATGGTAGCTGATACATCCAGTATCATCTCCTGTTCCGACTGTGAAGCATTGATTCCAGCAGCCATACTCGCTTTCTCCGCCTCTTCTTCTGGATAGATGTCGCGTGTGAAACGCAACAATTCGAAAAACTTGCGTATCGATTTTGTTACATTAGGCGGCTTTCCACCCCCCAATCTATCCAGCGCCTCAAGGCAACTCTTTCTCAGACAATCCACTATGATACTCTGTACAGTATCTGCAAGAGAGCGATTCGATGCACAGGCAATTCCGATACCCATTAGTAGAATCCTAATTCTGTCCAGAAGAACTCCAACATGCACTCCTACAATCTTTTTGGAGCGCATCGATGCTCTCCAGTCATCGTAGCGCTCATTGACTCTCTCAAGCTCAACAACGTACTGCGTCATATTCTTGAGTTTACTAAAGGGTATCAATGGACACCAGATGGCAAATGATTCTTCTCCGGCATCCTGCGAGTTCATGGTTACACCTAGACTCCTTTGTATTTGGTCCCTCCAATATCCGAGAGAGTGTCCTTTTCAAAATAGCTTGCTTGTAATGAGTTGTTGCTGAGGCCGGTTTATTTTCAAGTAGAAATGCTCTTCTTGATAGACGGTGCAAGGAATGGCTTTTACGATTACAATCGAAGTGATAGACATCAAAGGCACAGGCAAGTGCTCAATTGGACAAAAGATTGGGGCGTCATATAACTATCCAGAGGAAAGAGGAAAACTCTGCCCGAGTTCCTTCCACATACTCTATCCTTGGATATTGGTTCTCCTGTCTGGTGGTAGATTCAGTTTCTTTGAAGATGAGGGGAACAGTGTCACACTCGCATGTTCTGATATTGACCATCCCGTGGTCTACAAACTCACTCGCAAAGAGGTAAAGCAATAACATACTTCTGAATGACATAATGTAGAAGATACTTGCCAGAGGATATTTGCAATGGACTTTGATTCGCGTTACTCAATAAGTACTGATGTAGAGTTTTCACACCTTGAAATCATAGACATCGATGGCATCATCCAAAAATGTGATGAGAAATGGCAAAACCGCACACTTGTTACAGTAAACGATAGTGTTGTGCGTCTAGGAGTGATTGAGGGTGAATTCCACTGGCATAAGCACGATAATGAAGACGAGTTCTTCTACGTAATTGATGGAAATCTTCTCATTGACCTAGAGGGTAGAACAATCGACTTGACACCGAAACAGGGATTCACAATCCCTAAGGGTGTTAGACATCGGACAAGAGCTCCAAAAAGGACTGCAATACTTATGATCGCTTCTGCAACAGTAACACCAACAGGTGACTAGAGCCAGTAATAAGATGCGCTTGGAATAGTACCAGTTTAGAGCTCCAGCTATCATGTGTGAAAGACTGCGACAGTCTGAGAGAAATGAAGTAACTTCGCTATACCAACAGTCATATATCTCTTTGAGCTATACAATAACCTAATTAACTATAGTTTTTGGTGATTCTATGAAATTGGTCAGATCTTTTTGCTGTAACGAAATTATGAATATGGATGTACTTGATTCAAAGGGCAAGAAAATAGGACATGTTGGTGAAGTATCGTTCACCTTCAATAAAATGCTCAAAATCTCCCGTTTCACAATAGAAGGACCTGTATGGACGAAGTTTCTTGAATCTCTCCACATCAAAGACAATCAACATAGGGTGTTTGCTTCATCAATAATTGGCAAGATAGACAAACACATACATCTCACTGTAGCGGCGGAAGACTTTCCATCCTTAGAAGATAAGACCACCATACCTGACGATGAACTCAGGTTTTCAGATTTGGAAAGACTTGACATCATGGATATGAATGGGGTCAAAGTGGGTCACGCGATTGATGTCGACATCGGGACTGACGGGTGCGCATCACTTATTGCCGGAGGCGGCTTCTTCGAAGAGAAACTGGAATCTATTGGCTTGAAGAATGATGTGGACATCATCATACCATGCGACGCTATCACATCATTTGATGATACGATTCGATTGTCTGTACCTAAGGATGAACTTGATACTACAATGGACGGAATCCTGAAAGAGAAGACACTCGAAATCCAGAAGCAAAGAGAGGCAGCATCAGCCCATAATAGAAACGACAGAGTCAAAGTGAATCCCATTCGCCGATCTTATACTGTATGAACTGCAAAAAGAAATCATGTAAACAGCCTAATACAGCACCATTCAGAACCAAACAGCAACGTTAATATTGCTACTAAAAGCGTCAGACCGAGAAGCCGCCGTGGCTCAGTCGGATACGGAGAACCGCTTGGCATAGGGCAGAGATTCTGTGGAATATGTGGCAAACCAACGTCATGACTACATTGGACGTTATCATAAAAAACAGCTTCAACTTCGTCTTTTCAAAACTATTAGGATAAAAACAGCCACTGCGCATACTCCAGCAATTGGAAAGATTGTAGACATGACTTGTAATGAATTATCTGATTGTCCTGTAGCTGTGGTAGAAAATGATGATCCAAAGTAGATAATTTGGAATTCATCGTCTTGATCTGCAAGATATGCATAGCCGTTGTTGTAAATGAGATTATGTGGAGCCGCGTCATCATATTGCGCAACTTCAACAGGAGTCTCTGGATCACTGATATCCAGCAGCTCCACACCTTGCTCAAGATCAGCGATTAGCAGATATTGACTATCACCATGGACCCCGAATGAATTTCCTCCGTCATTGTATTGTCCGAGAGGCAAGGGATTAGAAGAATCTGAGATATCAAAGATGCTCACTCCAGAGGTGCCACGAGCTACATACAGCAAATCTCCTTGAACATACAATTCACGAGCCCCTGATGTACCACTGACCAATGAGAAAGTGTATGGTGAATTCAAATCACTAACATCGATAAGCCTCATTCCACTGTTGGGTTGTGCGATATAGACTGTGCTACCACTGACCGCAATTCCAAGAGTCAATTCGGAGATTGAAAGGTGCCCCAAGCCAATAGGGGTGCTGGGATTACTAATATCCAGTATTTGAAACTCCCCAAAACCAGATGAGAGGTATGCATAATCCCCATAAATGCAGACTTCACTGACATAATCACTGAGGGTGTACTCTGTCAATATTATAGGATTAACTGGGTTTTCACTAATATCCGCAATAATCAAACCGCGCGAAAGCCCGGCGGTATATAGGATGTCACCTATTACCTCTATGCCACGGGCTTCACCTCCTAAAACAATCTGTCCAAGTCTATCTGGTTCTGATGGGTTCTGAATGTCATAGACAGCCACGCCATCATTGTTTGTCACAAAAGCATGACTTTCATTGATAGCAACATCATAGCCCGGACCATTGGATTGAGCGAGTTGATTTGCATCTACTCTTGAGGCATTGGAACTTACACACACCAAGAAAAGAAGACACGCAAGCCCGATTCTATTTTTTGAATTCATTCCAATCTCTCAATGCTCCGACTAAATGAATAACTTGCTAGGAGTGAGAAGTTGATATATAAGAGAAATATTCAACGCAAGATTTTACCGAGATAATTCACAGGCAGGCAATCGACTACAGTAAATGGCGCCGCCG
>JBHLQM010000037.1:0-33286 GCA_048884785.1 Candidatus Thorarchaeota archaeon | reverse complement strand
ATGGCATGTCTCTCGAGCAGATTCCCCTATGGAACTGAAATCACTGAGGAACGAATAAGGATGGTTGATGAAGTAGAACAGACAGTTCGTGATCTCTTTGGAGTTGAGTGTGTTCGTGCAAGGTATCATGGTGATGTATTACGAATTGAAGTAGGGACTGAAGAGCGAGCAAAGCTGTTTGACTTGGAGCTTCTCAATCGGCTAAATAACATTGCAAAGAATATTGGCTTCAAGTATGTCACGCTTGATATTCAAGGATACCGTACTGGTTCCATGGACGAAATCTTAGGATGACAAAAAAAGAGGCTTGATCCCGCCAATGAATTACGAAACGCGTATCAGACCTATAGATGTCGGAAGCTTTCCCCTAGACGCTGACTTCAAACGATATGTCCAAGGAGCAATAGAGCTAGGGCAGCAAGGTTTGAACGCCAGTACTGAAAACGCGTCATATTTCATTTCCAAACATAACTCAGTTTTTGTGCAAAAAGCTAAATCAATGGGCCCTGACATTGCAGTAACATCATATGCTCAATGTAGAGGGATGATAGATCAATTCTTGCTACCTGTGGTAAGTCATGTGGCAGGAGCAAATCGGATGCAAACTGATATCAGCACTAGTTTTGGGGGAATCACAAAAGAGGAAGCTCAAGCCGTAGCAATCACAATAGCTATGGGAAATGATCCCCCTTCACATGATGCACTCGCCTTTCCAGAAATTATTGCTCTTCAAAGCGGCGCGGAAAGATTATGCAAAACACTCAATGTTGAGAAGATTTCATACAAAGCATGCATAACAGGCCCCCTCGAGTTGTCGTTAAACCTTCAGAGATTGGCGGGATTTCCTCGAACATACGATGAAAAGCTCGTGGAATATTTCTCCGAAGTGGTGAAAGTTTTTGCAGGTAATTCTCTGCTTACCTCAAAATATCTAGTACCCGAAGTAGTTACAATTGATGAACCTGCATTCGCTCTAGAGGGCTTCGGAGATTTTTTCTCTGATATATCCACTGACTCATCTACGAACCATCTGATTACATGTTGGAACGATATTTACAAGAATGTCCCACTAGATTGCTATAGAGGAATTCACCTACACGCGTCACCTTTTGAGAATGCCTTCAATGCGGACTGGAACCTGCTCGAAGCTCATGTTGGGGTGTATGTCAAACGTCGCTGGCTAGAAGATTATGACAAGTTCATCCGTGCTGCAATTGTCAGGACCGATGGGCCTACATTTGGTCAAAGCGACGACATCAAAGAATCCTGGAAAGAAATACTCTCAGGGAACTATGAGAAATACCTGCAATCAAAGAGAGAGATGAAACATCTTCTGAAAGAAACAGTGGCTCAATATGGTATTGAAAGAGTACCCTTTGCGGGGGCAGAATGTGGTTTTGGTCCTTGGGATTGGAAGTATGGCATCAACATGGCTACTGACACCATGGTGCGAATGCACGATGTGATTGAAGGCTATAATCTCGGTTTTTCTGAGTGAAACGCTCAAATTTTCCAGTCCGGTCATTTGATTGCACATTGACTAGGGTGTGACACGAATGGCTCGATGGACAAAAGAAAGGATCATTGAAAGCATACTTACAGAACGGAGACGTCTGGAGAAGAATCTATCATTGCTCTCAGATGAGGATATGTTGGAGCCCAATGTTATAGGCAAATGGTCTGTCAAAGATATAATGGCTCATCTATTTGACTGGGAACAGAGGTTTCTCGGATGGTATAATGCTGGATTGCGAGGTGAAGTACCAGAAACTCCTGCCCCTGGATTGAAATGGAGTGAATTGCGCATTTTGAATCAGCAAGTGTTTGAAAGACATCGTGCGAGAAAACTGCAGGATGTGAAGAGTGAGTTTCAGAGCTCCTATGACACTGTGCTCAAGACAATCAAATCTATTCCAGAAGAAGACATGTTGGGGCAAGGGAGATTTGAATGGACAAAGCGAGACACTATTGCCGGATTCATTCTGGCAAATACCGCAAATCACTACCGTTGGGCCAAAGGAAGAATTCTACGTTGGATGAAAGACACAGGAAGGCTCTAGTTTCACTATAATCAATGATGAATCAAAGCAAGGCCCACGCCTCTCAACATGTTGCCAATGCTCAGACCAAACCCCTCATTTTATTAAGGGGAAAAACAATAGTTAATTGAGGAATGGTTCTTGCAAGAAGCGGCAAAGAGGTTTGATGTTGCTATTATCGGAGGAGGTCCTGCGGGTCTTTCTGCAGCAATAATATCTGCATATAAGGGACTCAAGACTGCAGTATTTGAGGGCGGCACGTGGGGCGGCTTGCTCTCTACAATCTATCCGTACAAGTATGTCTTCAACTACCCTGGTGTCCCGAAGATAATAGCTTCTCATCTTGTTTCAGAATGGGTCCGACAGTGTGCTGACCTAAGTGCCTACTTAATTCCAGAGAGGGTCACTAGCATATCAAGTGAGAAGGCGATCTTAACAACTGAAGGCAAATACAATGCTAAAGTGATCATCATCGCTACAGGAATGCGTCCCAGCCTACTTGGGATACCAGGTGAGCAGGAATTTGCACGAAAAGACCGTGGCGTGTACCCTTATGTCACAGAGCCAACATTCTTTCGTGATAAGCGAGTGTTAGTTGTTGGTGGAGGTGATACCGCCCTAGATGCAGTTGTTGATGCACATGCAGTTACAAATCACATCTGGCTCGCACATAGACGGGATGAATTCAGAGCTGCAGAAACTACTGTGAAAAGAGTCATCGATGAGAAGATGGCTGAAATTCTGTATAACACTGAACTTGTTGAAATTGGTGGTGAGTCAGAGGTATCTTGGGTAATGCTTAGAAACAGCGTGACCGGGGAGAACAAAAAACTCGCTGTTGATAGAGTCATTATCGCTGTTGGTCTTGTGCCCAACACAGAGATCTTCGTAGACCTTGGCCTAATGATGAATGGCAATTTCATTAAAACTGATACTGAAATGAGAACTAATGTTGAAGGTGTTTTTGCAGCTGGTGATATTGTTTCAGTATATCAACTTGCAACAATTGCGGCTGCGCAAGGAGCACTAGCAGCCCACAATGCATACAAGTACATCAGAAAGCCATACTGGGCGTAGTTTAATTGAGACACAAGCGTCAAGCGGGCGTGAAACAGTGCTTGGTATTATTGATGGCGAGCCAGTCTCTTCAATATCAAACATAATACTAGATTCATACCAGCAGAGCACACAGACAAAGCATGAATAATAGCAATACGAGTGAAGGGGGTTCTGAGATGAACTCCCTTCTCCCAGCAAGTATAGGATTAGTTTTGACTCAGAGTCAAGTGAGCAGATTAAATCAGGTTTTTTGCTCTCCTTTTGCATCGGCGGTATCAGCCTTACTGTGTTCTTGAATCTTCTTTCTACGAGATTTCTTGCGAATGTCTGACAATGGAACCTGAAAGGTGTGTCTTAATCCATCAATAGTGGTCAGTGTACGAACATTGCGCCTCGTTTCAGCTATTATTGCATCCAGTACAATTTTTTCTTCGACCTCTCCTACTTCAGTGACATATGCAAGCCTGTGAAGCGCATAGATTCCTACAATGGCTGAGAGAATGAAGACGAAATCTAGGCCTGTGATTCGGTAAGTCGGTAAAAATAGAATCACTTCTCCGTTCAGCCCGTACCATGTTAAAGCGAACTCTAGCGTATGGTTGGCAAATAGGTCCGCCAATACACCTCCAATTAGAGGACCTATTGTTCCCGCAACGGCGATAAAGGCGCCTCTTGCAGCAAGATAGGAAGTTGCTTGTCCTCTTGGAGCAAGCTTTAGGCCAATATTGCTCGAGGTCAGATTCACACCTGCTGCAGAGAATCCCGATATTAGATGAATGATTACAAGTAGTGGGATAACAACAGAGTAGGTTGTTGCAACACTAGTAAACGTCCACAGGAATGTACCGAGAATGAATAAAGGCGTTGAGAATTGTAGGATGGATTTATTGGTTAGCTTATCTGAAAGCCTACCCCAAAAACGGAAGAAAACAATGCTTACCATTTGTGTCAATGCAGTGAGAATCGTCGCTAGAAACAATCCGAGACCCAGCCTACCCAGCAGGTAAACTGCAAAGAATGATGCAGCCAAGGATGTACTCAATGTCCAAACAACAGAGAACCACATCAAATTCCTAAAGTTCTTATCATCAAATGGCCGCCGAATTAGCTCTGAGAACTTAGTTTTAACACTGGGGAACTGCAGTTTTGGTTCTGGAGTTGTACTTGTATAATATACGGCTAGCATTCCTGCTAGAAAGGCGATTAGAAAGAGAATTGCGTAGCCAAGCATTGAAGCTTCAGCGCCAAGAGAGTACCATTCTCCTATGAAATAACCCCCGCCAAGAGATACGATAATGGCAACAAAGCTGGTTAGAGCCATTCTTCTAGAGAAAAATCGTCCTAACTGGGCATCAGGAACAAGATCTCTCAGCCACGAATTCCAGGAAGGAGCTCCGATAGCAGAGAAAACGCCCTGGATTCCTACTGCAAGAACGAGTAGAAGATAGCTTCCACTAAAAGACCCCAGAAACGGAATGAGCGCCATGAACAGGACCGCAAGCCTATTCCCGAGTTGCGTGACAAAGTTGACTCTTCTTCTCTCCCCAATTTTCTCAACGAGGATTACTGCAGGAATCTGAAGGAGCTGTACCAATGAAGGAACTGCCGCCAAAATACCAATGACTATATTGGGCGCACCCAAGAGCAACGCAAATCCGACAAGAAAGACACCCTCTGTCAGCGTGGTCTTTACTTGAACCGCCACACCTTGCTTGACCATTTTTGATAGTGCCTGCTGAGTCTGATCCGGTGTAAGTGAATTCTCGACCTGTTCAGACATACTTGCATCATCTACCGGGCAATCTTGCTGTTTTCAATTGCAAGAAAAACTCTTTCACTGCGGCTTGATTAGAATATGTGCTATGTCCTCGGATCATTACTATACAGGAGCACTTTCAGCTGAACGCCTCAAGAAATGTTATGACATAGCACCGCCACGAACAATAGAGTATCTCGAGGCAGAACTTCAGCATGCTACTAGTCATATTTCATTGAACGATAAGGTTCTCGAATTAGGCTGTGGATACGGACGAGCTCTCTTCAAAATGGCGGAAAAGGCTCGGTCAGCTTGCGGTATAGACACATCCTTGGAAAGTCTTGTCATGGCAAAGAAGCTTAACCAACAGAAGAATATCCATCTCTTTCAAATGAATGCCAGTTCTCTTGGATTTTCAGATAACATCTTTGACATTGTTGTCTGTGTTCAGAATGGCATCTCTGCATTCAAGTTGAACCCCGAAGACCTATTGCGTGAGAGTATTAGAGTAACGCGGAAAGGAGGAAAGTGCTTGTTTTCAAGCTACTCCGAGAAGTTCTGGGATTCTCGTTTGGAATGGTTTCAGCTTCAGGCGGCGGAAGGTCTTCTCGGAGAAATCGATTGGAATCACACACGTGATGGTGTTATAGTATGCAAGGATGGTTTCAAGGCGACAACATTTGGAGCCGATGATTTTCTGGAAATTACTGATAGAATTGGAGTCGAAGCGGTGATTAGCGAGATTGACCGTTCAAGTATATTTTGTGAGATAATAGTTGATGAATGACTCGATAAAATGAGAGCGACTATAGTTTCTCTGTGAATGATATAATCGCATGGTTGAATACATAGGAACGCACACAGTTGAACGAAATGAGATGATATTGAGTAATAAAGTCGCGATTATCACAGGCGCTGCCGTAGGAATTGGAGCTGCCACTTCGCGGGCTCTAGCAAAAGAAGGTTGCAATGTTGTTTGCAATGACATATCTGATATTGGAATTGAGATAGTTAGAGAGATATCCTCTGAAGGGGGTCTGGCTCATTTTGCCAGAGGCGATGTTGCTGAAATCGAGGACGCGCGAAATATAATAGATCAGACCATCGAAGTATATGGACAGCTGGATATACTCATCAATAATGCAGGAGTTGTCATCCCGGGAAAGATAGACAGCATGAGTATAGAAGATTGGGACCGAAGTATTGCTGTTAATGTTAGAGGCCCCTATCTAATGTCTAAATTTGCCATCCCCCACCTTAAAAAAACACAAGGGACGATTGTAAATGTATCTTCAGCAGTCGCATTGAAAGGAGTTGAGGACAGAGCCGCCTACACGGCAACAAAAGGCGCTCTGCTAGCGCTCACTCGCGCAATGGCAGCAGATTATAAGAACGAACGAATTCGAGTGAATTGCATCTGTCCCGGAACGACGGATACCCCTTCCCTTGCTGACCGATTGTCAAAGCTTCCAGATCCCATTGATGCCAGAAAGAAGTTCATTGAACGACAGCCGTTGGGACGTATAGGACGACCAGAGGAGATTGCTGAAGGAATTATGTATCTAGTGAAGGCGGAATTTTGTACAGGAACAATTCTATCGGTCGATGGAGGTATGGCACTCTAAGAAATTATGACCCACTAATAATGCAGAACTCAACTCGAAGATTGCGTAAAATTAATTGATCTACTCAGTCCACACACTATGCATTCACTATATTCCTGAACAAGTCCTGATGAATATTACCACCACTGACTATGACTACAACTTTCTTTTCTGCAAACATTCTTGGTTGTTCCATAATAAGAGCTGAGCTTGTTGCTCCAGCCCCTTCCACAACTTGCCCCTTTTCAGACCAAAGAAGTCGTATTGCTTCTGCAATGCTTGGCTCCTGAACAAGATGCATATCGTCAACGTACTGCATGGCGACATCAAAAGTCTTTGATCCTTCTTCAACACCGCCAAGAAATGCTTCGGCAAGCGTTTCAAACTCATCGACTTTTATCAGCTTGCCAGCCTTGAATGAGTGATACAATGTCGAGGCACCTGGAGTGAGAACACCAAGCACCTTGGCCGAAGGGCATTGATTCTTTATTGCAGTGGAAATCCCTGCGATAAGACCGCCGCCACCAACAGGTACTATGACCACATCAGGTTCAGGGACGACATCTATGATTTCCAAACCAATAGTTCCTTGTCCAGCTATCACACTTGAGTCATTGTAGGGGCTGATATATGTGAGATTATTCTTCTCTCCATACCTTCTTGCATTTCTCTCAACTTCATTATAGCCGCCTCCCTGTACAATCTTCACATCATATTCTTTCAATCTCATTAATTTCGCTGGAGACACATCTTGTGGAACAAAAATCGTTGCGAAAATTCCCATGATTTGAGAGGCATATGCAACTCCCTGTGCATGGTTGCCAGATGATGCAGTGACAATTCCATTTTCTCTCTCAACTGGTGTAAGTGAGGTCATCTTACTCAATGCTCCACGTACTTTGAAAGAGCCTGTATGTTGCTGGTTCTCAAGTTTGAGATGCACTTCCCCGTTGCAAATATCGCTGAGCTTCTCAGAGATTTCCATCGGAGTTGTTTTGATATGAGCTCTGATTCTTTGGTATGCATCAGCAATCTCAATCATATCATCCACATCTTCCATTCTAGTGCACCTGTGTTTCTACATATCCAGAAGTTTGAGAGTCTTGCCTATTCCTTTTTCCTTTGCCTGTTGAACCGCGATATTGGCTGCAGCAATATCTAAGGCCGCAATTCCTGTTGAATCAAACAGTGTGATTTCTTCATTTGACTCCCTTCCAAGTTTTTCTCCGTTGAGAATTTGGCCTATCTCAGCATAGATTTCATGTTCACCAATCAAGTTCATTCTGAGTGCATGCTGAATCTCACCTATTCTTCTACACTGCGAAAGACTGTCTACAACCACTTTGTCTGCGCGTTTTATAATATAGGGATCAAGTTCTTGCTTTCCTTCTCCATCTGCACCAATTGCATTGATGTGTACGCCTTCATGAATCCAATCATTTTTGACAATCGCTTCCCTTGAGGGAGTTGCAGTCACTATTATGTCAGCACCCCTCACAACGTTCATCGGATTGGAGTCCTGAATAACGCCAATTCCAAATTTTTCCGACATCTCGGCGGCATATCCCTTGGCTGAGTCCTCAAATTTATCCCAGATTCGAACTTCTGTAAGTGAGAAGAGTTCATTCAAGGCTGCTACCTGCATTCTCCCCTGAGTCCCTGCACCTATGACTCCTATGATACTAGATTCTTCTCTTGCTAGAACACTTGCTGCAACAGCACCTGCCGCTCCGGTTCTGGTCGCAGTGATATAAGTCCCATCAATTATGGCCACTGGCATGCTTGTTCTCAAGTCCATAAGTACTATAACAGCTACTCCGGGTGGCAGCCCCAACTTATGGTTATCATAATACCCTGATGCAATCTTGGTGCCAATGAGATTGAAGTCCTCAACAAAACCCGATTTGATATCTAGCTCCCCGTTGTACTGAGCCACATCAAGATGAACCACGGGAGCAATCTGAACTCGCCCGGATGAGAAGGAAATGTATGCACTCCGTACAGCATCAATAACGCGCTGCATTGGAAGAGACGCTGCGACCTCCTTCTGAGATAATATGAGAACTTCAGACATACAGGAGTATTTGCCTTCTTTGCCATTTCTCTCTTCCTAATTGATTTGATTGAATTTCAAGTTAAGTCGATAATGGGCTTTTCATAATAGTCTGAGTTTCTATCTAAAATGAGATAGAGAAAATCCAAACCTGTGATGATGCTATTAGCATACAACTCAAGTAGGACAAACACCATTTACTAGTTGTCAAATGAAGCTGAACAAATTTGAACTTGCCAACTTGGTAGAGAAGCTGCTGAACCAAAAGCTCGAAACAGAACGTAGAAGGCTTTGGGCTGATAGCGTATTGAGAGGAGGACGAATACGAGATGTTGGCAAGGATGAAGTTGGTATTGACCCATCTGCCTTCAAGGTTGTTTCAAAAACAACATCTGAGAATGGAGACATGTTTATTGAATGGGAGGCAACTGGATTTGTCAAATCAAGCATCCCTTTTAGTAGGCCAACCACGTTGAAGAGAACAGGTGTCTTGATCATAAGAGAGAACGGTCACGCGGAGCTTCTATAAGTTGTCTCAATTTTGGTCTTTCCTAACACTGAATAGCAATCTTCATCACAATGTCAGACAATATCCTGAGCATCCGAGGGCCTGAAAATGGATCAGATAAAGCTGAAGCAAAATGCGAGAATGCGCCTCTGTTCTGGGATTGAACCAGCAATCCCTCTTGTGTATCAGGTTGACTCTGACCAATTGCCGTCACAAACCTACATTATTGAATCAAAAGGGGCCCTCAAGATTCTCTTAGAACCATGGCTTGTCGGAGCTGGACTTGCAAACTCCGCCAGAGAGAGCACCGTTGATTTTCTTCGTATTGCCTATCACATTGTACCAGAATTACGAGAAACAAATTTCTCGGATATAACCGAAGTAGTTCCTCTTGCCGGGGCGCTGTACTACAGCACGGCTGAAGCCTTTGAACTCGCATTTGGTGAAACGATAAACAGGTGTTTTATTGGCGCAAAGAGATTTCCTTCTCCTCTGGGATGGGTGACAGAACTCTCATACAAGAATTTCGAAGCATTACCCGAGAAACCTCTTGTGATTATTGGTGATACTATAGCAACTGGTGGAACTATTGAAGGGATTCTAGATGCCACTCTTGCTCAAGAAACCGAAGTAAAGGCCATAGTGATTTACTCAATTGCAGGAGGAGTCCTTGGATGTGCAAGATTGAAGCGGTTTGAGAATCGAGCGAACATCCCACTCTATGTCTTCTTCTCCAATGCAATTTTCGGGGTTGAATCTAATGGAACTGATATGCCGTGGCTACATCCAGCAACAATTGTATCGAATGAATTACTGGACTTGGCCACATCGACGTATGGAACTGATCTAGGACGGCGTTGGTGTTCCATATGGGATTGGGGTGATAGATCAAAGCATCCTCTCAAGCATCTCAATGAACTGCTAGCTCGGTGTGACTCTGAACTCTCTAAAAACCCCGAACCCAACACGGAGCATGTACTGAAGCGCATAATCGCTGAAGCAACTGAAGCATTAGAGCGGTGGAATAGTGCTCCTAAACTCTAGAAGCACAACAGTGATATAGGCGTCAGTCAACGATATGCATCAATAAGCATAACGGTGACAGGTTTGCGGAAGGAAGTACAGGTAATATCAGTGATTATCATAGTTGGCATCATCATTGCATCGACAGGATATTATCTCTACCTCACCCAAACCGCTGAGAGAGAAACACTTGTCGTATCAACAACGACAAGTCTCTATGATACCGGTCTACTAGACCAGATGAAGGATGTCTATGAATCAGTAAACAACCGCGTTATTCTTGCTTTCATATCTGCAGGAACTGGGATTGCTTTGGAGAATGCCAAACGTGGAGATGCAGACATGATTTTGGTTCATTCCCCATCTCAAGAACTTGGATTCATGCAAGAGCAATATGGAGTGAATAGAAAGATCTTTGCCTACAATTTCTTCACAATTGTGGGTCCGCCTGATGATCCTGTTAAGGTTCTTGACCTTGATCCACTATTGGCCCTGGAAGCAATCCTAGAACATGGGCGTGTGAATGGTAATCCAATATGGGTAAGCAGAGATGATGCCTCGGGGACAAATACCAAAGAGATTGGTCTCTGGACTGCAGCCGGGTACAATTACTCAGAAATATCTGAAGAGAACTGGTTCATTTCATCCGGTACTGGCATGGGTACTACTTTGAACTTGGCTGATGAACAGGGTTTCTATACGCTCTCGGATATCGGGACCTTCCTGAAGTACAAAGTTGATGGACTAATAGAGCTGGACCAGATGGTTGATGAAGGCCAAAGTCTCTTGAATGTCTACAGTGCAATTGCCGTAAATAGAGCAACTGTCACCAATGTCAAATTCGAAGTAGCCATGGAGTTTATTCAATGGCTTGTTGGAAGCCAGGCTCAAGATTTGATTGAGAGCTATGGTCAAGAGAGTTACGGGGCATCACTCTTCTTTCCGGCAGTTGATATACTTGAAAGCCACCTGCCAGCACAGACATATCAGTGGATTCAAGGCTATGCCTTCTTTGATTCGGGTGGTACACTATATGAATGCCCTCCAGCTTTGCGGTCTGGTGAATTTGGGATTTATCCATAGAATATGGCGAGATGACTGATATGACACTTGAGAGCGAGATAATAGAAATTACCTTGAGGGCACTTACCGTTTCTGGACTGGCTTCACTTCTGGCAGCAGGTATTGGTTTGCCTGTAGGAGTTACTCTAGGTATGTATCATTTTAGGGGACGTGATGCTGTTACAGGCGTGTTTAGGGCTCTTATGAGTATGCCCACGGTAGCTCTTGGTCTTATTCTTTATCTCGCATTCTCTCGCTCAGGTCCTCTTGGTTTTCTAGGACTCCTCTATACGCCAATGGCATTGGTCATAGGCCAAGCCATTCTTGTTTTACCGTTCATGATTAGTATCACTGCGGAAACCATTGAGAACATTGATCCCTCAATCAGAGAACTGGCAAGGACTCTAGGTGCTGATGAACGTGCGGCTGCAGCCTCAGTATTTCGTGAATCCTTTGGTGGGGTTCTTCTTGCCATATCTGCAAGCTTCAGCCGTGCCATATCGGAGCTCGGAGTGGCACTAATGGTTGGTGGAAATATCCAGGGGCTCACAAGAGTCCTGACAACATCAATAGCACTGGAAACTACGAGAGGTGAGATTGCACTAGGACTTGGGCTCACACTAATCCTCATCATTCTCATGGTGTCATTCAATCTGCTTCTGAATCAGGCTGAGAAGAGAGTGAGGTGGTGGCTATGGGAATAATCGAATTGCAGAATGTAACAGTTGAATTTGGCCAGACGAAAGCGCTTCAGAGTGTCAACATGGCCATTGAACCTGGAGAGATGACCTCTCTCATAGGACCAAATGGTGCGGGAAAGACAACCGCTCTTCGAGTAATGGCTGGTCTTCTGGAACCAACTCAAGGCAGACTGCTATATCATGGAGAGGAACTTCCAATTCAGGAATTTATTCGCCTTCGAAGAAATGCCACCTTGGTATTCCAAAAGCCTACTGTCTTTAGCACAACGGTATTCAAGAATGTGGCATATGGCCTTCGCGTTAGGGGAATTCCAGAGTCAGAGGTTGAGGACCGTGTAAAACAAGCCCTGACATTGGTTGAGCTAGAATCACTCGTAGAGAGATCTGCAAGAAGCTTATCTGGGGGCGAACAGCGAAGGCTATGTCTTGCAATGGGATTGGTTGTAAAGCCTGAGCTGCTTTTGCTTGATGAACCAACTGCATACCTGGATTCAGAGAACACGTTAATCATTGAAAATGCCCTCAAACGGCTCAACAGAGAGGAAGGCACTACGATAATAATCGCGACTCACAATATGATTCAAGCAGAAATACTGACTCAAAAAGCAGTAATCATCCAGAATGGTATGATACATCAAACAGGAACGACTAGAGAATTACTGCGTGACCGTCTTGAATCCATGGTTCTAGAGGACACCACAAGCAATCTCTATCATGGAGTCGCTCGGTTCTCTGAGGGACCAGAGTCTGGAAGGCGCCTCGCTAGGATCTGGATTAATGACAAAGTGGCAATAGAAGCTATCTCTCATAAAGAGGGAACAGTGACGATTCGAATACCTCCTGAAGATATTGTTGTTTCCCATGGAGGTGTCTTATCAAGTGCTAGAAACACACTCGAGGGTCTAGTCACCAACATATCCCTTGAGGAAGGGATGGCATATCTTACCGTGGATGTTGGAATTGACTTGATAGCCCAAATTACTCGTAGGTCTCTTGAAACCCTTAACGTAAAGGTTGGTGAAGAGGTCAATGTAACCTTCAAGGCATCATCGGTTAGAGTTTACTGACATAATTGGGGAAGGCCGAAATGTACGACCAAACATAACAGTTATCTTGTCGCAAAAAGGATGGCGTGTGGAACATGACTACTGGCAACAACACAAAACCGCCTGAAAAGAAAGGCAACTCCTGTGGCAGTTCACCCCTTATAGATCAGTACTCACGCCAGATTGACTATCTCAGAATTTCTCTAACACAAAAATGCAATCATAGCTGTTTCTTTTGCCATCACGAGGGCGAAATTGGGGCAGGCAATGAGATGACTGCTGAAGAGATTGAGAATCTAGTCCGGATTGCCAACAGCAGAGGTGTGAGGAGAATAAAGCTTACTGGAGGAGAAGCTCTTGTACGTGATGATATTGTAGAGATAGTACGGCGTCTAGCACCGCTAACCGATGATCTATCTCTTACGACAAATGGTTCACGACTGGCTGAGCTTGCGCCAGCGCTCAGAGTTGCAGGATTGGATCGTGTTAACATCAGTTTGCATACACTCAAGCCAGAGCTTCATGAGTTCATCACCGGGAGAAATAATCTCCCTGAGGTAAAAGCTGGAATTGAGAAGGCTTTGGCTGTTGGATTTCAACCTGTCAAGATAAACATGGCAATCCTTCAAGGGATCAATTATGATGAAATTCGAGATATGATGGCATACGCTGGCAAGATTGGAGCCATACTGCAGCTAATCGAGCTTCAAGTTATTCCTGAAGATGATAGCATGAAAAATTACTGGGCAGATCTGACGGAAGTTGAGGATGAACTGAGCAGAACCGCGTTGGCAGTTTCCCAGAGATCGCTTCATGGCAGGAAACAGTATTCTGTCTTGGTTAACGATAGGCCTGTTCTGGTTGAAGTTGTTAGACCATCACACAATCACTCATTCTGTCAACGATGCACACGCCTGAGGGTGACATCTGATGGGAAACTGAAACCCTGTCTTATGAAGCAAGATAATCTCGTAGAAGTGCACTCTCTTCTAGGAAGTGAAACCGCGGATGAATTAGTTAATGAGGCTCTGGATCGAGCAGTGCGATTTCGTGAACCCTATTGGAAAGGTGAATCAGAATGATTGCGATTACACGAAATGACTTCTCTATAGACGATGTTGTTCAGAACACCAGACGGCCTTCGATGGGTGCTGTTGTGCTGTTTTTGGGCACAGTTAGAGATAGTACCAAAGGTCAGAGTGTACAAAGACTCGAGTTCGAAGCAGATGTTGCGTTAGCAACAAAGGAGCTGGAGCAGATTCGTGATGAAGCAGTTCGTGAGTTCGGAGTAACAGATGTGTCCATAGTCCACAGAACCGGTATCTTGGAACCTGGTGAAAACATCGTTATTATTGCCGTTGGTGCAGCCCATCGGGAGCAAGCATTCAAGGGTTGCCGATACACGATTGAGGAACTAAAGAAAAGAGCAATGATATGGAAAAAGGAAATTCTTGATAATGGAAGCTATTGGGTAGGTGAATCGGAGAATGAGTGAAGATCCAATCAGTATGATTGACATAACATCAAAGCCGGTTTCATTCCGAACGGCAGAGGCTGTTGGTGCGATTGTCCTCAAACCCTCGACCGTTGAAGCGATTCGTGCCCGCTCAACGAAAAAAGGAGATGTACTCACAGTTTCAGAGGTTGCTGGAATCCAAGCCGCTAAGAAGACCTCAGAGTTGATACCACTTTGCCACCAAATCCCCCTAAGCTCTGTGCAACTCACATTCGAGATTCAAAGAGACCACATTCAGGCTAAATGCACAGTGGCTGCAACATACTCAACAGGTGTCGAAATGGAGGCTCTAGTAGGAGTAACGACAGCTCTACTATCAATCTGGGACATGGTCAAATATCTGGAGAAGGATTCCTCTGGTCAATATCCAACAGCACACATAGAAGGAATACGCATTACCAAGAAGGTGAAGGAGCCTCAATGATGTCCCACGAGCACAGACGAGATCAAAAAATCAGTACGGGATTTGCCATACTCACGACGAGCGATAGTCGTACGAAAGAAAACGATGACACTGGACGTATTGCAAAGGAATTGATACAGTCTAATCATCACATTATTGTTGAATATGATATTGTGAAAAATGATGCAGCTGCAATTTCAGACCGCATTAATGACTACCTTAACAATCCGGAGATACGTGTGATTATAATTAGCGGTGGGACTGGTGTTGGTAAGCGGGATCTGACAATTAGGACGGTAGTTCCCAGATTCGAAAAACACCTCATTGGATTTGGTGAGCTATTCAGAAGACTAAGCTATGAAGAATTGGGTGTCCCTGGAATATACAGTCAGGCATCAGCTGGGATCATTGGAAACACTATCGTCTATTGTTTGCCTGGCTCAACAAATGCCATGAAAACAGCTCTTGCAAAGATTATTCTTCCTGGCATTGGACACCTTATTTGGGAGATAGATCGATGAAAGAAATGGACCCCTTCAAACTACTTGTTTCGCAAGAGGAGGCAGAGGCTCTTCTTCTAGATACATGCATCCCTATCGAGCATACGGAGAAGATTCACATCGCTGAAGCGACAGGTCGTGTCTTGGCTGCTGATATAACGGCTGATCAGAATGTCCCTCCTTTTGACCGTGCCGCAATGGACGGCTATGCTGTTGTTGCAGAGGATACATTTCGTGCCCAGGACGAAGAAGTTCTCCTGAAGCTCAAAGGTGTAATTCATGCAGGAGAGGTTGCAGCTGAGAATGTAGAGTCAAGTTATTGCCTACAGATAGCTACAGGTTCTCCTATGCCCGTTGGTGCCGATGCAGTAGTAATGGTCGAGTACACAGAGCGCAGAGACGAGCAAATACTCATCACAAGGCCTGTTTATCCAGGTGCAAACGTATCGAAAGCTGGAGAGGACATCAAAAAGGATGAAGTCGTACTCGCAAAAGGATTGTTGCTGACTCCTGCCAGGATTGGAACAGTCGCAGCACTTGGGAGTATTGGCGTTGAGGTCTATCGGAAACCTCGAGTCGCAGTTATCCCTACGGGCCGTGAGATTGTTGCTCCTGGGCAGCCTCTGAAACCCGGCCAGATTTATGATGTCAACTCATTTACTCTGGAATCAATCTTGTCAACCAATGGTGCTGAAGTTGAGCGACTTCCTGTAGTCACAGATGAGGCTGAAGCTTTGAAATCTGCAATTACATCATCTCTGGGCTTTGATTTGGTTGTTCTATCCGGGGGAAGCTCTGTAGGTGAAAAAGATCTTCTCTCTGGAATCATTGAGGAGTTAGGTGAAGTTCTCTTCCACGGAGTCCAGATAAAGCCAGGGAAACCGACTCTCTTTGGTGTAGTGAAGAAAACACCCATCGTAGGAATGCCTGGATATCCAACATCATGCCTAAGCAATGCCTATATCTTCCTCATCCCAGCCATACGAAAAATGGCACGTCTTCCTCGCTTGACTGAGAGAAAGGTTCAGGTAAGACTAGGCAAAAGAATCGTCTCATCATCAGGGAGAAAGCAATTCCTTACCGTCAGAATTCAAAATGGAGAGGCGCATCCAGTTTACAAGCACTCTGGTGCAATAACAAGCATGGCGAAAGCTGATGGATATATTATCCTCCCTGTAAACCTGGATGTTATAGACGAAGGAGAGATAGTAGAGGTGACTTTATTCGAATAGGTTGATGTCTCTGTACGGTGATATATGATGAAGAAAGAAAAGTCAATGAAATTCGAGCGACACTCTCGAATGTTGGCGCTTCGCGATTTCAACGAGGCTGACTTGGAATCCATCATGCAGGCAAATATCACTGTGGTAGGTGCGGGAGGTCTCGGAAGTCCAGCTTTGACCCTCCTTACTTCAATAGGTTTTGGGAAAATCCGGATCATCGATCGGGATATTGTAGATTTATCAAATCTACAAAGGCAAACAATTTACCATTTCGATGACATTGGGAAACCAAAAGTGGATGTAGCTGTTTCAAACCTATCGAAGCTAAATCCAGATGTTGAATTCGAACCAATTGATGCAACAATTAGATTCGATAATGCCGTGGAATTGCTAAAAGGTACTGACATTATATTGGATGGACTGGATTCGATGGAAGCACGACGCGCGGTCAACTTCGCCTCTGTCCAGCTATCAATCCCATACATCTATGCTGGTGCACTCGAGTATTATGGCAATATCTCGACATTCATTCCAGGAAAGACCGGATGTCTTCATTGTCTAGTTGGTAATATGGAAGACAACCCAGATGCCACATGCATCAATGTTGGTGTGTCTCCCTCCATCCTTTCCACCATTTCTGCGATTGAAGTTCAAGAAGCAATTCTTCTCGCAACAGGAAAAGAACCCCGCTTGGCAGGAAAACTTATGCACATTGATATCGAAACACTAAGTTTCGATTCATTTGAAATTAGGAAGATGGAAAAATGTCCTATCTGTGGGACCAAGAAGCCTCCCGTAGTTGAGAAGACGCAAGAAACGAGTGTTACGGTTTTGTGTTCAGAGAGTTATAGTATATCTCCTCCTGAGGTTCGCAATTTGGACTTGGACATGATTGAGAAGCGCTATAATGATAGATACCAAGTGACCCGGACAAAACGCTCTCTTATCCTTGAAAAAGACGGCGTAACGATTACTATTATGCCTCGTGGAAATGCTGTCATTAAGGGAGTGAAGACCTCTGAAATCGCCCTCTCACTATACCATGATATTGTTTCACTCTAGTGTTCTGACAGGACACTCAAAACATCTTTCTGAAAATTGGAGAGATTTCGTAACACTCCAAACATGCCGAGGAGGCTGGCTACACTCTTGAATTCTTGTATGCCAATCCGAACCATGGTTTCGGCCAGTCTTTCATTCTTCGATATCTCATTCAGCAATTCCTTCACAACTTCATCTCGTGCAGAATAATAGGTCTTGAGAAGCTTTTCAAAATCAGAGCTTCTGTTTTCATCTATGCCAAAGAACTGAAGGACTAGTTGAGCGGTATTCCTAAGCTCCTCTTGACCCTCTGCTGTTTCATACCATTTTGGGCTCTTGTCGTCATCTTGCGCAGTGAATATCATCGCTGACCTGCAATATAGCTTCTCTGTCATTCTGCTATCCGCTGGTTTTCTATGTCCTGCAACCCTCACCAACTCAGCAGCTTCAAGTATATCCATGTACCTATAGACGGTCTTGAGAGTCTTTGTGTACTTCTTTTCTTTGGGATCCCAGAAAAGCCGGTGGATTTCTTTCACTGTGAGATTCTGTGTTATTAATTCCCTGAGTATCTCAATATGTTCCATTACCAAATCCATCTGAGCCGCCGCTAGTATCTTGACCAGCTCTGGTTTTACTGTCACGAAATCCTCGAAGGGTTCTTTTCTCTTCGAATTGCTGCGTGGGTTATTCATGAGGCATCCCTTACAAACATTGGAACTCGATTGTGTTTGGCAAGACCGTCATTCCAAATTAGCCTTCCTGATGACGTTGAAGGTAATATTAATAACACATACCAATAATTATTCTCATGTAATGTCAATGGTGGACACAAATGGTGAATAATATTCTGCATGTTGAAGGCTATCAGAAAATTCATTCGGAAATTCTCCGGGAGGATCGAGAGTTTATAGTTCATGTTCCCAATGAATATGATAAAACGAATGAACGGTATCCCGTTGTTTTCGTCTTGAATTCAGATTATCCTGCATATCTGGTCAATGCAGTATCGACCTTGGATTTACTTGCTGATGCTGCAAGAATTCCACAGGTTATTACTGTTGGAATCAAGACTCCGGACCACGCAAAAGACTTGTTTCCTGTTCCGCATCCAAAAATCCCCGGGAGTGGAAAGGCAAGCGAGTTTCTTCGTTTTCTTGTTGAGGAACTCATTCCGAGTATAGACGAACAATTTCGGACTCTCCCGCACAGAATACTTTATGGTCAATCTAATCCCGGTGCCTTTGCAATATTCTCTCTACTTGCAAAACCTGACTACTTCAATGGTGTTATTGCAGGCAGCCCAATGCTCGGATGGGGAATAGATGTGTATCATGAGGCCGCGAAGAAACTCTTTGCGGACGGAGTTGCATCGAATAGCTTCCTTTACATTGAGTATGGCGATGATGACTATGACAAGGTTATCGATTCGGTTCCAGGATTTATTGATCTCCTAAGTCAAATCGCTTCGCCCGAATTTAAATGGTCTTCACGCATCATTGAGGGGGAAGGGCATGCTCCGCTCACAGTTTTGTATAATGGTCTTGCAATGATCTATCCCCATTGGCAAATCACTTCAAAACAGGCTGAGGAGGAGGGTCTTGAGGGAGTTGAGCGTTTCTATAGGAATCTCGAACAGAGGTACGGAATTCCAGTGAGGATTCCCGCAACTGTTCTTTCTGATGCCGCTGTAAACTGGCTTCTATTGGGAAAGCATGAAAATGCACGACCATTTCTCTCTAAGCTAATTGCAGAGTATCCCGATTCATCTGGCGGTTTCTACTTGCTCGGAGTTGTGGAGGAACGTTCTGATAATGTATCGATGGCAATCTCTCTCTATGAGAAAGCACTGGAGTTAGAGCCCAAGAATATCGGTGCCAAAGAAAAACTGGAGCAAATCAAGAAACTCGGATAACCTGAGCTCAATTAGCGGTCGTCACTGCCCACGTTCCTACTGGCAAGCGTCTGAGAATAGACATACCGTCAACGAAACTAGGGATGATCTGTTTCAGCCTTGGTGAGATTATCAAGTACAAGTTCAAGGAATTTCTCAAACTGTTCTATCTCAGTTTTGGTGAAGCCGGAATAGAATATATCCGTCATCTCATCAGAAACCTGATTGTATTTCGCATTCAAATCTCGAGCCCTCTGTGTTAATGCAATGAGGATTTCTCGACGGTCGCTTTTGGAGTGTACTCTTTCAATATGACCAGACTCTTCCAATCTATCCAGCAAATCTGTTAGTGTTGATTTGCCAAGTGATGTTCGCTTAGCTAGTTCCTTGATGGGTACTCCATCTCTCTGCCATAGTGCAAAAATCACTCTTCCCTGCCCAGGACCCACTTCAATGTCATAGTCCTTTAGCATCTTGGAGAATACTCGTGCTCCAAGGTGATGGATTTTGGTGATCAAGAACCCTCCTTGGCTTCGCGAGTTCATCTCCTTTCACCTATTTCGAAAGAATATGTATGGTTTTGATTCCAGCCTCGAGCAATCGTTGGCAATAGCCGTAGTACAGTGTGGTCAGGATCGTTGTACCCGCTGGGATAATATCTCTCCCATCCATCATGCCATATTGCTTTCTTCAACTCAGGATCCTGAACAATCTCCATTTGCCCTCCCAACATCAAACCCATTGATTCCTCAGGAATCGCATAATAGACCGAAACCGCTGAATTCCGTCTGATGTCTTCTATTTTTGCAGAAGATGTGTTTGTTGTGAAGATGACCATAAAATCCTCATGTTTAGCAAAAAAGGGTTCTAGTTTGGGCCACTGTTCCTTGTTTCTGAGATTGAACATGGCTCTCGTTTGAGGGGCTGCATGTTTGTCTATTGTTGTCACGATAGCGGCTTTTGCAGCACTCAATAGGTAGATTGCCATTTCTTTGTCTTCCATTATCTTCTTCACCAATATAGTTCGCTATCGAATAGTACGAGTACGAACTATTTATTCCTTTTGAACACTGTAACGAGCTGAACTCACTCCCTCTCGCTATGGCTGCTGTTCTGTCTTTTTGCCTGAATAACTTGGACAAGAAGAGCGCTGAAGGCAATGAGAGCAAGGCCAAGCCAATTAAGCACCGATGGCATCTCTCCAAGGAAGATGATGGACAAGATGACAATTTGCGGAAGCATGGTTCCATTGATTATTGAAATATCGATGGCTCGGATCGTCTGCATGGCTCGATTCCATAGAGTAAATGCAAGTGCAGTATTAACAACAGCTAGCCAAATAATATAGACCCATGAGAGAATGCTAATCGCTTGCAAATTCTCTACAGCAATGCCTGCAACGAGAAGGAATAATGCCCCAATCATCATACTTGTTCCAGTTACAATAAGTGGTGAAAGCTCTCGCTTTCTGTTGATTGCCCTCCCGATAATAGATGAGAATGCATTTGACACTACTCCCACTAGAACAACAACGAGTCCAAGAATCTGGATCATGCCCAAATCTAAGGGATAGAAATACACAAGCACTCCAAATATGCCTATTAGAATTAGTACAATTTGAGTAGGGGTTGGTACTTCCTTCAGAAGACTGATTCCAAAAACCAGCACAAGCAATGGCGTCATGTTGAGTAGCAAAGAAACGGTGATTGCCTCAAGAAGATTCAGACCAACAAACTGAGATCCTTGAGTGATTGCGACAAAGACAATGCCATAGCCCACGAGGGTGTAGATTTGCCTCCTCCGTAATACTCTGAGCTCACTACGCTTGGTTTTACTGGCTCCAATCGCCGTCATCAGAATCAGTGCCGCGATAAAGTATCTTAGTCCTGCGAAGGTCAGAGGTGGAATCTCCTCTAGTCCAAACTTGATGATTACCCATGAAGACGACCACAGAATGGTCACAAAAATAGCCAATAGAACTGCTTTGATATAGTCCCTTGAGGTCTGTGCCCTCTGGGACTTGATATGATTCATGGATTCAGACAACCTCGAATTAACACCACTATAACCGAATGATTATTCTCTGGATTAAGTTAATACCGTCCTAGGACGGGTGTATAAATTGGTCATACAGACTGTTATTGAAGTTAGCTCCGAGCATTACTATTCATGTGAACTCACCAGGCGACTTCCTGTGCGTGTTAGCATCGTGACAATCAATGGAGATACGGGTCTCGGGATACTTGAGCCATTGGAAGATGGAGAACGTTCGCTTCAGCGATATGTCAGGGCTCTGCGAGCCTCTCCAAGTACATCTAGTGTCGATGTCACATATCGGTCGCCGAGTGCCTATTGGACACATGTGGTTCACAAAATCGATGGCCCTTCAATCTATGACACGGTACTGCAGAGTGGATGTATGACATTCCTCCCCATTGTTGTTGAAAAAGGGATCCAGAAACATACCGTTCTTGCTCCCACTCGGGAGGTTCTTAGAGACCTTATTCATTTGCTTAGGGCGCGATTTACTACTGTTAGAGTCAAAAAAATGAGATCCACACCTCTCAGGCTGTCTGATGATGTTCTAACTCCGAAACAGACTGAAGCCATTCAGCTTGCCTTCCAATTCGGGTACTATGAAATACCTCGGAAATGCACGGTTTCTGAACTTGCTTTGAAAATCGGGATACGGCGAGTAGCAATGCAAGAGAGGTTGCGAAGAGCTGAACGCCGCATACTCTCAAGCTATTTTGGGGGAAAGAATAAGGAATTACACAGCTTGTAATCCGTTTTCCTATGTCAATCCGATTTTTCTAAGTCAATGACTCAAACAGTCTGTTCACATACTTGCATGCATCATGAGTAGGGGGTTTGTAGAAACCCATTTTCTCTGGTTTCTCCTTAGAATACCTCACACATCCCCAGCATTGACTAAACAAACGAACACCATTGTTCTCTCTATGAGCTTTACAAAGCTCAAACGCCTCTTCCAAAGGAATAGAATTTTGAGAAGTCACACAATCTACTGTATCCTATCCGAGATTTATCGCTGCTGGCTATTTGAACGGTACTGTGAATCTCTTCACGTTAAGACTCATCAGATTAGACCTGTGGATTGTATGAATCAATTAGAACGCAAGCCAACCTCCATCCACAGCAAGCGTGTGACCGGTGATATATTTCGCATCATCACTTGCTAGGAAACATACCGCGCCTCGAATCCACTCATTCTGAGCCAACATCGGAAGTGCAGTTCTTGGTTCAATGACTCTCGTTCTTATGGCATCATCCTCCAAGGCGCCTCTGGACATCTCGGTTGGAAAGAATCCCGGTGCAATTGCGTTTACTCTGATGTTATGCTTTCCAAGCTCAATAGCGAGTGCCTTTGTCATTGCAATCATGCCTCCCTTTGATGCGTAGTAGCTCACTTCTGTAAACTCAGTTCCTCCGAAACCAAAAGTGGAAGATACATTGATGATGACGCCTTGCTTCTTCGGAATCATCACTTTGGCGGCTTCTCTGGAAGCAATGAATGCAGAGGTCAGATTCACATCCATTACTGTGTGCCAATCCTTGAGAGTCTGCTCAATGAGTGGTTTTACAATATACATGCCGACATTGTTCACCAAGATGTCAACTGTGTCAAACCTCTTCACAGCTGTATCAATCAACTGAATGATGTCCTTTTCATTTCTCACATCTGCTTGTACGGGAATCACTGTCACACCATATTGTGATTCCACATCATTTGCTACCTTCTCAAGGAGTTTCATCCTTCGAGCTGCTATGACAATGCTTGCACCAGATTCGGCTAGGCCATGAGCAAATTGCTCTCCCAGTCCTGCTGAAGCACCTGTTATAACTGCAACCTTGTTATGCAAATCATACTTGGCCATGTTTGATCCCTCGAAATTCCAGATTATCAATATAAATGCTAAACGACCTGATAAAGCCTGTTTCAGAGTGCTTAGTTTTCTGAAAGCAGTTTCTTGGCTGCTTCAATTATGTTTTCAGTACTAAACCCAAATTGCTCAAACAGTACATTGGCTGGTGCAGATGCGCCAAATTGCTCAAGCGAAATCATCCTCCCTCTATCCCCCAACCATCTCTCCCAACCCTGTCCCACACCTGCCTCAACCGCCAATCTACGATACACATTTGGTGACAGAACGGACTCTTGGTATTCTCTACTCTGCTCAGCGAAGAGTCTCCAGCTGGGGAATGATACTACTCTTACTCCAATACCCTCCTCGAATAACTTTTCGGCTGCCTTTGCCGCTGGAGCAACTTCTGAGCCAGACGCCATGATGATTAGGTCTGGCTTTTCCTTCGAGTAATCGATGAGGACATATGCTCCACGCGAAGTCCCCTTTGCGGATGCATATTTAGAACGGTCAAGGACTGGTACATTCTGTCTAGTAAGGATAATTGCAGTTGGTCCATTCCGTCTGTTAATTGCGACTTTCCATGATTCAACAACCTCATTTGCGTCAGCTGGTCTTAACATCACAAGGTTTGGAATGGCTCTGATTGAAGCAAGATGTTCAATTGGTTGGTGCGTAGGCCCATCTTCTCCTACTCCAATACTATCATGACTGAAAACCCAAATGCTCGGATAATGTGAAAGTGCAGAGAGCCTGATTGCAGGTCTCATGTAGTCAGAGAACATAAAGAATGTACCTGCATAGGGAATGAATCCACCGTGAACTGCAAGACCATTCACAATTGCAGCCATTGAGTGCTCTCGAACCCCATAGTATATGTTTCTTCCACCATAATTGGTCCTTTGAATCGAATCGCTACCATCAATCCATGTCTTATTCGAACCCGTGAGGTCTGCCGAACCTCCAACGAGCTCTGGTATTCTCTTGGAAAGCGCATTGATAGTCTGACCTGATGCAACTCTGGTGGCCATTCCTTTCTCATCAGGACCGAATGAAGGAAGATCCGAATCCCATTTATCTGGCAATCTTCCTGATAGCCTTCTCTCCAGTTCTGCTCCTGATTCCGGAAATGAGTCCTTATAGAATGCGAATATCTTGTTCCAATCTTCTTCAGATTTTTGTCCATTATCAATGGCTCTTCTGAAGTGTTCTAGTACATCATCAGGCACATAGTAGCGGGGCTCTAATGGCCATCCTAGTTTCTCTTTTGCTCCATTCAACTCGTCAATACCTGCAGGCTCACCATGAGACTTTGCGGTTCCTTCCTTATTTGGCAGTCCGAAGCCAATTATCGTACGGCAAATGATTAGTGATGGACGGGGATCCCTCTTCGCCTTTGATATGGCTTTATCAACTGCATCCACGTCGTTCCCATCTTCTAAGACCTGGACATGCCAATTGAGTGCTTCGAACTTGGCGGCTGTGTTCTCTGTAAACGTGAGGTCGGTGCTTCCATCAATTGATATTTTGTTATCGTCATATAATAGAGTAAGCTTTCCTAGGGAGAGATGTCCTCCTATCGAGGCGGCTTCAGATGCAATGCCTTCCATGAGGTCCCCGTCAGTAACAATTGCATAGGTCATATGATCGATGACGTTATGTCCAGGGCGATTGTAGGTAGCTGCAAGATGCGCTTCGGCGATTGCCATTCCCACCGAATTTCCAAAACCTTGACCAAGAGGACCTGTTGTGACTTCAACTCCAGGTGTACAGCCGTATTCTGGATGCCCAGGTGTGTGACTGTGCCACTGACGAAAATTCTTGATCTCATCTAGTGGTAGGTCATATCCTGTAAGATACAACAGAGAATACAATAGCATTGAGCCATGCCCGCCGGACAATACAAATCTATCTCGGTTTGGCCAACTGGGATTTTTTGGATTGAATTTCAGATGCCTAGTCCAGAGTGCATATGCCATTGAAGCCGCTCCCATTGGCATACCTGGATGTCCCGATTTCGCATCTTCAACGGCATCAGCCGATAGGAAGCGTATAGTGTTAATTGCTCTTTCTTGCAATGTTTTGGGATCTCTCATTGGGAGCCAATCTCTCCGGACAAGTGAATATAGTTGCAACTCTTTGTTTAGAGTTAACAAACCGAAGAAATACCCTCTTTTGGTTGTTGCGCTTTGAGAGCAGTCAAGATACTACTCATCAGTCTATAATAGCAAAATGTGAATTATCTTGATGCGAGAAAAAGAGTAGGAGGCGTTTTGATGCCTCCTAGGGAATCTATTTGCGAAATCTAAATGCAACCACAATTACTACAATTACAACGGCGGCTCCGCCAACAATGAGAAGCAAATCTACTGGAACTCCGGCCTCATCAACGGAGGTAATACCTAGGATAGGGTCATACTCAAGAGTTTCATTGCCAAAGTTCTCAAATGCAAGATAGATTGATTCACCTGCTTCGGATCCAGTGCCTTCGCCATAGCTTGCTCGAACCTGAATTGTATTCTGTGCCGCTAGTGCGGTTGGCTCATACTGCATATAGCCATTTGAAAAATTGAAGTGCGTTCCTGTGTGATGAAAACCTTCAGGGGGATCTGAGCCTTGTGATTGCTCATGTTCACTCTCTGTGATGGTAAATTGCATCACAAGCAGGGATTCTTCATACGTCCAATTCCAGCCATCAATTATTACATCAAACTTGAACTCACCAGGGTTCTGTACCTCCAAATGAACTCGTATTTGAATGTAGACATCAAAACTATCCATATGAGGAAGATTCCCGTAATTTCCTCCAGATCCACCAGGTCTGGGATCATGAGTCGATGTGGCTGTGAAGTTGAAGTGAACAGCGATAACGGTTTCGCCATCTGTTTCAGTTTCAAAGCCACTGAAATCCCATCCTGTTGATGGTAATGCGAAAGCCGGACCAATCATATGGTCATCACCCAAAACGAATACGCCATCAGCATTCGTATCATTGGCCTCAAATAACTTGACGAACATGACATGATAGTCCACTGTGGTGTCATTGGGATCCCACCACTGAAAATGAGGTACCTGACTGGTACTTGTAATCTTAATACCTATGTCATCAGTAGTCATAGTCACTATTCCTGCGGCCTCGTGGTATTCGAGACCGGTATTTTGTGCAGCAGCCAGGGGCACACTTAACCCGAGAAGAAAAACTGCAACTATAGCCATCACATAATTCTTGTCCGTGGTCAATAAATCACCAGGATAGATTGCTGCCAATCTATTTATAATGACAATTAGAAAGCAAGCACACATATGCGGCCTTATCGGGCCTATTAGAACTCAGAAAAAGATATTACGCTTTATGAATGCTTCTAACCATCATAACAAATATCATATCATGCGTGGAAAGTGATGCTTAGTCTTCTTTTCTTGCCCAAAAGACCACGAGTCCTGGGAATAAATCGAGAGCACCACAATCCGGAAAGACCGTTTCAAGAACTGTCCCAACATCGTTACCGTCAGCCATTCCTAGATCCGGAAAGAGCTGTATTGCAGTCACACGGAGAAACTCACCTATATCTGGCATATCCGGCTTATCAAAGAATACGAACGGCGCCAGTATTCGCAATACACCCCCTTTCACCAGAACACGTTTAAACTCTGATACGGCGGTGTGGAGATCTCTACGTTCAGGTATTCCACTCATCCAGATTTGGGCATACCGTTCATTTGGTGCCGGAATGTCTGACAATTCCCCCCGAAGAGGTCGATGTTTAATTCCAACTGTCGATAGAATTGTGGAATCACCAATTACATCCAAAGAGCTTCCATTACTCTCTGTAAGGTGTTCTATTGTACTCAAATCAATCTGTCTAACTCTTGGAACGGCAGCGAAAAGAATCCTTCCTGTGGGTGCCTTGACCTCTGTATCAAGAACTTGGTGCATACTACCAGTAATTGAGTGTCTATATGCGTCATAGAAGTGCATAATGACCTCTATAGAGTCCTTAAGCAATTCTCTAAGTCGTGTTTCTCCTCGAGAACCCACAGTATATACGCGCCTGTCGGGGCCATGTGGACCTGGCTGAATCATGCTCTCAACCAGTCCTTCTGCTTCCATTGCATGAAGCCAACGATAAAGAGTCGTAAGTCTTAGATTCGACACATATTCATTGAGTGAACGGAGTATATCGTAACCATGACATGGCCCAGCATCGAGTACTAGTAATATTCTATTTCTAATCCATTCTCGGCTGTCTCTCAATGGTCAAAGATCTCCAGAAGATATCATGCTCAACTACGCTAAAAGAGGTGCGTTTAGCGTAATGCTGTACACCATTTCTATATACAGACTCACGCATAGCTCTTCGATAATTCGTGTTTAATAATAAAGTGCCCTCAGTTCAGTATAGTTGGGGAATAAGATACTCCCCTCCTCTCTATCTCTTTTGGAGGTGGGCACCATCCCGCCTCCATAGCCTATTACCTGTCTATTCATCACTTATCGTCTTACTTGGTGGATATTGCTGCAGAAACTCATTTCGCAAGATATCCATTACTACGGCATTTTGAAAGCTGCCCATTGAGTACAATACCTCTCTCAATACACCAACATGCTTGAATCCTGCTTTCTCATAGGTGCGTATGGCTCTTTTGTTGTGCTCTAGGGCTTGAAGATAGATATTATTCAACCCTAGAACATGAAATCCTACCCATAGCATTACCAAGGTTGCATCAGTTCCAAATCCCTTGTTTCTACCGCTTGGATTCCACAGTGCTATCCCAAACTCCGCATGTCTATGAGGTTTTGAAATATCAAAAAGACTCGTAGTCCCAAGGAACTCATTGGTTTTCTTTTCTTCAATTGCCAAAGCCAAGCGGCCATCCTTCCAAGGATCATCAGTAGTCGCTCCTTCAAGCCATCGCGTTTCCGCCAGTCTTGAGAATGGAAGTAGGGACCCCAAATACTGTCTTGTTTCCAACTCATTAATGTACTTCATTAATACATCAATGTCATCCATTTCCAATGGACGAAGTTTCACTAGTTTTCCGTTGTACATACCCAATCCAATGAAGGATTTCAAATAACTATCTCGGTCTGCTTTAGAATCACATTGTATGCATATTGACGAACATCACTTCGCAGTGAGTCGTTATCCTTTTATTGGATTAAGTATCAACGTTGATTCAACTTCCACATTTGGAGGAGATTGGAGATATGCAATGGATCGACTTTACTTTGCTATTCGGTAGCATAATCACAATTCTACTGCTATTCCTTGTCGTAGGTATTCTCATCAACGCAGTATTTCTAGGCATAGCATTAGGATTTGTGAACGGAGAAAACAGAGAACTGGGAACAACCTTTGTTACTGCCCTTTTGTCTGCGATTGTGTCCGTTATTCCATGTTTAGGATGTATTCTAGCTTGGTATTTCATCAAGACACGTCATGAACTCGGGTGGGGCGGTGCGATTGCAGCATGGATACTTACCTTCATTATTGAAGCTATAGTAATATTTGTAATCATTTTGTTGGCATTCCCAGCACTATTTGGTATCTTTGCCTTATTCTAATATAGGGGAAGATAACCAGGAATACTTTCAGGATGAATGTGAAGCAGTAATGGACGAAACAAACAACGGAGAAGTCAATCGACCCTGTCTACAGGTTCTATCTGATCCCAATCGTGGAAAGCTTGTCTTTGATTGGCGAGCAGTTTCTCGACGTCCGTTGAAGTTTCTGAGGGTGTCAAGCCCTCTCCTTACTGCTCACCATCCATATTGTCCACAATACGATGGGCACGTTTTCTCATTCTTGGGTCGCAAGTGGTGCATAGGTTGCTTTTTTAATACACTCTCTTTCTTTCTTGCATTCTTTGTATCGCTTATCCTATGGTTCTGGAATCCACTAATCTTCGACAGGAGAATCCTCTTCTTCGGAGGCGTTGCTGGAGTCCTAATATCCCTGCTAATGAGCACAATAGGTCTAACTGATAATAAGAAAATCAAAGCTGCTGCAAAACTAATCCTTGGTTCTTCATTTGCCGCTGTTGTTGTTTCAATATTGATTGCAGGCGATGACCCGCTGCTGCAGCTGGATGCAAAGTTGTTTCTCATTATATTACTCTACTTGCCAATTATAGGCATAATGAGTGGAAAACGGCTCTATGATATGCAGAAAGAATGCGAAGCATGCGAATACAGAATGAGGTGGAGTAAGTGTCCCGGCTTCAAGGACGTCCTATGTGAATTCATTGAACAAGGATTTATGGTTCCAAGACTCAAAGTAGCAGATTAATTACATATTTCGACAAACTAATTTACTAACCAACTTCTCCTTATGTTGATTGGTGTAGCCAATGAGCGAGAGAATTCAGGTCTTCAAGGAGCCCGTTGTACGAATACCTATTGATAAGGTCCGGTTCCCGCGCAAGTGCCCAATATGTGGTCAAGAAGCAACAAGACCTGCGCGTATCTCTGCCATGCCTCTCAAGAATCGGTTTCTGAGTCCAACATGGGATCCCTCATTCTATCCATCTGTCCGCCGACGAGCCGGACTACGTCCCCCCGAAACCAAATCACTCCTCCTATCGGTTTGTGATGATCATTACAAATCAGACGAAGGCGACACAAACTACAAGGTTTTTTGTCTGGCGGCCAACGGCATTCTCGCAGCTATATTCATGTTTGCCATTCTATCAATTGGAGGAAATCTTTGGATTGGACGTAGTAGCGACCCCATTCTCTATGTCGCTGTAATTGCATTCTTTGTATCAATTCTCACAACAATCATTGCTTTCAGAGCTGGTCCTCTAGCTGCTTCAATTAAGATAATCGGTTTTGATTCCGGCCTGCAAAACATATGGTTGCAGTTCAAGAGATCGGACTATCGGGATGGATTCATGGAAGTGAACGCAATGAATGCTGAGCTAGTAGCTTGGATTCGACGTTCCTGAAGATTGTTCTCTTTTGATCCATTGTCAGCTACATCAAATTGCACTGATTATATCACAGGATTTGCTATTAGTTTAAAATGCATGATTGGTAATAGTGACAGTGTATGACAAAGGGTTTAGAGGAGATAGAGGTAAGCGGACTCATATCAAAGGTTTTGGATCGATACGTCGTAATAACTGTCGACGGTACTGAGTACGAGCTATCCGCAATAATGCCTTGGGAGGCGGTTTCTCCAGACTTTGATAGTGGCCGGTTTGCCAAAGAGCTAGGTCAGAGAATGGTCGTATCAGGAATGACTGACGGGGCAATCATATGGGGTGCCAATCTAAGAAAGCTAAACGAAGAATAAGAGAGGTCTTATGATTACAGGTATTGATGTGGAATAGAATTCTATGGACCCCAGAATATCATAGATGCAGGTCCGTCACTTTTTGCCACTACTCGCAACCCCGAAGGGAATTGGGTACAGTTCTCTCAGCGCAAGAAAAAATGGAGAGCGGGGAACTTAACCTCTTAACATAGGTAAGCCCCGAATAGCATCTCGAAGCTACATCTTCAGATCTGCTTCACTTTTCCACAAACCATGTATATTACAGTATGCGGTTGCCATGAATGTACCAGCCTTTTTGTTCTTGAAGACAAAAATCGAGTATGGTTCTGAATACATCCCACTTGTATCAGCACCTTTCGCCGACTCACCATGGTGGTCAAAGGTACAATATCCAACCTCAACCGGAAACTTTTCACCTTCAGGCAAAAAGAATAGATCCGCCCATTTGATATGATGCGCAGTTGTATTTGGATGTGGAATTTCCTTGCCTACCGAAACATGGATGTGGTATAGACCATCACCTTTCTTCGTTATTTCGATAGCAGGAACATGTTTCTCACTTTTCCAGTCAGCTGTCTGAATCCAGTTTTTTGACATTCTTCCCAATCCTCAGCATTCTCTTTCTAGACAAACTTTTCTGCCTATATCTAGGTCATTGCTTTGTCTTGTTAAAATCCCTTCGCCATGACCAATACTCAAGATTATATGCTTGTAGTTTCCGCAACGAATACAGGTTCTTGTGATATTTGTAGGTGTGTTCTTGTGGAAGCCAGTAGTGATTCGCCTGACGCTGAAATCTTACTTGAGGATGAACTAACCTCCACATCAAAAAGGGTGCGGCCCACTATCTTCTTGGTTCTACTTGCACTGCTCACAGCAATGACCACAGTTGCAACCATCATAATTGTAATTCCTTTTCCACTAACACTTGGCTACTTTAACTTGGGTGATGCCCTGGTCATGACGAGCGGAATCATCTTGGGGCCTATTGGAGGTCTGATAGCTGGTGGTGTGGGTTCTGCATTGGGTGATGTGGCTCTTGGGTGGTATGTGTATGCTCCTATCACCTTAGTAGTCAAAGGTGGTGAAGGACTAATTGTTGGCACAATTAGCAGGTACTCAAAGAAATCCAAGGCAGCAAAACCTTGGGATATCTTAGGCATTGTACTTGGTGCAATTTTCATGCTATGCGGCTACTATGTAGGCGAAGTGCTTGTTCTAGGAATTCCATCTTGGTATGCACTTCTGGAATTGCTCACAATAAACTCTATACAGGTGATTGCAGGAGGGATTGTTTCTCTTCTCATTGGACCTATACTTAGGGACTTTCTTCGAACCTATGTTTCTGAATAGTATGTATCTTTCTGGACTACAGGTTCAAATCTGAATCGCTCGTATCGCTTGTTGAATCTTCTCAATCCAAGGAAACCAAACCAGTATATGCACCCCATCAGGATTATCGGAGGAAATGGCCAGTATCTGTAGAACTCCAGCTTTGATAGATTGATTGGATGTGGTCCATTTAAAGTAGTGTAGAATTCAGTCAGATATGTGGCTCCTTCATACCTTCCGGTTTGATTGAACCGAAGATAGTAGTCCAGAAGAAAATAGTCTGTACTGGTGTCATTTATCCATGATGACTGAATGATTGGTCTAAGAGTGACATCCAGTACTGAGGTATTTGCCCAAGGGTCTATAATCTCCACAGAATCCATTAGAAGAATGCCCACATCAATATAGAATGATATTTCGAGTTTTCCAAGATACACAAGCTCCCCCATACCACGCAGGTTGAACCGCAGAAATATCTCACCAGGCTGATCAAGCACCCAATAATCGAGATTCTCGACGTGTACGCCTATACTCAAGCCAGACTCCCAAGTGTATCCTGTATCTATTCTTAATGCTGAAACAGGATTTGCGGCGGCACATAGAACAGTAATCAGAACTATGGCGAATAATACTCCTTCCCTACTCATCACGAATCTACATCATCTTCAATGAACCAAGTCATAAACCTTGTGAGAATCCGGAATTCACAAATGCTATAGGTGTGAAGTTCTTTGGGAAACTTGGGAAGTCGTAGGAGTGTTTGCACAAAATTGGCTTACTTGATGTTTGGTCGCAAAGGGCGGATAATACTTGCAATTTTCACAATTGCACTGGCAGCATGGGGCACTTACTCCATGCTGACTGACTACATGATGGGCTACCCCTTTTGGTGGTACAATTCCTCTCTCATGTTGTTCGGCTTTGCTCTCCTCGGACTACTATTACTCGTATTGGAAGGTCTTCGGGCTTTTCGTAACTATGAGGACTATGGTCTACATCCTGAGAAATCCCCCCTTTATGGTGACATACCCGATACAGAGCAGCATCCAGATGAGCATTATGTTGATGAATCACAACGATTGCAGCGGTCATCTGATGATGATGATTCAACAAGCAATTGAAACCCACATGAAGAAGTAATGGCTATGGTGCAGAATCCCTTTTTAGGGGCGCATGCTCCAAAATGGACAGTTTCCCCCTGATAACATATTGAGAAATCCTTCAGGAGTTCCAAAAATGAATGACAGAGAGAAATTAAAAATCGATGTCAGGCGTCTGAATGAGATCAACGAGTTTCTTCTTAAAGAGAATAATCCTCTTATTGACGGACTGTTCAATGTCATCGAAAAATACGGCGGCATT
>JBHLQM010000036.1:18894-33502 GCA_048884785.1 Candidatus Thorarchaeota archaeon | reverse complement strand
GGTCAAGAGTGCAGATCTTGTTATATCAAAAGGGCAGGCAAATGTAGAGAGTTTTCCTGATTTTCAGAAGGAGTTTCATATAGAAACATACTACGTGATTAGGGCAAAGTGTCCCCATATTGCAGCAGTTCTAGGAACTGCTGTGGGAGATAATGTTGTTTTGAGAAGACAGTAGTTTGACTAGTTGGTTTCAGTTTATGGCTAGTTGACAAGGTTTTTATCCCAATCCGCTCCCGATGCACTACCGTTCAAGTCCTAAGATAAGGTTTTTAACGGCTTGCATAGCCGCAGTCCATGTACAGTTTTATTTGCCACATGGAATTAGAGATAGTTATCTAAAATTCGTGGAGGAAAAACGATGAGTCAACAAGTACCAGTAATTGTGTTGAGAGAGGACACTGAGCGAACTCGTGGTCGTGATGCGCAGAGAAACAACATCATGGCTGCGATTGTGATTGCTGAAGCAGTCAAATCAGCGCTCGGTCCAAAAGGAATGGACAAGATGCTCGTGGATTCCTTTGGTGATGTAACTGTCAGCAATGATGGTGCCACCATTCTGAAAGAGATGGATGTAGCCCACCCTGCTGCAAAGATGATCATTGAAGTATCCAAGACAGTAGATGCAGAAGTTGGTGATGGAACTACAACTGCCGCTGTGCTTGCAGGGAATCTGCTTAAAGAGGCAGAAACTCTCCTTGATCAAAAGATCCATCCAACAACAATCATTAGCGGATACAGGAAAGCCGCTGAACACGCGCTCAAAGTAATAGAAGACATGTCTGAGAACGTGGATCCCGAAGATGCAGGATTCAGGAAGATTCTCATTGATGTCGCCAAGACAGCAATGTCAAGCAAGTTCGTTTCAACTTCTCGGGACCATTTGGCAAAGGTTGTTGTGGATGCAATACTCGCCGTCGCAAAGGCAAGAGAAGGCGATGAAGATATTGACATGGAAAACATCCCACGTCAGAAGCAAAAAGGATTGCCTGTTAGCTCAACAGAGATGGTCAAAGGTCTTGTTCTTGACAAAGAAGTGATTCACCCAGGTATGCCCACAAAGATTGAGAATGCAAAAATTGCACTTCTCGAGGCTGCTCTAGAAGTGACCAAGACCGAGTTTGATGCCAAGATTTCAATCACGAACCCAGCTGCGATGCAGAGCTTCCTTGATGAAGAGGAGCGAATGCTGAAGAGCATGGTAGACAAAATAGTGGAATCAGGAGCGAATGTTGTTATCGCCCAGAAGGGAATTGATGACGTAGCTCAACACTATTTAGCAAAGAACGGAATTCTGGCAGTTCGAAGAATCAAGAAGTCAGATGTTGAGAGACTTCACAAGGCAACTGGAGCATCCATTGTATCAAAAATCCAGAATCTGACTAGCTCCGACTTAGGGAAGGCCAAACTTGTCCAACAAAGACAGATTGGTGAAGACAAGATGCTCTTTGTTGAAGGTACTCCAAAATCTGCAGTTGCGACAATACTGGTCAGGGGGGGAACAGATCACATTGTTGATGAAGTTGATAGAGCCTTGAATGACGCACTCCATGTCGTCCGAGACGTCGTAATCTATCCAAAAATCACATACGGCGGTGGAGCGTTGGCCTGTGAGATTTGCAAGAGTCTCAGAGACTTCTCAGCCAAGCTTGAGGGAAGAGAGCAATATGCTGTAAATGCCTTTGCAGATGCCGTTGAATCCCTACCAGCCATACTTGCCGAGAATGCAGGTATCGATCCAATCGATATTATTGTGGGTCTAAGGTCAGCTCATGCGGAAGGAAAAACCACTTATGGAGTTGATATAGAAAAAGGCAAGCCAGGAGACATGAAATCTGCACGTGTAATTGAGCCAGCTCTTGTAAACAAACAGATTGTCATGTCAGCTGCTGAAGCAGCCCAGATGATTCTTAAGATAGATGATGTCATCAGTTCAAAGAGTGCAGGCAGACCTAGCGGCCCACCAGGCGGCGAAGGCGGCATGGATGACGAGGACTAGAAAGAATCATACGAACAATCGAAGGTGTCGCAACTAATGTCAGAAGACCCCGAAAAGACAATCGACGCAGAACAGGAAGAAGAGGATGATGAAGAGTCCGAGGAATCTGAGGAATCCGAGGAATCCGAGGAGATTACGGACGCTGAAAAATCCGAGATTCTTACAAATATCCAGGGTGTTGGTCCCAAGAATGCCATCAAACTGGTGGAAAAGGGATATGACACAATTGACAAGATCGCCGAAGCTAATGCGGAAGAACTAGCCGGAGCAGTTTCAGGGTTCAGTGTGTCAAAGGCAGAAGCAATCATTGAGGAGGCGAAGGCTCTCCTAGAGGCAGTCGAAGCAGGGGCTATTGACTTAGTAGGGAAATCAAAGAAATCCAAAAGAAAGAAAACTCAGGAGCCAGAGCCAGAGAGACACGAACTGCCTCCAACAGAGGAGATTGAGCAAGCATTCGAAAGAGTGTCCCTCTCATCAGGCCTGGAAAAGGAGAAGGCCGATCTGGGTATCCATGCAGGACCCAAATGGCTGACCAAATTCGAAAGAGCAAGAATCGTTGGAGCCAGGGCTCTGCAGATATCAATGGGAGCTCCTGTTCTTGTTGATACAAGCAAAGCACCTTCAGGATTGTTTGCATTGGCCGAATTGGAATTGGCTTCTGGAGTACTCCCAATGACTCTGAGAAGAACATTGCCTACTGGCGAAACCTATGATGTTCCACTCTCAGTTTTGCTAAAGCATACGTGGCTGGACTAATATAAGTCCACCACATCTTCATTTTTTCATTTGAATGTGTACGTAATAGTACGCCTTAAATGCGTTCTACTACCTAAATGTGATTCCGGCAAGTGAGCGATTATGCAAAATGCTGTAGAGTTCCTAAGTGCAGAACTCGTCCTCAGATTACTAGTGGGTTTTGCAGTTGGTGGTCTCATTGGTCTCGAACGGCAAAAAACAGCCAGACAAGACAGTGCATTTGGTATAAGGTCATTTGGCCTACACAGCTTATTCGGTACGCTTGCATCCTATTCGTTCGTTGTTTCAGGAAATCCTATTATCATGGTCTATGCTACTTCAATATCTGTTCTCTTGGTGGCAGTACAGCTCTATCAAAAAATAATACGATCAATGAGAAGAGGGATGACCACTACTATAGTTTTTGCTATGTCGTTTGTTCTTGGAACCCTCGTGGGATTAGATGTTCCGCAACCTGGACATCTAATTGGTACACTCCAAGTGCTTGCGATGACTGTTGCATTTTTGACATTCCTTGTTTTGGGATTCAAACAGGAGCTTGCAGCAGCAATAGCAGGAATTAGTCATGATGAGATGATTAGTGCAGCAGAGCTTGGAGTGCTTATCCTATTCTTTTGGCCTTTGGTTCCTCAAACAGTTCCTGTACCTGGTTTGCCTGATGGATTCCCAATATTCACAACATACCTCCTGATTGTTATTCTCCTATCCATCAGTTTCGCGAACTACCTTCTCGTGAAGAAATACAAGGATAAAGGGCAGTACTTTTTCGGTTTCTTTGGTGGGTTTGCTAACAGTGAAGCAACTGTAACTAGTCTGACAGATACATATGTAAAAACTGGGAGAGAGAGCCCCGGCAAGTATTCAGTAGCTACTATTTTCGCAAACCTAGCCATGGTTCTAAGAAATGGAGTTCTTGTAGTAATCCTAGATCCGACTTTTCAAATCATTGGGTATTATCTGATTCCATTTCTAATTCTGATTTTGGTGGGAGTAGGAAGACTTGTTTATGAGCAGAGGAAATTAGAAACCACAGAACGTCATGAGATTGACACCGGGCTTGTTTCACCCTTTGAGTTTGGAGCAGCATTGAGATTCGCTGCAGTATTTGGAGGAATACTATATATTTCATTGGTGGCTCAAGTTATTGCCAATGACGCAGGATTCCTCTTTGTGGCAATATTTGGAGGGCTTGTTAATGCGGGTGCAGTTGTAACGACTGCCGCAATAACATTCGCTGGTGGAGGTATCACATTGGGAACGGCTGTATATGCTGTCATCATTTCAACTACAATGGCCATTATGAATAAAATCATCTTCGTGTATCAAGCTGACAGAGAAACCAGATTGGCAAAGATTGTGCTGCGCGATTCGTTAATTATGGCCATTGGTGTCGTGATCTATATCATCATACTTGCATCTGGCACATTTGTATCATTTTAGGTTGAAGGACCTCCAGCAAAACACTTAAAGAAGTCGGCAATTCAGAGAGACTGGTGACAAATAGTGAAAGATGGTGGATTTGTTCATCTACTTCTGGAATGATTCAACGCAATGTGCCATCTCATGTTGTCGCCGGAGAAGTATAAGGAGGCCTTCATTTTGAGTGATATGCGTACAGTAAGAGGTATGAGAGACCTGATGGGAAATGAGATGTTGGTTAGAAACTACATTGTTGACCAGGCAACGCAGGTCTTCAAGCGCTTTGGTTATGAGCCTCTTGATTCTCCGGTGATGGAGTTATGGGAGACACTATCTGCCAAAGGCGGAGAAGAAGTTGAGTCTGAAACATTCAAATTCGAGGATAAAGGGGGACGTGAAGTTGGCCTTAGATTCGACTTGACAGTTCCTCTAGCAAGAATTGTCGCATCGAATCCGCATTTGCCAAAACCATTCAAGCGGTACGCGATTGGAAAAGCTTGGAGGTATGATCGTCCTCAGGCTGGAAGGTACAGAGAGTTCATGCAGGCAGATGTAGATATAATTGGAGCAAGCAGCCCAGTTGCTGATGCAGAGGTTGTTCTTGTTGCTTTGGAATTCGCCAGACGCACCCTAAAAGACAACTATCTTATTAAAATCAACAATCGCAAGGTTTTGCGAGGACTCGTAGAGATAGCCGGAGTAAAGGAGAATCTTTCCTATGAATGCTTCCGGTCCATTGACAAGTTTGACAAGATTGGCAGAGATGGCGTGACTGACGAATTGTCGTCACGTGGAATTTCAGCCAAATCAAGTGAAATACTACTTGATGCGCTAAATATCCGAGGTCCTGGTGCAAAAACACTTGATGAGTTTGAGAATATTCTCAAGGATTCAGATATCGGGATTAACGGAGTAAACGAACTGAAGGTCATGGCCGAGGTATTTCAGGAGGCATCTGTTGAGAATCAGGTTGAGTTCGATATGGCTCTTGCACGTGGTCTCGACTATTATACGGGACCAGTTTTTGAGGGACGATATCTTGGCAAACCAGAAGTGGGCTCCATCCTTGGAGGAGGTAGATATGACCATCTGATTGAAAAATTCGGTGGTCCGCCTACGCCTGCAACAGGAGTTGCTCTTGGAATTGACCGCCTTGTTGATATTGTAATAGCTAACAAAGGACTAATCGATCTGTCGACTGGAATAGATGTTTTCTTGGCACCTCTGAATGAAAAGCTAGTTCCTAAAGCCGCTGGCCTTGCTAGCATGCTTGTGAAGGAAGGATTCACCGTCGAGATGGAATTGCTTGGAAGGCCCCTTGCAAAACTTCTATCAATATCAGACGAGAAAGGCGCTAGATTCACGGTAATTGTTGGACCTAAGGACATTCAGAAGAAAGAAGTGAGTGTCAGGGACATGAAGACAAAGGAAACCTCAGCTGTCAAAATAGATGGACTTCTGAAATTCCTAAAATCCTCCAAAAAGAAATAATGTCGCGGCATACTCTCGGATTTGATTTCGACCCTAATCCTTTTCTCAGAGAATGCTATTACATCTCTTGGGTTTCATACATGACAAGACTCCCTGTTGTAGCCGGAAGATTCTATGAAGGGCAGCAAGACATCCTAGTCAAGAGAATTGAAGAGTGTTTTCTCAAGGGAATGGGTCCAGGAAGACTTCCACAAGGCGAACCTGGAGGTAGCAGAAGTTTGAAAGCTCTGGTAGCTCCACATGCGGGGTATGTCTATTCAGGAATGCCAGCGGCTCATAGCTACATCAATCTGTATGAAGATGGCAAACCGGATCACATCGTTATCATAGGTCCCAATCACTCAGGCTATGGTGCGCCTGTCGCAGTCTGTAACCAAGACTGGAAGACGCCCCTCGGTGTAGCCAAGTATGATACTATACTGGGACCAGCCATTATTGAACAGAACAAGTACACCAATGAAGATTGCATTGCTCACAGCTCAGAGCATTCCATAGAAGTTCAAGTCCCCTTCCTTCAGTATATCTTTGGTGAAAACGTAAGCTTCGTCCCAATTTGCTTGGGAGACTATAGGTATGAAGTTGTCGAATCGCTTGGAAAATCGATAGCTTCTCTCTCAGATGAAATGGATATTTTAGTGATTGCAAGTTCGGATTTCACTCATTTCGAAAGCGCTCAGAATGCAAAGATAAAGGACAATCAAGCCATGGAGTATTTGGAGTATCTTGATCCGAAAGGATTCCTGAGCTTTGTAAAGGAACACCGGGTGAGCATTTGTGGTGCAGGACCTATCGCGACTGCTCTTGTCTTTGCCAAAGAACTTGGAGCAACAGGCTATAGATTGTTCAAGTACACTACGTCAGGTGATGTGACGGGAGATAGAAAGAGCGTAGTTGCATATGTCGCTGCGGGGTTTGTATAGATGGGGTTATTCATTCCCTTCGGAGATGAGTTCATCTTCCTTGCTGTTTCTTGAATAGCGTTTGACTTTCTTGGGAAGCCCAACAGCAGCCGCTAGTGCACCCGAAACTGAAACAAAAACCGCAACTCCGATAGCCGCTATTGAATCACCATCTCGGTCATACAATGCACCTCCGATCAGCGGTCCGACAACATATGCGCTGTTGCTAACTGCGCCCATCAGACCCATGATGCTGCCATATGCTGATTCATCGGTCAAGTCAGCAGTCAGAGCTTGAATTGCAGGACCTCTCATTGCCATAGCGATTCCAAGTGTAATTCCACCTAGATAGAAGCCTATGACGTCTGATGCTATCATGAAGAAGTATAATGATAATGCGCCAACAAGTGAACCAAAAACGATCAGCCATTTGCGTCCAAGTCGGTCTGAAAGTTTTCCGAATATAATATTTCCAAATATCGTTACGACCCCTAGAACCCCGAAGAATCCACCAATCTCAATGGGTGTGATTCCGAATCTCTGAACAGCATCAAGAGTGAATGCAACCTCTAGAATTCCAAGAGCAAACATATTCGCAAACATGGAAATGCCCAATGCTGAGTAGGCCTTGGTATTATTCCTCAGTACACTGACTACAGGTACTTTCTGCCTCAGATGGGAGTATTTCTGTTTTTGAGCTGTCTTCTCAGGTTCTTTCACTAGAATTTGAACTGCCCCAAGTGTACCAAGTGTGGCAATTGCTGCAACAATAAATGGAATACGCACTCCTAGATACTCAGCCAGCACTCCTCCAATTGCGGGGCCAATCACAAAGCCAACCATGCTCCCCATGCTCAAATAGCCCATTGCGGCCCCTCGGTTCTCAATGGATGTTACATCTGAAACGTATGCATTGGCAGCGGGAAAGAATCCTGCAGAAACCGCTCCCTCAAGTGCTCGAGCTCCAATCATGACCAAAACATTGGGGGCAAATGCGTAGATTACATTGGCAATGGAGAAACCCACTAAGGCAAATATCATCACTGGCTTCCGACCAATCCTATCCGAAAGGCCACCCATCGGACCAGCTAATACAATCCGTGTCAATGCAAAAGACGCCGCCAGCATTCCAAGGTCAAGAGCTGAAGCTCCTAGCGCGACAATGTAATATGGGAAAATTGGGATCACGATGCCAAACCCTACCTGCAGTATGGCTAAAGAAAGTGCCAATGTCCATACCTGATGCATCCCTGTCTTTGATGCGGTTGCAGCATCCAGCGCAGGTTGTTCAGGTTCTGAAGCGTGCAAGTCTGGGTCCATGGATTGAAACACTCACCGTCGAGCAATGAATGCTCCTTTTCAGTCTTGTTGAAGGACAAGAATTCTACTTGTCAATGATAACTCTACTGACTCCTTCAATCCCCGTAAGAGCACCAATAACTCCTCCAGGTAAAGGTTCCTGTGTGATGACTTTGAGACATGGTTGCTCATATATCGCCACATCCTCTGCGAGTACTTGACGAATTGGAATGTTATACCCTGCGATAGTCGATGTCACTTGTGATAGGATTCCAGGATTCTCAGGTGATTCGACGTATATGGTGACAACACCGTAGCCCAGAACTTTGCTCACTTTTTCTAGAGATGGACCCGCAGGTAGGAGTACCGAGAAGAAAGAGTATAGATCATCGTTGGAACAGATGTCCTCGGTGGTTGCCCGAACAGTTCTTCTATCGAATCCCAAGGCATCTCCTATTGATTTCAAAGGTATTCTAATCTCTCCACACTTGATTTCCCCGGGATTGGTCACTCTAAATCCATGCCGCACTAGTGATTGTGCAACTGCAAGCCTACTTGGAGATTCTTTAAAATGGTCGACTATTCTCCTCCACATTGGGATTCAACTCCAGCGCAACTATCCATAGACTATTGTCTTTTCCATAAGTACCTCATCTATATAGCCCTTCGGCATTAAAAAATGACGCATCCTCTTGCCAATTAAGCGATATCCAAGAGAATCATATAGTGACTTTGCGATGAAATTGTTATCGAATGTACTTAGGATTATCTTTTCGTATCGTTGCTGTCTGGCGGCATCCTCAGCTGCTATCATCAGTGAGCGTCCCACACCTAATCCACGATAGGGCTTGGTGACAATGACACCTAGCTTTGCAACATGCCTTGATGCCATCCATTCTTCTGGTTGAAGGCTCAGATGTCCTGCATACTCTCCATCAACATGAGCAACGAGAAGAACTTCACGATTGCCATATGTTCGCTGTATCCATTCCGCCCATTCATTGCGATTCGAGTTTGCACTATTAGCCGGTAGCCATTCTCCCTCTGCAACAACTTGAGAAAATCCTGCATAAAGGTCTGAGGCATCAGTTACTTTGGCATGGCGTATTGATATTCTGCCTCCATTTTTTGCATCAAAAACCCATTCGTTCAATTCTTGGCCTCGTATTATATTGGAATTCAGGTTTTAACCAGAGGAATGTCAATTCGCTCACCAGGTCTTGGTAGAGAGCAGGCATATACTCGGTCAACCTCTACTATTCCGGATTTCGAACTAACTTCTCTGAAAACGCCTTTGACTTGAAATGCAGCTGGCTCAAGGGTGACTAGGGATATTGCAACGCGTTGGCCCTCACTTAGGTGATATCCTCGGCGGTTCTCTTCTGTTCGATTTACAGTGAGACTGTTTCTATGTGCTGGAACAATGCCAAAGGCGGGAAAGGCTTCCGGATACCCATCTTCACCGATAAAGGATAGGATTTTGACTGCAGCCATCTTAGAAAAACGGTCCATGACTGGACGAGGCATATTTCCCTCCTCCGTTTCATTGTAGGATACTCCTCGAGCTGCGAGTTTTGCTTTGAGGTACCCTGAGAGAACATTGAGCTTGGAAATGGAGTACTCAGGGCTTATCCATCTCGCTTCAGCAAGACCAGCTCCTCTTGCATTGGTGTATTGATTATACTTGAAAAGAGGTGTCGTTGCTATGTATTCATAGATCTCATCATTCTTGTGATATGACTCAAAATCAGCCTTAATCAGCCAACTATTGAGATCCGTTGTCATGACCAGTAGTGCCATCTTCGAATTTCCATCTATTAGATTCATGCGTGATTTGTATGTCATGAAATCGCCATACACCAGACGATTTTTGTCATAGACTGTCCAAGTCATGACAAGAGCTATATTTGGCTCTCCACTGGCATCCCGAGTGATCATGAACTTAGGTGTTTCAAAGATATTCAAAGCGTTTGACAGTTTTTCGGGAATTATACTATGCACATTAACTCACCTCGTGATTTGCATTCTTGATACTCTTTCCGGCATCTCGTTTTGTCATACCGGACCATGTAACATTCGATACACCTTCATCTCTCGCAACATCTGCTAGCCGCTTCATTTTTTCCTTCTCAATTAAATCATGTCCCTTAAGCGGATACTCAAGACCAAAGAGAGTGTATTTCTCAGTACACATCTTGTTGAACGCGAGTAGGTCATATCTTTCCACTGTAGGGAGATACTCCATAATGAAAGAGGAGATAGCCCTAATGTTCTCCTGAGAATCAGTATGGTCTGGGATAATTGGAGTGCGTATCCATACGGGTATTCCTAGCTTTGACGCAATCTTCGCATTCTCAAGAATTCTCTCTAGAGGAACTCCAGTATACTTCATGTGCAAATCTCCATCCATGACTTTCAGGTCCAATAGAAGAAGATCGATATGTTGCAAAATACTTCTCCAAACATGCTCATTTGAATAGCCTGACGTATCTAGTGCGACATGAATATTATTCAATTTTAGTCCTGAAGCGATTTCCGTTGCGAATTCATGCTGAAATAGTGGCTCTCCACCAGTAATTGTAACTCCTCCGTTTGAGGTCTCAAAGAATACTCTGTCACGAAGCAACTCCTCAACCAACTCATTGGAAGCCCATTCCTTTCCCATAATCTCAAGAGCTCCCGAAGGACATACATCCTCACAGATTTCGCATAGAGAGCATTTTTCCAAGTCGATCTTCATTCCATCAGAAGTGAGAGTGAGTGCTTCTTCTGGGCAGGACTTGACACAGGCTTGATCGGCAATGCATTTTCTAGAGTGCCATATCAATCGAGGTTTAGGGTCAATAGTTTCAATGTTATGACACCATATACAATGCAATGGACACCCTTTTAGAAATACGGATGTTCTAATGCCAGGTCCATCCTCTGTCGAGCAGCGTTGTATGTTTGTGATCAGCCCAGATGTTGTCATCACAGATTATGCTCCGTTCTCGAGATAATCTCTTCCTGCAGCTCACGACCTATTTGTGTGAAGAATGCATTGTAGCCTGTTACTCGTACAAGGAGATTAGAGTACCGGTCAGGATTCGCTTGAGCATCCCTGAGTGTTTTACTATCGATGATATTGATCTGTAATGCCGTTCCTCCTACTTCATTATAGGCTCTCAGAAACGAGGCTAGTTTGGAAATGTGTTCAGGGGTTCGAACCATTGACGGACTTAATGTAATAGTGTGCGAAGCCCCATTAGGAATTGTTTCCAAGCCTAGTTTACCAACGGACATACTTGAAGCAGTCGGCCCCTTTGCATCCATTCCTTGAACGGCACCCACTCCGCCAGATAGAAACTCTCCACGCCGCCTTCCATCAGGTGTTGCTGCTGTCAACGGTGCTAATGGTATGAAGTAATTCCAAGAGAGATAGCCTGCACGATACTTTCGTTCAGTAAAGGGGTTCTCATACTTGACCACTTCGTTTGCCCAGAACGTTGACAATTCACGGGCTACGTCATCAGCATCCTTATTGTCGTTTCCAAACTTGGGTGCTTTGGTCCTGAGCATTTGATGGAGTTCCTCATGCCCTTCATAATTATCGCGAATTGCCTGAAGCAGTTCTTCCAACGAACACCGTTTTTCTTCGTATACCAGCTTCTTCACTGCAACAACTGAATCGGCAAGTGTAGCAATTCCCATTCCTTCCATGGTATTAAAATTCCAGTCTGTTCCGCCTTCGTTGATGTCTTTTCCTCTTTCCGCGCACCCATCCATTAATGCGCTCAGATACGGTGTAGGTTGATATCTAGCCCTCAATGTATCAGCCATGTTGCCGCATCGTACCAGAAGCCTAACTAGCTCTGCAAGCTGAGATTTTACAGCGCTCAAAAACCTCTCATAGGTATCAAAGCCCAAAGGATTGCCAGTTTTGAGACCCATTTGTTCACAGGTAAGCATATCTTTGCCATCATTCAGTGCGAATTCCACAGCCTTCGCGAGATTGATATTCACATCAACAGTATCAGATCTATCATTTCCCTGCATGGTGTTTTCTAGGCAACCAACAATTCCATAGTCCCATGCATCTTCACGGGGAATGCCCTGCCAGACAAGTCCCTCTATACTATGCTCATCAAAGTTCAACAAAAATGGAGAACCCTGTGCTTTTGATAGCATCTCAGCAAGGCGAAGGAGAAGTTTGTCAGGTGTGTTCTTGTGAATTCTCACATTGGGTTTCGGCTCTAAAAGATTCATCTCCTCAATGACATCAAGTGCAAGCCAAGTCAAATCATTTGTAAGGTCCTCCCCATTTGCTCCACATCCACCAAGAGTGATAAGCTGTCCAAAGCTTGAGTTTATGCCTTGGTTCAGACCCAGTCTTCCCTGAAAATCATACACGTAATTGTGTTTGATCCAGTAGCACTGTAATAGCTCTTTTGCCTTCTCAACCGTCAAATCACCAGATTCAATGCTCTTTTTATAGAAAGGATACATGTATTGATCCCAACGGCCATAGGAAAGACCTGCGCCAGGATATGATTCGGCTGCCATTACAAGCATGTGCACGGTCCAAAGAGACTGAAGTGCCTCCCAGAAGGTTTGAGGGACTTCCCAGGGAACCTTTAAACAGATTCTAGCAATCTCTTCTAATTCCTTCTTCCTTTTTGGATCAGAAGTAGTCTTTGCCAGTTCCATAGCTTTCAGTGCTTGACGCTCATTGAACTCCTTGGCAGTCCTGCAACTAAGTATAAGGGATTCAACAAATTGCCTATGATTATCAGATAAGTCATTTTTTAGAATTTCCTCATACTCCTCAACAAGTCCTTTCATACCGATTTTCATGACCTTCGAATAGTTTGGAATAACATGACCAGGAATTGAAGATGCTGTGCCCACTCCAACTTTGCTGAGTCGCTTTGCCTCATCAAACCATTTCTCTGAATCTTTGTTTCTTGCCTTGGTTTCCTGCCTATTCAGGGTTCTTGAAAGAGCTGTATTGAAATGGAAACCTACAATCAAATCGTCCTCTAATATTGTGATAGGCATATACTTGGTCATCACTTCGTGGAAAAAGATTGCACGACGCATTGGAAGACTATTTTTCCAGAAATCATCAGGAATCTCAACTGGAACTGCCATGGCTTGCAAGGTAGCGTTTACTGAAGGAAAGAATGGATATAATGCAGGCTCATTAGCCCAATCATGAATGGAATAGACCTCATCCCATTCTGTACCGGTTGTAAAAGAATAGGGCTCATTTGTCTCCTTCCTATCATGAAATGAATAGAAATGACTTCTCAAACGTCTTATTCGAGGCGGCAGGTTTTCAGAGGGAGACCAGATTTTGCTAGATACATCTACATCTTCAATTGTCAAAGGACGCACTTCCCATGTATGTAAGCATGATGAGAGTGCAATAATGGCTAATATATCTCCTGTTGTACAGCTTTGAAACTGGCGCTAGCCTTAAAAGTAGTCTATTTTCTTGTGCCCCAACCCCTCACCTCAAACAGGATTGGGTTCAAGGAAGGCTTCAGCATGAGAAAGACAAGTCTTGTAGCAGTTCTGGTTGTAGCAGCATTTCTTGCTTCGGCAATATTTGCTCAACCTATAACACCAATATCCACACTGGAAACAACTGAAGCACCTGTCATCCTTCAAACCTTTGCAGGATATGATTCGGAAAACATCACGATTGTACTTCAATCGCCAGCAAATGGTAGCAGGATTGTCGGAACCTTCAATATGACTTTGTCCATTACATCAGTCAATGGACCTCTAAATCTTACCTTATACATCGAGGATGAAATATATCCTGATTATAATAGGACTGAAATCGGTACAGGAATTCAAAATGTCACTGTTGATACAACCATCTTAAGTGAGGGTTATCTGAACTTCACTCTTCTCTTTGAAGACAACAGCACCGGGACCAATGACAAGGAGTCATACTACCTTGAATTTAACATTGATAACCATGGTGTGCCAAATGTTGAGTTTCTGGGTCCAGCACCACTCACAAACTTCACCGGATTGGATGATCTATATCTCAACATAACAGCCGATTATTCGGAAGTATATCTTAATATTTCAGTGGATGGAGAACTCACACCAGAATTCAACGCAACACTTGTTGCCATCGGTGCAAATAATTTCACCATAAACGGAAGCCGCTATGAGAACGGACATCATGATATTACAGTAGTAGTCTATACTGAGGAAGGCCTTGAGGATACCGCAGAAAGGACACTCTATTTTCTTGATTATGTGAGGTTCTACATCAGAGGATTTACTCAATATGATAGAATAATGGGAAATGCAGAGATTGAGGTTAGAGTGACTACACCCTATCAAAATGTGACTTTCTCGGCTTATGTGGATGGTGCCCTTGCACCTGGTGTTATCAATATCACATTGCCTGATGGAATATCATCTTTTACTCTCAATACAACACTGTATTCAGAAGGTGAACATAACTTCACTTTCATAGCATATGATAGCTTTGGACACATTTGGGAAAGACACTGGATTTTCATTGTAGACAATCATGGAGTTCCAATGATAGATATCATATCCCCCACAAATGATGTTGTGATTGGGTATACAGCATTTGTAGTGAATATTGAAACTACTTGGGAAGACGTAACCGTTAGAGTATATGTCGATAATATTGAGATTACTAATTATACTCATGTTTCTCCAGGAGAATTCACATTCTACATTGATACGAATATATACTCAAAGTGGCAGCACATCC
>JBHLQM010000036.1:0-18794 GCA_048884785.1 Candidatus Thorarchaeota archaeon | reverse complement strand
TAATTATACTCATGTTTCTCCAGGAGAATTCACATTCTACATTGATACGAATATATACTCAAAGTGGCAGCACATCCTTAAAGTCGTTGTAGAAACTGACGAAGGAGAATCGGCAGAAGATGAAACCTCATTCGGATTTGCTAATATGAAAATTGAGGAAATTGCGAGTCTTGGAATTCTTATTGGAGCGGCCCTTTTGATACCCCTCTACCGAAAGAAAGACGGCCAGCCAATAAAACCCATTCTCATTCTCGATTTGGTATACCTTGTGGTTCTAGTCGGCTCTTTCCTTATTCTTGGAGTGACAACCATTCCGCTGCTCATTTGGCATGCCAATCTCGCAAGCATCTGGATACTTGGAGGAATCTTGGTCTTCATGAATTGGGTCTTTCCAATAATTACGGCGGAGTCTGAATAGATTCAAAGCAGACGAGTCACAGGAATCTCACGAGCATCCTCAACAGACCAGCGCCCAACAGATCTGTAGAGGTCAACCTGGTCTTTGGGGATTTTGCTCAGAATTCTCTTCACTCCAAGTCTGATTGCAGCAGTGGCAATTTTGTCAACAAGAAAACCAAAATGCGTTTTACCAAGAAGAGTGCAATCAATCACGAATTCCGCGAGCTTTGGTGTTACTCTTCTTAAAGCGCCAATCCCAATCAAGGCATCTGATTGATAGAATTCATACAACTTGCCTGAGCTCTGTTTCATCTTGATTTGGTTAATCATTTCTACAATCAGCCCAGGTACCGCCAAATTTGAAAACTCCATTGATTTCGGGAGTTTATCAAGGTTCTTAATTTCAAATGGCTTCATACCCTTTGGAGATACTTTCTTTACCCTCTCGGGATTTACATTGATATTCACCAAGCTTCCTCTGGCGAAGTATTCTACTTTCATCCAGAAATTGTAGGCTTCAGGAGGGGAAATAGAAACAACTCTGGCGGCTCGTTTCTCCTTGAGAGTCTTTTCTGCAGCTCTCGTTAGCTGAGTTCCAATAGTGGTCTTTTGATGGCGAACATCAACATCCAAGCTCCGGATAATTCCAATTCTGCCTGCAACAGGGTTCTTCTCAACCCTAAAGACGATTTCACCAATCACAATGCCGTCCTTTTCAGCAACCAACCAACCCCAGTTCTTAAATCCAAGCAGCTGGTGTTCCGCCTTTACATCCTCTACAGTAGTATATCCGTTCTCTCGTTCCAAATAATACCATCTAGTTGTTTGATATACGGTGAGTAGATCCTTGCAATCACTTAGTTTCCCTTGCCGAATTTCGACCATTGTTGTCAGCTCGATAAAGCCTCTGTCGGTACTAAAGAAGTTTGAAAGATAAATCGATGTAACACAAACAGTGTCGCTAGAACCTCTGATGTGAGCCCAGCGCCTCACTTATTGAACTCAGTTCGAGGGGGCTCTTTGCGAAGAGGTATAGAATGGGCTCGACTCCAATGCCTCCGGGAACATGGATCCCAGTTGCAATCCCTTGTCTTCTTTTTGCTTTAGATTCTCGAACAAGTCCTGCAATCATAACTGGATCGCTTTGAGATTCCTTGATGCCAATGATTCTCACGCCTTCCTCTCTTGCAGCTTCTATGATTTCGCTTCTTCCACTAAGACATAGACAAGCGAAGACATCAGACCAGAGCTTCCTGACCTCTAGAAGCAGTAGAGCCATATGTTTTGATGCACCAAATCGTGGGCCAACTAAAGCTCGTGCCTTCCCTTCGATCAATGTTATCCGTCCGGGTACACCTATTACATCCGATATGTTTGATGCATCCTTATTACATGCGACAAGATTTGCCCTGACTTGTGGCACAAGCTTGGCAAATGAATTGGATTTGTAGATTAGTCTGAGTGCCTCTGTCATCTCTTCAAGAATCTTTGCTCTCTTAACTAGAAACTTGTCCTCTCCACCAAGTAAACTTGCACAAATCTCGCACTGTGGATCGCGCAGAGATGGCACAGATTCTCTATGCATCATGCAAATATCGGCACCAATACGAAGGCTCATACATGCTTCACATACTTCCTTTACCAGCAAATCTGACGTTGAATTCTCTTGAATAATCATATTTGCCATCCGAGAGGCAGTGATATCAACTGTTTCATTGAGTGGATTTGGCGAATAATCTTGCGCGAGGTATTTACTCACAGCCGCCTGTGTTAGACCAAGGCATTCGGCAATATCATTTTGAGAATAGCCACGCTCCCTGAGTTTCTTTGACAGGCGGGATCTCAGCACAGGTAAGTATTCACGTTGAACAAGTTCACACGGCGGACGCATTTACTTCTACACTCCTGCAACAAACTATTTATTCGAGTGATTTCCTATAACAGAGTTGTATAACACCAATATAAAGGATGCAGTCTAGATGTCAGAGTCGGAGTATCCTGTTCGTAGGGATCCAAAGAAGGTAGTTGTGGCTATTGCAGTAGTCATAATTATCGCCATCGCATCATATGGCATCCTCACATATCAACGACCCACCTTTACTGTGTACACCTATGATAGTTTCATGTTATGGGGTGATGACCCCGACACCATTGACAATATCGTCTTCTCTCCTTTTGAAGCGCAGTATGGAGTCGATATTAAGATTGAACGCCTTTCGACAGATGCAAATGGGATTGTTTCAAGGCTTGTGGCTGAGGCTGAAAATCCAGTTGCGGATGTGGTCATTGGGATAGACAATATACTGATTTTGCAGGCCATCGCAAAAAGCGTTCTTGAACGATTCACGCCGGCCAACCTTGACCTAATTGAAGGCTCTATAATAAACGCCCTCGATCCTGAGCATTACATTGTTCCATTTGATTTTGGACTAGTAACAGTCATTTACAGACCTTCGGAAATCAATGCAACATCGCATCCGCAGATTGAGAACATGACTTTTCTTGGGTTGTCAGATCTTTCTTCATATTTGGTAACTGAAAATCCACATTTCAGTAGCCCCGGCCTGGCGTTCTTGCTTGGTCAAATAGCAGTCTATGACAAACTAATGGAAGAGGACTGGACTCAGTGGTGGAGCAGTGTGAAAGGCAGTATTGATGTTCAAGAGGGATGGACCGAAGCTTGGACGAAATGGGATTCGGATCCAACAAAGCATTTACTTGTTAGCTATGGGACAGATCCTGCATACGATGCCTATTATACGGGTGGAACGCCCAATACAGCTATAGCACCAATACATTTTGAAGGAAGCGATTATGCTTGGATGCAGGTGGAGGGGATAGGTTTGGTTAAGAATGGCCCAAATCCATCACTTGCCCAGAGTTTCATTGAGTATTGCTTGACACCTGCAGTTCAGGGCTATATATCATTAAATCAGTGGATGTTTCCAGCAAACATGGATGTTGACTTCGATCCAGCCTTTGATTATGCGTTGCATCCAGATGACATTAATTTGCTGAACGAACTATTTTCAAGCGCCGAAATAGCTTCGAATCTAGAATCTTGGCTAGATGAATATGACGCCATAATGACTGGATGAAAGAGGAATGCTGTGTGGAAAAGAGAAGGTTCTTGCAGTACGCAGTTCTCTCGATTCCCTTTCTATTGCTTGTCTTTTTCCTTATCATCCCAGTAGGTATCGTTCTTGTGCAAGGACTAACTGTAGGACCTGGCTCGAAGTTTGAAGAAGTGATAACGTCCGTAGTAACACATCGAATACTATCATTCACCCTCATTCAAGCAGTATTGAGCACGCTATTAGCTCTTATTTTGGGATTGCCAGGGGCATTTCTTTTGGCGAAACTAAGCTTTACCGGAAAATCACTCCTTCGCGCACTGCTTATCGTGCCCTTTGTACTACCACCAATTGTTGTTGTAGTTGGATTCCTCCAAATGTTTGGAAGTGGAGGTATCCTTGACACAATGGCCAGATTCATACTAAATAGCCAAGAATCGGTTCTTGATTTGGCCAGTGGATTCACTGGAATAATCTTGGCACACGCATTCTACAACATCCCCCTATTCATTCTGATTGTGTCAGCAGCACTCGAGAAACTAAATCCTGAGTATGAAGAAATGGCAGAAGTTCTTGGGGCAAATACAGTTCAGAAGTTGAAGCGAATAATCATTCCTCACATTCGTGCTTCTGTATTTGCAGCTTCTATTTTGACGTTTCTTTTCTGTTTTATGTCATTTCCAATAGTTCTAGCGTTGGGTGAGGGTGCCTACCTAACCATTGAAGTTCAAATTTGGAATGCATTCCGTTTCTTTGATTATGGAGAATCAAGCTCATTGGCTCTTTTGCAGATACTCATTACTATTACTCTTGCATATTCATATGTTCGCCTTGGAACCGGAAGACATGAAACATCTGGTCAGACGGGGTATGCACGTACATACACACTCGGGGAGCTCTCAAAAACAGCAAGAGTTCTCATTGTGTTTTATTCCTTCATTCTCCTGCTACTAAGCTTTGGACCTATGATATCGATTATTCGAGCAGCAATATATGACCCAAACACAAGACAACTCACTTTAAACGGATTTGTGAATCTTGGGACTCCAGGGATTAATGGTGGCTTGGTGCCCCTCATTAACTCATTATTTTATGCGTCACTGGCTACAGTATTTTCAGTAATACTGGGAACAATTTTGGCATATACACAGAGAGAAAAAATCAGGGGACTTGCGAATCTATCGTCGATGATTACGCTACTGCCATTGGGAGTCTCTGCAATCACTATCGCGTATGGATTGATGATAGCATTGGCAGTGCCTCTGGGTCTTACTATCAATCCTTGGATACTCATAGTAATCGCTCAGACCATTATAGGGATTCCATTCAGTGCGAGAGCTTTAGAAATAGCCATGTCCAAGATAGATCAGGCACTATTGGAGCAAGCGGAATCCTTGGGAGCAAATACCCTCCAGAGGCTTTTCTTTGTTGAACTACCATTATTAGCGCAGGGCATAATTGTTGCCGCAGTTTTTTCATTCGCCATGGCAATAGGTGAGATGTCAGCAACTATATTTCTAGCCCGGCCCGAGAATTTCACGCTCTCAATACTCATCTATCGTGACTTAGCAGTAAGGAAGTTTGTTGATGCTGGAGCGGCTTCATTGGTGTTAGTTGGTTTCTGTGTTGCAGCGTTCATATTGATCGAGAAGTTCTCTCAAAATGGATATGGAGGGACACTGTAATGGTTCGAATCGAGATTAAGGACCTTCGGAAAAGATTTCCAGATGGGACTAGCATAGGACCGATTAGCTTGACAATTGAAGATGGAGAGATGATGGCTCTATTAGGTCCCTCTGGGTCAGGAAAGACAACTACACTCAGGATGATTGCGGGATTCCTAAACCCGGACGGCGGTGTCCTCCTATTTGATGAAAGAAATGTTACAACGATGCCACCTCGAGAGAGAAAAATAGGAATGGTAGTTCAATCGGTGGCGCTCTTTCCAAATATGACTGTATATCAAAACATTGCCTTCGCTCTCGATGTTGCTGGCTGGGAGCATAGAGCTGCGGTTCGGCGAGTGGAAGAACTTGCAGAACTTGTGGGAGTCAGAAAACTGCTTCATCGAAAAATCAATGAGATTAGTGGAGGAGAGGGACAGAGAATTGCATTGGCCCGAGCATTAGCGTTGGAGCCTGAGCTGTTGCTCTTGGATGAACCACTTAGTGCGTTAGACCCAAAGCTTCGTCAGAGGCTTCAAGAGGAAATAAAGTCGATACAACAAGAGCTTGGTGTTTCAACTGTTTATGTTACCCATAGTCAGTCAGAGGCTTTCGCGATATCAGACAGAATCGCGATTTTGAATGATGGCAGAATCATCCAAACAGGTACGCCAGAGGAACTGTACAGGAATCCTGCAAATGAGTTCGTTGCAACTTTCATTGGAGGTGGCAGTATTCTACGGGGGATTGTTGAAAACGTAGCCGCTGGTATGCTCGATGTCAAAATTGGCAATTTGACAATTCAAATAGAGGGGGCAGCAAAGGTTGGTAGCAAAGTAACGCTTTCTGTGAAGCCTGAGGACGTAAGAATAGAGAATAATTCTACGAAATCTTTACCTGCAACAATAATTGGCATAACTCCTCAGGTTGGTCATTATAGAGTAATGCTAGAGATTGAAAAGCAACTGATTGAAACATCAATACCGAGCTCTGAGAAAAGTGCCAAGCTCCAGCCCGGACACAGAGTGAACATTGCGATTAATCCGTATGGAATCGATCTCATTGGGACAGAATAGTCATCCAATTCATTCTCTTGCAAGTCAAATAACTTCGAGATTTCTCGAGGACAGAAACTTGATTCGCTCCAGGTCTCCGTTGACTATTAACAACAACATCCTGAAGGTCGACATTCTTTCTGTCTTAGCTCAAGGTTACAGTGCGACATTTGGTTGAGATTAATCTTAGAATAAGTCAAATCTTGATGGATACAACACAACAAGAGTATTATACTGCTGAGAGAGATAACCGAATATCACTGACAGCTAGCAGCCTCAGGTCAACAATCAAGTATGGGCGTAGTGAAAAGTAATGGTTACTGGCTATGAAGTCTTAGAGGATGGGACGCTAAACGAAGTGGAGCTATCAAAGGAAGACCTTGATTCCACGAAAGTAGTATGCGTAGTAGATGATGAAACAAAAAGCATCTATCTCTGGAAGGGGAGCCAAGCAGGAATTCGCAGAAAATTCATTGGTGCCAGAGTGGCTACGAATCTGAGGACAGAGTATGGATTTCATTTCAAAGTGAGACCACTTGATGAAGGAGAAGAACCTCCGACATTCTTTTCGGCACTGAATGGATCTACTGCTGCTACGAAAGTGATGAAACCAGGTGATGCACCTCCGCCGCCGCGACCCCCAATTCCCAAAGAAACACGAACTGCAGAAGTCACTATTGAGAGACCTCCACCAGTAAAAGTTGAAGAGGATGTCAAGCCCAAGGCCGAAGTACCGACACCTAAGCCTACAGCAAAGGTTGCTACATCGCCGCCAAGACCAGCGCCAACAGCAATTCCCGCTGGTCCTAGAATTGATCCTTCTGAGGTTTCCTCAATGATTGCCGAGCTTGAGCAGGAAGAACCTCCTGAAGGGTATCAGAGAGAACTCCTGATTGTGTATAATGAGCTATACACTGTTGCAGAACACAAGCTGTCAGTATTTGGTCAGGAAAAAATTGAGAGGAAGTTCGAAAAGGTTAGAGACCCACCTGAAGGCACTTTCATGGCAGAAGGCTTCATACCGAGAGTAATCGTCAAGGATGGACGAGTACTTGGTATTGAACTTCTTAAAGGGACTCCTGACGCGATTCTGAGCCCAATAAAGACTGAGATGAAAGAAAGACTAGGTGATTTGATTAGCTTCTTTAAATCAGAGATCGATGAAGGAGATGCAAAAACAGCTGACAAAAAAGGCCAGCAAAAACGAAAGCTTGTCGCTAAATAGGTGATAGAAAAATGTCTAGTATTGATCCAGAGAAAGAGAAAGAGCTCGTTGAGCTCCTAATGGGATTGACTAATTATGCAGATTTAGATGCCATTGCCGTTGTCAGCAAGCAAGGAGTGAAACTTGCATATTTTGCCACCGAGGAATCTGATGCTGATCCTGACCTGATGGCTGCTGTTAGCGCAGCTCTGCTTGTGCAGGGAGAGATGGCAGCTCAAAAACTTGAGCTCAGTGATCTTTATGAAGTTGTAATTAGAGGAAAGGATGGATTCGTTGTTCTATCCCACGCAGGTGAGTTTCTAATCATGGGTTCAGCAAAAGATCTCACTTCGATGGGACTTGCTGTCACTCAGATGAGAAAATACGCCAAGGAAATTGGCAAGCTTCTAGAGAAGTAGTTAACGAATCTACAACTGCTGCATCTTTTTTTTGAGCTACTATCACAAGAGCATAGATTTAAGACTTCAACAGTCTAGCACGCTTTCGGTTATCGGTTATGTCTTCAGAGAGAGACTTCAGTGAAGTGATTACGGGTCTGTGCAGAAAGAGAGGTTTCATTTGGGGCCCGTCGCCTGAGATATATGGTGGCAGCGCCGGATTCTATGATTTTGGACCGCTTGGGAAGCTCTTGAAGAACCGATTAGAGGACCTTATTCGCTCCAAATTTGTTCGAGCTGGATTCTGGGAAGTTGAATGTCCAACCGTCTCTCCAGCAATGGTCTGGAAGGCGTCAGGACATCTTGATGGCTTTGTTGATCCTGTGGTAAAATGCAGCAAGTGTGAACAAGCGTTTAGGGCAGACACATTAATCTCAGAGCAAGCACCAGAAGCGCAAAGAGCTGGAGCTACGCTTGAAGAACTTACCGAGATAATAGAGAAGAATAGCATTGTGTGCCCAGTGTGTAAAGGCAGACTTGGCCCGGCATCTCAATACAATTTAATGTTGCAGACTCGTTTAGGTCTTGAACAGGAGGCATATATGAGGCCTGAAACAGCCACAACGACCTATCTTCTATTCAAACGTTTTCTGACATTCTTTAGAGACAAGCTACCAATGTCCGTCTTCCAAATAGGCAAGGCATACAGGAATGAGATATCCCCAAGACAGGGAATGCTGCGATTAAGAGAATTTACTCAGGTTGAAGGACAGATTTTCTTACTTGAAAAGGATGAGCATGAGTGGGAGCCCTTTCAAACAATTGCGGACATGAAAATGCCGCTCCTTCCGTATCAGAATCAGCAAAAGAAGAGTGAAGAGGTTCTGGATATTAGTGTAGGTGAGGCTCTAAAGAAGAAATACTTCGGGAAAGCAGCCTATGCTTGGTGTGTTCATTTGGCATATTCCATTTTCAAAGGGATGGGTTTTCCCAGTAATTCCATTAGGCTGCGTCAGCACTTGCCAACGGAAAGGGCACACTACGCGGCTGATGCATGGGATATCGAAATCAGCACGCAAAGCTTTGGATGGGTTGAATGTTGCGGTGTTCATGATAGAGGCAGCTATGATTTAACAAGACATCAGGAATACTCGAAGGAGAAGCTGTCGGTGAAAGTTGAAAATGAAGTAGTTGTGCCTGAGGTCTTGGAAATAGCATTCGGCGTAGATAGACCTCTTTTCTGTCTTATTGATAATGTATATGTGGAGGATCAAGAGAGAACATGGTTGAAATTTGCCCCACATGTTGCTCCACTCCAAGTTGCAGTATTCCCATTGATGGGCAAACCTGAACTTCTGGGTCCTGCACAAGAAACCTATGATGAAATCAGTGATACTGGAATCATTGCATTTTTCGACCAATCAGGTTCTATTGGAAGAAGATATAGACGTCAAGATGAGATTGGAACACCATTCTGCATTACAATTGACTACCAGACACTGGAGGATGGCACCGCCACCATTAGAGATAGGGATAGTATGAATCAAGTAAGAATAGCACTCAAAGAAGCGCCCAAGATTGTATCACGTTTGGTCAAAGGGAAAATGACTTTCGAAGAGCTCTAATATTCATATTAGGGCAAGAGTCCGCGTACAGCCAATCACGGGGAGATGTTTCCCATCTATGTGACTGAGAAAAGAACTATCGGATGAAGAATGTATTTAGGAACAAGAAATTAGGTTCATCAAAAAGAATTGAACGCAGCTGCGAGTGCAGCTGCAAAGATATTCCTATTATTCTTTCCACTTCCATGCTGACCATGCAATTAACAGCATGGCTAAAACTTCTATTGTCATGAAGAAATAGTAGACTAAGCTTGCTGAACCTAAACCTACTATAAAGAAAATAGTGAATGCAACAGCAATGAAGTTTGCAATACGGTTCAGCTTGTACTGAAGCATCGTTGAAAGAAATATCATGAGAATTGGAACCTCAATCATCACTGCCGCAATCAGCATAAATTCAGCCGTGATGCCAAGGGGATTGTCTATTATCTGCTCAATAGCTCCAGGCAGCATAAATCCTAGAATGTCTGCAGCAAGCATATTGAACATTACAAAAATCCAAAGAGTCGAAATCCGATTCTTTGCTTGTTCAGAGTTCATTTTTTCGGTCTCCTTTGATTACAAAATGTAATCAAGCCACACGGCTCCCTATGGTTGATTGATAAACATAACTCAAGGTAGTTTAGTGATTGATTCTCAAGTGAAAAAAGACTCAGATAGTTCGGAGCTTCAATCCGTTTTTAGGTCATGAATCGGCGAGCAACCAAACGCGAGAATGTGATATGCCTGCCCCTATCGTCCTCTGCAATCTTCTGCGGATATCCTATTATTCTCTCCCAATCAAGATACGTCTGATATCCTTCTTTATCCGGGAAGTTATCTGCAACTTCAACCTCCACAGCTTCAGTCTTAAGCCACTGACGCCGCCACCATTCTGCAGAGTGCCATGTATATAGCATACAAGATGCCCAATATCGTTTCAAATGCTCTGGTAGGTTCATGGGTAATTCTCCGTCAAAATCCTTGTAAAACCCTGGAACCACACTTCCTATTTGACCGCCAGGTTTGACCATTGGAATTAGGTGATGCCGGAGATAGATTTCATCCGTAGCGAAGAAGAAGAGAGAATTCACACATATAATGGCATCAAAGAAATCTTTCGGGAATGGCATTTCTCTGGCGTCGGCTCTAAGCGGAAAGATTTGGTTTTCCAGGCCTTTTTCTTTAATGCGTTCCCAGTTCTCACTCTGACTAACTCCAAGGTCTACAGCCCAGACTTGAACTCCGAACTCTCTTGCCAAGAAAATTGACCCGCCGGCTTTCCCGCAACCCAGGTCAAGAACGCGCATATCTGATTCAAAGTTCATTTCTTCACATAATCGCTCAAGCAACCAAAAAGTTGGGCAACCCAGATCCAAACCAACCATCCATTCAGGATCGTATTTCGTTGTTCGTGGAAATGCGGGATTCTCCAACAGTTTTTTCGCTAGTTCAAAATTAATTTCATTCTGCATGAATCCTACCTCCAATTAGATTCAACTCAGATAATACTTGCTGCCTATAATACAAGAAGAATAGCGCAATAGTGCGCGCAATCATGTCCATGGTAAGGGGAAAAAGAACAGAATGAATGATGTACTTATAAGATTCAACCCAAAGGGGGACATCATGAGTCTTGAGGATATCCGTGCACTGGTTTTTGACATGGGAGGTATTCTCTATGACACGCCAAGAGAAACCACAGTCATGACGAGATTCATTCTCAAGGAACTTGAGCTTCATGAGTTTGAAGAATATTCGGATCAAACCATTGAAGATACTATTAATCGAATTGATGATTTGTTTGATAGAAATTTGGTGGAAGCAAATCAGGAACCGCACTGGCTACCATCATATGATGATTCAGTAGAATACGACCGATTGATTTTGAAAGAATTGGGAGTGAAAGGAGATCTCAATGAAATGGCCTCCTATGCACATAGTGAATGGCTTAAAGCTCTCCCTAATATGATGCCTAGGTTCCTAGAGCCATGTAGAGAGGTACTGGAAACCCTCCGCTCAAGCGGGTATCAACTAGGAGTTGCCTCGAATAGGAGAAACGACCCTCTTCCAAGACTTGAATCCGATGGAGTTCTTCATCTATTTGATTCAGTTGAATACTCGTGTGTGCCTGGGTATAGGAAGCCATCACCATATATGCTACTTCAGGTAGCGTCTAAGCTTGGGATAAATCCAAGAAAGTGTGCATATATTGGGGATAGGATTAAGCATGATATAGCTGCGGCAAAAAGAGCCGATTTTCTTCCAATTTTGCTGGTATGGTGTGGTCTGGAGGAAAGCGAAAAGGCACCAGAAGATGTAATTGTTATTGAACACATCTCAGAGCTTCTGGACATCTTCAAACATATGCGTCGGTAGTGAACACTTTCTGTAGAAGGAGAAGCATATGTAGCAGGTGGGTCGATGCATAGCTCGTCAAGATTGAGAGAAGACCTGATAGCACAGTTGTGTCTGAACTTTCGGGGGCGTTTCTACTGTGACTGATATTACGCTGCAAAGAGCCGAATTAGAGGATGTTGAAATATTAACGAAAACATGCAAGAGAGCATTCGACTCTGATTCAGAAGTAGGTGCTCCAGGCCCAGGGGGTCCGCCAGGCTATGATTCGATTGAATGGAACCAAAGCCGAATAAAAAACCATTATCTACAATACTACAAGATTCTCTGCGATGAAAATGTAATTGGGGGATTCATTGCAGGAAACAGAGGACCTGGATATCAAGTCTGTGAGAGAATTTGGGTTGACCCGGCATACATGAGAAGGGGCATTGGTATGAGAGTCTTTGAATTAATGTGGGAAGCTTATCCCTCTGCAGACTTATGGGCATTGGGAACTCCTGAATGGAATACAAGAACTAATCCATTTTATATGAAGGTGGGATTCATTCACATCGGAATTACAAATGATTATCCCACCTGGAGGGGGAATTACTATGAAAAACGAATTTCAAATGGATTTCCTCGAGCAATGTCGAAAATTGGGGATCTGCAAGACAAACAGCAAAGGGTGGTTGTAGAGGGATTAGTGGAAAATATTTCGGATACGAGAACAGTCACTTCTAGGAAGACAAGCCAAGAATTGAAGGTGGCTGATGCAATATTGTCAGATGATACTGGAGCAGTCAAACTTGTTCTATGGAATGACCAGATAAGACAAGTAGAGCTCGATTCAAACATGAGAATTGAAGAGGGATATGTAAAGGAATACCGAGATGAACTCCAACTCAGTATCGGTCAATGGGGAATGATAATTACTTTGGTCTAGAAATAGCATCGGATTAAGTCTAATAAGCGCGAATGCATCCTAAAGTGAGTATATGAAATACGAATTCATGAAACCCTTCATATCAGAAGAAGAATACAGAATTCTTCTTGCCGAATTAGAAAAAAGAAGAGCCCAGGACAGATTTGCCGAGATAATATGGGCAATTGATATGAATCTCAAACTGACATACTTAAGTCCAATGGCAGGAAATCTTCTTGGATATTCGCAAGAAGAGATGTTGAAAAAGACATTAGATGAACTTATCACGCCGGAATCATTTTCACTTGTAAGCAAAGCGTTCACTGATGCCCTATCAATGGATTCTATCGACGCCATTCTTCAAATACCCCGAATGATTCGGGTTGAGGCAAAACACCAGGATGGAGCATCTATCTGGTTAGAGAGTTCATGGTTATTGCTGAGAGATGAAAAGAAAACACCGCTGGGCGCACTAGGATTTGCAAGAGATATTTCAGATCAAGTTCGTGTTCTTGAAGCCCTGACGGAAAGTGAGGAAAAATATCGGGCCCTCACAGGGCAACCAGTTTTGGGGATAACGATTGCCCAGGCGAACCCATTGAGGATAGTATATGTGAATGATGCAATCGAAAAAATGCTGTACTACTCAAGAGAGGAAATGCTGCATTGGAAGGAAGAAGAAGTATACAAACTAGTCCATCCTGAAGACCGAGCTCCTTTTTTTGCCAGGTTCCGAGATAGGCTTGAGAAGAAACCAGTTCCTGAATCTTTCGAATTTCGAGCCATCAGAAAAGATGGAGAAATTCTATGGTTTGAAGTGCATGGGGCAAGAATCGTTTACCAAGGAGAGCTCGCTGTCCTTGCAATTTTCATTGAGGTAACAAGAAGGCATAGCGCTCAGAAAGAAGCTGAGGATGCAAGGAAGTTCACTGAGTTTCTGATAGACTTAATGAGCCATGACTTGAATAACATTCACCAAGGCATGATGACTGGACTCGAGCTCATATCCTTCCAGGAGAAGATTACACCTCATAGCAAGATGCTTCTTGAAAGCGCTATCTCGCAGCTACAAAGAGCTGCAGATCTTATTTCTAGGGTAAGGAGATTATCAGATGCCAAATCATCGGCAATGCAGCAAGTTCGAACAGATATCTACATACCAGTTTCCAAGGCTATTGCTTCTATCAAGAGTACATTTCCCAGCAGGAGAATAATGGTTAACTCCAACATCAGTCCAGGCGCCTACTTTGTTCGTGGAACCGAATTCCTCGTCGATGTATTCTATAATCTTTTTCACAATGCGGTTAAATACGATACCAAAGAACCTGTAGTTCTGGATATAAATGCAGGATTATCCACAGACAAATCCTTGCTTCAGGTGACAGTTGAAGATAGAGGTGTTGGAGTTCCTGATAGCAAGAAGGGTGGTATCTTAGGCAGACTAGATGAAGGAAAAACAGCAGTTTCGGGAATTGGGCTCACTCTTGCAAAGCAAATAATAGACCTATGTAACGGCAGGATATGGGTAGAAGATAGAATTAGCGGCGACTTTTCAAAAGGCGCAAGATTCGTGATACAACTTCCAATAGTCAATGTATGATATTTCAATAGATGTGGATAATAGTTTCACAAAACCGTTGATGATCACTGTGATTGCCCTCACTTATTCTGCATTTCTAGATACCACGGTTCAGCGCGTTCCCAATAGTACATGAAGAGGTCTTGCGTCCATTTACGGAACTTGTCATCTTTCCCAAAAAAGCCAATGTAATGCATTTCACCATCACGTCTGCGAAAGTTTACGACCGACTCTTTTTCAGTTATTAAGAACGTGACACAGATACGTTCAAGAAACCTACGTTGCTTTAGATGCTCTACTTCTGGGACAACCTTAATTGTCTTTGCAAGGTCCTCCTGCATAATAAACTTGAATTCTAGCCCCTTTGAAACCTTCTCGTTTGTTACCTGAACATGACTCGATTCACTTTGCTCAGCCATCGCCCAAATGAACTCATCTGCGTCGTAAACCATACTTCTGACTCGATTGAAATTGACAAGTGTGTTTTCACAAAACTCTCCATTTGATAGTTCCCCAAGCCTATTGAGAAACTCATATGGAAGACGAGAAAGATCGTGTTCCAAGAAATAGTCCCCGTGTTTCAGAATAAAATTCATAGTTGAAAGAAGACCAACAGCTAGGTTGCCCAGAGGGGTTGCTTCATAGGTTCCGTCAACTTGCTTCTCAACAAGTTTTGCATCACCAAGTCTTTGAAGGTGCCTGAAAGTTTCAGTGACATTCATGTCAAGAGCTTTGGCTATCTGCTTCATCTTGAGACCCTGCTTTTCCAACTCGAAAAGAATACTTGCCCTCCTATTGCTGGCAAGTTCAAAAAGAACCTTGGAAACCTCAGAATCTTCTTCGTGTCTTGCCATAGTAATTTTTTCGCATCCTTGATGAAAATTTCGCATTCGCGTTAATTAAACGTTATCACAAATACCGGTGAATGATTGTCATGAGGCATTCAAGATGGCTATTCAAGTAAACGAAAATGGTGAACGCGACTTCTCTATTGAACTCGATTCCAATAAACACTGGCATACAGCTAAGAATGAAAATGAAGGTATCATTATAGAAGGAACAATTGGAGAACTTGAACAGGCTTCATTTGTGGAACCTGAGATACTTGAGGTCAGGGGAAGTTATGGGATCCTGAGGATATACTTGAGATTTAGCGAAATCACTGAAATTGATATGGAAAAAAATTCCGTGGGAGATGATGCCGATTGAAGAAAAATGAGAAACTATTGGTCGCTGTACTTGGGATATTGATCTTTGTGTTCGTGGGTGCGAATATGTGCACCTACTACAGTACTGGTGCAATAGACTGGATCTTTGCCACCATACTTGGAGGTCTAGTTTTTGTCACAGCAGGTGTAATTACTTGCTCACACTACAATGGTAAATTGGCGAAGGTGGACAGCACCTAGACTATTGCTTTGCTTTGGTCCTTACGGGTTCTAGCTTAAGCTAGAGCCCAACTATTTCTCCTTCAGGTTTCAAAGAATGGAATAGTAAGTTAAAAAATAATAATAACAAAAATATTTTAGTTACTTTTAGTAAGAAACGATAGGATAATTCTGTGGTAGAGCTTGTCATAACCTATACTCGCTTGTAATGTTGATTGGAGGTGGCGTCATACGGCGGAATAGAAACTCCGTAATGGATAGTGTGCACAGCGCATTATCCCATCTCATCAGACGCCAAATCATCGCTATGATTGGGAATCAAGGGGCAGTTTCATACACAGATCTTACAGATTTGAAACTGGAACCAGGCACTCTGTATTTCCATCTGGATAATCTTAGTAAGTCTGATGACCCCTTGGTGTCGCGCACTTCAGAGAAGTTGTATTCTCTTACAGAGTTGGGTCAAGCGGCATATGCAATTATACAACAGAGTGAGGATCAAGTAGAATCTGTCCTGCCAACAGAGGAGCGTGAAGGTAGAACCAGATATGTCATTCAAGATATATTGACCATGGCACCGATTATCAGACGAATTCAAGCTGATCCATTGCGTTTCTTCTTTGAGATTGTTGTCTTTCTCGGACTATATGGATACCTGGCTGCACAAGTAGGTCTTCTCCCAGTCTTTCTCTTCTTCCTGCAAGGATCTTTCGATACAGGGATCACAATAGTTGCAGCTCTGCTTGCATGGGTAGCAACATTTCTGCTCGTTGAGGCATTGTCAATACCCATTCTGGGAAAAAGTGGCCTTTCCAGAGGGCTCCTTGCCTCTACACCCATGGCCTTTGTTCCTCATTTACTCGTAGAGCTCATCTGGTTCTATAATCCTTCGTGGAACTTTCCTAGCGGCTGGCTCCTCACAATATTCCTGACTGGTATCATCTCATGGAGCACCTGCATTCTGACAATAGCACTTGCTAGGGCAAAGACAGTGAGGCCGTCTCGAGCTGTTATTGTTACTCTTATACTCACAAATCTGAACCTTCTGCTCTTAGCTTTGATAAGTGCAGCACTAGTTTGAGGTGTGTTTATGAGTTCGATAATACTCGAAGTGGTGCTTCTATGGAATTGGAATAGAACGATTATATTCCTATTTGACATATTTATAGAAGGTGGTTCAGAATGATCAAAAAAGAAGCAATAATCACTCTAGTGGTGGTATTTCTTCTATCATCTGTACCATTTACAAATGCACAATCGCTGGATATAATCGAACTAGATTTTACTTTCGACGATGGAAGTAGCTGTTATTATGTATTTACTAATGCAATTCGTGTGGACGCTTCCCTTCTGTACGATGGAATTCCAGATAACCCACAATTCAACTTCATCAATCGTACTGCACCTTTAGCTGATGATGGTTCTGGGATCTTTTGGTATGATTTCGCTTGGTCAGCTTTCTTCGAAGCAATTGATACAAATAAAGATGGTACTTTCACACCAAGCATAGACCAACTAGTGGGTGCTATAGTACCACTTAGTTTCATTTGGGATTCCTGGAATTATAGTGATTTTCTATTGGAGAAGAGTGGGCAGGTTGGATATCAACGAGTTTCATCCGGACCAGATTTGCCAGGGATGGAAGGAGTAACAGGATTACACGTAAACTACACAGCTAATATGACAATCACCCATGGGGATCGAGTTCTAGTGGATATCACGGATTGGGACAGCGTTGATGGTCACACTCGTTCTATGGACATCGGGATAAAGATTGGGGCGCATTTCATCTCAAAAACGCCAGACCGTTTCAACCTCGACTATCAAATCTCTGGGTGGGACTGGACATATGATGACTCGATTCTTGTGTTTATGTTAAGTCCTCAGGTGAGGGTCACAGAATATTACGACTCAGATTCTGAACCTGTGCGTGAGTTTTCAACTGTTAAACATGAAGATAACAGGTTCCATTTTGGTGAAGGATTCCTAGAGTATCCTCAGAATGCCTCAGTGGGAAACGGGACACAACAGATTGAGGTGAAAGCTTCGCACACTGATATTAGAGACGATTATTGGCTTCCATTCTATGCGCAAGATATTCCTGTCATCTTCACGGCCTTTGAGAACTTTGGTGACGAAACTCTTGAATACAACTTTAGCCTGGGAATCGATTCGGTCGAGTTTCCCGAAATGCATACGACCCCTACGACACCTACGACACCTGAAATTAGCTATGCTGAGTTACTGCTAGCCGCCAGTACAATCAGTGTAGTTACTATCGGAATCATTCTCTGCCGGAACTCGAAGAATGCACCCAAAGATAAAGCTCGAAGGCCTTGGCATGAATACGCGAGACTGCCCTGAGAGTAGTGAATAATCGGGATAATTGCGCCAAAGTAGAGTGTTATTGCGACTTCGAGAGTTCTAAAAGTTGCATTTTAGTATACTTCGAGGGTTCTCGAAGTCGAACTTCAATAGAAATTGAATGGAACGATTATATACTTTGTAGCCAACCATCTTAGGTTGAGGTGAATCATAGGGGAAAAGATTCACCATGAGAAAGGAGGAATTCTGCTGAATTGTTTCAGACTGCATGTTATGTTATTGTTTATGTTTTTGTTAGTATCTCCAGCGTATATAGCTCTAGGAGGAATTCTGAATGCAAATGCTGACCTCTCACCCGAAATTATTTTTCATAACGGTGATATCATCACTATGGAGCAATCCCCTTCGCAAGTTGATGCCATAGCCATAAACGAAGAAACCATCATTGCAATCGGTGATGAATCTCAGATTCTTGATATGGCAGGTTCCAACACACGAATAATCGACCTTGACGGACGAGCACTTCTACCTGGCTTTATAGACTCTCATGCTCACTGGATTCTTCAATGGAATTATCTCAACAAATCAACACCTGATGAAATGATTGAGTCTGTGCTGAGTTATGGATGGACGAGTATCTCAGAATTGTTTGTGAATCAAGACCACCTAGATGAGTTGATTACCTTAGATCAGGAAAACCGTCTTCGTGTTCGTGTCAATGCTTACCTTCGATTGAACTGGCAACTAGAGAGATTTGGCAACTGGTATCAAGCATATCAACCTGGACAGGAATTCAGTGGAAATTTGAGGATTGGAGGCGTGAAGATCTATATGGATAG
>JBHLQM010000035.1:0-34402 GCA_048884785.1 Candidatus Thorarchaeota archaeon | reverse complement strand
TCCCTGCCACTTCTTGCCCTCCCCCGCAGACACCCATTCCACTCTGAACCTCTCATCTGCAATATCATTTCTCTTCATCCACGCTCGAATCCTTGGTTCCCTTTTTGCCATCCAGACGTTTCCTGTCTGGAAATGGCAGTCGGCAGGCAGATGACAACCAGAATATAGTACTGCTCCAGCTCCCAGCTCGAAGGCTTTCTGCGCGAATTTTGTTGAATACCTTCCTGAACACATTGCACGTATGACTCGTGCATTTGTTGGATACTGCATACGAGAAACCCCAGCTAGGTCTGAGCCTCGGTAGGAACAGAAAGCACACGCAAAGGCAACAATTTTTTCTTCGGGATTCTCTTTGAGAGCAGTATCAATCTGTGCAAACATTTGCTCATTTGTGAAGTTCGGCATGTATATCGCATCTTTCGGACAGTCACCTGCGCAAGTACCACATGCCTGACAAAGAGCTCCCATGACGGTGTATTTACCAGTCCCATCCTGAGTGATTGCACCATAGGGACATCTCTGAACACAGGTCCCGCATCTTGAGCACAGATCCTGCATAATTTTGGCACTAAGCGCCTCGATTGGATATCGTCCTCTTTGAAGTATAATGGCTGCCCTACCAGCAGCAGCACTGGCTTGGATCACCGAGTCCCGAATGTCCTTTGGAGACTCTGCACCACCGCAGATGAAAACTCCCGCAGAGCTTGTGTCAACAGGACGAAGCTTGGGATGCGACTCGATATAGAATGAATCCGATGTAACAGAAATTGGCAAAGGAAGATTCCCTGCAGTTCCTTCTGCACCCATTGATAGAATAACCATATCAAAATCGGTCATCAGAAGTTTGTTATGTGTAGTGTCTTCCACACTAACTCTGAGATGTTTTGTATGAGGATACTCTTGGATTTCCCCTACTCGTCCTCGTATGAATTTCACGCCTTCCTCTCTTGCCTTTAGATATTGATCTTCAAAGTACTTGCCATGCATGCGGAGATCCTGATAATATATGACAACTTCAGTTTCAGGATAATGCTCCTTAATGAGTAAAGCACACTTCACAGATTCTGCACAACAGAAGTTAGAGCACCCTGACCGTGATGATATATCACGTGAGCCAACACATTGAACTATGGCTACAGACTTTGGTTTTTGAAGGCTTGACGGACATACTAGCTTTCCTTCCGTCGGTCCTGCTGCATTGATTAACCGCTCAAATTCAAGTGTTGTAATAACATTTGGATACCTTCCCCAGCCAAGTCGTGGCATCTTTTCTGGAGAGGCTGGCTTGAAGCCGGTTGCAAGAATAATGACTCCCACATTAAACTCAATGAATCTTTCCTTATCTTCTGGAACTACTGCCTTCTGTTCACATTTTTCATAGCATTTACCACACCTAAGAAGGTCCATGCCCAAGCAGGCATCAGTGTCTATGAGATATGACGATGGAACAGCTTGAGGAAAAGGGATGTAAATCGCTTTTCGCCAGGTCAAATCCTGGTCGACGCGGCTTGGCACATCAACAGGACACACATCAATACATTCTGCACAGGCTGTACAAGCGTTCGGGTCCACATAACGTGCTTTCTGTTTCACTTTAATAGAGAAGTTGCCAACATATCCGGAGACCTCTTGAACCTCAGCCATAGAAAGGACCTTGATGTTTGGATGTTGAATTACATCGACCATTTTTGGGCCTAGGATGCAGATACTACAATCATTCTGCGGAAACACTTTGTCAAGTATGGCCATGATTCCACCTATAGTGGGTTGCTTCTCGATGAGGTAAACCTTGTATCCCATATCACCAAGGTCGAGGGCTGCCTGCATGCCAGCAACTCCTGCCCCCACAATCATGGCAGCCTGAGTAACAGGAACATCCAATTCAGGCTGGGCTTCAAGTGTCTGGACTTGGGCGACTGACATGGCAATGAGCTCTTTCGCCTTTTCTGTGGCTGCTTCTGGTTCATCACGATGCACCCATGATACATGTTCTCGGATATTAGTCATAACACAAAGATAGGGGTTGAGACCCGCCACCTTGACGGTTTTCCGAAATGTGTTTTCATGCATCGTTGGGCTGCAAGATGCAACTACAATCCTATTTAGTCCGTGCTCACGAATCGCTTGCTGAATCTCTTTCTGTCCTGGATCCGCACATGTGTATGTATTTACCTGAACATGTACCACATTCGGCAGTGTCCTTGCATATTCCGCAACAGCATCGATATCTACAACCGCGCCAATGTTCTTGCCACATTTGCATGGGAAAACGCCAATTCTGACTGCATCAACTGTAGATGTTGTTTCTGACTCTGCCTTACTCTCTGGCACTGGGTCGCCTGTTGTCATCGGGATTCAATCCTTGCATTTCCTGTGAGCACAAATTTCGCAAGTAGCCCATTCTCCAAGGACAAACAGAATGGGTAATAAAGGTTGAGAAGCCCGGTATTATTCCCACTATGGTGACGAAGCAATGATTGGAGCTTCCTTTTGAGGTCAAGTATGACTCTTGATGAACTTCTGGAAAGATAGATATCTCGTGGTTCTCCTTAGTAAGATATGGTCGATTTATCAATAGCAGGCCCCATTGTCGGGACTCTTGCTGGGATTGATGTCGCCTTACATCTCTATATGGACTATAAGAAGACACAATTAACACAAGCGGCGAACTTCAGAGAGCCATCAGTACACATCTCTCGTTCTGCCATGGTGGCTGTTGCCGTATCTACCCTATTGTCATTTCTACTAGTTGGACTGATTCCACTTGCGTGGATTTTTCAAATAATGAATCCAAGCATGGGTTTCTTCTTCACAATCCTCGATTTACCCTACATCTGGCTCATTGGTCTTGTGTTCTTGTCTTGTGGAATCTTCCTTCATGGTTGGTCTCGATATGTTCGTCATGAGATGGCAACCTCTTGGGCAATGACTGAAGAACAACGCTTAATCACCTCAGGTCCCTATTCAAAAATAAGACACCCCTCATATTCTTCGTACTTTCTCTGTTTTATTGGTCTATGGATTCTATTACCCTCATTAGTTAGTCTAGTAACCTTAGTCGGTTTTTGGGGCTACAACAAAGTTGCGGTAATTGAAGAAGAGCATTTGCTCAATCACTTTGGGGGAGCTTATAGGGAATACATGAAGAGAACGGGTCGATTCTTTCCAGGTCTTTGAATCAGTAGCTTTATGCAGGCGGGTGATATCACCAAAAGCGTAAAAAACCCGAGTTTCGCTTCTGCGATTCCGTGAGGGACATCCAATGCCCGGAAAAGTATGGGATTATATAACCAACAAATTGGCGAGTGATGGAGCACTTCATTTCACCCTTCTAGACCCAGATCCCCTTTCAACAAATCTTGAAGAAGTTGTCAAGACTGCCGTGATTGCCGAGAAGTCGGGCAGCGATGCAATAATGATTGGCGGCAGCACAATCTTTGGCTATATAGACGAATCAGTTAAGGCCATGAGTGATGCAGTTGAAATTCCTACAATCCTCTTTCCTGGCAACATAACTGGTATCTCAGCACATGCAGATGCAATGTTCTTCATGAGCCTATTGAATAGCACAAACCCATACTGGATTGTTGGAGCTCAGGCATTGGGGGCGCCAGGTATCAAGATGAGTCAAATTGAAACAATTTCCATGGCATATCTCATGGTAGAGCCGGGGAAGACAGCTTCTTGGGTGGGAGATGCCAAACCCTTCCCACGTGATAAGCCTAAGATTCCACTCATGTACGCTCTTGCTGCTGAGTTGATGGGATTCAAACTTGTATACTTAGAAGCTGGAAGCGGGGCCGAGGGCGGAGGAGTTCCCAGTCCTATGATATCTCTCATAACTCAATTCTGCGAGGTTCCTATTATTGCTGGGGGTGGATTCAATTCAGTGGAAGAAGTAGTGAGAGGCGTGGAGGCTGGTGCATCCATCATTGTTCAAGGCACGTATGTAGAAAAAACAGCTCTAAAAGATAATGGTGCAGGCCTCAAGAAGAGAGTTGAAGGATTAAAGGCTGCTGGGGCTAAACGTATATAGTATCAAGAATTATTGTATCTAATCAATGTTTAAATACTAGTCAACCAAGACTGAGAATAACCCTGCTCAGGGAGGAATCGCATCGTGTCCTCAAAGACCGAGATACTAACTGGACTGCTTGAAGATCTAAGTAGAGCCTCCCAGAATAACATCCAAGCGAGCCTCATTATATCGAGGTCTCAGGGTCTCACTATCTGTTCTCATTATCCATCAAATGAGGTCGCAGGCGTTATTCCGGACGAAGAAGTAATTGCAGGGCGAACAACTCAGATACAGATGGCAACCGCAAAAGTCTTCAAAGAACTCAGGAGAGGCCCTTTGGTCCGCATGCTCATCGAAGGTGATAACGGGTATGTCATCATTGGTGGCGCAGGCGATGACGCAATTCTGGCGGTTCTCACTAACCGCAAGGTCAATCTAGGATATCTTTTCTTCATGCTCAGCAAAATCGCAAGGCAAATTGCGCAGACTCTCTCATAATAGACACTCCAATCTCTGCGCAAAGACATTCCGTCAATTTTATGTGTACATGCAATGACCAGCGAACATCAGTGCAAGGTGAAAATAATGCCCAAAGAAAAACCAAAAGACGAACAACCAAAGGAAGATTCGAGTGACCCCTGGGAAAAATGGAAACGTGCAGGAGTTGTAGCGCGAGATGCCTTGAAGCTCGTTCGTCCAATGGTGCAGCCAGGAGCAAAGCTACTTGATATAGTTACTACAGCCGAGAACTATATTCTTGAGAACGCAACAGGAATCGCCTTTCCATGCAATGTCGCACTAAACAATGTTGCAGCTCACTATACATCACCGCTTAACGATGAAACTGTTATAGCTGAAGGAGACCTTGTTACTGTTGATGTAGGCGCACATATTGATGGCTGCATCTCTGACTCAGCATTCACAGTTGCACTCAACCCGGATCACGAAGGGCTTGTAAAAGCAGCAGAAGAAGCAACAACACTTGCCATCAAGATGATGCGTCCGGGTGCGAAACTCAATACTATAGGTGCCCTAATCGAGGATACAATTACAAATGCAGGATACAGGCCAATCAAACAGCTCTCAGGGCATCAAATGAATGAGTATGAGCTTCACGCGGAAAAGCAGGTTCCATGCATCGCAGGCAAATCAGAGATTCTCATAGAAGAGGGTGAAGTGTACGCGGTTGAAACATTCGCATCGACAGGATCCGGGAATGTGACTGACCTCCCCAATCCTTTAATCTTTCAGCTCTTACCAATGAGAGTTCCGGTTCGATTCAAAGGCACAAAGCAGTTCCTCGGAATTGCAAGGAAAGATTATGGTGAGTTCCCATTTGCGGAACGCTGGCTGGCAGAGAGGATGAATCATGCCACAATGAAGATGGCTATTCGTGAGCTATCTCACAGCGGAGCATTGCTGGCCCATCACATCCTTGCAGAAGAGAAGGGAGAGTTTGTTGCTCAACACGAACATACTGTAATTGTCGCTAAGGGCGGTCGCATTCAGACTACGTAGCTGAGTCCGCCAAGATGTTGGCAATCATGTTTCATTGTGGTTCGTGACCTGACGATGTAAAATTCGTTTTCCCACAATCATTAAAAGCATATTCTCATTTTAAATAAAAGTGGGCTTGGGAGACTGTCTTCTATATCTATGACTGTTCCATGATTACTGGCAGGCATAACCTAGCTCGAAGGGTTAGGAGGCACATTCGTGGATCAGTTGGATGGAGCATCACCTAGGAAGGGGTCGTCCAAGACGACCGAGCTGACTACCACATGTTCAGAATGTGGTTCGGCATCCCTAGTCGAGGATTTGACTCGTGGCGAGAAGGTATGTTCTGAATGTGGTCTTGTTTTATCAGACCATAGAATAGATACTGGTGCTGAGTGGAGGGCTTTTAGTTCTGAGGAATCAGATGCTCGAAGTAGGGTTGGAGCCCCCATGAGATACACTGTGCATGATAAAGGACTCTCTACGATTATTGACTGGCGGGATAGGGATATGTCAGGAAAGAAACTAACCCCAACCCGTCGTTCAGAGATCTATCGTCTACGAAAGTGGCAGATACGGTCACGTGTTCATAGCTCTCTAGATAGAAATCTCGCACAGGCAATGTCTGAACTTGAGCGACTCTCTTCACAGCTAGGGATTCCGAAACCCATTCGAGAGCTCGCCGCGCTTCTCTACCGAAAATCCATTATGAAGAAGCTTGTTAGAGGACGGTCAATCGAGGCTATGGTCGCGGCCACCCTATACGCAGCTTGTCGGATACGTCAGAAACCACGACCTCTTGATGAGGTTGCTGATGCCTCGAGAGTTGACAAAAAGAAGCTAGGACAGTGCTATCGTCTACTACTGAGAAAGCTAACAGTTCAGATACCTTTGTCAAATCCAATTGATTACATATCTCGTTTTGCGACGGAACTCTCTCTTTCTAGTACTGTGCAATTGAGAACCGTTGAAATTCTCAAACAAAGTCGTGACATTGGACTTACAATTGGACGCGATCCACTTGGTTTGGCCGCAGCTGCGATATACGTAGCATCAATAATGCTAGATGAGCGAAGAACTCAAAGAGAGATTGCTGAAGTTGCCCGTGTAACAGAGGTGACAGTTAGAAATCGCTACAAGGAGATTGTGAAGCGTCTAGGAATTGACACTCTGTCTATGTCATAACTCTGAATGAATAGTAAAGAATTAGACAGACCAATTTGTCCGTCTACCTTTACCTTACCTATTTCTTCCTGCAGTGAAACTCCAGTCTACGACAACTTGATCGGCTGGAAAGCCGAGTTTCGTGAGTACATCAACGATGACACCCCGATGATCACCCTGAAGTTCTACATGACCGTGCTTTGCAGCACCACCACATGCCAGTTTGCTCTTCAATTTGGAGGACAATTCCGCCAAGTCGATATTCTTGTCGAACCCTTCTATAACGGTATAGAGTCGGCCCCACTTTCGTCGTTCGATATTCACAGTAATTCGGGTCTCTTCCTGCGCGATTGTTTCGCAGACACATAGGTCTACAGGGAGGCCACAGTTTGAACATATTCCGCCTTCATCAGACACTAAGTTACTTACTCCTTAATGTTAGTTTAGCACTTTGCTAGGTAAATTATGTTTGCGATGCCCCATATAAGTTGTGTCTTGGAGTCTTTTAGGCCCATTAATAAGAGTAAAGAGAGAAGGCATCATTCGATAATTGTAGAGTATGACAGATCCTATCATTATTGTTGATGCATTAAGTGCTGGTATCGGAAAGCGGCTGAGTTCCCGCGATTCAATTGGTTGTGGACCTAGAGCCGTAGCAGGGATTTTTGAATCTCAGAAACTCTCTTGCAGGATAGTTCGGTCAGAGTCTATTATCAAATCACCTCGCATGATTCGAAGGTTTAGCCATGTTGCCATCAGCGGAATGACTATGGACCTGCCGATCGTGAAACAGATTGTATTAATTTGGAGAAAACACAATCGCTCGGGTCGGATAATTCTTGGTGGACCTATTGCATCTGATACCATTCCGATTCTAAAGTCAGTGAAACCTGATGTTCTTGTATGGGGTGAAGGAGAGGAAACGCTGACAGAACTAATCAAAAAAAACTATCTAGATGAGGATATTGATCTCTCGGTAGTCCAGGGGATTGGATTTTTCGAAGGCGCTATTCCTAAAGTGACTCCGGTACGTGCCCCACTCCTATCGCGCACACTTTGGAAGCGATTCTTCCCTTCGACAACTCGTATTGTAGATTATCCAGCATATCAAGCAAGTAAGGTGTATGTTGAGGTGATAAGAGGATGTTCCAATTATGGGCGAACAACTCTCCCTCTTCCTGACGGCCGTGAATGCACAGATTGCAGCAATTGTACATCTGAAGATTCATTTCAGCGTACAATTTGCCCTGAGGAAATAAATCCGGGATGCGGATTCTGCAGCGTTCCCACAGTCTGGGGACCTCCTCGTAGTCGTGAAACAGATTCCATTGTTCAGGAAGTTGAAGAGCTCCTTGAATTAGGCGTGAGAAGGGTTGTTTTAGAAGCCCCTGATTTTCTTGATTACTTTCGCGGATCAGAACCCCTGACATCACCATGTATTCCTGTTGCAAATATTGATGCAATTGTAGCTCTAGTTGAAAGAATTCAGAATCTCATACAAATTGCATCAAAGGAAGCCTATCTCTCAATTGAAAACATGAAAGCTTGTCTATTCACCGAAGAAGTTGCCAAACGTCTCTCTGATGTCATTGGTGCATCATCTCCCAATATCGGTCTTGAAACTGGTTCTGAGATACACTCAAAACAGATTGGCAAATGCGGAACTCCCGAGGACGTTGTTAGATCTGTTCGGCTCGCACGCAAATATGGTATGACGCCTTTTGTGTACTTTATTTATGGCTTACCTGGCGAAACCGAACAAACAGTTGAAGAATCCAAAAGAATCATGCGACTAGTGGCAGAAGCAGGGGCGGAAAGAATTATTCTCTATGGGTTTCGTCCTCTTCCTGATTCTGCATTTGCTGAACATCCATCTCCCAGTCCCACCGATCCGCTTTCTGAGCCTCTGCGCATCGAGGCTGCTAGAATAAATCGAGAGAAGAAGGTCGACTATGTTGGCCAACATATAAGAGGAATCGCAGCTGAACCCTCATGGGAAAGGCATGGCTACACCATATTATATCCATTAGGCGAAGGACCATTGATGACAGTCAAAGGAGGATGGACAGCAGGGACGCTTCTAGATATCGAGGTGGTTGAGGTGCTGAGCCCTGGCCTTCTCCTAGGAGAGGTCATTAGGTCTGAGGAGTGAGAAACAAAGATAGCTGCTCAAAGAAAAACTTCTTATGGCTTACATCGCGGTTGAAGTTGTTCAATCGCCCAATAACAAAGAGGTAGCCTCCATGGTCTATGTATGTCATGCTTGCAAAACCGTAGTAACTCCAGAGGGTCTTAAGACACTACCAGGAGTCAAATGCCCATTCTGTGGAGGTCGAATTCTCTACAAGATTAGACCCCCCGTTGTAAAGAGGGTCAAGGGCGTCTAATGGTTCTATCCCTTGGATATTAGATAAGCGGCTGCCGCCAATGATGCAAGGAATAATATTATGAAAAAAAGGGATATTATTCTCTGTCGCCATATTCGTCGCATGTTCTAGGCTCCTTCTCCCATCAGAATATTACCGAGAGCAGCAAGACCGGGTATTCCTCTAATTTCTTTGTCGAATAAAGGAATCTCAGTCAAGTTAAGGTCATTAAAGAGGTCTCGAATGTCCACAATATTCTCCTGCTGCATCTTTCTTCTTGAGGAACAGAATCTGCAATCAGGATTCTCAGGAATTAGCTGATTGATAATAATATTAGTAGCCGGTATGTGCCAGGCATTTAGACTACCCAAAAGTCTCTGGGTTTCAAATACAGACATGGCTTCTGCGATTGTAACCACTACAAACTGTGTGGTATCTGGGTCAGAGAGTTCAATCCTTGCTGCTCTAATCTTTTCCTTGGTATTTTGCAGGACTTGCCATGCATTTTCTTCTTCCTGTGCGCCACCAAGCATAGCACGAAACCCAGACATCATGGAGCCCAATCTTTGGCGAAGTGTTAGAATTTTGCCCAGCCAACTATCCAACAAGTCTGGCAATTCAAGTAGTTTCAGTGTATGACCAGTTGGTGCGGTATCAAAGATAACTCTATCATAAGAGGAGTCTTCTATGAATTCCAATATCTTTCCAAATGCCATCGCCTCATCAGAACCAGGTGGTGCCATGCCACTAACATCGCCAAGAAGAGATGATGCCATTTGCAAATCTGGACCTGCAGCACCTTCGCCAAGGTTCTTTTGGAACTCTTTCATACCTTTCTCTGTATCTATCTCCATTCCCCAGAGATTATCAAATCCCTGAATCAAGACTGGATCGCCGCCAGAGAGATCCTGTTCAAAACTATCACTAAGGCTATGTGCCGGGTCTGTTGATAGAACAAGAGTACGTAGACCTCTTTGTGCTGATAGAATGGCAAGAGCTCCAGCGCAACTGGTTTTTCCTACACCACCCTTGCCTCCACTCAGTATGAATTTTATTGTCGTACTATCTATAATTTCTTTGAGGGTCATCATGAAGTGTCAAATAGCTGGGCATATCGATGGTCTATTAATCCTTCCTTGAGACTAAGAACCTTCATGTAGGCTTGAGTTATATGACTGGAGGAGAGTTTAGTCATTCTGTGTGCAGATAGATAACCTAAATATGAAGAACTGATGGAAGGCTACTTGCATGTCATTCCCACAAATCCGAACTTCTGCAATGGAGATGCCCGCCACTATTCTGAAACTACTGGGCATTGAACCTCCAATAGGAATCCCTGAGCCAAATGCAGAACTAGTAGGCAAATTCACCCCTCGTGCAGTGGTCATGGTCATTCTTGATAATTTTGGCCTTTTCGAAGCCGTTGTATATAAACCCGAAGCCCTCATTAGAAATCTTGAGGCTGTTGCCCTCATCGAAACCGACGACCCGTATGCCATTCCTCTAACCAAGCGAATTCTTTCTGCGTCATCAATTGGAGGATTTCATCTCTTTGACTATGTAAAAGACTTTGGCAAATTTGTCCGAGTCATATGCCGTGAAGATGACATGGATGCTTTGGGCTTCAAAGCTGGATATACGGTGAATGCGCGCGATGATATGAATACGTATATTGAATCAACGAAACATGTATTTCGTAGTGAACTGATGCTTCTACATTTTTTGGATTTTGAGAGTCTATATGCACAATATGGTCACAGGACACCTCCTAAGACACTGCTTGAAAAAATTGTCAGACGCACTGACAATTGGATAAAAGTTCTATTAAGACAGGCAAGAGAGGATACATTGTTTATCATAATTGGAAATCATGGAAGACATCCTATTCCGCTTGATTACGAGGGTAAGCTTAAGGAATGGCGAGATGCCAATGCCCCTATCGCCATCCTATTCCAGAAGCGGTCACAGTAGCGAAGGAATACCAAACAGAATTGCAACTAAGGCAAGCAGTAAACATAGCTTCCAAAAGCTAACCTTTCTTGCTATCCGAAGAAGAAACTCCATCGAAAGCAATCCTGTGATGAAAACAATTATTCCCATCAGGAGAACATCAAGAGGATTGACAGATAGCAATGCCGCATCATTGGATAGTATTTCAACTGCAAAAATCCCCACAACCGCAGGAACACTCATCAAAAAGCTAAACCGAAGTGCCGTTTCTTTATTCACTCGCTGCATGAGCAATGCAGATACAGTCAAACCTGACCTACTTAGACCAGGGAGCACAGAAAACCCTTGGACGAGTCCGGAGAGTACCGCGATTTTCTCTGAAATATCAACGGTCTTGATATCTTCTTGTGAACTGCGTGTGGGTAAGTACAATATCACTGCAGTTATCAGCAGAAGCACTCCGACAATTATGTTGAGTATCTCGGCGCTCTCAAGGATGACCAGACTGCTCTTGAGTACATAATAGAGTGGTATTGCAGTGATCGCTGTACATACTGTTGCTATCAAGAGTAATCTGAATAGTTTTCTATCACGCAGTGACAAAACATCAACTATGGTACGAGGATATCTCGCGACTACTGCAAGTGCGGTACCTAAATGCAACCAAACAACCAATGTTATCAGGTCCTCTGGAGTAACTGAGGAGAAATTGTAAACGAATAGGATCGCTTGTCCTTCACTACTAATCGGTAGCCACTCCACAAGTCCCTGTATCAAAGCAACAATGATTTGCCATGGTTCCATGGTCATTCCTCCACCTCGGAGCGTGGTACCATAGACTTAAATCTACTCCACAAACGACATCGGATTGTTGAGAGGGAAAGAAATGGTCTTGGATAATGGTCGTTTCCTAGCATCCGAGCTTGGCAACATCACTCAAATGTTAGAGGAACACTTTCGAATCGCTATGTCTGCGACTAGAATAGTTGTAAATGGATTATCTGAGTGGCTCGAGTCAAACAAGAAGATGGATGCTGAAGAGCTCAAGAAGATTACACAACTTGAAGAGAAAGGCGACGAACTAAAGCGACATATCCTAGCTGAACTTGCCAAAGCACACACTCTGATGCAGCGCGAAGACCTAGTGCGATTGGTTCACTACAATGACAAGCTCGTCGATGGCTCGGAAATTGCAGCGTATCATCTAGCTACAAGTATTGAATCCTGGACATCGACAGGCGATTTGAAAAACAAGCTAAAAGAAGTAGGACCTGCATTCATGGAAATAATTACTGAACAAAGAGAGGCTGTTAGATTTCTCTCAATAAATATGGAAACCTCGATGAAGAAGGCCGACGAAATCTGTAGGATTGAGAAAAGGATTGACGTTCTAATGAGAGATATCTTTTCTCTCCTGTACCCTGCTGAGACCGATATTGCGACATTGCTTAGATTCAGGGATTTTCTCAACATGATGGAAGATATGGCCAACTTCAGTGAGGATGCCGCTATTACAATTCGCAGCTTATCCTTGACACTGAACACATAATAAGGTGCACCAGAGTTGTCAACCAGAATGGAACCTGCTCATGCTGAACTACTCATTGACAGGGCGATAGTCTGGAATTCCGCAGAAGGGAGTGCGCTCTACGCAAATGGCTATTTTGGACAACCTGTTGGAATTAGAAAACCAAAGAGTCCCGATTTTGAGAAACCGTTGGAGTTGTCATTGACAGAATGTGCCTATCTGATTCATGTAGGGCTATTGGTGGTCGTCGATGCAAAGAAGTCAAAACCTCTAACAAAGGAAGACATTATTGAAAGAGGAAAAGAGATCTCGGAGGATTTCTATGAACGATTCATGGTGTATAAGCATCTCCGAGAGAAAGGCTATATTGTTCGCCCGGGATTGAAATTCGGAACAGACTTTGCAGTCTATGAACGAGGTCCAGGCAAAGACCATGCACCCTTATTGATTCATATAATTCCACAGAGAAAAGGAGTGGACCCGCTAGATATAGTCCGTGCAGGTCGACTAGCCACGAGTGTAAAAAAGAAATTCATAATTGCCACTGTACGTGACACCGGGGAAATAGTCTACTATTCTTTTGTATGGCACAAGCCTTGATTCGTACTATCGAAAGTTTCTAAGGCTTTAACTGAGAAAAGGTCTTAAGGCTGGGATGCAGATTGCCCATTATCTCATCTAGCCGACAATGGTGATACTTGATGGCTAATAAGGCTGAAAACGCGAAGACCTTTGGTGCATTACTAGCTAAAGCCTGGGAGAACACGCCTTCTTTCATCTGTAGTAATGATGATTATATTTACTGTCTATTTCCTGCAGATGATACCAAAGCAAAATGGTTGGAGGCTTCACTTACATTTCCTGATGGCTCACTTGATCGTAAGGAGATAGACGCGGTCAAGGCAATTGCCCTTCTAGTTGAGGAGTTGAAAGTCTTGCCGACATACGGAGCCGAGTCCATTGTTACATCAAAGGATAAGCTCGATCAGGTTGCCAGCAGACTTGCATCATTGAAATAGTGTTCTAACAATGAATGGTGCGATGCCGTCAATACTCTGGATATTTGGAGAGGGATTCTTTGTCCGACGACCTTGTCGCATGTCCGTCCTGTGGGCTTGAAGTGCCAGAGGGTCGGTTCTGCAAACTTTGTGGCAAACCATTGCACGAAGACATCACTGCTGACGCAGGGAAGGATGAGGGTGATATAGCATTAGATTCTGCTCTCGAAGATCTTGTTGATATTGAGGAAGATGCAGAGAAACCATCGCCGAATGTTATTCTTCCTGATTTTCATTTCATAATTAGGGGAATGGACCAGGAATCAATGGCAATACTTTTTGCAGCCTCAGAACTTAGAACACTAGACTTGGAACTCGACCGGTTGATTCAAGAAATCAGTTCGACTCGTCAAGCCCTTGACCTAAAGCATGCAGACAAAGATATGCTTGTGGCCCGCGCTGAGAATCTTCGAAAACAATTCGAACAGACTAAGGTGCGTCGAAGTGAGCTAAGGGGAGTTCAAGGAGAAATCCCCCTGAAAAGAGCAATTACGAGTCTCGAGAAACAAACTCAGAAGCTCAAGAAGCTTGAGGAAGTAGAAAAGAAGATTGAAGAATCGGTCTACGAAGAAGAGAAGAATAAGATACTGCTTCGGATAAAATCCTTCAGGAAAGATGTCAAGAGTTCTCTAAGATTGTCGAAGCAATGGCTTAAAGCTATGAATGCAGAAATTAAGAATCTTCGCAAGGAGAAAAGCCGTCTTGATGCTAAGCTAAAGATTGGCGACATCTCCCAAACCGCCTACGACGCAAAATTGAAGGAAGTCACTAATTCAATTGGAATAATTGAAGGCGGCAAGGATTCACTGGAAGTCATAATAAAAATGGGTGAGAAAGTAAAAACTTGACTAAGTAATCATACTGGTAGAAAGGAGATGATCTGGTGGAAAAGGGAATCCCGGATTGCACACCATTCTGCGAGTCATTCAGGTGTAACATGAATCGTGGTGCTTTGAGAATACGACAACGAAGTGGAAAGAAAGAGGGTTGGTGTACTTCTTTTGAAGACGTCTGTGATGGGGCTTGGTGTCAATATAGCAGATGTGAATCTCGAAGGATGGCTGACGGTGGCAAATGTAAAGGCCGCCTTAAACCCCAGCCTGTTCCCGAGATGGAAAGGGATGAGCCTTTCATCGACCCCTCCCAAATCCCCGAGAAATATCAAAAGAAGCTCAGAGGAAAACTGAATTCCTAAGATATTATATCCATCCCACAAGCTCTATAAGCAACACAACTTTGTTCGCAATTAACCGAAGGTGACTAAGGTGTTCGAAGAAGTCAGACCAGAGATGAGGGCACTCATCTACTTTATGGTTGCAATGTCAATGCTTGCGATTGGCCTCCTTCTAGGGCAGGCCGCGTTCGCAATTGATTTCTTAACCGGCCCGTGATTCATTCGCACTCTCAGATGAGTGATTCTCTTGAGACGGATTGAGGAAATTAAAAAGCTGCTAATTGAGTTTGAAGGTATTTCTCGGAAATTTGTACTTCCAAGCATTATTAGAAGACTTCGCGAAGAGTCATTCAATGGCAACACTCCTCATTCGCTGGGTGAAGATTCGGCTGCCATTGGAACGAATTCTGATGAGATGATTCTTCTAACCACTGATTCCATAGTTGAAGAGCTCTGTCTCAATCATCCGCATGCAGCAGGTTTCAATGTTGTTTTGGCAAATGTCATGGATATATACGCTGCTGGGGGCACTCCGACATCATTTGCCGCCGCGTTGTCATACTCTGAGCCGAATATCGGAGAGGAATTGCTTAATGGTTTGATTGAAGGTTCTCGGAAATTCAGAGTGCCAATAATAAGAGGTCATACCAATCCTACTGCTTCATCCACCTATGTAGTTGGGTCATCCACAGGGACTGTAAAGAGAGCAGACATGCTAACTGCAGGCGGTGCATTGGAAGGTGATAGCTTGGTTCTTATCTTCTGTTCAACTGGAAAGCGCGGCGAGAGCTATAGGCTTGGATGGGACTGTGTAACGGAAAGAACATCTGATGAAGTGGTCTCTCGCCTATCCGTTATGAACAGTTTGGCTATGGAGAGAGTCCTCAATGCATCCAAGGACGTTTCTGTTGCAGGCCTAATCGGTACGGCAGGTATGCTTGTTGAGTATTCCGGAAAAGGTGGCGTTATTGATCTGGATGCTGTGGAGAAAACACGTCCAGACTCCATAATCTTTGATGATTGGATTCGGATGTTTGTCTCCATGGGATTCTTGGTATCAACACCTCCGGAGAATTTGGAGAGGGTCTTCTCAATTGTGGAGCGTCACCATATGAGGGCCGAGGTAATAGGAATTGTTGATTCAACTGACTCTCTGCGCATTCGCTTGGGAGATGAAGAACTCGTACTTTTCGATTTCTCCGAAGGTCCGGTATTAACACCCCATGGTACCTAACGCCAATATTGTGAGCCGTTATAGTTAAGTGAAGTACAGTTTTAGCTAATAATGAAGTGTCGACGTTGAATAGCTCAAGTGAAAAAACATGCAGTATTGTTGGCTGCGACAAACCTCCGAAGAAATCATTTGCGGCTTCAAGAATTGGCTCCAGTCTGACTGAGGCTGGGCTAAAAGTGAAGGATGCAAGGAAGCGAAAAACGTACCTTTGTCAGGACCATTATAAGAAAGTAAAGAAAGTCTACAAGAAAGACACCAAGCCTGAGAGAATGCGCTGGGGTCATTAATCATCTCGGTACGCATTGATATCTAGCTTCACTTCCCCCATTGTAGGTGGCAGATAGAGATGGCCAATAAGGAATCGAAAGAAATCCCCAAGCTCCAACCCAACTTCAAGCTATGGCTTGAGCATGAAGGAGTCTATGTTTTCGGTCCTGGGGCATATGCGCTATTGTCGGAAATCAAAGAGACCGGGTCAATAACTAATGCGGCTAAGAGTCTCAAGATGTCTTATCGATATGCATGGGGCGTGATTAGAAAGATTGAGAGAACCTTGGGTATAAAGCTGATCGAGTCCTATAAAGGGGGCAAAGAGGGTGGCGGTGGTGCCAGAGTGACTGAGTATGGTATAGCACTGATGAAGCTCTACTCACAAGTCAATGACAGTTTCTCAGGCTACATCGAATCTATGGACTAAGTCTACAGGAATCGGACCTCTATTGCATTATTAGGACAGTGACTCTTGCAATCCAGACACATGATACAATCTGCACTATGTACATGCTGATACGGAAATCGTCTAATCCTGATATTCATTGGGCAAACGACTTCACACCTATTGCAGACGTCAGGAGTGCATCTGGCTGGATTTCTGCCAATTCCTAATAGTGCGTCCCTTGAAAATAATCCATAGAACCAAGCTGCGGGACATATCCATCTGCAAAACCATCTGGGAAACCAGAAGGAAACAAGTACTAGCAGAACGATGAATGCTAATTGGAGCCACACAATGGTCTGCCATGTTCCTAGGACCCAGATGTTTTGAATACTGGATGGCCATTCTTGTGATGGCAAGATTACGAACAGAATGTATGCAGGATTGAAGGGATCAAATGCCGCATCAGCGAAGATGTTCATCGCCCTCTTGAGGGCTTCTGATGTTCCCAAAACCATGCTGATGGAAACCCAGACTGTAAAGAACATAACAAGCACTAGAATATAGGCCTTCAGTCTTCTGAGTTCCTTCTCAGTATTTGGAGAGGGCCTCATCTTTGTGCGATTAGGCAATGAGGCAAAATCCTGTATCGTTCCAATTGGGCATACCCATCCACAAGCTGATCGACCTAAGATTGTAAGTATGATAACCATCGCGCCTATTGTAAAGAATGGGAATATCCCACTGGTGAATTCTCTCTGCATTACATCAAACGAACCTGCAATCACACCAAAGCTTGCTTCAAGAGGAGCTATAATTGGTAGTGTGGGCAATAAATCTCTAAAACCCACCCAAAATTGTGTGATTGCATCCTGACCCCAAAGTGCGGCAAAAATGTATCCATTAATTCCTAGAAAGAAGATGATTTGAATGACTCTTCTAAGCATGCGGATATTTAGAATTAAGCCCAAGGGGTTTGTTATCTTTCGTTCTTTGGGCTCCTTTACCTCTTCTGGAAGATCCTCTGCCATTTCGGTTTCATTCGATGTGGTGGACTGTTCTTCATCCTGCTCTATCGACTCTGACCTATCCGCATCTTCGGCCATTGTATTCGGTCCTCGCCTTTGGCGCTGTTCGAGGCGAGAGCTATAGGCTGCATTAAAAACGTTGTGCTGGATAATCTACTCATACTGTCATGGGTGTGAACACTATTAGAAGTTCTCCATCTTCAATCACAATGGTCAATGTGTATATCCCAGGGCCCGGTGGCGCACTCAATGAAACTGGATGTGTGTAGGTATTTGACCAGGAGTATGTGTTCCCCCCGTCTTTTGTGAATGCAATCGTAAGCGTATTTCCTGATGCACTTACAGATACATACTGAGGAATAGAAACCTGCATGTATGTGTGGTTAGTCAGACCCATGTCCACTCTGTTGGTAGCATTATGCAGGCTATCTGCAAAATTCTCAGCCATCTCAAGCTGTGATGCATTTGTCAGTGTTTCCATCGCATAGATCAGTACTGGCACTCCGATGATGACGACTGTTGTTAATCCAATTGCAATGAGAATCATCTTCTCCAGTGATCTAGATACCATATAATGATATGAAACACCGCGCCCAATAAAGTACTCTGACTGGTCCCACTCAAGACGAAGGTTTTAACATGATATCAAGTATCTCCAAATTGAGTGAGATGTCGGGACCGATTCCAGTTCATATTGGACTCATGGGTCATATTGATCATGGAAAGACTGCTCTGGCAAGAGTGCTCAGTGAAAAGGTTTCTACGGCAGGTCTTGATAAACACCCTCAGTCTCAGCAAAGAGGGATCACAATTGATCTGGGTTTCACAATGTTCAACCTCGATGGTTTCATGGTGACACTTGTAGATGCTCCCGGACATGCAGATCTCATTCGAAGTGTAGTTGCTGGCGCAGGCATCATTGATGCCGCGATATTAACAATAGCAGCAGACGAAGGACCAAAGATTCAGACTGGTGAACATATCATTGTACTCAAGTCTCTGGGAATTGAAACCGTGATTGTTGCGATAACAAAATGCGACCTAGCTAGCGAATCCAAACTCAATGAAGTTGAAGTCAAAGCGCGATCGGTTATGAATAGCGCAGGCTATCACGATTCTGCAATTGTAAGGATATCATCCAAGACCGGTGAGGGAATCGACCTGCTCAGAGGTGTCCTTCGAGAACGAGTAAAGCCTCGTGAGCGTGACTCTTCTGGCTCCTTGCTACTTCCGCTAGATCACGCATTCTCCAAGAAAGGCTATGGTACAGTTGTCACTGGTACCATCCTCCGAGGGAGAGTTAGTGTCGAGGACATTGTTGAGGTAGTTCCACTGAACAAGAAGGCACGTATACGATCCATTCAGGTCTTTGGTGAAACAAAGAACGACGCAGCTGCGGGCGATAGAGTGGGCATAAACATCCCTGAAATAAACAGCGCTGATTTGAAGAGAGGGGACTATGTTTGCAGAAATAGCTCCTTGACTACAGCCACATCTGCATTTTGCAGAATTAAGCGAGTTCCAATGTATGAGGGAACTATATCAAAGCGCATGGTTTTGAATGCCACCATAGGAATGCCAACAGTGACTTCTGAAATTGTTCCATACATGGTTGATGGTGAGAATAGAATTATCCAAGACTCAACAAGAGAAGAGAGTTTCGAAGCGGCACTTTTATTCCAGCGACCCCTAGGTCTAGAGGTAGGAATGCATGTAATTCTAATGAGATCAGATTTGCCACCTACCAAGATGCGAATTGTTGGATCCGGCGAGATAATCGAAGTTCCCTCTAGCATCAAGCTGTTGGCCAGACGAGCAAGAAGAGGGAAAGTGTATAGAATTCGCGAAGATGACACTCTGGTTGAAGGTTTGGCATCAAGCAAGATAGCTGCTGAAAAATTGATAGGTAAAACTGTATATGCCGCTTCCGGTGCATCAGGAGATATAAAGCAGACATTTGGAACAAGAGGAGTTGTATCCGTCATTTTCGATACATCTGTGTCTGACTTGGAAGAGGTGTTCTACATAAGATTGGTTGAGGAGGAGTATAGGTTTGGACTTAGATAAAGCTCTCAGGGATTTGATTCCTGAGAATATGATTAAACGAAGTGAAACGACTCTGGAGTCTCTTCTCGGTCCCATTCGAAATGTTTTGCATCAAAGAAGATTCCCAGATGCTGGCTTTACCGACCTGCAGCTCGAGATGTTCTTCAAGGTATTATCCTCTCTCGATACAGACAAAGATCTGGAAGCCGCACGGGTTGGCGAAAGGGAGGGACGAATTGCATCTCCCTATGTTGGAAACCTTGCAGCCGGATTCAATCATGGAATTGGTCGCAGTGGTCATGTTACAGCGCCTCAGCCAAAGGCTCCCGGAGCATCACTAATGTATCAGGTGGCAAATCAAGTTGCTTTAGACGCGTTCAGGAAACTTGGATTGGGAAATGTTGCGGCTGGGCTGATACTGCCAGTTTCAACTGGTATGAGCATAGGTCTATCATTTGCTGCTTTAAGGCGGCTTGAAAAAATATCTGGCGTTCTTTATCCTCGGATCGACCACGAATCCCCACGACGGGGAATTGAATTAGTTGGTCTTGATTTGATTGAAACTCCAACATGTCTTAATATGGACACCGTTGAAGCTGATGTTGGAGCGCTAGAATCTGCTCTTTCTTCTAAGAAAAGATATGCCGTCCTCGCAACAACTACATTCTTCCCACCTAGAGCATCAGACCCAATAAAGGAAATTGCGAAACTCTGTCAAGAGTATGGAAAACCCCTTGTCATCAACAACGCATATGGAGTGCAATCTGAGAAGATAATGAAGAGTATATACTCTGCAATAGATGCCGGACGTGTTGACGCCATAATTCAGAGCGGAGACAAGAATTTCCTAGCGCCTGTAGGATCTTCAATTATTGTTTCTCCAAATGCAGAATTGATTGACGCTGTATCAGAAACATATGCTGGTAGGGCGAGTGCAGCTCCAGTTCTGCAAACTTTTGCGGCTCTTCTCTCGTTAGGTCGCATCAGATACGAGGAATTAAGGAAAGAACAGGTTCACTGCAGATCAATTCTTCAAGAATCAATTGAAGAGATTGCTTCTAAAACCAATCAAAGAGTTCTGGATGTGGAAAATCAGATTGCTGTTGGTATGACAATAGATGATATTGATGCAAATTCACTGGGCGGTAGGTTATACAACAGGAGAGTAACAGGTCCCAGAGCAATAAAGGCCGGGTCATATGGATCATGCATCGAGGACTATCCCCACGACTATATTGTGATGAACGCAGCTATCGGAACGAGCAAAAAAGACATTGAAAAAGCTACAACCAAACTCTATAAGGAAATCACATCTCATACCAAAAGTGCCTGAATGGAGGAATAAATGCCTTGGTAGAAGGTAGAGAATCAACCAAGCTAACGCGTGTCATCGATTATGTTGATGACTCTGCATTGGTGTTCCGTGTGGCGTGGTATACGGTCGCCTCCAAGGCTGGTGTATATCTTGCAGATTATTCCGAGCCGGAAGGAGCTAGTTTTGAAGGCAGAGCTAAATTTTCAGCAAATATCAATAGTGACAGCATGGAGGTGGGTGTTGTAGTAAAGGAATCCGATGGCACCCTTAGCATTGATGTGTCTGGACCTGACCAAGACAAAGTACATTCATTGCTGGATGAGATTACCAATTCTCTGAATGGATCTCTCGACAAATATAGAGTGCTAGAAACTGATGACCAAGGCAAAGTACGACGTGCATTGGTTGCAAAGGCTTGTTGGGATCGCCTTGTTCTTTTGATTCTGAAAAAGAAATCAATCTCTGATATCTACTACCAAGTTGCACATGGTCGAGAGATGATGATCAAAGCTACCGAAGGTCAAGATATTCATCCAATCGCCCTAAGCACGAGTGGATGGCTGGCGAATATTGAGAAGCTCCCTCGGGAGGAATCGATGCCAGCGAACTTAGCTACGGCCCTAGCAAAAAAGAGCATTGAATGGAAACGAGATACGGTGGAAGTCATCCAGAACTTCATCTAAAACCCTATCTTTAAGAATTCCATAATTCACACTCCTAATTCAGAAGAATGGCTCCTCATAGCGTGGGTGGTCTCAGGCCGCGGGCTTCAAACCCGTGATCGTGCAAGCGATTAGAGTTCGATTCTCTTGAGGAGCCGCCATTCCCATGTTTTTAATTCCTAATCCCTGCAAGCCGTTTCAAAAGAATATCTTCAGCTTCGTTCGAAGACATCCCTTTCCTAATTGCTTCGCGCAGTACATCCTTTCTGATTCGAGAAACCTCGGGATGACCCTGATATTTTGGTTTCTTTTTCAGGAATTTTCCAACGACTTTTCGTGTCAACATATCTATCTCGTTTTGCTTTGCTATTTGTGACTTGACTTCTGATGATACTGGATTTAGTTCTTCGATGATTTCAGTTAATGAAGACATACAATCATTAATAGACTGCTCTGCGAGATTGATGGAGAAAACAGGTCTATCCCACGCATATTTCTTGCCTGGAGTATCAAATCGTTGTGAGATTCGAGTAATCACCTCTGGCGGGACAGGATTCCCCCTCTCGGCATTCCAATCAAGCGCATTTTTGAGTGGTGTGCTGACATATACTACACCGAACCGGCACTGTGTTTTGATGGCTATACTATACAGTTCATGACGCATACTCGCATAGTAGTTGGTGTCATCATGAATTACCGACTTGCCCTCCTGAAGCAGGCTTTGAGTCATTTTCAGAGCCTTCCTTCTCACTTCGTTCTCTTTCTCAGGTTCGAATTGAGAATAATATTGTTCATCTCTCCATGAGTCAGTGCTCACTAATTCAATACAATCTTTTGAGGAGAACTGCTCGAGTATTGCCCTTGCAAGGGATGTCTTCCCGCTTGATGGAATCCCACACAGGACTAGTAGAAATTGACTCATTCCAATTGTCTTTAAGTAATTAGGCTCTGAAAAGACTTTTTGGAGATGAAAATGGGGAGTGGGAGTTCGCTCCCACTATGGTCTAATTGTAATCTTGAGGCTCGTTGCCAAATCCTTGTAGCGATTTCGCACTGTTACTTCAGTCACATTCGCTGCTTCAGCAATCTCGCGTTGAGTACGTCTATCGTTCTCAATAATACCTGCAATGTACAAAGCTGCGGCCGCAAGACCACCAGGATCTTTTCCTGCAGTTATACCGCGATTTCGTGCATCGTTGATGATATTCATGGCACATTGAACAGTCTTACCCTCTAGTGCAAGATCGGCAGAAATTCGTGGCATGAGGTCATTTGCGGATGGGATTGGTACCTTAATGGCTACATTTCTTAGAACCAGTCTAACGCACTGACCAAGTTCTTTCCTATTCACCTTAGCTTCAGTTACTATCTCATCGAGCTGTCTTGGTATCTTGTGAATTCGACATGAGAGATAAATTGAAGCTGCAACCATGCCTTCGATGCTTCGACCGCGGACCAATCTCTTTCCAAGTGCCTTTCTATAAATAAGAGCCGCAGTTTCCTTGGTTTCATGCGGTACTCCGAGCTGTGATGTAAGCCGGTCCATTTCACTCATTGCAATACTAAGATTTCTGTGCTGAGAACTGTGAACGAGAGTTCTAATCTGCCATTTTCTCATTCGATATATTGCTGCACGATTATTTGCTGCAATGGCTCTACCATTGGCATCCTTGTCACTCCATCCAATGGTCGTTGCAAGTCCCTTATCTGCCATTGTTAGTGTCATAGGGGAACCTGTACGAGCTCGAGAGTTTCTCTCTTCTGCCGTAAAAGCTCTCCATTCAGGGCCTGAGTCAACAATGCGGTCTGTCAGAACACATCCACAAGAGGTGCAGATGCTCTCCCCGCGCGTTTGATCTTCGTAGAAATCGGTGCCTCCACAAGAGGAGCAAACAAAAGCGCCTTGCCTGTCACTTAGCGCACGGACTGGTTTCGCCATTTTCTCTTCACCTATGTACAATCCTCTCGTTATACAGCCGGAGATGTGCTTCAGCAGATTTCCTGATAAAACCGCATTGCGAGGGGAAATGCGTCCGCAAGCGGTATTTTTCGCATATATAATTCTTTGGCTCTGACCCGAATTCTACAAGTCTAATGAGTGAACATCAACAAGATACTTCTGTGTTCAATCCTTCTCACGGCTGCTGTCACCAACGTCCGACGAGTCAGTGGCCTTCGAAGTGTCATGAGCTTTGCCCCTCTTCATGAGAACATCGTTCCTCCGATGGGACCCGACTTCTGTCCGCCGCATTACCCCGGACTCATCAGAATGTCCGGCGCAGACATTAATTCCACAGCATTTACCATGGCATGGCCTTCACTACTCGCAAATGACTCAAGAGTCGTCCAGTCATAGCAGTCGGCTCATTGAATTTAGATCAATGAGATAATTTGTACTATGTCGCGAAGTCAATATTTTCTACTTTTATGAATGGTACTAGCCATACTCCCAGACGTGCACTCATATCTCTGAGGTGTTTCCGTTCTTTCGTCATTCCAGAGATTGCCTTGAGTGAATCAAAGATGTTACCTACTGCAGTGATTTCTTTCAGTGTGGATCGTATCTCTCCATCCTTAATGAGACGCCCTCCTTTGACTACACCTGAGAAATTTCCAGTCGTATAATCTGGGGCTGCACTAATTCGTTGGATATATACACCATGTCTGACTTCATGTATCATTTCGTCTAGGGTCATATTACCCGGTTGCACTTCTAGGTTGGTTCCTGATATTGATGGAGATACTCTAAATCCACCTGAAGCATTACCTGTTGATGAAAGTCCAACCTTCTTGGATGTGAAAGCGCTATGAAGCACGCCTTTGAAAACTCCAGAATCCACTATTCTTAGAAGTTGAGAGGGCACACCTTCTCTATCAAAAGAACGGCTAAAGATACCCCCTGGTAGAGTTCCGTTATCGATGAGGCTGAAGTCCTCAATCGCAACGCTCTCTCCTATCTTATCCTGCAAGTAGCTATTTCCTGCTTGAATAGAAGTTCCTGTCGCTGCATAGCAAACGATGGTTAGGAGGTCAGATACTGCCTCGGGTGTAAAGATTGCTGGTCCTTTGAATGCTTCTGTCTTTACTGCTCCTAGGTTCGCTAAAGCTTTTGCTGCAAAGTTTTCTATACCTTTACTAATATCTAAATCCTTCAATGATGTCACTGCGTCGGATTCATATTCAAAAGAGCCAATATCGTCACCATCGATTGCCCAACCAAAGACCCTCCAATTTATCCCTGTTTTTCTTTCATTTGCCTCTATTCCTTTCGATGACACAATTGCTCGCCGTTCAATTCTGGAGAGAAAGGAACCGCTATTGAAGGTCAATCGCTTATCGATCCCTTGCATGGTTTCAAGTAACTCCGCTGCATATTCAGTAATTGTTCCAATATCTGATGACACAATTTTTTCATCATAGAGATTCTTTACTGGTCTTGTTTCTTCACTCTCTGGGAATTCATGATAATCCTGTGGAGGAGTTACTTTGGCAATTGAGATCGCATCACGAATTCCATCCAAGATTCTATCTCTAGCCAGTGAGTTCACAGCGGTAAAGCCTACTGATTTATTGATGATGACTCTAATACCTACTCCTTCCTGAATTCCACTGATGGAAGTCTTTAGAGAATTAGATTCGATATTGACCTCTCTATCTTGATACAGCTGACCAAAGAGTTCTACATCATCAGCTCCTTCTTTCTGGGCAATTGATATCATAGGTGCCAATGTAGAGAGAATATCCTTGGTCATTCATGCACCTCCTACTTCACCAGAAACCAAGGCCGTGGCTCGTGTCAGACCACCGCCGCCATCAACTCTGGCTATTTGCCCCTTACCACAATAACCCCATCCCATATCGAGCATCCATTCCTTTGACACTCCATCAACAGATGAAAGGACCTCATATGCATTCCCTGATATTGTAACATTCTTTACAAGTCCCAAGACTTCGCCGTTCCGTATCTCATAGGCCTCAGGAACGGAGAACATGAATTCGGCAGTACTATCTGCCTGTCCACCTCCTGGAGATGCCAAAAGATAGCCTTCTTTGATATCCTCAATTAGTTCATCACGTGAGAACGATCCGGGTGTCAGATACGTATTTCGCATTCTAATAATCGGTTCCACATCATATTCAAACGCACGTTCATTACCAGTGGGTTCAACTCCATCTATGAAAGCCGTAGACCGGCTATGAAGAAATGATTTCAGTATACCTTTCTCAATGATTGTAGTTCTTTTTGCTGGAACCCCTGCGTCATCTACAACCAACCAACCTCCAGCCGCTTTTTCCTCTCCACTGTCAATCATAGTGACATGCTCACTAGCGACTTTCTCCCCAATCATTCCTTTGGCAGCACTACCTGAATGTGCAATATCGGCCTCCACGGTATGTCCAATTGCCTCATGACAGATTAATCCTGTTATTCCTGGTTCCATTACGACTCTGTGCTTTCCCCCTTTTGCGAGCGGTGCATCAAGAAGCCCCGTTGATATTCTAATCGCTCTCTCGACCATTTGCTCAGGTGTCTTTCTTTCAAAGATTTCCCACCCCCCTGTAATGCCAACTGCTTCGATATGCTCAGCCATCTTGCTTCCTTCCGTTGCTACAGGTATTATCATGATATCAGGACGCGTATCTTTGATCTCAACGTCAGTACCGTCAGAATTAATGATAATCCTGTGATTTGAAGGAACGAGTAATCTGACCATTGAACCCTTTATCCTCTTATCTCCATCACGTAGCATCTTGTCGATACTCATCACAAGATTGACTCTCTCCTCGAAATCATGATTCTTCATTGGGTCTTTCCCAAGATTCGTAAATTCTCCTGTAATTGGTGTTATTGGAGCAAGCTGAATTTTCTCCTTCACTCTGGACGCTAGTCTGCTTGCTGCAGTGGTCGCAATATTCATTGTTTCTTCGAGGCTATCCAAAGATAGGTTACTTGTACTTGCATATCCCCAAGCTCCTCTCACTAATGCTCTGATGCCTACTCCGCCATAATCATCGGAGCTTGCAGTATGTATCTCACCTTTATCCACTCTAATCTGTGAGCTTTTTCTCTGATGATACCGGATTTCAAGATGAGCTCCAGATGGTGTATTGTTGATTAATTTCCTTAACTTGTCTCTCATAATGCAACCTCGCGAAACCGATGACATGGAGGGTGCCATTCGATTCTAATAAATCCATAACTCATACAAGAAGCAACTTACTGGATTGATATAGTTTCATACTCAAAGTCATTTTGACACGCAAGACCTTTGGCTTTACTCTGTCATTATAGGATGTACTGAAAACGCTAACTAGTCTACCATTGACGAATATTGGTGCCGAGGGGGATATTCTACCCTAGGGAGAATGAGCGGGGTCATTTGGTGCATGAGTGAGGACGACTACGAATAAATGATTTGCAATGATACACCTTTGGTTATGTGTTAGATTCTTCATAATTAGAAAAATGGGTCAGGTGGGCGCTCGTCAATAAAAGGAAAATCCAGCCATGTAGGGGCGGCTGGAACAGGGAGATGAATCAAGAGCGCCCACGCTGAGTAATTTAGCAATTCTGGCTATTCAAGACACTGTAGACTCTTCACAACGGTTTCAGGTATAATGTGGATTGCTTCGTAGTAGGATGACCCATTGTCAAGTACTGTCTTTGAGAGTGCTATCTTAATCATGCCATCACTTCTACCAAGGAGGTACCCTGCTTGAAACTGGAGAGGAACTCCGTGTTTATCAGCCTCTTCTCTGGTCATGGCACAACACTCAACTCCTGGGCTCTGAAATGAAACTTCTACAATCTCGTGATCCTCACAGAAGTCCATCCTCTCGAGATTCCTTGTATTCTCTGTGTGGCGTTCTCCAACAATACTCTCTACTTTGCTACCATCATAATGGAAAGGCTCTTCCATCATTTTATGGACGGCTGGTGTATAGTAGATGGTACGGTCATTCATCTCATGTACGCCACTTCCATGGTCAACATATCTCTTTGTCGTTCCCTCGCCTACAACGTATCGTACGTGGTAATGCTTGGCATCAACATTCTTTTTCTCATCTCCGTCTTTAACGGTGACAACTGTATCGCTCCACATTTCAATAGGAGCGAATGGATTCATTGGTAACTCAACCATTTTGAAACAGCCTTCAATTGAATAGAATTAACTATGATAAAATTAACAATAGTTTTCCTTATAAGATTTTAGCAACACACTTCAGTGTACTGATTGAGGTTATCCCAATGATAGAGTATTTTCTGATTATCCTGTTTGTGACGATTTTCGGCATTTTACACAGCGGAGTTTCTGCTTTGCCTGTTAAATCGAAGATTATTGACCGCTGGGGGAAAGAAGGGTATGCGAAGACCTTCAATGCCACAAGTATTCTTTCGATATCTTTGGCATTTCTCTCAATGTGGTTTTGGGACTGGCTATATTTTCTTTTCACTCCGTCCTTGGTCCAACCGTTTCTCTTTCTGGGTGGGGGTATTCTCATTGTGATAGGTCTATGGCTATCTATGGCTGCCTCCAAGGTAATCTCTGTGAGCACTGTGGCGGATATGCGAACTGATCGTCGTCCAGAACTCATTACAGATGGTATTTATTCGCGGGTGCGTCACCCATTATATCTGGCGACAATTATCCTTCTATTTGGGTTAGTCCTAATCTATCCCTTCGCTCAAGTTGCGGTATTCAGTCTATCTCTGATTATTTACACACTTATTGGTGCATATCTCGAGGAACGCAAGCTCGTTCTTCACTATGGAGATGAATATCTTGAGTATAGGAAACGAGCAGGCTTTTTGCTACCTAAGTCTCGTCGCCTTTGACACGCAATATATCAGAGGGTATAGACTGTCATATCTTGGAGAGATGTCTTGATCTCTTTACAGATTCGGGACTCACCTCCAAGACTTCTCCCTTCTCTATAACAAAATGGTTGGTCTTCAATTTCTGAATAAAGTGCCTTTTGATATCTTCAGCAAGATAGTGTAATTGTACACAGTGTGGACTGCCCTCGATGGTGAGAACTGAGATGGCACCAATTCCTGCATAGCTCACCATTGATGCAATTTTGAATCCCGCCATGTTCATGTGTGTTTCTTCCAGACATATGTGAAGGATGGTTTTCTCCTCTCTCGATTTTGCATACTCTTCAACAATCTCAGGAAACCTTTCCATCAGACAACTGCCAATGAGAAGGAGATGTCCTTTGTCTCTCAGTTTCTTGTCACCTACATTTGTACGCATTAAGTATGAATCACAACTGCAACCATCACACATGCTACCACTTCCTTCGAACTGACTGGCTACTTTCCTCTTCAGGTGGTCCTCTCTGGTCAACCAGCGGTGCCGCAATGTTAGCAATTTTGTCCCCTTCGAAGACATAGTTCATTCTACTCAATGAGATGATTGTTCCCTCGTAGGGGCTATAAATGGACTCAACTCCCTCAACCGTGCCTATTACGGACTCTGGATTCACGATATCCCCAAGATTCACATTTGGAATGAAGAACCCTTCGGAGCCTGAGTTTACATTAAGGCTTCTACCCGTAAAAACACTCGAAGTCTCAATCCGCTCGCCTGGAATCATATCCTTGATGCGCATCAGATTCAGGATGGCTTCGCGCACTTCCACAGATGCTTGCGGTTCTATCTGATCACGGTACCCTCTCAATTCGATAGTAACTGCTGGTATTCCTTCATGAGCTGTTTCCGTTGTTAGAACTCCTCTCTGTCCGCCACTTTGGACCACATATTGCAGTCCCACTTGCGATGCCAAGTTCCTGACATGAATATACTCACGATGAAGTCCGACTGTGTGGCTAACACATGATTGCGGGCTGGATCGAAGGTGAATGACATAATCCGCTTGAGAGGCTTTCCTCCATATCTCCCACGCAATCCTCTCTGTCACTGTTCCATACTCACTACCTGGGAAGACTGAATCGAGTGCCTGTGAATCAATAGGCGAAACTCTGGTTCCCAGTCTAAATGCCAAGGGATTTGCTACGGGAAGTACCGTTACTGACCCATCGATCCGGTTGAGGTTTTCTAAGTACTGCATCAGAAGATAGCTAGTATATACACAACCTGCTGAGTGTCCCTCTACAGCGGATAGAATCAGAATATTCGGTCTGTCACTGCCAAAGTGATAGAATCCGAGTGTTGTACCAGTCTTTGGGTCAATATCTATTGCATCGATTTTAGGTTTTACCATATATATCCCTTCTATCCTCTAGTAACTAGATATGCCCTGCAGAAGAATATGAAAAGGTGTAACACAGGTTGGGGCTACAATAAACTAGGACCTTTACTGTTCTTTCCATTTTGCTAAATTGAAAAGTCGGATAACTGTCCGATATTCCTTCTTAGCAAAACTATCATTTCGCCCAAGTAAATAGTCTGAATGGATGATTGAATGTGGTTTCGTTTCAAGACTGGAGCCTACTGCAGACCTTGAAGGGTCTCCAATCCATAACAAGGGAATCCCCCTCTCTACAATTATGCTACTCGTATCGGAGTAAAATGGTTCCCATGACATCAATACCACAGATGGGGAATATCGTTCTATCGCAGAAATCGCATCTACCTTCACTACCCATTTCGGAAATGCAATATTATCGCGGCTCTCCTTGGAATCTGTGGCAATAATATCGATATCTATTCCAGAATGCAAAAACTCAGCCAGTTTACCATCTCCACTCATGACCTCAAGAATGGGGCCCGGGGAACTAGATAACTTTGTGATGCGATTCAGAATTGCGGATATGTCTGTGATGAATTCCTTGCTATATATCTGATAGACCCAACGCCCTCCAGAATTTGCTCCATTGCAATATTCCGTCACATTAAACTCCTCCTCGACCCTTCTGAAGAACGACACTACCTCAGCATAGGGTCTTAGTTCATGATGGATGTCGATGAATGCATCATTTGCATCTATCATCCAATCTGCAGGAGAGTTTTTGGTCAACATCTTTCCCTCTGGGAATAAACGGTTAGTTGTTGCCTAATCAAACAAAACTGCACAGCATATCTAAAAATCAAGTTATCGGGATACTGAATTTTATCTTGCTGTCCCTCAGGTATGGCTGAAACTAATTGACCATAGCTCTAATAAGACAAAAACGCTTTGCAGATTCAGAGTGAGCCAAGGATGGATTGCGTTCTCGAATATTAGAAACTGCTTTTGCGAGTCCTTTATAGCGGAGCACATCTCTGGCTCGTTAATCAATTTCATTACTGCCGAGGTCAAAAAAGATGAGTGAGTTTGCCAAGTATGAGAAGAAATGGCAGAAGCGCTGGAAGAAAGATAGGGTCTTTGAGGCAGATCCTGATCCAAAGAGAAAGAAGTTCTTCTTGACGGTTCCCTACCCCTATACAAATGGAGCTTTACATATTGGCCATGGTAGGACCTACACAGTCGGTGACTTGATCGCAAGATTTCGGAGGATGCAGGGGTATAATGTCCTGTTTCCAATGGCATCCCATATGACCGGCACGCCGATCTTGGGGATGGTTGAGAGGCTACGGAGCGGTGACAAATCTGCTGTTGAACAATACAAACGTGACCTTCGCCTCTATTTCAAAACTGAGGATGAGGTCAATGCGCAATTGGCTAAATTCACTGATCCTTGGACTACGGCTTCATTCTTTGCCAAAGCGATTTCTCAGGACTTTGATGCTTTAGGATATGGCATCGATTGGCGACGAAAATTCACAACCGGAGATAAGACATACAACAAATTCATCGAGTGGCAATACTACAAGTTCATGGAGAAAGGGTACATCAAACAAGGCAACTATCCCCTGCTGTATTGTCCAAAGTGCGGGAACCCTGTTGGAGAGGATGACCTCCTAAGAGGCGAATATGCCAAAATCAAAGAATTCACTGCTATAAAGTGGAAATTTGAAGACGGATATCTAGTTGCAGCAACATTACGTCCGGAAACTATCTTTGGAGTCACAAACATGTGGATTCATCCGACTGCAAAATACGTCTGGGCATTAGTCAACGGAGAAAAGTGGATTGTTTCGAAGGCGGCGGTCAAAAAGCTGGAGCTACAGGCAAAGGATGTCAAGATACTGGAGGAGTTTCCGGGTGCCAAGATCATTGGAAAGACCTTCCACGCTGTTCATGATGGCCACGAAATCCCTATACTGCCAGCTGACTTTGTTGATGTCAACAATGCGACAGGCGTTGTATACTCAGTCCCAGGCCACGCCCCATTCGATTACATTGCTCTAAGAGACCTCTGGGAAAACCCTGAGCCCCTGAAGGAATTTGGAATCTCGCCAGAATATGTTCGTGGAATCAAGATGATTAGCATGATTGATGTTAAGGGGTACAGCGAGTTTCCCGGAAAGGATGCAGTCGAGAGTAGAAACATAGAATCGCAGAGAGATGATGAGAAGCTAGAGGATGCAACTCAAGAGATCTACCGTGCCGAATTCTATGAGGGCGTGATGAAAGACAACTGTATGCAGTTCTCTGGCAGAATGATAAAGGACGTAAAGGATGATGTCGTGAGATGGCTGAGCGGGAATAATGCTTCTGACGTCTTCTATGAACCTGATACAAGACCCGTGATTTGCAAATGCGGGACAAATGTTCAAGTTGGAGTCTTTGCTGGACAATGGTTCTTAGACTATCTAAGCCCCGGATGGAAAGATGCAGCTTGGAAGGCTCTGAATAACATGAAGATTGTTCCGGAATTATTCAGGAACCTATTCGAGGCAACCTTCAATTGGTTGGCACAACGGCCCTGCGCACGTAAGAGAGGTATTGGTACAAAACTACCCTTTGACCCTGAATGGATTATTGAAGCTCTATCAGACTCTACCATATACATGGCATTCTATACGATAGCCCACCATATCACTAAGAACAAGCTGAAACCTGCACAACTAAAGCCGGAGTTCTTTGAGTACATCTTCCTAGGAGGCGGAACTGCGGAGAAGGTGTCTAACACCACTGATGTTGATATTCAGCTGCTGAAAACAATGCGCAGCGAATTCCTGTACTGGTACCCCAATGACCAACGTCATACCGCACCTTCGCACATCTCGAATCATCTAAGCTTTGCAATATTCCACCATGTAGCAATCTTCCCGGAGAAGCACTGGATTCAGGAGATTAGTCTGAACGAGCATTTAATCATGGAGGGTGGAAAGATGTCCAAGAGCAAGGGCAATATAATACCTCTAGTCGAGATCCCTGAGAAATATGGTGCAGATGTGTACCGCATGTATGCGATTTCTGCAGCGGAACCTGGTAGCCTGATGGACTGGAGAGAAAAGGATGTCCCTGCAGTCAGAAATCGACTGATTCAGTTCATGGATATTGTATCTAAGTATGGTGGCAAGGAGCCAGTAGTCTTCAAGAAGAAGGATAAGCCCACTATGGCAACTCGCTGGATTCTATCGAGAGTAAATTCTATGGTTCAAGAATGTACCACCTATTTAGAGGAGCTAAGGATACGAGACTATGCAATCTTTGCTACGTCAGAAATGATTCGGGCAATCAATCAATACCTAAAACGTACTGAAGTACCAAAATCCGAGCGAAACGGCACAATGGCCTATATCTGTGACATTTGGACTCGATTGATCGCTCCAATGACCCCTCATGCATCTGAGGAGATGTGGTCAAAAATGAAGCGAGAGGGATATGTATCATTGGCTGAGTGGCCAAGAGCTGATAAGTCATTAATTGATTCATCTGTTGAGAGCGCTCATCAAGTGGTTGAATCTACAATTCACGATATCAGGGAGATTGTACGTCTGTTGAAAGGCAAGAAGGTTTCTAGGGTGCATGTTTACGTTGCCCCGCAATGGATGTTCAATGCAATGAATAGTATCCGTCAATCCAAGATACCAATGATTGTTGGAGACATTATGAAACACCTAATGGCTAGCCAAGAATTCAGAAGATATGGAAAAGAAGTGAAGATACTGGTTGATCGTATTGCCAAAGAGAACGGTCTATGGGACCACTCCTCATCATCCAAGGAAGAGTTAGCCACATTGAGAAATGTTTCCAGCTACATATCATCCGAAGTCGGTCTGCAAACAGTGGTTCATGACTCATCAAAGCCTGAATATGATCCTCAGAATAAATCGCGGTTTGCCCTACCCGGTCGTGTGTCCCTGTTCATTGAGTGAGCGATTTTTTCACCAAGTGTATAGAGATATCGCAAACAGAAATGAAGCAATGGCAAAATTGATGGATCACTCACAGGTTGGCTGAAGCGAAAAGGGGGCTCAAGAATTGGCAGCTACTGATATGGCCAAAACAAGAAAGCGGCAAAGAAGAATAGATTTGCCAATCCATTCTTGGTAATTTGCTTATTCAGTAAAATTAGTACTTACGTTCAGGAAAATATTTAATAACAAATGTATGCATTGATACCTCGTGATGTCGATGAGTAATGCGAAGAAACGAGCAGTATCTGAAATACTCGACAATTTCAATGAGGATATCGAATTCCTCCTCTCTTCTATCTCTCATAAATCAAGATTGGAACTGCTCTCGTCCCTCTTTCAGGGCTCCAGAGCATTCGATGAACTGCAGAGCGTTATAGGATTAAGCAAAACCGCTCTGGCTCATCACCTCACTAAGCTCTTGGAGGCAGATATGATCAGCAATCCAAAACGAGGATTCTATGAAATAACTGACGATGGCATCCTGTTCAC
>JBHLQM010000034.1:8869-34747 GCA_048884785.1 Candidatus Thorarchaeota archaeon | reverse complement strand
TCGCTTAGGCAGAAATGGGAAGAACTATGGGAGAACCATAGACCTCCTGAGAAGATCTCAACAGTGGTTACATACGAACCCAGGAGCGCATATCGCTGGCTCTATTCTCTCGCTGGAGATAAAGGGCTGGAAGCAATTGTGAGAGAGATTGCCCAGAGAGCGAAGAACCAGATGCCCCTCTCATTTGAGGACTATCTGCTCTACTTCACTTCGAGGGTGAACAGAATTGTCAATACACTTGATACCACAGAACTCAAGATTGTAAGTAATCTCGTTGGCAACTCCTTCGACGATATTTCGGAGCTAGCAAAGAGAGTGGAGTTGTCCAGTGAGTGGGTTTCCAAGAAGGTATCAGAATTGCAAAAGAAGATGATTCTGCGGAAATTCAGCAGAGTCCCGTTTTCGCGCATCGAGATTCAGATGTTCCATGTTGGATTTGAGAGGATGTTTGGGAGTGACAATGCATTCGATTTTATGAAAGATTGTCCATTCCTCTACTCGTATCGCAAGGTAGTATCAGGTGATTGGGAGGCGCTGGCCACTCTATGTGTTCCCTACAATTCGTCAACCGTGAGCTATCTTAACCAAGGAATGGAAAAAATCTCAAAGAAAGGATTCAACATCCATATACATCAAATCCACAGTTCGGGGGTCTCCCACTGTTTTGACTACTATCGAACTGATGAGGGAATCTGGGATATCCCTTGGGAATTGCTGACAGTTCAACTTGGCAGGATAAAGTCAGATGGCCTCGGTGCAACCATTCCAAGAGTGGATACGCCTCAAAGAAAGACCAGCATGAATCTCCAGAGTCTGGAAATGAATGTTCTGGATTGCTTCAGACGAGGCATAGCAACTGTATCTGAGATTCGTTCGGAGCTGCGAGTTGGACAACAGCGGGTTGCAGACACGATAAGGGAGTTGAGAAATGCAGAGCTGATTCAGACTGTGTGGGAAGCGCATAACATTGGGCTCAACGAACACGTTTTCCTGTATGAACAGACCCCGAGCGATTCACTAGCAATAGCTGGCTGGAGTCGAAGACTTCCGCGGTGTATAGTATCTTTCTCTGCCAAGGAGGAACTCATGCTTCTTGCAGCGCTACCCAGAGGAGGCAGCTATGGATTGGCTGCTTCAATCGATGAGGTATCACCTAGTTCGAGAATAGGCATTCTGAGTCCCAAGGCATATGGAAGCTGGGGATTCCCCCTGCATCTCTGGGACAGTAGGTATCAGAAATGGAAATGCCCTGAAACTGAAATTCAGCAATGGCTCTCCAGTCTGAATTCAGGCTCTAGGCCTCTGCAGGAGGAATAGTCTTAGTTCACCATAGGCTCAATGCAACTGTGATGAGATAAGCTGCCCTACAAATTCCAAGACCGCCTCAGCATAAACCTCTGGATTGTGTGAGTGTATCACATGCACAGAGTCAATCCGTTTGAACTTCATCTCAGGGGAGAGCTCTCGAGCTCTGGCTGCATCATCATCATCCATGGCACCAACAAGTCCATACTCAGGATGCCTGTGCCAGTTCGCATGGATCAACAGCATTGGACGCTCTGAGCGTTGAAGCGCATCAGCGTGGTCCAGACCCTCGTATATGCGCCCATCAACGAAGGCCTGAGAGAAGTCTGGGTCATAGGTAGTCATGACCTCCAGAATCTTTCCTAATGTACCAGGGAGAGATGGCTTGCCACCCTTCAGCTTCTGTGATGCTCTGATGAGGAATGAGATGAAGTAGGCTGCGGACCGCGGTATTTTGCGAATCTTGCCATTCTCCAAAGGCCGGCTTATCTTCGTGAATGTCCTTGCCAGACCACCAATACTTCTGGAGTTGGTGAGTTCATGGCTCATATCTACTGAGATCTGGAGTACTTTGTAGACATACTCTTGCTTGATTCTAGGCCATTCTGCCGAAAACAGAGGGGGATCCTCCAAGATAATCGCCCTGACGCTCTCGGGCTTGTTCACTGCTAGCCATAGTGCAATGAGGCCACCAGATGAGTTCCCGGAGATGATTGCTGGCTCCTTCACTACTTGTTCTAAGAAGGCAGACATGTCTCGGCCGATAGAGTTCCATGAATAATCTCCAGTCTTCCAGTCAGACCTTCCGTGTCCACGGACATCGACCGCATAGACCTGGAAGTCATTGATCAATAATGGTATAGAGTTCTGATAATTTGTCCAATCGGCTCCTTGACCAGGGATGAGAACGAGCGGGGGACCATTGTCTGGTCCTACTGCATAGTTTATCGTTATCTCGCCAGTGTTGAATTGTTTCTCTTCAATTTCTGACATACTTTAATGGTAGGTGTAGAATGCTTATAAATTTTCATAGTTACGCAAATTACGCAAAATAATGCATTTTTGCAAATCTATAAAAAGGAAGACGATGAGTGATAGACAATGACAGCTGACAAGTATGAAAGAATGCGAAGTGCCTTCACAGGAATCATGGAGGACTTGGTGAAGTTTAGGGGCACAGAACCAATTATCGCCCGCATCTTTGCAATGGTGGTACTTTCCCCAAAACCATTGACCCAGGAGGAGATCTCGAATATCACAGGATACTCCCGCTCGCAGATCTCCAGATATCTGACCAATCTGGAACAGCGTGGAATGATCACGAAAGAATCCACACCAGGGTCTCGCACCCAATTGTATGGTGGTCGTACGTTACCATTCTTTGATGAATTCAAACGATCCATGGATATCTCAGAGATGTTCCTCAGGGGCAAACTCGAGGTCATTGAGCTCATTCTGAGTGAGTGGAAGGATTTGCCTGAGAAAGTAAAGGATAGTGATGGTGGAAAGAGACTGTTAGAGGTGGTCACTGTCTTTGAGGCCTGGTTCAGTACCTATCTCGACCTACTGATGGATTTCAACAAGAGGTTCAATGAGAGGATGAAGGAGCTAGAGAGAGAGCTCTTCCAGATGAGGACGATTTGAAGCCACATGGTCGTATGTGTGGGTGATATGATAGCATTTCATGTATAGGATGCTCCCCCTCTTTTAGACAGATGCCAAAGAACAAAGGCATGAGCTATTAGGATGCTGTTTCTGTTATGGTCATAGTCACCGTCCATAGCCAAGACACATGATAAACAATCAGGGCTTCAATCTGTCCTTTTGTTGCACCGCCAAAAAAGCCAAAATCAATTGGACCCCCAGAATCGTCGGCCAGAATGTAGATTATGGCATTCGAATAAACATCCGTTCTTAATGTTGTGGTGATAATTGCGGAAACTCCATCCGGATATACTCTCACAAGCTGATATATCTCGTCACCGTCAAGAACTAGCCCTGAAACATGGAATTCTAGATATATGTACCCTGTACAACGACCCGGATCGTTGATGGTGTAGTTTATTGTTGACGTAGAAATAACGTCGACAAAGACTGGAGTTTCAAATTGGCCGACTAACTCTATTGGATTATCCGTGACCTGCACATTGTTTGATGCTATGTTTGATATCCAGATATAAGCACCTGCTGCAAGACCAATGCAAACAACTGCAAGCACCCATACTGGAACTACCTGACGAACCCTTCTTCTTAGAATACTCATATTGTATCCATCTGCCCCTCAGAAGTTTCTCCAAACTGGTTGATTACAGATTCTAATAAAGTCTCTGGGAAAAGTTACTATTTTGAAAGTCAAAGAAGCTGCAGCCCAGCGATTAGGCACACAGTGTCACGACTGCACTCTACAAGCATAGACGAGGTGGGTAGCTCGCCGGATGTGATCAACGAGTGTGTACGAAAAAAGAATGAAGAGAGCACCGCACGATGGCAGTGCTCTGATTTCAAAGAAATCTATGTTACTGAGTGGGTGCGGCACCCTTGATTGAGTTATAGATTCGGGTTAGACCAAAGATAAGTGCGGGGAGGAAGAAGAGCACGAAGATAAAGACCCCAATCGCTGCCCACGCTGTTAGCACTCCAAAGAACACATCAGTCATTGGATTGGGAATTAGCCCTAAATATGTCAGATAGACTGAGTACAAACCTATCGGCCCAACGAAGATGAATGCTACAATGACTATCAGTAGGAGGAATCCGAACACTCTAGCCATGTTTGCACGCACCATCTTGTATGATAGTTTTAATGAATCTACTGCACCGACATCATCAATAATTGCAGGACATACAAAAGAGAAGAAACCTAGCATGATGAAGAAGTAGACAAATCCAAGAATACCTTCAATCCAATCAACTGGCCATGGAATTGTCCCAAAGCCATAGGCCCAGCTTATGAGGTAGCCAACAATCATTGCGGGCAAGCCGATAATGACCGCCAGAAGTACACCACCCACCATTAGAGGACCGAACTTCTTTCTCAACCAAGTGAATGCATGCTCAACCCGTGTGTCATTTGTATCGATATACTCCTTTGCGATGCCAAAAAGCGCTCCCAGTATCCATATTCCCAGCGCGGTCATAGGTATAATGATCACAAGGAAAGAAACAGAGAGAATAATCGCCACATTGCCTGAGGAGAGTGGAAGGGTCCATGCAACCATTGTCTCAACCCAAGCTGTGATGAAATCGCCTGTAGGATCTAGAAGCCAGATGGCAAGACCAATTGGCAGAGTTATCACAACAAAGACCAAGCCCAAAATAACAAAAATGCCTATGATAGCAAGAAAGAAGGTTAAGACCTTACTCCTTGCCATAGATAGACCTGATTTTAGATCTTCATATCCGTACATAAAAGACCATCAAAAGGTAACTAAAGTCAATCCCCCTAATATAGAGATTGATATATACTAGAATTCTGGGTTACAAATTCCCATGATTTCCTTTGGTGAACGATAGAAACCCCATCCTCTAACTGGGCAGCCAGGTATTGAGAACATTCCTTTCAATGCAAATCCAAAATGCTCATAGAATGTAACATTACGTGGATTCGTGGTCTCCACATATGCTCCAATCTCCCTCTTGTCCGCCATATCCAATACCGGTCGAATCAATTTGCTTGCCAAACCCCGCCCCTGGCTTGAGGGTGCCACTGCGATGAGGATGAGGTGATAGAATGGATGCACAGCATGCCTTGCTCTCATAGTTCTGTATTCCCAAACTACCCTAATCGCCTTTGGAATCATTGCAATGGTAGATTTGGAAAGCAGGCGAAGATAGCTAAGAGATTTCAGATGTCGAGAGGCTCTAGCTGGTTTGGTTGATTTGGGAAAAGCCCAGACCGCAATTCCCTGCAATGGATTTCCAACCCCCATCAGATTTCCCTTTGCACATTCGGTCTGTAGATTGGCCTTCAGAAATCTACGCATCAGCTGGATTCTGCTTGCTGGATCCGGCTCTATAAACACCCAGTATGGATCATCTTTAGAGGCCTCGGCAGCAATCTCAACAGCTGCAGGGATCTCTCTTTCTTTGAGGGTTCTCATCTGATTCAGACTCTTATAAGATGAGATAGGTATTCATACCAGAAGTATCTATGGTCAAAGCCAATGCAGAGGGTTCGATGGTGATGCTACTGAGAGAAAGTATTAGTGGCCGTAGTCTCATTAGTTAATGGCGACAGTATTGGATGGTGGTGAGTCAGGATGAAGGGAACGAAACCAGATCCATTTCCCGAGATCAATCTCTTGCATGAAAGAGCTCAGAGATTGGCAAAGGAATATGAAGATGCTATAAGAAACGGAAATCTGGATTTAGCATGTCCCTATCCTGAGATTATCGAGATATATGAAAGGATAATGAATATGATTGTTGATTGGGACGGATGGGGATTTGATTCAGATAATAACTATCAAGTCTATGAAGCCAGCTATTTCAATATCCAGCTGCAATTCAAAGAGAAGTATGAAGAAGATAAGAAAATGCGCGCTGCAAGAGGCATAGAATAGTCCTGTGTGTAGAAAGTTAGATAAGAAAGCTATTGGAAGATTTCAGCATATTTTGGGCGCGTGAGTAAGATGGCTGGAGAGATACCAAAGTTAGCAAAGTATATCTTCCTGCTACACTTCATAGTCGCGCTAGTCTTCGGAGCCTTCTGGTTCTTGATGCCAGAATATTGGAACTCGCTGACAGGATGGCCAGATGAGGTTGCATCTGGTCGCATTGTTGGTATGGCCACGCTCGTGATGGCCGTTGGTTCACTTCTGGCATACATGAAGTCCACATGGGAACAGGTTGAGATCTATGTCATAATGGAACTCGTCTTCAACATCCTTGGTGCGGTAGCAATGATCTGGAATGCCCTTACTATAACCCTTCCAGTAGTTGCATGGGCGCTGGTTGGCCTACTAGCTCTCTTCTCAGTCCTATTCCTTTATGTGTACTTCACTACGAAGACCTAGTGACTGAACTGTAGAAATGCAGGATAGCGATAACTCGCCAATTCCAGATATAGTGCCAAATATCGATGCCAATTCTAAAAACATCTACTGAAAATCCGGTTCAGTATGCTGTTTCCCTTTGCGATAAATGACAATTCCAATCATGATTATCAATGGAATGCCAATAATCAGGAAATCGTACAGATAGTTATGATAATAGTATGGAGGGTATGAGTACACAAACTCGATAGAAACCGTATGTTCCTCCAAATCACTCACTATGAAATCCCATTCTGCACGAGTTGTCAAGCCTGAATCAATTATAACAAGCCCGGATTCAGGGGAGAGGTTCAATTCCAGAGGCTGGCTCTGCTGGTTGATCTCTAAGGATACTCTCTCCTGAGTACTTCCTGAGAAGGTTTTTGCACTACCAAAGAAGTACTGAACCAGATACCGGTCGGTTTCAGCAACCTGTGTAAAGGATGTTTCAACCTTGGCGAAATGCGTGCCGTTCGGAGAGAGGGTGACATTGAACTGAGCAAATGCAAGACCTTCGAAACCGACATTCAAGCCATCGACGGGGATTCCGAATTGCTCCTCAATGTCTTCTCGTGTGGACAGTGTATAGTTGATTGACTCGTCATCGAGCGTTATATTGAACATCCTTTCAGCTTCAAAAGCGATAGACTCGTTTATCCAAGTGGTGGGATATACAAATGCGAGTGTGCTGTTTCGAAGTGAGAGAGCCACCACTTTGAATACACACGATATTTCGATTGAGTACAATCTGTTGCCGATTTCAACTATATGGATGCTCACATTTGCACTTGGCATCTCAAGCTCAGGATCACTGGTGTAAATACCAGACATTTCAACTATATTTAGTGAGCCAAGATTGGCCGTGCATGTGGGGATTGCACAGGCCCCAAGAGCCAAAATCATCAGTACTCCACAAGTGAACCACTGTTTTCTCACAGCACTCCACTCCATTCCCACATTAGATGCTATGCTATTGGTCTGATTCCAATTAATGTATTCGATTTCAGTAGATGAAGCAGTTTGTGAATTTTCTTCATTTGATGGCCGCTTGAAAGCGGGAGATCTCATGAAGAAAGTCTGACCCTTTTCGAAGAATGTCCATTGGGTCATTTACAATGTAGGCAACACGATAGACCAGCCCAAGGTTTGCTTCGGCCCAGAAAAGCACTTCTGGCTTCTCTAGAAATTCGTTCTTCCATTTCTCACAGACCTCATCAAAATAGGCATGGACTCTATCCAGATTGTAGTCTTTGTGTACACTGACTTCGAATGTATATCGATGCACCTCAGTGCCCTTAGTCAAAGAACGGAACCCAGCAATAGCCGTCCTGAGTTTCCCACTGGATCCTTTGTCTGCATGAATTTCAGTACCCTTCACTTCCAGCAAATCATCCACTCTGATTCGATAGTTTGTCAGCTGGGAGTCTACCACTTTGCTGTTGGGTACAAATTCCATCGAGAAGTCGGGTTGCAGAAGTCTGGTGTAATTCAGCGTAATCTCTTGTACGATCCCCTCAACGCCTCCAATCTTCACATAGTCACCCACACGGAAAGGACGCGCTCCAAGAACATAGAAGCCACTCACCATATTGGAAAGGGCCTTAGAGAATGCAAGCCCAATAGCTGTGCCGAATAATGCACCACCTGTTATGATTGTAGCTTCAGGAATGGCCGTCGTCGCTGCTAGAGTGGTTGTGAGACCAAAAGCAAAGAACAATAGTCTCACCATTAGCTTGACGCCGCTGGTTGCCTCGGCCGGCATTCCTGCTTTCCTGAAAGAGATAGTTATTGCACGCATTACGATAAGATAGAGAATATAAATGACAATCAGGAAAGGAATGATTGCCACAAGTCGTGCAGAGCCACTAAGACCAAAGGGTGCCAAAAGGAGGCCGATGAAATTCGCGAAATCCGAAAACAAGTCCTGCATGCAATATCACCAATGAATTGAATATCCACGTATTTGGGTGGGCCGGATAGGTATACATGCCGTTTAAATCATTGCTATATACACATTTTTTCAGAATAGAATCAATGACTCCATATTCAAGTTGACTTCTGAATTAGACGTTCTAATTCAAAGATTTTCTCTTTTATCATAAGCCTCAATGTCCGAACGCCATTTGAGTCTGATAGCTTCAGAGCATCCGCGAGGGTCTGACGCGCGTCAAGGTATTGCCCTGCATGTTGATAGAACTTCGACTTAAGAAGAGCAAACTGCATCAACAACCCAGGAAATCCGTGCACATTAAGCTGGGTCTCAAGTTTTGTCATCCATGGCCCAGGTAAGCAGAGATCGGCATCTTGTCCTGACTGCATAATAATCGACTGTTCCACGTCTGCCAAAGAGAACAGCACATCTAATCCCCAGAAAACTCGGCGATGACGCTCCTCTATCTCAAATGATTTCTCCAATTCGTTGAGAGCGTTAGGCAGATTACCCTTTGCCTGCTCATATTGGCCACACATGTGGTAGTAGTTAGACAAGTAAATCTCCAAGTCACTCTTCAGAATTTGAGAATATGCTGCTTCAAGGTGATGCTCTGCCTCTTCAAGTCTATCAAGCAGGATGAGAGCTCGTGCACGTCGCAGATGAAAAGATGGAAAGGTCATGTCACTCAATAACAGTGCTGCACGATTTGCGTAATTAAGAGCCTTCTGACCATTCCCAAGTCGAGAGTATATTCTTGAGAGAATGAGATAGGGCACCGTCGGATGGCTAAGATTGTATATCTCAATGCCTTCTAAATGACAAGCAATAGCTAGGTCATATTCCCCTGTTAATTCGTACACCAGGGCGGTGTCACTCATGACATCTGCTATCAGGAAAGGCACCTCAAGGTCCTGAGCAAGGCTGTATGCCTCCTCATACAGCGTACTCGCTTTCATAATATCAAGATCTCTCATAACCCACGCCATAGTACTCAGAATATCTACCTCGCTTAGCGTATCTCCAAACTCCTTCGAAATGGATAGACCCATCTCTAGTATCGGCACCAGGTCTTCGGGGGGCAATTCTCTCCGCTTCGCGAAACCCTCAAACGAATACACCTGAGGCTCGAAACATCTTAGATTTGCATTCTTTTCTCTTAAGTTTCTAATCTGATCGAGGATTGTTTGGGCTTCTTGAAAGGGGAAACCGCTGAGAGAACAAGCTTGAGAAATAAGAATCTCCGTCTGAATCCAGTCTTCACTAGAGCTCCTCAATGCCTCCATGACTTCTCTATTAAACCGATCCATCCTATCGCCTGATTGACTGGGACCTATCAAGCCGGGAGAGTCCAATTCCAATCCAGGACGGTATCCCCAGAGTTTCACATGGTGGGTATTGCTGTATTTGGTTGCGATATCTTGTATGAGTTCAGTTTCACGTATCTTGCTCACATGGACTGCAGCAAGATATGCAAGATGTAAATCCCCCTCGTTTTCCAGGACATATTGTGCAAGTCTATGAACAAAATCGTAATAGCTGGTTGACTCCTTCATTAAGGAATCCAGAATAGTTTGTATTTCCTTTTCTAGGAATGGATAATACTTCGTAATGGTTCCAAGAGGGTCCATACCACTGACGCTCTTCCAGACTTACATCTCATTTGTATGAGTAAAACTTCAGAATGAATCTTTCGCCCTATCTAGCAGCGCAGCAGCTCATTTGTCCGCCCCTTATTAGTGCATAAGCTCGTTTACATAAGATATATATCGAGTGTTGTGTATATAATATACGTGATACGTGATACATGTATCATAATACCTGTTGTAGGTGAAAAGAATGGAAACATCTTTGGAATCAAAAAGCATCAAGGCGGAAGGCGAGATACTGACTGGTTTCGCGCCAGAGTTATCCTCCTTTGAAACACGGGAATATGTTAAAGCTAAGAGTTATGTTTCAGAGTCAGCTCGATACCATGCCAAGACCTCTGCGGGTTTGATCACCATAGTTGCCCTGGCGGCTCTACCATTTTTCATTTTGCCAGGACTCGCAATAGTGATTCTTCTGGCTGAAATATATGTGATTGACTGGACATACTCAAACTTTACTTCAAGTCGCAATAGAAAAGCGGAATCAAAGGATGTAGAAAAGGCAGTGGACTCTCAAGATTTAGAAAAAGAGAGATCCAAGATTGCATCGACAACATCTGCGAAGGACCAGTTCATCAAGTAATGGTGTTCTTCACGCCATTGCAAACCCTGCTTTCAGTAATATGTATCATTGATACAAGATACACAGATTTATAAGCTTAGATACGAAAATCAACATGAGCTGATTCAGATGTCAAAGGATGATAAGAAAAAGGAGAAACGGCCAACCTTGCGAGAAAAAATGCTCGACAAGTTAGCTGCCGAGGGGTTCGAGGAAGAAGACAGAGAAGTCACAGTCATGGCCAGGATGAACAAGAAGGTCGTTCAGACTCTGGACTCGCTTGTGGCGCTTGGAATCTTCAAGAGTAGGTCTGAGGCTGCAGCGGCCCTTGTTGAGAGTGCCATGTCTTCAAGTGCTGATCTGTTTGCAGAGATACGAGAGCAGGCATCGTCACTCGAACGTAGAAAAGATGAGGCTGTAAAGAGCGCTCAAGAGGCAGTATTAGAGAAACTCGAATAGTTCCCACTCTAACTACTCTGCCATATCTTAGAGTGGATCTAGATTATTGTACTATCCTTGGACTCTAATCTCAGCAAGACCTGAATTCATCACCCATACGGATTTTGCCATGCCGTAATGCTAAAAGGCCAATCTCGCCGCAGAGGGGGGTCAAGGCCAGAGTGATATGAAATTCGAAACCAAAGAAGCCCTCACTGATGAAGAGGTCGAAAAGGGGCTAAACGCCGTTGTCCGAGATGGCGTTGCCTCACAGATTAAACTTACACTGACAGAGAGCGTCTTCTTGGTGGCATTTGCCCTTGCTCTTGGGGCATCAAATTCAATCATTGGGCTACTTGCCGCGATTCCGCCATTAGCACAACTCCTCCAGTTACCATCGATATATCTTGTCGAGAGATATCGGAAACGACGAATGATTGCTGTTTTGGCCTCAGCAGCAAGCCGGTCGTCCATCTTTGTTATGGCACTAATTCCTCTCCTCATGCCAGGTGCTGAGGGATTGATACTGCTCGTTCTTTCTGTGATTACACATGCCGTTTTCAATGCAGCATCAACAACGGCGTGGAACTCATGGATGAGGGACTTGATACCCGAGGAGCGGCTTGGCCGATTCTTCTCCAAACGGCTACTTGTTCAGACGATTGTAGGTCTAGTTGCCACAATCATGACAGGATTTTTCCTAGAATGGTGGACTATTTCCATGATAGGTCAAGAGCTGATTGGCTATTCCTTTGTGTTCTTTGCTGGCTTCATTGCAGGCATGGTAGGCGTATACATTCTATCTACCATCCCTGAGCAGTCGATGACGCCTCTTGTTGAGATACCCAAATTCTCAGAACTCATCAAAAAACCTCACAGAAGCGAAAACTATAGGAATCTCATGTTCTTCTCAAGTACATGGAGCTTTGCTACTGCTCTTGTTGCACCATTCTTTACTGTATATCTGCTCGTACGACTTGGATTTCCGATATCAATCGTTACTCTGCTTCTTGTTGTAACACAAGCGACAAGTATTCTCTTTTATCGCCTCTGGGGAAGACTATCTGATCGCTTCAGCAACAAGGACGTACTACAAATCACAGCTCCTGTGTTTATGCTTGGGGTTCTGTTCTGGATATTCGCCGGGATGCCCCTTCTAAGCGGAATTGTTCTTCCACTTATTGTGGGAATTCATGTTTTACTTGGATTCGGTGCTGCAGGTATCAACCTAGCTTCTGGCAATATGGCACTGAAGCTTGCCCCAAGGGGAGAAGCCACACCCTACCTTGCATCATGGAGTTTTGCTAATTCATTTGCAGCAGCTATAGCACCCTTCGTTGGCGGTGTAATCGCAGATTTACTCTCTGAAACGCAGTTTGTTATTTCATCAGTTGTCATTCAAGATGGTGTTCCGATAGAGATTCCTGCGATAATGTTCACAGGTCTTGATTTCCTCTTCATTGTTTCTTTCCTGATTGGACTATACGCCATTCACAGACTCTCCATAATCAAAGAGGTTGGAGAAGTGGAGGAACGTGTAATGATTGCCGCGATACTTGCAGAGGCAAGAAGAGGCTTTAGGAACCTCTCTACAGTCGATGGTCTGAGGAATACGTTTGCACCCATAATTGACCTATGGAATCATTTGGTATCAAACAATAAGAAAAATGGTAGAAGGAGTAAAGGCTGATTACGATTCAGCATAGAGATCTAGGTTCATATCCATCCAATTGACGTACTGAGTAAATCCGAGACTATCATAGAACTCTCTGATAGGCCCTATTGTATCAGTAAAGAGCCATAGGGCATTTACTCCTCGTTTTCTCAGACGAATCATGAGCTCGGTGAGTAGATTGCTGGCAATGTCCCGTCGTCGGTACTCTTTCAATACGCCCAGGCCATGAGTCCATGCAATGGAGGAGTTTTGATGCGTGGTCATCTCGGACATGACAGTTCCTACAATCTCCCCATCAAGGATAGCGACTAGTTGAAACTCAGGATGAAACCCTTCTGAATTAGTAATCCAATCCTCTAGCTCACTCTCTTCGAGTGGGCGAGAAGGGTCTTCCTTGAACGCCTTGCGATTACATTTCACAAAATCAGCTATTGAAACTCTGTCAGACAATGAATGAATCTCTAGGTTGTTGACTGGTTCGCTCACTGGAATGATTGTCAAATTCCTTGACACAAGACTGTGTTCCAATTCGACTACAAATCCGTCCTGCATCAGGGCAGTTAGCAGTTCCTCTTCGGAGCTCCACATCCATGTGTTGATTTTTCTAGCTCCCAATTCTCTCGCAATGGAGATGAGTTTCTCAAGAAATGCATCAACCAACTCAGCTGTTGAATTTCGAGCGGAAAAATCCTTCAATGTGATTATATCAGAATCGGATTCGCCTTGTAGGACGGCAATTCCGAAAACATCCCCCTCAGTGAGCGCCATTATGACTTGTTTCTCAGGAGAATCAAGAAGTTCTTCAACATCGGATTGTTCAATTCTCTTTGGCCAGGGGTAGCGAGAATATACTGACCTGTGAATGTCAAGCCATGTATCAATATGTTCAATATCGAGAGGTTGCAAGATGATTCCAGAACCCATTAGGCTACTTCCTTCTTTCGAGTCCTTCATGTCTGATGTATATAATAATAGTGAGCATAGCCACTATTGAAACAGAATAGGTCAGCGATTCCAAAATAGAATCAATGCGGACCTAAAGTTTTCTTACTGTATTGAACAGCATTCCTAGAACCTACCCGATCGTCAAGAGAGATATGAAGCCTCAACTCACTTTCCAGCTCTGATTTAGCCACGCATCCACTTATCAACGGAGGCTTTTGAAATAACGATGTACTCGAAATTTTCTCCAGTAGCTTCTTTGACGACGATGCGTTGGTCTGCATTCAGTTGAAGTGCTTTGGAGGCCATCTTCGTTGACCATGGTTTTCCGAATGGCGTTTCGAGCTTAGGACCAAGTTCTATTGTCAGTCGAGCCGGGCCAAGCCCTGTTATCATCTTCATATGCTCTCTCTGCCCTTGAGTAAGCTGTAGCACAATCTTCTTCGTACTCATTGTATCAGTTTGCTCCAAATCTAATAATGAAATTGTCCTATAAACCTCATCACTTGTCAATGATGCTGTGAATCACGTCCATCCCATCAACAGAAAGAGAGATACGTCACCGAAGCATCCCTGTGAATTCAGTGTGGTTGTTTCCATGAGGCATATCGGTGTCATTCCCAAAGACTCAGTAATCGAACGCTTCGGGGCCCATGTTTCGTCCGGAAAGGTCGAATTCTATATGGCATTTGATTTGGGCTTCGTATTGGGTAAGCGCGAGGGAGTCTGGATGTGGGATGTGTCCGAAGACAGGCGTCTATTGAACTGCCATTGCAATGGTGGTGTGTTCAATCTGGGGCATCGCCACCCGCGTATTGTTGAAACTCTGAGAGATGCATTGTCGGAGCTCGATATTGGCAATCATCATCTAATAAGCGAGCAAAGAGCGCTGCTAGGAAAGAAACTTGCAGACAACACACCGTCAGAAATAACAAGAACGGTCTTTGGTGTGGGAGGGGGAGAGGCTGTTGACTTTGCCATCAAACTTGCGCGAGGTTATACCAAGAAGCACAAGATAATCTATGCGACTTCAGGGTATCATGGACACACGGGGCTTGCACTCGCCGCCGGTGATCCTCACTTCAAGGCTCCCTTTGAGCCACTGGCACCAGGATTCATTGATGTTCCTTTTGGCAATGCGGATGCTGTGAAAGAGGCAATTGATGACCAGACCGCCGCAGTGATCTTCGAGACCATTCCAGCCACTCTCGGAATGCCTTTACCACCAGATGACTTCTATCCACAAGTGAGAGAAATATGTGATGAAAAAGGAGTCCTTCTGATTCTCGACGAAATACAGACGGGGCTCGGGCGAACTGGCAAGTTGTGGGGTTTTGAGCATTACAACGTGGTCCCTGACATTATTGCTATTGGAAAGGGACTCTCAGGAGGAGTCTATCCTATCTCTGCAACCTGCTATAGAGAAGACCTCGACTCTTTCATGAATGAAAATCCCTTCATTCATGTCTCCACTTTTGGGGGAGCCGAGGTTGGCTGCATTGTGGCCTCAGAAGTGATTGATATTATAACAGAAGATGGGTTCTTGACACATGTGAACATGCTCAGTGATCTGGTTACTAAGAGCTTGGCACCTCTAATGGAGAAGTATCCGGATATCTTTCTAGAGATAAGACGGAAAGGGCTCTTCATGGGGCTTAAGATGAGTGACAGAGGGTATGGACCATTGATGAGTATCGCCTGTATTAACAATGGCATCTTTGCCGTTTATGCTGATAATGATAGGTCAGTTCTGCAGTTTCTGCCTCCGTTAATACTTGGAGAAGAAGATGTGCCATATATCCAAGAGTCAATGGATAAGGCATTCAAATATGCCCAAGATCGTCCTGAATATGTAGAGATGGCAAGAAATCTGTGAAGGAGGAGGAGTAATGACATTAGAGATTGATACAGATGTGTTAAAGGAATTTGAAGAGAAGCTTAATCCAGCAAAACCTGAGGAATCGCCAATCCCGGCCAAGGTTCTTGGATATGGAGAGATTAGCACAGTATTCGAGGTGCTTGAGGAATCACAGAAATCAATCGCGTTCAAGAGGATGCCCCTCTTTGATTCGCAAGAACAGGTTGCGGCATACACGAAAGTCTACAATCGATATCATGAACTACTGAACCAGATAGGGATAGATATCCCAGAATATGGTGCAACCACAGTCTACACAGACAGGAAACGCATTGTCCTTTATCTGTATCAAAGGAAATTGCATGAGGAATCTATAGGAAACAAATTGATTCATTCATTGCCCCTTGATGAAGTCAAGAAACTGGTATTGGCTGTTCTCCGAGAGCTCCTGAAAGTCTGGAACCTCAATTCCAGCAATGTTGATGCTGTTCAGGTTGCAATTGACGGACAAATATCAAATTGGGCGCTAAAGGACTATGCTCCCGGCATTCAAGTATTGGGTGAGTCTCCGAAGTTGTTTTACATCGATACCAGCACACCCCTCTTCAGGGTAAATGATCAAGAGCAACTCGATGTTCAGCTCTTCCTCAAACCAACACCTCCAGGAATCCGCTGGGTGCTCAAGAAGTTCTATCTTCAAGAGATAGTCGATAGGTACTATGACTTCCGTAAGGTCATGATTGACTTGATTGCCAATTTCTACAAGGAACAGCTTTCTGATATGGTTCCCATAATCACTGAAGTTGTGAACGAGTTCATTATGACTGAAGCCATGAAGTATAATCTCGAGCCAATTTCAGTTGATGAAGTCGAGGACTATTACAAGGACGATGCTTCGACATGGAAACTATACCTTAGAATGCGGAAGGCACATAGATTCATCCGCTCAAAAGTAATGAGACGCTACTATGCATACATTCTTCCCAAGGACATCGAAAGATAAACGATTCTTACCCAAACTTTCGAGGGAGTTTGAATGAGAGGCCTCTCATTTCTGATTCCCTCGAGCATCCTCATAGTCCTTGTTGAGAATCCTTCGATATTCCTCTTCAGATATTAGGGGTTCACTAATTGCATCTAATGTTGCCCTAGAGAATCTTCCTTCTTTGACTAATTGTCTTCCTGCTTCTCTCAAGGCCTTATTGACCCTGTCCGTATTCTCATTCTCATATCTCATAAGGGACGAATGAGGACGAATCACCGCTCCAGTGAATTCGGTGTTCGTATTCAGTGCGAGTTCCTCTACTATGCGAAGCAGAGTGTCAAAATTGCCAATCTCCCACCAGCCGCCAGTTCCAACCAATACGAATTTTGAGATTCTTACATTCTTGTGAAGACGTGCGCGGGTTCGCCCGTTTCGAAACTCCAGAACAGGTTCAACTAAAGGACAGAGCCTGTTAATCAGATTCTGCATCTCTCCTGGAAGCGGAATATAGATTGGTGTTGCCAAAACTAGAATATCGGTTTCCCTGAGTTTTGGATATAGGTCATTCATGTCATCATTATGCATACATACACCGATTTTCTCATACCAGCATTGAAATTCACCCATGCATCCTCTAATCTTCATCTTTTTTGTGTAGACGAGGTCAACAGATGCGCCAGCTTCCTTCATGCCCTCAATAAATGGATTGAGAATCAGAGCGGTGTTCCCCTTCTCAATTCTAGGACTACCATTGATTACCATGACTTTTTGCATATTCCTAACCACCGCTCCATTCAGAAAAATGGGCTATAAACTAGCAGGTGCACCTGTAAATCAACACTGCTTTACTTCATCTGATCGATTTTGCGTACACAATCCACGAGATATTCAGCCTTGTTGAGGAATACCATTCGTATGTAATTATCACCTATGAATTGATCAAAAGCACTGGCCGGAGAAATAAGATAGTTATGTTCTTCTGCAAGATACTGGCAGAGCTCCCAATCATTCCAAGGTGTCTGAATCAATTGGTAAGTTGCACCCTTAGCTGGAATGCCTTTGAGATTGGCCGATTCCCTGATAGCTGCATTCAACGCATCTCGCCTTCTTTGAAGCTCTTCGAATTGTTTCGCACGGAACTCCTTGCTTTCTCTGAGCAATTGAATACCTTTCAGTTGAGAATTGGGATTTACACCAAATCCAAGATTACTGATTCGCCGAATCTCAGAGAATTCTAAAGTTGCCTTCATTTCAGGGTCGTGCAGAATCATGAATCCTAGCCTTATTTCCGGCGCTCTCCATACCTTGCTAAACCCGTGAGTGTAAATTACTGGGACATCCTTTGAGATTCCTAACGCTGAGGTAAAGGGCACAAAGGACATCTCATCATAGACCTCATCTGACAAGAGAATCTGGTCGTATTCCCCAGCCAGATCAATGATCTCAATCATCTCTCTTCGACTCAGGACATGACCTGTCGGATTGTTTGGAGTAACTACCACCAGCACGCGGTTCTTTTCTTGCACTTCAAGATCCTTTCTGAGCAGGTCTATGTCAACGGCCCATTCCAATTCAGGAGTACATCTGAAGTACCACAAGTCCATAGTCTTGCGGAAGAATTCATAGAGAGGTGCGTAGAATGGGCTTTGTATTCCAATTGTCAGTCCATGAAGAGAAATAGCAAGTGATGCAAATGCACCTGCCAATCCATTTGTGATCAAAACCTCAGATTCATCAACCAACTGCCCTGTGAATTCTTTCGTTCGCGACACGATGCCGTGAATGAGCTGATTATGTGGGTCTGGATATCCCTGCTCATACTCCCGTATGTCATCTGAGCTATAGATTGTTCTATCGGGTAAGAAGCCAAATCTGGGTGGATCACACATGGAAAGGTCAATGATATTTGGATTCTGCCTTGCCAATCGCACAAATTCATTCAGCTGGTCCGAGTATCCAAGATTCATTTGTACGCCCCTACATGAGGTATATTATGACTCGGCTATATTTGTTCAATGTTACATGAATTCTCCCATTGAATACATCTCCTAAGGTGAAAAATGCGCATTTTTTCGCGATAGGCGGTCATTCTTACTAGTAACTACTATATACTATTAGTTTGAGGATTTAGTGCTATACCACCTATAGCCACACACGGGGAGCACGCCAATGAAACCCGAAAACCAGCGTTTTAGGTATGATAGCAGGATAGAGACCTTCTTCCTTGCAGCCAATGTGGCATCAATCGTTGCAGTGGTATCCTTCGGAGTTTTCTATTTGGGGTACATCCTGACGCATGATGCTGTATTTTCTGCGATTCAGGAAGCTATTCTTCATTTGGAGTTTCAGGAGCTTCAATCGGCTTTTGACATTGTGACTGCAGGAATACTGGGGACTAACGGCTGGGTCCGTCTAGCTATAGGACTAGGCCTGGTCATGATGTCATTCTTCTTCATTGTGAACACCGGCGGAATAGTATTTTCCGTATTCATTCACCGGTCTTTCAGTGCAGGAGGAACACCGACCGTGAGGTGGTGGCGTCTCAGCATATCTAGGATGTATCTCACACTAAGACTCCTCTTCTTCATCGCACTCTACAGAATATCAGGTTATCAGGGATTTCAGATAATCCAAGAGTATTTCCCAGGCCACCCTGTCCTCAATGTAGCCTTCTTTCTCAACAGCGCACTAAGCCTGGGTACGCTCATTGTGCTTGCAAGTGTGATCAAGGTTGTCGTCTACGAGATAGCGCGTTATGAGACGCTGGTAGAGGAGAATCGCGGGAGAATTTCGGATTCCTTGGATGAGTATCTGAAACGGTCTGATAATGATATGATTCTCTTGGAAGAGGCCATGTTCTCAGATGATATTGGGTATGTAAAGGCCAAGCTGGAAGATGCAACTCGCGATATGGGGACACATCGACACCTTGTGGAATCCTCCTTTCATGACCTTCAGCGACTTTCCTCGCCTATTACGATAATCCGGAAGGTCCTATTCGCATTCATTGGTGTCATTTTCATGCAGTTGCTGACAGATGTTGTACTCTATGTGGGCTGGGGGACCATTCTGGATCTAATCTTCGGATTCCTAAGGATGTGGTGATTGCATAATGAAGAAGCCAATAACATTCATCGTGACCAGTAACAAAGGTGGAAGCGGGAAGACACCCCTATCAATTTGTGCTGCGATATGGGGGCTTTCACAAAGTCCCCCTCTCAGGGTTCTTGTCGTTGATATCAACCATACAAATCAGGACCTCTACCAGGCAATGCAACATCTCAGTCTGAACGGAGAGAATAGATTCGAAACGGCATTCACTCTCAAGAATACAGGCACAACCTACTACCTTCCATTGAGCGACAATCTTCACCTAGTCAGGTCAAGGACTTTCCAGCCCCTCACTGCGGAGCAAATTGTTGAGGTTATATCTGATTCCACAACCAGATTTGCATCACAACATGACAGAGCTCCATTTCAGCCCGATTTGATAATTGTTGACAGCAACTACTGTTTTCCTAGCTATCGCCTCGATGAAAAGGCACAGGTGAAAACTCCCTTCGTGTTTCTCAATATTTGGAGTATGACCAGTCCCCATGAATTGAGAGTTCCTCGGGATTATAAGACGGTCATAAACAACTACAAGGCAATCTTCAATGAGGAGGGTTGGGACAAGACCAACTTCATTCACGTGTTTTCTGTCTTGGAAAAGGACAGAGGTTTTGGATCGGAGATGCTGAAGGTCTTTAGTAGACACAGAGCAATCTATACAGTTCCAGGTTCGGATGATCTAGCCGCACTATATAGGAAGATGGCATTGGATGAGAAAACAAGGTCCACAGGATACTCATTTGATGAAGTACAAAGAAAGATCTTCGCTCCTATCCTTGCAGAACTGGATTCGCTCATGACAGAGGACCCCACCACATACTCGGAAGATGTGATTAATGCTAGGTGGGTTGAGAGAATCAATATCTTTCTGACAGAGCACAGACAATTTCCATTGAATTTGTTCCCATTACCTCACTACTATCCATTTCTCAGAAAAGCAGTAGTCGATATGATACTTAGAGAACGCCTAGAGCTTGACATGGTCAGAACCCTGTTCTCAGATTTCTACCAGTGGGTGGATATGTTTCTGAAAAGGATTCTCTCAGAGGATAAGACATGAACAAAAACCAACCTTCTTTAAGATTCCCAGCCGTTGCACTCTTCAGCCTCGGAAAGCAATTAGAGTTGGCTAGAATCATGGACCACAAAGCCATTGTATCATTCCAGACCAAAATCATGGATTGGTGGAGCAGAAATGCACGTCAACTTCCTTGGAGAGAGGACCCTAGCCCTTACAATGTATTGGTTTCCGAGATTATGCTTCAGCAGACACAAGTCAATCGAGTAGTATCAAAGTATCTTGAATTCTTGCAGGAGTTTCCTACCATTGAAGCTCTCGCCTCTGCAGATACAAAACACCTCCTGAGCGTATGGAGCGGCCTTGGCTACAATCGAAGAGCGGTCTGGTTGAGAGAAGCAGCACAATCAATTATCAGGATGGGAGGTTTCCCTAGGACAGTAGAGCAACTCCGTAAGCTGAAAGGCATAGGACCATATACTTCTCGTTCAATCCTGATATTTGCGTTCAATGAGGATCTTGCCACAGTTGATACCAACATAAGACGTGTATTCATAGCATCAGGTTTTGCAGACGAGAGCACATCTGATTCCAATTTGCAGGATATTGCTGATGAGCTTCTGCTACGTGGGAACTCCAGGGATTGGCACAACGCCCTGATGGATTACGGCTCTGAGGTCCTCACATCGACCGTTACCGGTATTGCCCCGACTTCAACTCAACCGCAATTCCTGGGCTCAACGCGACAGATTCGTGGTATGATCATACGAGAATTGACAAACACCGAGAGTCTAACCCTGCACGAAATGAAAATAAAACTGAAAGACAACTCAATTGATAATGAACAGCTTAGAGAAGTACTGAATCAATTGATTCAGGATGGTCTGGTGAAACAAGTAGCCAGAAATGCATACAGTATTGCCACATAGTTGATGAGTTTGGTCGTTATCAGAATGGATAAAACACCAATGCTTCGTCAATCAGCGTGGCCGGTTGCCAAACTTATCACTGAAAAATTCATTTCTTGAAGGAAACGATTGCTCATGGAAGGTATGGAGGACCAAAATAAGTTCGAACCACGTTCGTACCAAATCAATGCTCGAGACCAGATTATACATACCCTGGAGAACGAGAATAAGAATGCCTTCTTAGTCTTACTTCCGACGGGAATGGGAAAGACATTGATTGCGGCTCTCACAGTGGAGATGCTAATTGAGCGGGAGCTTATTGGGCCAGATGAGAAAGTTCTCTTTCTTGTACAAGATCGCAAATTAAAGTATCAGCTATACGATATGGCAACGCAGTATGGTCTGTCGAACTATGGTCACCTCTACATCCTTGAGGAACAAAAGGGAATCCCTGCAGCTATGTCGAGAAAACATGCAGACATTTCCAGATTCATTTTTGCCACACCAATACTCCTGATGAATTCAGTTGCTGGGAAGTTCTGCAGGATTGATAGAACAACACTGGAAAAAGTGAAGCTTGTCATAATTGATGAATTATTTGATATGTTTGCCCAGAGTTATGGATCCAAACGCCCTAGAGAAGAAACCATAGAATACATTGAAAGGAGATTCGGAAATGGGAGAAACTTCCCACAGATAGTTAAGGACATCAAATATGAGATTGAGAATAGAGAGGAAATGACTGGGAAGGTCATTTCTGAAGATAGCGTTGAAGACCTCTTAATTCGAGAATTTGAAGCAAAGAATTTTCGGCTCAATAAGAGGTTTGAACCAATTCTGAGTCTATTGGGAATACTCTCGCCCACATCAGAAAAAATCGTAGTTGGTCTCACAGCATCAATTTCACAAGAGGCAAAGATAGACCTCTTCAAAACAACAATAGGAACTGAAAGAGTTGCCGAGATACATCCAGCTGGAGATGACTTTGAATCCTTCAAACCAGCCTACGAACTCAAAAGGATCAAGGTCTTTGATGACTGGATTTCCAGTATGGACTCGGAGATGGCGAAGGTTCGACAATCATCATTCTCGCATTTATCAAAAGCATACAAAATCCTTACAGGCAAAGACCGGATTCCTCCGGATAGAATTCTGCTATTTGTTTCTGACCTCTTGGGAAAAAAGACTCTTCAGAAGAATCTTCTCGAGAAAATAGGAAATGATGAGGAGCGACTTCACCAGTATATTTCCCATGCGAGCGCATATCTCTTGATGACAGTTGCAAGACAACGATTGCTTGAAGGTACCTTCAAGTCACTCTATAAGTTCGTTGATGGAATTACAAACAAAACGCTCACAGCGAATAATGACTTTCTGAATATAAGAGATGAAATCAGAAAGAAAATGGAAGAGGTTGCTTCAACGGAAGGATATGTTGGAGAGAAGGAAAAGAGACTCCTATTCTGGCTAGATAAGATGGCCAAGGAGAACAAACAGGTGCTCGTGATGTGTAGGTTTGTAGAAGTGACAAAGCACCTGTCAAGTCTTGCTGAAGGCCAGGGAATCGCCTCGACATTTGTGCATGGTGGAATGGATGGCGTCGTGCAGCATCAGCAGATTAAATCCTTCAAGGACGGGGAGAAATCCGTGCTTTTTGCTTCAGAACGCCTGATTGAAAAAGGAACGGATCTTCCGGAAGCGGATGTCGGTTTCTATTATGGAACCACTGCATCGCTTGAGCGATATGAACAAAGCCTCGGCAGAATAAGAAGTAATGTCAGCAATGTAAAAACACTGTATACGATTGCCTACGACCAGACAATTGAGAACGAGAAATCATTGAAACGTGATACAATGTTTCTGGAACTGCTTGGAAATAAACTTGGGACTGTTCTGACTGAGAAGTAAAAATGGAGATTTGGGATAATCTGACTCGCATCCCGAGTATCAAGATCTGACAATATCCAGTAGCAGGGAGTTTTCTAGGTTGCAGATGCTTTGGACAAGCAGCCTAAGCAAGCAGCCATTGGACTATGGATAGCATAAAATCCCACTCCGAATCAGGGTCATTCATGGTATCGTCCCACAGGTCTGTGCCATCCCTCATTGTTCCCTCTTCGTATTCAGGATGTGGGCTTGACAGAAACACATGGCCATTGCCATAGAAGAATGCCAACATGCACACAAGCTCTGTATTAGCATATGTACAAATAGGAATAACACCTGACATGTCCTCAGCATCGAAGTAGCCAGAGTTCTCGTAAAGAAGCTGGTATGAGCTAGACGCAGTGGATAGATCCGGTGCGCTTGAGTTAGTGTTCACCATCACCTCAATGAGGTAATCACCTGTACCAAAAGCGTCTGCACGAAGAGCACCATGGAAAAGATTGAGCCTATAACTCGTTGCATATGATGCGCCTCCGTCGATACCAAAATAGACTCCACCGTTCTCAACATAGGCTCGAACAAGCTCCATTTTCTCATCTAGCAATTGACATCGCTCATCGCACCAGCAGCCACCAGGCATTACAAGTATATCATATAGGTCAAGGTCTCCATTTGCTATGTTCGTAGAATTGATGATAGTGACATCAGCATCCATCCAACTGAACATATTCACAAGAGCGATTCGGCTTGTTGCCCTAATGCCGCGATCTGTGTAGATTGCCACTTTTATTCCATTGAGCGGTCCTGGTAGGTTTAGATATAGAAACGAAGACAATACAATCACTAAGGCAATTGCAATGGTTGCGATTATGATTCGGAGCCTTTTCCTTTCCAACCTTGAACCTCCTCCCTTTCTTGACGAATAGAAATCAAGGCTACCCTTTGATAAAAGCAGATTCTTCTACGCAGTATACTCCTAACAAAAGATAAATGAATTAATAGGTAGGTTTTCACACTGTAATGCAAACACGTAAAACGAGTAGTATCATAAAACTACTACTCCAAGGAGTGTACAGTATATGGGTAAGGGTTTAGCCATTCTTGGTCTAATAGTAATCATAGTGGGACTACTTCCACTATGGGCAACGTTTCTCGCCTCGTTTGTTGACTTGAGTATGATTACAGTTTTCTTTAATCAGAATATCTACTCAATCAATCTTGGTGGGTATCTTTTCACTGAGGTTATGCTCATTCTGTTAGTTCTCGGTGTCTTAATGCTAATTATTGGCGCCGTGAAATAAAAGCCTAAGTGGGCCCCCAAAAAAGATCGTTGCGTAACAGCATAAAAAGCACATGAGGGCGGAAGAGAAGGAGGGGGGATTCGCAGCCCATTTTCTAATTTTCCGCCATTCCAGTGTTGTTGATGCAGCTAACTATCTGGAAAAAATCCTATCTGAGTTCTAGGTGAATAGAATGCAGAGGGACATTTTTGGATGTGCGTCTAAATGACACCAGTAGCAGTTGTGAGATTCTCTGGAGGGATTCGGAGAACCTTACAGAGAGGGCTTCAACTTTTGGGTGGCTTCAAGGAGCTCCGATCTCCTGTATTAATCAAACCAAACATCTGCACAATTGCCCCAAGTACCAGATATACAGTTTCTGATATTGAAGTTACCAAAGAGGTTGTGAATCTACTTCTGGAGAACGATGAGAATCTATCAATTCGAATTATTGAAACAGATAGCGAGAGTAAATTTGCTGATGAAGCCTTCGAGAAGTTTGGCTATGCAGCTTATGTTGAGGAAATGCTTGACAGAGGCTATGACCTTGCAACAGTAAACCTAAGCAAATCACCCACCTTGAAAATTCCCTTTGATGGCCAGTATCTAAGGAATCCTGAAATACCAATAGAACTTGCTGAACCTTCTTACTACATATCAATCTCTATTCCTAAAACTCACTATCTCACACATATAACCGGGGCCTTGAAGAACCAATTCGGCCTTCTTCAGCAAAAGAAGAAATCTGCATACCACTCAAGAATAGCTGATATCTTAATCGATTTGAATAAATTGGCTGGGCCAAATCTTTGTATTGTGGATGCTAGAGCAGGTCTTGAGGGATGGAACGGTCCGACAGAGCATGAGATAGGGGCGTTTCTGATTGGGCGTGAACCAGCATCTGTCGATGCAGCAACAGCTCGATTGATGGGCTTTGACCCTGAGAGTATCCATCATATCGTGACTGCAGCTAGAAATGGGCTCGGTAATATGAACCCAGAGATTGTGGGCGAAGATTTGGACGCATTCAAGGTCCAATTCAAACCACCGAAGCACTAGAACAACACCGCTCATGCGAACTAATTCATTGCAGGAATGTCTTCATGTTAACTCGAACAGTGAATACCTCTCCTGTTGCGCACAATATATCATCTGAATACAGAGAGCAGCTCACGGTAATCCGTTCACCTGTATTCTCCTTTATTCGTCCACGAACTGTGACGGGCTTGTCCAGTGGAGTTGGACGAATGAACCTCACAGAGAGACCTGAGGTGACATACATGATTTGCTCGATTTC
>JBHLQM010000034.1:0-8769 GCA_048884785.1 Candidatus Thorarchaeota archaeon | reverse complement strand
ACGGGCTTGTCCAGTGGAGTTGGACGAATGAACCTCACAGAGAGACCTGAGGTGACATACATGATTTGCTCGATTTCAGTGTCGTGTGCATCTCTCCGGCCAAGTGCATTTGCAGTACCAGTGCCATGACAGTCAATGAGTGTTGAAATGATTCCACCATTCAGAACACCTGGAAATGCTAGATGATGTTCATCCGGGGTCCAGGTGGCTACTGTTTCGTCATCTTCCCAATAGCTTTTCAGTTGAAGTCCATGAGAATTATTCCTGCCGCAACCCCAGCAGTAGCTGCCTGCTTCTGGCCATTCTTCCTGTATTGTGCGTTTCATAGTAGCCTGTTTTGCATTGGTTTAGAATATATCACTTCAGATAGAGTGCATTCTATATTGGACAGTAGCCACTTTGCTCTACCTCTTCTGTTGACTTTCCAAAAAACAGTGGAGGATTGGCAAAAGGATGCCAATCCATAGTCTGCATGGCCTATTCCAATCTGCTGAAGGTTCTTATTCCTCGAATGAATACTAGGGTTCCAATTAATGGCAATGGGCCAAACATCAATAGTGTATAGAGCAATTCATTCTGATAGATGAGTTGCGTCAAATCTCGCAGATTGAACACAATGCCCAGAACCAAGTCTACGACTGTATAGGATAGGAGTGATACAAGAGTAATGCCCATGAATCTTCCAGTGTTAGCCTTCAGAATAGCACTATTGGCATCCTCGTAAACAGGATTGCTGGCAGTAACTCCAATTGCTATGAGAGCGGATCCTACTCCTACAAGCAGTGGTACAAAGAATAGGACTGCTGATTCTTGAAGTGTTAGATTAGTGAGCAATGAGAGTACGGTGACGGGTATCGTTGCCGCGCCGATGAGAATGATAGTTGCCTGCATCAATCTGGCTTTCGCATATATCTTCGCTCCATCTGGGACGCTTTGGAAAATCCAGAGCTGATGCTTAGATTCAAGGAAACCAGCAGCGCCAAATGTCTGTCCACTTAGCAAGGCAAATGCAAGAGACACCATTAGAAGAATCATGTTGAACTCAATGGGAACTGAACGATTTGACATGAGAACGGCGATAATAATTGGGAGAAAGATCGCCATGCCTATCATTTGCCCCACTCGTGTCAGGTTTTGTGCCTTTCTGCTGAAGTCTTTCATTACAGTAAGTAAGATAATCCAAGAGGCTCGGCCAGTTCTGCGAACAGCTCTAGTCAGGGAGCCTTCTTTAGAAATCATACTGCCTTTCCGAGTTCTAACACTAGTATTTAGAGTAAACAGCCTATTTGCTGTATATAGTGCTATACTCAGGAGAGCGGTTGTGTAACCTACTAGAATGATGATATTTGTCATCATATCAAATCCCAATCCAGACACGTAGAGAATACTAGATTCGTTGCCAGCAAAGGCAACTGCAATACCAGTCATCAAATCTGCACCCCATGCGAAGGGAAACATGAGAAATACATCGAGTCCAAGTAAGTATAGCATCTGAGAAGCAAAGAGCTGAAATCCGACAAATGGAAGGATGACAATTATCCCTACAATAATCGCAAGAGCACCAGCAAGATCCTTTCCGCGTTCCGACTCACCTAGTTTAACCTGAAGGAGAGCCACCATAAAGTCGGAGAGCCACATCGCACAGATTGCATGAAGAGCTAAGACGCAATAGATGAGTGCCTGTCCGACCAGTGATATGTCCAGAGCTTGAGCAAATGGGCTGACTAAAAGAGGAGATAGATATAGCACAATCAGACTATTCACTGGTAACTTCCCCAAGAAAGATCCTAGGAATATGTCTCGACCTGATGCGTTGCTGCTCAGCAAAATCTCCCATTGCCCAGTCTTCATTTCTTTCAATGCGTTTGCAAGCGGAAATACAATCAGAACAAACCAAATGAACATCAAACCTGCTCTGAGGAGGCCTGGCATTAGAATTGCCAGAATAGATGTCGGTAGATGGAAGATTTCAGTCAATACGAAGCCCATGACAAAAGGCGCGATGAATATTGCCCAGAGAACTCCAAAAACGACCAGAGCAGCCATCATTGGGACACGCCTGCCTTTTTGATTACTTGTCTGAACACGGAATTCAGCCTTGGCAATTGAGAACCATTTGTGCGTCAAAGCAGCTACCTCCAAGCCAATAATGACTCACGGTCAATTCTTCCGCCCAAAATCTTCAGATATGCTTGCTCCAGTGTCGAAGACTCGGCAGTCTGTACTATATCCTGGGGCGAACCGAGAACAGCCAGTTTACCCTCATTGAGAATTCCAATCATGTCGCAGAGGTCTTCTGCCAAAGAGGTTATGTGAGTGCAGATGAAGAAAGATGTACCCGTTTCTTCAGCGAGTACTTGGATTAGGTCTTTGACCAGAGCGCTTGCAGCTGGATCAAGTCTGGAAGTAGGTTCGTCTAGAAAAACTAGCTTTGGTTCATGTAGGATGGTAGATGCCACGAGCACCTTTTGCTTCATACCAGAAGAATAGGATTCGAGAAGATCATCCTGTCGAGTTTCCAGACCCATGAGAGAGAGTATACGGTCAATACGATTACTCAGCTTGTTCCCAGTCATACCGTTCAGGGCACCAATGAATTCCAGAAACTCAACTGCTGATAGTTTTGAATAGACACCGGGAGATTCAGGAAGTACTGCTGTTACGGCCTTCACCTCGTTTCTCTGAGTTGAGATGTCATACCCGGACACAGTTGCACTTCCACTTGTTGGAGCAAGAAGTCCTGAAAGCATCCGAACGGTCGTAGTCTTTCCTGCCCCATTTGGACCAAGGAGTCCAAACCGAGTGCCTTGTCTGATTCTGAGGTCTAACTTCGAAACGGCGTCTATTTCACCGAAGTTTCTACTTAAAGCTCGGGTTTCAATAGCATAGTCTTCTGTTGACAATATCATCACAATAGGCAAGAGGAAAAATAGTATATAATGAACTGTGGGAAAAAGGTCCATAGTTCGAATGGACGTGTTGCAATCCCTAATCTGCGAGATTCCACCAATGGAGAAATGAATTATTGAGAAAGTCTACAAAGCCTGCATTAGTAGTCACGAGAATCCTACTCTGATTATCATCCTCTTCTCCGAAGAAGAAACTGATGGCAGTTTTATCTATAATAGCAAAGGAAATCCCTATCGAGGGAAAAGTTCTTGATGAAAATCCGATATGCATTGGTGAATCGGAGAGAAATCTGATATCGACTCCTGCCTGAGATAGTGCTTTCAATGAGTCCTTGAGAACAAACCAATCAATTATCCCACCGGCTATGCGCTTGCAGACCCACACACGGTTCTTTGCAGCCCCAAGAAGTTTCGAGAGCTCATTTAGAGTTTCATTAAGTGATACAACATAGACAGGATCCATGTGAATGTCCCTATTGGATTCGTATCTTTGCAACAGAGTTTCCATAGCCTCAATTTCTCTTCGTCGCAAATCATAGCCTTCCTCAAGTTGTTTAAGTGTATAAAGGACAGTTTCTCTAATCGGTCGTGATTTGAACAATTTCGGTTCACTGCCCGAACTTGTAACGAATCTCTTATTCTCTAAACCCCTGAGATTATCATATACTCTTGTTCTATGTATCCCTGTAATTTTACTCAGTCTATTTGCTGAGTATTCATCACCCTTTACTAATGCTAGATAGATACGAGCCTCATTGGTAGTAAGTCCAAAAACCCGAGATACTTCTGGTTCGATTCCATTATCAAGAAAGGTGTATTCGCCATCTAATGTTGGAGTTGGGTGTTCTTTAGGCATGGGTGTACCACTCTGTCGCGACTGGCAAATGACTCCTGCTTATTAAACCATAGGAAATGGATTCAGAGGACAGGAAGGTGATATATTGCAGACAGTTATGTCAATATTCCCAGTAATTACAACAATTGTTTCAATTCTATTTGCATATATGGTTCTGAAACAGTGGTACAGACGAAGGAGAATTTACCAGCTGATTTGGTTCATCTCACTAGTGATGTTTGCGATGTCAGCACTCTTTGAATCGATATCTGAGTTCAGTGGCTGGAGCGTACTGATTTATAGACTATATATCGTGTTCTCCGCTTCTCAAGTGGCAATTCTGGGAGCTGGCGCATTATACCTGATTCTAAAGAAGAATGTGTTCTCTACGAAAGGGTTGATTGCAATTGATGCCATTCTTCTAGGAATTGTAGGTATATTCTCCTGGATGATGACAGCAAGTCTGATTACCGACTATTCCGCAATGATCTTTGGTGCAATGGAATATCCGATCGCGGGAATGGGAACATACCTTGTCCTCGTGGTGGTTGCGTTTCTGTACGGAAGAGGCAAACCAGAACCTGAAAGAAAGATGCTTCACGGACATGTTTACCTATTGTTTGCCATCATAGTTTCGCTCTGGATGGGAGCATATGCAATGATTGCTGAGGTTGATACTAGCCGATTTGTGACAGGCGTAATAATAGGAGGAAGTGCAATGGCGCAACATGTTCGGAACTTCTCACCTTTGCTCTCTGTGAGTGGTGGATTCCTCCTAATTGGAGCTGCATTCTTTTCATTCATTAAAACAAGATTCACATACAACCTTTGGATAGCCCTAGGAGGACTTGTGATTGCACTTGCGGGCTCCATATCAAGATTAGGACCTGATTATGGAAGCATACTGTATATTGGGGAGGTAGTTGGTGTTATTCTACTATACAAGGGCTTCATTGATTCTGACAAGATAATCAAAGCTAGGGAAGAGAATCTCAAAGCTAAATCTACCTCATCGCTAGCTCAGGAGAATGGAGAAGAATCAGCAAAATAGATGACCAATTACTTTTCCGTGATTCATTAGGATGATTCTTCCACGGAAATCTCATTGTTTATTCTTACCAAATCTTGAGAAAGATAGAAGCCCTCCAATGAATGTGAACATACCAAGAAAGACCATGGCTCCTGCAGAATTATGCAGTGGGACTTCTTCCGCTACCATTCTAATCAGAACTTGTCCTGCAACAAACAGGGACGCGCCTACAAGTGTGATTAGCTTCGGAATTAAGAGACTGGACTTTGCAGGTTCGGGTTCCTCCTGAATAGCCTCTTGGCTTAAGTCAGGGGTTCCTAAATCCGACCTAAAGAATCTCGATCCATCAGGACTAATACTTCCTTTAACTACTCTCTCCTCAATTAGTTCGGCAACTAGCTCCAAGACAATCTCATCACTTGTTTCAAGTTGTTCTGCAATCATCTTGATTGAACTGAGATTGGATTTGATGAGTTTCGTTATTCTTCTCTTGAGAGTTGATTTGTCAACCTTGATTTCTTCTACGGTCATCTCTACGCACAATGATATTTCGAAAAAGATTGAATATTTACTATTGGTTGAACGCACGGGGCATATACACCAATCTGCATCTAGTACAGTATCAAAAGATTCCAGAGATTATACGGTGCCAATGAAATACCTAGTAACAAGTTGGTAGAACCGACTCAACGCTTCTTTTCCCTTTTCAGTGGTCTGAAAGACAAAAATACCAACATCAGGTTCATCGACCTGCTCCAAGAGACCCGCCTTGGTCAAGAAATCAAGATCTTCCTTTATTATCTGCGTCTTAAGTCCAAGTGTACGCATGAGCCAACTCTGTGTTCGCGACTCCCACACACAAGCCTCAAGAAGTTCAGCCCATCTCTCATACTTGGACCGCCTCTGATTGAATGGCCAAGACTCCGGACGTTTTGTTGAAGGAGTGTTCACTCATATAAGCCTCCTTCTCCTTCGTCAGACCTGACCATGCGCTCAATCTCTTCACCCCACGATTGGAATCCTGTGTAGATGCGAAGCCATCTCCTCACAGTCAACTCCCACAGAATGATTACTACAAAGCCGCAAATCATTAGGGCAAGAAGGAATCCCATCAGGACCATAACGGGATTTGCTAGTACAGCCAGTATTCCACCAATCTCAAGCAAGCGGACAATCTCGGGTATAAAGAAATTCTGAAAGACTAGCACTACCAGAAATACAAAAACGACTGACTGAGATGCTGTTTTGATTCGGAGGCTGCTAAGTTTCACCGGACTCTCTTGAACTGACTCTCCCTCTTCCCGGACTTCATCTGGCTTTAGAATGTTGAATAGAAGAGTTATGTATGACGAGATACCGGTGGCAAATTGGTCCATATCAATTGCATCTCTAGTATGCTCAAGCGTTCTTTTTGCCTTGATAATATACGAGTACGTCTTTTTCGAATTCTTGTACAGAATTGGAGAGATTACGATAGGCAGTGCAATGATAACAAATGCAATGAGGCCAAGCTCCAGAGGAAGCTGAATCCAGAGAATGAAGAAGATGACCCAAACTAGCCAGAGATAAATTATTGAAACCGAGTAGTAGATGTAGGTAGTCAGAAGTCGATGACTGCGAAACATCAGCGGCAGGATATTCTTCTGGCCTTCAACCAGTGAATTATCCACTTCTCTCTTATCCAATGGCTTATCCCTTCTTCCGTCTTGTACTGGAAAAGCGTGTCATGCATATAACAATTAGCAGAAAGACCAACTTCTCATAAGCTAAAGCCTGAGTGTAAATGTGTACTGATCATCCTCAAGACTTAGTCTACTCTCGATGAGTTTTCCAGTCTTATGAATGAAGTCAATCATTGGTACATTCTTCGGGTGAACATAGGCAATGAACGCGTTAACGCCCTTACTCTTTGCAATTCTCATCATCTGAGCCAGAAGGAAGGTCCCGATTCCCCTGTTTTGATATTCGTCCTGCACAAGTAGAGCAAACTCTGCCTGATTTGTACGAGGATCAAGAAGGTACCTTCCGGCAGCTATAATCTTCTCGCACTTCGGATCGTCATTCTCAGAAATTACTCCGACAAGTGAAATATCGGTATCTTGATCGACATAGTAGAATTCTTGGAGTGTCTGTCGTTTTAGGGACCTGAGGGGAGTAAGAAATCTGAAGAAGATTGACTCCTCGCCAAGACTATAGAAGAGGTGTTTTATTCTATCGGCATCGTCTGGTCGAATGAGTCGGACAAGAACAGATATGGGGCCATTGGGTCCTTCAAACTCTCTCTCGGCTTCATACTCAATGGGGAAGTAGGTACCTCTCGCAATGAAGGGCACTTGGTCTTCGAAGACATATCTCATGTTCTTTGCGGCTTCTAGTAGCTCATTCCTAAATCGGGGATGTGCAACTGCTATTAGTGACAACACTCTTTCCCGTATCGTGCGCCCTCTTAGGTTGGCATATCCATACTCAGTGATGATTGTGTCAACATCCCCTCTCGTTGTAACAACACCTGCACCTTCGCTCAATCGAGGGACGATTTTGGATATTGAACCATTGAGTGCGGTTGACTTTATGCATATAATCGCCTTTCCGCCTTCGGACTGCCATGCTCCTCTTATGAAATCAACCTGTCCTCCAATGCCACTATAGAACTTGTGGCCAATGGAGTCTGCACAGACCTGCCCTGTGAGGTCAACTTCCAGTGCTGAATTGATGGCGACCATCTTTCGGTTCTGACTGATGACTCCAGGATCGTTCACGTATGAGGTTTCTCGGAATTGAAATGTCGGATTATTATCTACATAATCATAGAGTTTCTTGGTTCCTACAGCAAAGCTTGCAGTGACTTTGCCATTGTTTATTCCCTTTTTCCGGTTTGTTACAACCTCACTGTCAAGCAAGTCCATTATATTGTCACTGAACATTTCAGTATGAATACCAAGGTCAGTCAGTTGAGATTCTATTAGGTTATCAGTAATAGCTCTAGCTATGGTACCAATACCCATCTCAAGTGTTGATTCGTTTTCAACTAATCGCGCGGCATATTTTCCGATGAGAGCTGTTCGTTCGCTGACTTCTGCTTCTTCAAACTCCACTAGCGGTTCAGTGAATGGAACAAGATAGTCAATGTCCTTAACGTTAAGGTACGATTCGCCGTGAGTTACAGGCATTCGCTCATTGACTTGGGCTATTACTAGATCAGCTGATTCGGCGCCCGTCTTTGTGATATCAACAGAGATACCTAGTGAGCAATACCCAAAACCATCAGGAGGGCTTACCTGTATTAGTGCGACATCGAGTGGAATTCGCCGCGATGTGAAGAAATATGGAATATCCGAGAGTGGCGCCGGTGTATAATCAGCTCTTCCATCAGACACAGCATCACGGATATTGTCAGAAACAAAGAAGGTGTTGTGTCGGAACTGGGATTGAAATTTCGCATCTGCTGACGGAGTAGTCCCGAGAGTTAAGAGGTGTACTACCTCGTTATCAGCCATTCTGGCTGCGTTTTTGGCCAGCTCCTGAGCAAGGTGCTGCGGGATACCACATCCTGTGCCCAGAAGAATACGCGTACCCCTCTTGATTTGCTTAATTGCTTGAGTAGCGTTTACCACTTTATCCTTGTAACGCTCAATCCAATCGTTCGTGAGCAATCACCGCTGCCTCGGGCAGAGTACCAAATCCCATACCGACCATATAGAGGTTTCGAACTTGGTTACATGTATTGCACTATTCCTATTCTATTTCGATACCTTTGTTAAATAAATTAATGAAAATGGACTTTCTGACCAATTTTTTGTAGGTTCCAATAGGATTGTAATATATTCCCAGAATCAGTTTTGTCCGAGTAGTTTCAAGAGGGTTACTTCATCGAGCAATCCCAGCGTTTCCGCGATCGATTCCACAGCTTCTAGTGCGGGGGAATCATCAGCTAAATCGAACACTGGTTTTCCATGATAATTCAGTTTGGCGATGTCATCATCATTCGGAATCAT
>JBHLQM010000033.1:0-34821 GCA_048884785.1 Candidatus Thorarchaeota archaeon | reverse complement strand
CTGGCGTCAACCACAAATGATATATGCCTTTTTCCAAAGCCTCCCCTACCTAATTCGGTAATGACAGCAATGGAGGTGCAGAATGGAATGTATTCAGTGATAAGAATGGATTTTACGATGGGCATCTGCACTGGTGCTGCGGGAAGATTCTAACTCCCTCTTCTTCTTGGTAGTTGATAGTTATCAACACGCCGTGACTTGATTCTTTCAGGAAGAAAGTATCAGTCTGTGGATGTCTTGTTCTATTCAGGAAATTATGTGCTATTAACGTAAGGCGTGATTCTGCTCGATCATGAGAGTGAACAAGAAAATTGCATACTAACAATATCAAACCGAATTCGAGCTCCACTCGCGGAGAGTGTAGGTAGTGGGTGCTCCAGTAGAAAAATTCAATCCCCTCAAATCCAGCGCTCTATCAAGGAAAAGAGAGAGTGCCAAGGGATCCAAGTGGGGAAAAGAAGTCGAGATTAATGAAATCACTCTAGAAGACGTAAGGCAAGATGCTATTCAATTCGGTCTTGCGAGTGACGTGCTCTATCAGATGAAAGCAGGTAAAGAGGCATCTATCTTCCTAGCCAGCTGGAAGGGACACCCTATCTTGCTTAAGGCATACAGATTTTGGTTAACGTCTCAGGCCAGCAAGAAAAAGGGAGTGTATGCCCCGGTGAAAATGGAAGGTCTTGCATCGAAGGAGTATGAAGTACTTCTGGTGTGTTTCACTCAGGGGATGAACGTTCCAACACCCATTGGTCGAGTAGGAAACTACCTGACCATGAGGTTGATAGGTGACGGTCCGAAACCAGCCCCTCAGCTGAAAGATGTTCGCCTCGAAGAGCCTGAACTTGCGTTAGATTTGATTTTGGATCAGTATTTAATCATGTACAAGAAGGCGAATTTCCTTCATGGTGATTTCAGTGCGTACAATATTCTCTGGTGGAATGACAAGCCTTGGATTATTGATATGCCGCAAGCCCTCCATATTGGTCCCTGGACTGATATGAAAGAAGCTGTTTCTCTGCTTCGTCGTGATATCATAAATCTACTATCCTATTTCAAGAAGTACTATAATATCCGCCGAGACCCCGATTTCATAGTCGATGTTTTTCTTTCTGAATATGTGCCTGATAATCTACGCCATTATGCTGAGGATGTAGGAGTGTGGATCAAGTGAGCCGTGTAGAGAAACACAATCCTATGAAGGCAGGGGCACTAGTTCGCAAGAGAGAGAAGGAGAAAGCTCAGGGCGGAAAACCCGATATTTCCGAAATAACATTTGAGTCGGTGAGGGAGGATGCCATCAGCTTTGGACTTGCAACGGATGTGCTTTACCAGATGAATGCAGGAAAGGAGGCTTCCATCTTCTGTGCAACGTGGAAAAACCATCCTATCATACTGAAGGCTTACAGATACTGGCAATCATCTCATCAGTTGTCAAAGAAGAAGGGTTTCATTCCTGCAGGAACTGCGAAGCGAACCTATTGCATTACTGGCATGATGGAGAACTTTGCAGTTCTAGAGTATGACCTGCTCTCAAATCTATTTAGGGCAGGAGTGCATGTACCGACGCCAATTGGACGTGTTGGCAACTACCTTACCATGAGATTCATTGGAGATGGGCAAGATCCTGCTCCTCAGCTCAAGGATGTTGAGTTGCACACTCCAGAGATTGCACTAGACCAGATACTTGATGACTATCTCATAATGTATAGAGATGTCAATTATGTCCACGGTGATTTGAGTAAGTATAATTTACTCTGGTGGCAGAACCGACCTTGGATCATCGACGTGCCTCAAGCCTACAAGGTTGACACTCATTGCAATATGCATATGGCCGAAGCCATGCTGCGGAGGGACATCAGGAATGTCCTTGACTACTTCGAATCATACGAAGTGTACAGAGATTTTGACTACATTGTAAACGTGTTCCTGGGTGAATACATCCCAAAGAACCTCAGGAACTACAGAGAACTATCAGAGAGGGGTGATTTGCTATGATGCATTTACCAAAGAGCGCAGTGATTGTGCTACGACATTTGGTCAGAGGTGGTCCAATGTGCCCAGTAGAGATATCCAAGACTGCAAGTCTTGCACCTCGCACTGTCAGTCATGCACTGAAGAGATTAGTGAATGAGGAACTCTGCAAGAAGATACCCAATCTTCAGGACATGCGCCGACCACTATATTCACCGAATTACGAAACCGCTGAAGCCATGGTGACCACGTATGGGTCTGATTCACCTATTGGCTCTCAGCTCACATTCATGCTGAGAAAATAATGATAAGAAAGGGATTGAATTCAGGTTGAATGAAACTAAATCCAAAGAATCAAATGATATGATTCCAGAGCGCAGAATAGCTGAGATATATGAGAATATAGCGTCCCAATTAGTTGATATGAGGAGTCCATTGGCTTCATGGTTTGCTCAGGAGATTGTCTAGAGAAGACCTTGAAAACTTCAAGCGGCGATAATCTTAAGGTGGTTATAGGAGCTCCCCCATGTAATCTGCGGTGGAGCTTCTTATGGGAAAGTTATCGCATCTGTGCAAAGCTGCACTGATTACTCTATGATACTTTCCTCAAGACTACTCTTGATACTCCAGGTATTTTCTTGAGACTATCCTCAAGTTCCTGAAGGGAAACCACAAGCTGATCCGGAACAAAGTAGCACTCGTAGTAGCATTTCTCGCCTCTTAGACATACACCAGTGGTGAAGATTATGTCGCTCAGTTTTGCATCATTAAAGCTGAAATTCAGTTGCTTGAGAAAATTGCGTGAGAGATCACTGATTTCTATTCTTAGTAGGTAGATATCATCTGAAGCAACTGGGAATATCTTCATTACGCGGTCCTTGTGATGCATAACTGTAAGAGCTGCTTTTTCCTTGATGTCAGCCACAAACTCCGCCGGAAATTCAACAGGCTCACCTGGCCTGAAATGCAAAATGATTGCTGAGGTTGCACCCTCTCTGTCTGTCACCATCGCTTCTACGTCCTTTTTCTTATCGCCCTGAAAGGTCTGCGCTTCGGTGTGTGTTTTTCTATCATATTAAGTTATTCCGTCACTAGTCCCAATGGCTCCTCGGTGCTTTTGGGACCAATGCAGGGCTAATTATAGTACACTTCTGACTATTTAGGGCTGTCGCAACTTATAATTGAGCTTGCGATAAACGTTAATTGTGGATAGGCGGCATGGCAGAGTCGAGATGGAATAACTTTCTTGGAGGTTTCCTAATCTTAATCTCAATTCTTATGACCCTCTCGGTATATTCCGCTTCGTTTTCATTTGAAATATTGGCAATTGAGCAAATACTGGTTCTGATTGCTTTATGGGCTAGTCTTGCTCTTCCCGAATTACTCTATGGATTTCGGTTCTTGGTTCGGGGTACAGAGAATGCAGTCAAATCCGTAGAAGATGGCACTGAAGACAGCTCAGCTTTCATTGCTGAAAATCCTGCTGAGCAACAGTCTCTCGTCGTTGGTAAAAGCTAGCTTCATTATTTCTCTTCATTGCTAGCTACTCACCTAAAGCTAGTCTTCATGAAGAATCAGTTTTCCATCTTCCATGATAACTCGTTCCCGACCATCCTCATATGCAATTTTGACAGTTGGACTTCCAATAAGAAAATCTTGGTGATTTCTTGAGTTATTTGCTACAATCCCTGGGTAGTCCATATTATTTCCAAAAGCAACATGAATTGCATTCCCTACTTTTTCGCTTTCAAGGAACTCCTCAACAATTCTCGCTTTCGGATTGAGACCAAACGCAAACTCTCCAATATGCCTAGCCATTTCATCTGTTGCTTGCGTATCTCTTACTATTTGGAGAGCTCTACTATCCTTGCTGTCTACTTTGAATACCCTGCCATCCTTTACATCAAGAGTCATTGGGCTATCAAGAGGACCAACACCACCGACAGCAAGATCACAGACGAGAACCCCATTCATCGAGGTCTCTATAGGGCCAACAATGACTTCTCCTGTGGGAAGGTTCATCCATTTCATGTTCTTCCAATCAAGAAATGTATCTGAAAACCATGTTCTTCCTTTAACGCTGAATGAGAAGTCCGAACCTGAAGGAGAAGTAACTTGTACTGAAACCGTGTCTTGGAGAGCTGAGAGAAGTATTCTGGCATTCTCTTGCATTTCGGAATTCTGTTCTTTTGTAAGAGAAAGCGCTCCTTCGGTCAGCATGTCCATCGTAATTCCTGGACAATGACCGAGTCGTGAACGCCCTTTACGAGTTTCCAAGTGAATAATACTAATGCGAAATGGAGTTTCTTGAGCGGACCCCCTTAGGGTATTGATGTATATATCCGGCGGATTTCTTGAATTGATGATTTCGACAAGATGACTGGGTGGTGTCTTTCTATGGACGGTTTCTGACGTTTCCAATACCAACATTCGAGTCCAGAGACCCAGTTCTAAAGCTCCATCCGCGAATGCGCGTCCTACATCAACTCTAACATCATCGGACACGACGAGTATGGACTCACCTGGTCTTCCTTCTAGCACTGATTCGATTGCGTTGGCAGCTGCTTTCTTTGGCTCCATTATTTCATGCTTCCTTTTAGCTGATTCGTTAAATTAATCCTCTTTAGACTCTTATGATTTGAGAGGAAGAAAAAAGAGAAGTGGGTGATAGGCCACCCACCTGATGTGTATTTCTATTACTGGTTTCTAGCTCTCTTATACGCAGAATCAAGCTCCTCATTCATAGCAGAAGGTATAGCAGTTTTTCCAGTGATCTCACCTTCCTTCCTTCGAATGAAGACATAAAGCAAAGTCACATAGACAATATCAAAGGTTCTAAGAATCAATGTGCTTGGAATTGCCGCGAAAACGATGAAGAGTACAGTGGTAACCAATGTTAGGATGATGTCACCATTGGTCATGAACCACCCGATGACAGCACCACCTAGTGCAAATGAGAGAAACACAAAGAATGCAAGTACTCCAAATCCCCATCTTACGGCGGTCTCCTTAATGATAACATCAACGAAGTTCTTTCTGACAAGATTAACACTTCTCTTGATGCCATCCTTTGCACCAAGTTCCTCTGCCACCATAGCAGGGATTGTGAAGTAGTTAATGTAAAACCAAACGATGCCTATTATCCCACTTGTAACATCACCAGCAATTCTTCCACCTGGGCCGGCTCTTCTAAAGATTGCTTGAATTATTATACGAATGATCGCAACTATTACGCTAAGGATGGCTAGTGCAATCAAACCCCCAATCACACCAAGTGCGCTCCTTATGCCATCCCCAAGTGCTGGGTCTTTTCCTCTCATATAGAGATATACCATTCCTGACGATGTTGCATATGCAAAGTTGTAGAAGAAAATCGTTACAAATAGGAATGCAATCAGCCCAACAGCCATTGGCCAACCATTCTCTAGGGTTAAGGGCGTGTTTCCAAGGATAACATCTAGAGGCGTGAATTGGAAGATAATCCCGCCAAACAGAAGTGCAGAAACCAAGGTGAATATCATGGTGAAAAGAGTTGGAACAAACAAACCTTTTTCATCCAGACATACCTGCCCTGTTAATTTGATAATCTCTCCAGCTCTCCTGACTCTCTCTTTGAATACTGTGAAGAGTAGGACAGTAATGATTAGTGTAAACACTCCCGGGATTATCACTGGCCAAGATGCAGCTAAAACTGCTAGGTCGAAACCTGTCGCTATCAACAGCAACACAACGCCCATCCAGGCCATGACGTTCATAAAAAGTGCTCCAATATAAATCAGGGTTCCCCCTAGCCTCTTTGCCATTGCCGCAGCTGCAATCGCCACTAGCACTGTGAACACAATTATCGCTCCGAAGAATACTGCAACATATATCAAATTATCAAGAATCCAAGATGGAAGTCCTGTGCTCTCTAGCAGCAGCAAGATATCAGATCCATATTGATTCCAGAGGCTAAGTAGAGAATAGATCCCAGCCATAATGAATGCACCAAAAACAACAGCAATACCTGCAATAGCTTTTGCATGACTTGGGTATTGCTTCTCTTCATAATAACTTATGATATCTGTCAATCCTCTCTCTACTCCATTATAAAGCGAATAACGTTATACAGTATCAGCTCTCCGCTCAGTTAAATCTTAGCCCCTCTCTTAGCAAATGTTCATCTTGTTCACATAGTATCACTTTTAACGTTGAATTTAACAATATTGAATATGGAGAATATTCTTTATTGTGAACCCGGGCGGATTTTTTGTAGATCCAAGAAGATAATGCTGGCGGTTGATGGAAGCGAAAGGGCTGCTAGAGCAGCTACTGTTGCGTTTGAAATCGCAGAAATGACAGGTTCTCAACTTCATATTATCCACGTTATCCCACTACCTTCAGTTCAACAATTCTCGATAATGACAGGCGAAGATATTGAGGAAATAAAGAAGAAGTACTCACAAAATGGCAGGATTCTTCTTGATGGATATAAAAAGGCTGCAGAAAGCTATGGTATTGATGTAGAACTGGTCCTTGATGAAGGTAGTCCCTCAGATAGAATTGTTGCTTATGCCAATGATTCTGGCATGGATTTAGTGATAATGGGGTCACGCGGAGCCCGGTCCGGAAAACGGATTGATATGGGTAGCTCTACTGAGCAAGTGATTCAAGGGACAGACTGTCCGGTCATTGTAGTTTGAGATTTACTCTAGGTACTTGAATTCCGGCTGCTCTTCACTTAATTCTTGTACTATCTTGAGCAGGCTTCCCATTTTGAGCATCTGCAAACCAGGGGCCGTGTATGCATAGGTCATTTCCCTTGCAAAGTCTTCAGGAATACCAGAATCTCTTAAAGTCCTATAGAATTGCTTTGAGCTTCTTTTTACTGTTCTTCTTGATTTCCTAAGAACCAATAGTAATTTGATTAGCAGTTTGGTTCCATCTTTCATGGAAGTGAACATAATGGACCCTATAGAACGAGCAACCATTATTCGTCATCTTCCTCTTCCCAATCATCATCTACCAGTCTAGTTTTCTTCTTGAATCTCTTATTATCTACTTCACTCGATACCATCCCTACAATCTTTTGGAAATCCAACGCGCCAACAAATTTCTTTGTCATTTCAAGCGCTACATCTTCAGGGATTCCTTCTGCGACAAGTTGTGAGTAAAACTTGCCAACAGCGGCCCCCATGTTTGCTGCAGCCTCGGGACTGTATACACTTCCAATGATTCCGCTGATCATTTTTGGTATCGCTTCATTTAGTGTATTGAATAGTTCTGGAAGAGTTTTGGCAATTTCACGTAGTTCCTCTGCTTCCTCTGAGGATTTTCGTCGTTTTCGATCTTCATCTTTATCATTTTCGTGATTACTCATAATTGTTTCACAATACAATGTATAGGTGGTCACTCAATATAGACAAATTGGAAAAAAGTGACCAGCTGTACTACCCAAGGAATTGGTTGGCAATTTCAACATAAGCATTGAGCGACATCTCAACTGAACCAATTGAAACGCGCTCATCATCACCATGGAATAATCCTTGAAGGGTTGCCAAATCCAAAGAGCCATCAGATAATGCAAACCCATACGCCTGAGTTCCAAATGCCAGCCTAAAGACTCGAGCATCAGTACCGCCCGTGGACATCATCGGCACAAGAATTGTATCGGGCCCTCTGAATCTTTTTGCGAGATTGGTCATCACATCAACCAATGGGCTTTTTATATCACTGGATGTCCCAGGATACATGTAGCCGCCTTCTTCTTGGGGGATTCTGTCGATTGTGACCTCTTCAGCCAATGGACCTAGCGCCTTTCGGAGGTGTTTGCGGGCATATTCTTCATCTTGACCGGGCAGAAGCCGGATATCTACATCGAGTGTTGCCTCTCCAGGTACAACATTGATTTTTGTACCTCCTCGGGCTATGTTTGGTGACATAGTCAACTGGGTCAGTGCGTGAAGAAAACGAGCCATTCCTCTGTTCCTTTTATCGTAGGCTTGTAGCACTCTGGGAAGTGTATACTTGTTTCCGGCAAGAAACTTTGTGACTCCACTTACTTTCAGATTATTTAGCATTGATTCTATGAATTGAGTATCTCGGGGCGGCTGATAGCTGTCAATTCTTCTCACTGCCTCAGCTAATTTAACAACAGCATTGTTACTCTTAAACGGGGCACTTCCGTGTTGCTCATCGCCCTTGAATGTTATGCGTGTCCATGCCGTTCCTTTTTCGCCGTACCAGAATGCCAATCTGCCTTCTCCAAGAGGTTCCCCTCCCTGCTCAGTGACAAGATAATCAACCTTCATCTTTTCAGGATATTTCTCCACGAGCCACTTTGCTCCATACGTACCAGCAGCCTCTTCATCTGCTACAACCAAGAGCTTCAATGTGCCCTTGGGTTTGAACTCCTCTTCGTGCAATCGAACAAACGCAACGGTCTGAGCTGCAACAATGTAAAGCATATCAAGTGCTCCTCTCCCCCAGACACACCCATCCTTGATGATTCCCTCAAATGGCGGCACACTCCATCTGGATTCGTCAATCACCGGTACAACATCAACATGAGATGGTCCAAACATAAGACTTGGTCCATCTCCTGATCCCGGAATCTCTGCAAGGAGGTTTCCTCTATCAATTCCTGAAACAAAGACCTCTGATTCGACATTATGAGAGTCCAAATATTTTCTCACAGAATGAATGCTTCTCATTTCGCCTCCTGGAGGATTAACGCACTTGTTGCGAATCATTTCTTTCAGGAGACTGATAGCATCATCGAGCATTGTCATTTCACAAAAAGGGGAGTCTATCGCCCAATAAAAAAGTCTTGCATAGAAAGAATCAGTAGCAGCCCTCATGGATATATGGGGATCTACTCAAACACTCTACTTATTTCGCAAGAGTGAAGAATCTGGCACGCTCATCATCATCCTCAATGACATTCAATATGCCTCGTTTGAGGAGTGAGTTCACTCTTTCTCTTACAATTCTTCGTGATGCGGTTCCTCTCTCTGCTCTGATAGCTGCTGTGAGCTGACTGATATTCAGAGGTCTATTTGCATCGAGAATTCGTACTATCAACCAGGATATCTGGTCCTTCTTCAGATCTCCGTATCTCGATTCAAGCCGTTCCGCTCGAGTGAACTTTGACATGAGTTTTACCATACCATCATAGAATTCAAAGCCCTCTCTGATAACCTTGGCTGATTCACTAACCTCCTCGATTCCCGGGCCAATTCTTTCCATTAGGGATTCCAATCGGGAAAGCCTTGAAGAAATCTCCTTCAGTCTATTTTGAAGCTCTTCTATTGTTAGAGATGATGGGCTATCCTCGGATGAATCATCTTCTTTAGGTTCGGGGGTCAACAGTATTCAGCCATCCTTACGTCCATTTGATGGATGATAAATCCTCCTAAGAATGCCATGCAGACGCCAAAGGATTTTATCTTAGTGATTCCGACAATACCAAGGGGCTCAGTCAAGTGACTGTTGTAGAGTCAGATGAGAACATTGGCGAGAAAGTCATTCCATTGCGTACTCTTTTTCATTTCGCTCACTTCACATCATTCTACAGACTCTATGTTCCAGCTGCTATTGCAATAGGAATTGTTGCTGGGATTGCCATGATAGTCTTTCAGTTTCTCATAGTCACAATCACCCTAGGACTATCAATAATTCCTTTGTATATCGCTCCCATAATTGGTGGGGTTTTCTCTGGGATCCTCATTTACTTTGGTAGACGCGAGATTCAGGGAAGTGGAATCTCCAAGGCGATTGAGATGACGCATGAGCCGGGGAGTCTGAAAAGCGGCACTGCATTAACAAAATTGGTTGCAACTTCAGTATCCATAGGATCTGGGAATCCTGTAGGACGTGAAGGCCCGGCTGTGCTCATTGGCGCAGCTTTAGGCAATTCAATTGGCAGAAGATTGGGATTTCATGAATCGTCACATCTAAGGGTATTTCTAATGATGGGTTCGGCTGCTGCAACCGCAGGTATCTACAAGGCTCCTCTTGGAGGCGCCCTATTTGCTACTGAGGCTCCGTACAGACGGGACGCAAGGCTGGGCTATTTTGTGCCCACAGTGATTGCCGCACTGACTTCGTACATTGTATATGCGTTGGTATGGGGAATAGAGCCCATCCTTCAGCTAGAGGCTAGTTTCATATTGACAATCGATGTCATACCAATGCTCATCATCTTTGGTTTAGTGGCCGGTGTGCTATCAATCTTTTTTGCTGTTGTTCTCATGCTTATACGGAATTTTTTCACAGTCAAACTTCCAGATTGGCTTGACCCTATAGCAGGATCATTTTTGGCATGCATTACAATCTTTGCTACAGGTCTCTTTATCGACCCTTCATTAACTATCGCGGGAATGGGATATGAGGTCATAAACAACCTGGTAGACACGCAAGTTCCAATTATGATATTGCTGATGCTCCTAATTGGCAAGCTATTTGCATCCTCTGCAGTAGTGGCCGGAAGAGTATCCGGCGGTGTGTTGGCTTCCTCTCTCTTTGTTGGAGCAATGCTTGGAGCTATATTTGGAGAGGTTTTTTATCCTTATGAGGTTGGAGCCTTTATTGTCCTAGGAATGGGTGCCGTTCTCGGAGCCAATACAAACACACCCGTTGCGACGACAATTATGATGTTGGAGATGAGTCTTTCTTTTGACCTTGTCATACCTCTTGCATTATGCATTTCTGTAGCCTATTTGGTGAGCGGTGGAACATCACTCTATGAAGGCCAGAAAGTCAGCCGAGATGACGAAGAACCTGGATATTACAGGTTGGCCGATGAGCCAACAGATAATCAACTCATCTCTGTTGATGATTGCGCAAATCCATATGACCCGGATGAAAAGAATCATGAAGAAAAAGGAAATACCAGTCTTTAGGTAGATTAATTTGCCTCTTTTTCCATTGCATATCATTTCAGGTAATTGGTATCGCCATAGGAGTTATTGGAATGAAGAAAGTGAGCGCCGCATTGATAGCCTTCTGTATTCTTGAATCTGTTTTTGCAGGAGCGAATTTAGTTTCTCATTCTCAAATTGAGAGGTCGCATTCAATGAGCACACCCAGGGAAATGAGTTTCGAACATCTCAGTGCTCAATTTGGATCAGAAATACCGGTTGTCGTGACCTTTGAAGAAATCTCGCAGAAAGTGGTTTCAGATTTAGTCGAATCTCTCGGTCTACAATTCAGCTTGGGTACCGCGAAATCAAGCAACATGGGCAACTTCTATCTCATAGAAGGGAGCGCAATGGAGCTTCAAATGCTCTCTGCTTCACCATATGTTCAAGATATTTCAGTAAGAGGATCATCAGAAAAACTCCGAGTTGCAAGAGATATATCAATTCCAGAGATTGGAGCTGATAGAATATGGGCAACACTTGATGGATTGGGCCGCAACATCACTGGGGAGGGGATTGTGATCGCAGATTTGGACACCGGAGTAGACTGGAGGCACCCGGACCTATGGTTTGCTGATGGACTTTCTTTTTCATGGTTTGACAATAATACGAATCTTGTAGTTGACAATGGTACAGATTCGGTAGACCTTGATTCAAGTGGATTTGGCACAGTTGACGAGAGATTGAGAATAATTGACATCGATAGAGATGGAACATTCAACGCTACTACAGATTGGCTGTGGGCAGAAAATGTATCACAGGATGGAATTATTCAACCCGGTGAGCCCTTCTTTGTTGTGAATGACACGAATCACAATGATGCTCTTGATCTCTCTGAGAAGCTCATCATGCTAAGGACGCCAAAGACAAAGTACATTGTTGAAAGATCTGGTGGTCCGTCTCCAACAATTCAAGTATGGGAGCGGGGGACGAATCTCACAGCAAGTACCCATGAAGATAGCTTTGGCCATGGAACATCGGTTTCAGGTATCCTCCTTGGGGGTCAAATAGGATTCAGAAAATATGTTGGCGTAGCTCCTATGGCAGAACTAATCATGATGAAGATTTTTGGAACTCAGAATACTACTCTAGATATCTATGAAGCACTCCAGATGTCATATAATCTTGGAGCCCAAGTTATCATAATCGAAGTAGGCCAATGGGTTGAGGTGTTTCTTGATGGGTCCTCCGTGGTTGAGCAATACATAGACACACTAGACAGTTTGGGAGTTCCTGTCATCGTGCCCAGTGGCAATCTTGGCGGCCAATCTCGACATGCCATGTTTGATGCAATTGCCCCTTCGTATCCTCAGCACCTGATTGATTTCATGGTTCCCAACGTGGATTTTCAGGAGATAGAACTAGTCTGGATTACTGTTTTGAGTAGAAATGAGACTGACTTCATGAGGGGAAACTTCACCATTACAGTACCAACAGTTGGCAGTGTTCTATTGCATCCGAAATATGGCTATCGCAACTATGGACAGGACGTGCTTGCTGGAATTGTTTTCAATTCATACGTTCTGAACTCAAGTCGCGGCACCAAGATGATGTACATAGAGATGTGGGCTTCGGGGGGTTTACCTGCCTCACCGCCTCTTCCACCATATCAGCTTAATGTGACATTGAATTCCAATGCAACAGTTCATTGCTATATTGCAGATGCTTCCACAGCCTGGCAGGGTGGAGCGGTATGGGCTACGGCTGCTGATGTAAAAAATGAATACCTCATCACACATCCATCTACCGCAGACTCTGCAATTAGCGTAGCATCATACCACACGCGTTCCTTTTTCGGTACGCCCGGTTCAATTGCTGCCTATAGTGGAATCGGACCAAGAATCGATGGCGCCCCGAAGCAAGGTGTTGCGGCCCCTGGTGGGTGGGACGTTGTATCTACCTACAGCAATGAATCCGCGTGGGCATCATGGAATAATGCCTCTGGTCAGCTGCCATTGAATCCGAGTTTTGGTGGATATGCCTTATTTAGCGGCACAAGCGCTGCTGGCCCTCACGTTGCAGGGTGTGCAGCTTTGATGATGCAAGTCAATGCTTCAAGAGCTACAGAGTTTGCTGATATTATAAAGAACGCTGCAAATTCTGATGCAGATACAGGCCTTACTCCAAATGCGATATGGGGAGGCGGCAAACTGAATGTTTCTGCGGCAGTCCAACAAGTAATGCCAGGTCCGGATACGACTCCTCCAGCGATTGGAGTCCCCATAACTGTTCCAGCAATACCCAACAATGAAACTCCTATAACAATCAATGTTGTTGTATCAGATTTTAGCGGTGTTGACACTGTAATCCTAGAATTCTATAATGGAACTCACTGGAATAATGTGACGATGGCTGATATGGGCACTTACTTCTCAGGATCGATTCCTGTTCTTCCTGAGGGCGTAACTGTGATATTCAGAATTCATGCAAATGACACTATTGGGAATTCAGCAGTTAGTCCCGACTATACATTCACTGTCCAGAGTGTCACAACAACCACAACACCAACTGGAACAACAACATCAACGCCTACTGGAACAACATCTCCAACATCCACCACATCTCCAACTACACCGACAACACCTACTGAACCTGATTATCTAATGCTCTCATTGATGCTTGGGATTGTTCTTGCACTAATCGTTGTGGCATGTTTAATTTCGCGCAGGCGCAGGCGATGAAACTACTCAAATCAAAGACATTAAGGCAAAATATTGAGTAGAAATGAGATGTTCTTATATGTAGAAGGAACGAAGTCGAAACTGGACTGTTTGTGATTGAGGAAGAATCCCATGAAGAAGATTGGCGAATTCTCACTTCGCTTCAAAGATGGCGGATCGCAAAAGGATATGCCTGTAGAAGTCTTGGTCGATCGTGAGAATACTGTAGTCCTACTTGATTGCCAATGCTGTGAAGACACACTATCAAGCAAACTCCCAGGGGGTGTGCTTATTCCGATTGCGTCAACACTCAAGACGTTTTTTGAAAACAATGGGATGCGAATTGTGAGAGTTAGGACCTCAGGTAATCTCATGCGCCGTACGTACAAAGGAGTCATGGATGACTCACTTGTACCTGAGATGAAGGACCTCCTTGAAAAGAAGGTATCTGATTTCTCTAAGAAACGAAAAAGATAGTTGCAGGGGTAAATGACCCCTGCCAATTCTATTGATTATTCTCCTTGAATTCTTTAAGAAATTCTGCGAGAGCCTTCACTCCTTCAACAGGCATTGCATTGTAGATTGACGCTCGCATTCCTCCGACGGATCTATGCCCCTTGAGACCTATCAGCTCTCGTTTTTCAGCTTCAGCAACACACTTTGACTCAAGATCCTGCTTTGCCAGTGTAAATGTCACATTCATGAGTGATCTTGAATCTTCTCTCGCATGACCTATGTAGAAGCCATGAGAACGATCTATAACATCGTATAGTATCTTGGCCTTCTGTTTATTCACTTTCTCTATCTTAGCCACGCCACCAAATTGCTTCCAGTATTCGAGAGAGAGTTTACACATATAGATTGGGAAGACCGGTGGTGTGTTATACAGCGAATCATTCTCTGCATGAGTCTTCCACTTCAGCATAGTTGGTGTCTTTTCTGGGACTCTCTCAAGCAGATCTTCCCGTACCAACACAAGAGTAACTCCTGCAGGTCCTAGATTCTTTTGAGCTCCTGCATAAATAACAGCGAATTTCTTGACATCAATGACCTGATCCATAAGATTGGATGACATATCGCAAACAAGAGGAACATCACTTGGAGCATCTGGCCAATCATGCCACTCAGTTCCATATAGTGTGTTGTTTCCAGTAATGTGAAGAAATGCTGCATTATCATCGATTGAGAATTCTCTAGGAATGTATTTGAAATTGGATTCCTCTGATGATGCGATTACCTTCACATCTCCATACAGCTTTGCCTCCTTAATGGCCTTTGTTGACCATCCTCCTGTGTTTATATAATCCATTGGTTTCCCAGGGATTTGGAGATTCAAAGGTGTCATGAAGAATTGAGTAGACGCCCCGCCGCTTAGCCACAAAACCTTGTAGTCTTCAGGGACATTCATCAACTCTTTGACAAGAGCTGTCGCATCTGCCATTGCCTTATCCCACTCTTTTGCGCGATGAGAGATTTCCATAACTGACATTCCAGTTCCTTCAAAGTCGAGCAAATCCTCCTGTGCCTTCTTCAACGCTGGCAACGGGAGAGTTGCAGGTCCTGCATAGAAATTATACACTCGTTTTGCCATCATTACCACCTTCAGCGAAGTTTGTAAATCGTGAATCCGGTCCAGACTTTAGGCTGGAAGAAAGTACTCTTCTGAGGCATAACTTCAAAGTTCCTTGAAACTTCTTCAACCTCTTCCACTTTTGTGGGATTCATAAAGAATACAGCCTGAGCCTCTCCTTTCACCGAATTGATTGACTCCTCTACGGCATCACCAATTCCTTTTAGGTAAACAACAAAGCCGCCACCCTTCATTGTTCCTTGTTTGAGTTTCTCCTTATCTATGCCAAGCATCTTATCCAGAATGAGGGCATGCAAAATCGAAACATCAAGCTGCCTGAGGTCTATTGAACCATCAGGCATAATCTCTTTCATTACACTGACATCTTTCAGCGTAATTGTATAGAAATTACCATCATCTATAAAGAGACCGAAAGAATGCCTTTGCTCTTCGAATCTCTTATTCATAGCATTAAACATTGACTCTTTGGCATCAAAGGTTTCAACATCAAAATACTCAGAAATCTTCCTCAATAATGCCTTTCCATTGAAATTATCAATATTCTGAACTAGTCTATGCGTAGGAAGTACAACAAGTCCTGGATTTGAGATATTAACAAATGTGAGCATCCGATATTTGGCTGATTCCAGTTCAGGGTTCTCCTTAGATAATTGAAGCGCTGTCTTGTATCGATGATGCCCATCTGCAATTATTACATACTTGTCTTGCATGAGTAAAGATATACGATCTGTGTCTTCTCGGGAATCAATTTGCCAAATCCTATGTCTGACATCTTCATAGTCTATGACATCGATGATTGGGTTAGCTTTCATTGCCTTCATTAGAATGGCATCAATGCTGCCCTCATGGTCTGGATATACAACAAATATTTGTCCAAAGTTTGCCATGGTCTCTCTGCATAGGCTCAAACGGTCAATGATATCCTTTGGAAGAGTCTCCTCATGCTGCAGCACACCACTGAATCTCCCGTCCTTGGGAGATTGTTTTGCAAACTCCTCCAGTTCAATGAGACCTATGAATCCAAACCTGAAGAGCTTCTTCCCATGAACTTCGAAATCCTGCCCGTAGACATAGAAGCTTTCTTTCTTATCTTGTACCAGTACTCCGTTTGCAAACCAGTCGTTCAACAAGTCCCTAGCTCTAGTGTATTGGTTCCTTGATTGCGTGTCGCCTTCTTCTGGTTTGTTCTTCGTTATCCATGCGATGTTATACTCCGATTGTGATTGAATGCGATCTACCATCTCGCCTTTGATTATATCATATGGTGGAGCCACAACCTTTGACATATCCTTGACTTTTCCCTTACTGTATCTATACGCCTTGAACGGAACAACTCGAACCATGATTGAGCACTCCCAACTCAAATAGCTATTGAGCGCCTCGCCATCATATGTACGACATAAGTCTTTCTTTCGATACATAGTATTAGAATGACTACACCAACTGCCAAAACGTCAAACTTAAATTCAAACCCAGTGCGTGTGGGCGAGCCAAATCATATTGGGAGTTCTACAGATGGAGTTCTGTGAGAAATGTGGCGCTCTTATGCTGCCCGTCAAGACTGAGAAGAAAACCACTCTCAAGTGCAGAGAATGTGGGCATGAAAAGCAATTGAAGACAGATGGCTACAAGGTTGAATTCCGAGTCAAACACAGTCCCAAAGAAAAGATTGTGGTTGTTGAAGAAGAGAATCAGCCTCAAGAAGAACTAACTGAAGATGAACGCCGAGAGCGTAGAAAGGCCATTCTAGAGTTTTATGAGGCTGAGGATTGATATCAACGAAGCTCACACTGAACAACCTTTAAGTTGAGCTAACAACTATATTGAATCTAGTGGAGCAAATGGACTTTTCGAGCCGATGCCTACTTTTTTGACTTCAATTCCACAGGACTTCAGATTCAATGGGAGGTATGACTTTGATAAAAAGTGACGAAACGCTCTTGTATAATGTTACAGATTTCATATTTTCTAAAGGAACAGCAGCAGATAAGCTTCGATTAATATCCGCAGGTTACGAGATACCCAAGCAGAACATTGCCCAAGTATTGAAGGAACTAAAAACTCTCCTAAATCGAGATGGAGGTCTTCCTTTTGACCTTGTGAAGGGGAATCCTAGCTCTGTAAAAATCACTGCTGAGGTATTACCACTTATTCTGAAATTCAGGAAAGAACACTCCAATGTTGTTTCAGGAATGATGTCTTTTCTTGTGGATCGACAAAAGCAGGATGGTGGATTTGCTGAAACTCTTAATCTCGACCCATTAATTGAAGATAAATACGGTATGACAACAGGGCGAATTTGGTACCCTGTTGGGAAGAGTATCACTTGGTTAACAGGAAAAGCACTTGAAGCTCTCGCTCTTTCAAAGTATGATGACGAAGAAAGGATTCGACGGGCAAGAGACTTTCTTTTGTATGCCCAGCATGAAGATGGAAATTGGCCTGATTTTAAGGGACAGGGAGAATCTGATCCACTGGGTACAGGGAATATTCTTCCTGCACTACTTGCTGCAGGTGTAGATGACAGTCATAGGGTCTACCAAGATGGACGCGCTGCAATGCTACAACATTTGGTAAAATCAGTGGAGCACTCTTCGACATATGACATGGTCGATTTAATATCAGTTGGTGCCCCAAAGACGGAAAAAGAACGGGAAGTGGTGAAAAGAGGATTAGATCTGATAAGAAGTACTCAGCTATCAGATGGAGGGTGGGCTCCGATTGGATCAAAGAAGAGTGATGCTGAATTGTCTTCTATCCTTGCATTTGTCTACAAGAAATGTTCTGAATATTGAAACCTTGGAGCCACTAACATGCAGAAACGAATGGTTGTTTTAAAAAGAGACAACGAATATGTTGCTGGGGTATTCTCCCCTCTTGGTCTTTTTCAGTGTAGTATTCCAAGGAAGTCAAGGGACGAAGCCATAGATGCAGTAAAAGGTGCGAATATTCCTATTCACTCAAATCCGGATGATCTTACGATTCTTGAATTAATATTCGATATGATTGAGGGAAAGAATGTACCAAACACCAGTATTCCCTATGACTTCTCCAACCTTACAGAAAAACAGATTGATGTCCTAAAGGCCACTCTTGAGATTCCTAAAGGTGAAACAAGAACCTATGGTGAAGTTGCTGCAAACGCCAAAATTCCTAATGCGGCAAGATTTGTGGGCAATGTTATGGCAAAGAACCGGTTTGCTCCATTAATACCATGTCATAGGGTTGTATCATCCAATGGAATAGGTGGATACCTTGGCGGATATGGTGAGGGAATAGCGAAAAAGGAGGCGCTTTTAAAAAGGGAAGGCGCATTCGCGGATTAATTTCTCATAACCTTTTATTCTATATAATGTATTTCCATGAAACGGGACCGACAGCAATTCGGACGTGATGTTGATTGAACTTAAAAGTACGAAGAAACGGGGACACCATAGAATTGCGTAAAGTGGAGCTTGAGACATTGAGTCCACCTCTCTTTCGCACTCTAATAGGATATAATTCCCTTAAACGACTTGGTTACTCTATATCATTCATTAGGCCGAAGAAGAGCTCTTCCGGGGATTTTGAGCGAATTCTATACAACTTCATTGAACGAGGCGCAATGACACGCCAACTTGAGGGAGACCTCGAACCTGACATGAAGCGTGGAATATTAAACCAGTTACCCAGAGGCGATTTTTCAATTGTCCTGCTGCTTACGCAGATTCCTCGACGCGGAGTAAATATCCGCCTTGACAAATTTGAGTATGAATTTCTAGGTTGTATTTTACTTAGAAATCAGGAAGTACTGGATGTTGTAATGAATACAGCTCCAACCAGGGATATTCTCCTACCTACGTATGAAGCAAGGGAAGCCACAGTTACAGAGGTTGCTTAACAAACCTAGAGATCTCTCGTGAAGGGTGTGACTCGCTCTTCGAGTGCACGGAGTTCGTTTCGTCTCTTTCTAGCTTTGTCAGCTTCCAAAGCAGCTCTGCCGAAAAGTATTGCGAGTGGAACTATCCACCAAATTAAATAGAACAGTGCGGCATCCATTTGCATCATCGTTGCATCTTGGCTTTGTGAAGTATGAATCATATTAAGCCTAACGTACCGTGCATTTCATTTCGTCTTCTTTATCAAGCTCTTCTAAATACTGCATGATGAGGAACTCATCTTGTCTCGGTCTTCTCGAGAAATACCGCGCGGACTTGCTGATTTTGGCGAAAGGCAATTCCGAGAAACTGGCGCCCAAGCAGTGGAAGTACTTAGAGTAAAAGCATCGACAATAAGAAAAGAATGGGCGAATTTGCGAGGAATTTCGTTTCTTGTGTCGGTTATTGAAAGCGATCGTGTTCGTGTTTATTTCTTCAATGAGGCTGGTGTGATGTTGATTGCAGAAAATATCGAACACAAGAGATACTCAAAGATTCGCACCACATCCAAACTTCTGAGGAAATTTGAGAAACCCAGACCACCTACTGAGTTGGAACTTCGAATGGAGGCAACGGAAGAGGTTAGAAATGCGCTATCCAAGTCCATGAAAAAAATAGCACGGTTTCTCAATGTAAAAGAGCCGGAATTCCCAATTATCTATGTGATTCCTGTTCAGGAACCTCTTCAATCGCAGTCTTTTGGACTGACAATTGGCGAGGACGGTTCACATCTTTTCCATGATAAAATGATAGGTTCTTCCCTCTTTGAAGGACTAACACTCAGGAGTGCCTTCTTGGCACTGCTGAATAAGGATCATTCGACGGAAGAATACAGTAGCTGCATTGGAAATGCAATTGCGTCCCATTTCCTGAAAGGCGAGAATGGCAAACAGTGGGATAAGAAGTGGATTGAAAACAGTAAGACTAGCAGCCTAGGTCCAATAGCATTCCATCTAATGCAGCATATCGAAACATACTGGCCAAATGGATTTCGGCGAATTCTGGAGATACTTGAAACTGCCCCGGCTAAAATTTCACCGACTCAATGGATTGCAGTTCTGGATATGCTGCATTCCTCCTTTGAAGTTACTCTAGGAACTGAATCTTGGTTTACTATTGATGGATTCATCAAGACACTCTCTAAACCAAAAAGGTTAGTTTTGAGACATCATGCCCTGGATGCAATTCACTTGGCTCCAAGAATTCTCTGTAATCCTGTTCCTCTCGGTATTTCTCTTGGACTAGAACTAAGTGAGAATAGTTCATCGGAAAAAGCAGATTGGTTGAGACTCGACTATCAAGAATCAACCTCCAGGCGATACCTCGAAGTCTGTGAGTCTAGAGGCTCCACAATCACATCGATTGATTATTTCTTGCGATTATCCGATATATTACCAAAGACAGGAGGCATATACACCTCGGGGAAAGACATAGTTCGATGGGCATTGAAAATACTAGGCCATTCATTGCCAAAAGATGCAGTCTATGAAACCTCTCTTCAAATGGAGCCAAAAAAGATCAGTGAGGCGGAGAAAGCAGTATTGGAAAGATTGTGTTCCGGTAAGCTTGATGTGATTTCAAACACTTTGATAGGTTCCCCTGAGAGGGTCGAATCACTGATTGCATCAGGATGCATAGCATTGCTCCCTGATTTCGCTCATCTTGGTATCAATTCAAACCTTCTTCTAATAAGCAGCGACCAGGCAATCATGAAACGTATCGAAGAGCATGTACTTGAAGCAACAATCTTTAACACAGAAAAAGCAAAATACGCAATTCTGAGTGCACCCTCAATATGGTATAATCGCTTTCTCCAGACGATCAATAGTGATGAAATGGTATTCCCAATTATTAACATATCATCAACTAGGAATTTGGTTCGATGTGAGATTGCTTTTCAGGATCGGGTGATTCCTAAGTGGGCTTCTCATTCTGCAACATCTTGACGGATTGTGAACATCTCAATGACAAGATCATCCGCAGCTGCAAAAGTGTCTTCTTTGAGAGCTTCCAGTTGCACTTCAGGATAGAGCTCTTCGAACTGTTGAGCAAACTCACGAAGAAGATATCTTGTATCAAATGATTCCTGTTCGGCAATTAATGCATAAATTCGCGTTTCTGTATGTTCCATCATCAGAGTAAACCCCTCATGATTAATGGATCTGAGCATTCCTATCTTTCCCATTACCTCGCTTGAGAATGTTGTAATAGCTGAGATGAATCCTCCAACTAGACCGCTGTCCATTTCAATCTCTGAGTCAAAATGATACACATACTCGGAGAGTCCTGATTCCCTACTAAGGGTCAGCAGGAAGTGCAGATCAGGTCTGGGTATTACTTTTAGCTGTCCTGCTGGCTTGAAAGCTCCAACTCTCTGCATCTTCTTTGTGATGTCGGGAGCGATGGATACCTTATCTGTTATGCCTTCAATTTGGTTGATTCGTTGCTCCGCCTGTTGTTGAAGTCTTATGTCTTCAACAAATTTCGCAACACTTAATGCACGCTCTGCAGACCCCTTGGCTTCCATCTTCTTGTCAGTCTGCCTGAAGATATCACTTCTCAACAGTAAAGATTCGGCATATAGGTGCTGGAGACCCTGTTCCTTAGCAATTTGGATTAAATCATCAATATGAGAAATGGCTCGGTTTAGTTCTTCCTCGCTCTGTTCGTCCAGATAGGCTTGAAGATGAGTTTCTGCAAGGTATGTTTCACCTTTCACAAGTAGCTCAAATAGCGACTTCTCCCTGCCTATTCTTACAACTCCCTCAAAGGATTTTATTGCCAATTTCCATTTCTTTCGGAAGGCATCATAGGATCCTTTGGCCATCAAGAACGCGGCCTTATGAAGCGGCTTTTCTGATGTTTCTATCAGATCTTTGGTCTTCTTGAGAATCTTCTTTGCTTCTTTATCCCGGTTTGTTTTTAGGAGAAGCATAATGTACCAAGCATAGACCTCAATTGTCCCAAACTTCGTTTTCTCCTCGATGCGAACTGCTTCTTTGAGGTACTCTTCTGCCTCTTTGTATCTCCCGAGCTTTAGAGCTATTTCTCCCATATTCGCCAATGGAGCGGTTTTCGCAACATCCATTTCCATTAGTTTGTATGCCTTCTTGAAAAAGTCCAGTGCATCTTCGAATTTCAGTGAATTCGCACGCAATGTTCCCAGATTATTGTAGGCCATCCCCAGTCCCAGATTGAACGATAGCATTTCACTAATCTCTTTAACTCGAAGATAGTGTTTCTCAGCGCCTTGAAAATCACCTGATAGATTACATACATTTCCTCTAAGATTTTCAGATAAAGCTAGAAACATCCTGTGATTGCCTTTTAGAGCCATTTCTTGAAGAGTATCATTAATTCTTGAAGCTCGAGCTTCTTGACCTACAACGCGCAGAAGGTCTCCGACAACATAGAGTGTGAACATGGTTTCAGTTAGAGGATCTTCAACCTGTTCTGGGTAGGTCTCGAGAAGATTGTCAAACTCCATTACCGCCACAATGACGCTCGTGTCCCTTTCAGCCGCAGCAAGTAAAACCTTGGCTGTACTTAGTCGCACTTGGTCAGAAGGAGGAGAGTCCTGATTGACCGCCTGTTCAATTTCCTGAAAGGCATCTCTCAGTCCCTCTGAGTCCGACAGGGCAAATAGGACGATGCACCTAAGACTAAGGACCTCTACACTTTTGGATCCCGTGGAGAGGAATAATGCTTCAGCGAGTCTACCTCGTGTTAGACATGCTTGGACTCCCAGGACAATTAAATCTGAAGATTGCTCCTCCCTCATGCATTCCTTTGTTGCAAAATCAATCGAAACATCAGTGAAGGCTGCAAAGTTGCCCTGTCCACCTTTCACTCTTTTTCTAGTACCATCTAGGATTTCATTCCAAGGAATGTTGGCGCGTTGCCTCATATGCATAAATTCAGGTGGGACATCTATGCTACTCAAGTCAAAGCACTAGCTCTCTCCGATGCATAAATCTGTAATGGGTCTTGCGGTTATCTAATTGAAATCAAGGGGCCAAACTCTATAAACTTCATATTGACCTGCTCACGGCAGAACTAAGACACATATTGATCCGTTCATTCAATGATTCGGGAAACAGAAAGCATATCTGTTCAATATTTGCTTCGCTTCAATAATAATCGGTGGAGAACAATGTACAGGAGACTACTAGTAATTTTACTTATATTATCAGCAATTCAAGTACCCATGGGCATTTCGACTGGAGTAATAGTGTCTTCAAACTCCCAGGTTCCTTCGTCACCACATATCGAATCCATGCTGAGAATGGAATTATCTCGCTATGAAACGGGGCAAACTTTGGCACATCAATCTGGAATTCAGGCAGTTCTAAAATTCGAAAACGAACTCTCTTCAGATCAAATTTCATTAATCGAGTCTATGGGAATATCATTTAGTCGAAGGAATGGAAATCCTGTTCATGTAGGATCTCTCTATCTTGCACATGTCGGAGATATAACATCCTTAGATAGTCTCGGTACTATTGGACTTCTTCAAGCTTCTTCTGGCTCTAAGCAGTTTTTCCCATCATTATCTTCTTCAGTTCCTGCCATCGATGTTCCTGAAGTATGGACAGGCTTAGAGCGTGATGGGTTGCCCATAGATGGAACAGGCATAACCGTTGCAGTGATTGATACTGGAGCGACCTGGCTTCATCCAGCATTCTGGAGGGCAAGTACAGGGCAATTGACGGTGATACCGAGCGGCTCAGATTTCTATGTTGACATTGATGGAGATTTTTTTGCCGATCCAAATGAAGGTCCAATAAGTACCGTGACTGGACAAACAGGTTCAACTATCGATTATTCGGATGACTATATGTTCATAGATGTTGATGGGAGTGGTCTATTTGAATTTTCAGAGGGTGATCGGTGGATCGGCGGTATAGACCTAAATAATGACAGCTTCATATCACTATCTTCAGAACCAGTAGTAGTTCTTGGCGAGTCGAAAATAGCCGTATTATATGACCAACATAGCAGCAATGTGTATTATCGAGGAGTGAACCTCACATCGGCTCCTACAAATACGGACACTATAGGTCACGGAACTCATGTTGCATCCATAGTTGCCGGTGGTCAAATTGGCATGACATCATGGGTGGGGGTTGCGCCAGGCGCCGATCTCGTAATAATTCGAAGTCCTCTAACTTCTGCAGATGTTCTCGATGGAATAGCGTTTGCAATTGAAAACGGGGCAAGTGTCATCAATATGTCATTCTCAAGCTATCTGGGTTTTCTTGATGGTACAGACCTCGAAGATCTCGCGATAAGTGAGGCACTAAATACGAGAGGAGCAGTTTGTACATTGGCTGCTGGTAATCTTGGTACTAGGCCAAAACATGCGCGATTTGAAGTTCCATCCGGAAGTCAGGTTAGTGCAACCTTATCAGTACATAGTCCTCCTGACAACTCCTTCCTTAACATACTGTGGAGAAGCGATAATAATGATGAGCACCTCATTCTGACCCCGCCAGAAGGGGATGATATCGACCTGGGTGCATTCGAATCAATTGCCAACTCCCCTTTTGTTTTGAATGAGCCAAATATTACTGCCAACGTTTTTCCTGATATCAGTGACAGGGGCACAAATCGGATTATAATTCAAGTATCAGAAGAGTACCATGACTGGGTCACTGGATCGTGGACCGTTACTATGACTAATCCAAGCGGTAATAGTATATGGGTGGACGGATACGCATGGGACAACCTCTGGGACGGAACAGGTATGAGGTTCGCATCCAATCTGGATTATTCAAGAACAATAAGCTCACCAGGAACCTCAGATCTAGGAATCACAGTTGCATCCTATAATGAACAGACTCAGGGAATAAGCTCATCATCAAGTGTTGGACCACGAATTGATGGTGTAGCCAAACCTACGGTTACGGCACCCGGGGACGTAATACGTGCAGCATTCAACAGTCTGTCTTCATTATGGACTACTAGAAGCGGAACTAGCATGGCTGCTCCTCATGTGGCCGGAGTCATGGCACTTCTTCAACAAGCATCAGGCAACGGACAGGGTTGGAATTCACTCTCAGCCCTGCTTCAAGGGGCTGGTGGATATGATTCTCACTTCACCCCTCCCTCAAATTCCTGGGGGTATGGTCTTTGTTCTCCTCTGTTGTCTTCGCAATATCTACTTACACCGTCAGATGGTCCAATTTACTGGAATGATGTACCATCGGTTCATTCTGAGTCCACGGAGCCATCCATCAATCCGGGAATTGATATTCTAAATGTAAAAGCATACTTGCAGACCGAAGAAACAAGGTTTAGAATTGAAATGGATGGTACGGCGAATTTCAATTCATCAAATAAGCTGACGATTGAATGGAATCTGGATTCTTCGATGGCATCTGGTCAAACTGGAATTGACATGAAAGTAGTGCTCACAGATGGTGAAGCATCAGTCTTAGAGTGGTCCGGCAGTTCATTTACTCCAGCAGGCTATGCTTCATGGTACAACGAAAGCACAGCGGTGTATATTACCGTTGAACATGATTCTTCCATTACTCATGGGAGCCTACAGATTATCACGGGCAATCAAACGGATGAATTGCTGGATGACACGCCAGAGATAGTACTGCAAAATCAGTGGGGCCCTCTGATAGAAGATGTGAAGATATTGTATGAAGGAACTCTCTTCTCCGTCAATGTTACTATTTCGGACAAGGACTCTAATCCTGATTTATTGGATATTGATTTCAATATCGTAGATGGTGGCATCTCTGTTATTGACACCATTTCAGAAACAGGAGTCTATACAATCATCAAAACCTTCAACATATCCGAATACATCGAAACCAGCGTTCTATCCTTGGTACTCAGTATCAATGACGAGTCATATGAGTTAACCTTGCCTCCAATAATGCTATCAAGTGGAGGTGCATTGCAGCTTAAAATCCTCGAAGCAACATTAGATCAGAGCATTGTCAGAATTGGATTTCTTATATCCGAGAGGATTACAGGTAGGATAGTCGTTCAAGGACACCTTCTTGCTGAAGAAGTTGGGCTCTCATTTGTACCGGACTTCGGCTCGTCATTAAACCTGACCTTGAATGGAAATGATGGTATCTATGATTTCGATATATCACCATCAGGTCTTGCAGTTTCCACCTATAGTGTCTTTGCAGTGGCTGTCGCTAAAGTTGGCGGTACACTGTCACAGCATATGGGAACTATTACTGTGATTCAGGACTATTCCAATGCAATCCTTATAGGGGGTATTGGATTAGCTCTTGTTATCATTTATTATGTCGCACGAAGATATGGAACTCGTACGAGAAGAGATGACGACATAGGAATCTCTTGAAACTGGAGGTCTGAATCTGAGAATCGTCATTATTGGATACGGTCCTGGCGGAGTCGCTGCTGCAACAGCAGCAAGGTCGTTTGACAGGGATGCTAAGATAACAATCCTGACAGGTGAGACAATCGATGCTCACAAGAAACCAGGAGCTTCAATGGCCTTCGAGTTTCCAAATACAAATGCCTTGTCGATAAATGAGTGGTCATTCGATTCCCTCTCCAAGAAAAGGATACAAGTCGTTGCGGGTGTCAGAGTCGTAAGTGGTAGTCTCAAACGCCATTCTCTTGCAGTTTTGGATGAACACGGAAATTCCTCCGACGTTGAATTTGATAAGCTTGTCATTGCTACAGGAGGCATCCCTGCATTACCGAATATACCCGGAATTCATCTGGATGGCGTTTACACCATCAAGGATATGACTGATACCAGCAGGATAGGAATGAATCTGAATAGGTTGCATAGATTTGTTGTTGTTGGAGCTGGTTTCAGCGGATTAGAAGCTGCAGAACGTCTGCTTTCTCTCGAAAAAGAGGTTCATATGGTTATTAGATCCCGCCTTATGAGAAGGCAGCTTGAAGACGAAATGAGCAGGGAACTGCAATCTCGCTTGCCTTCTCGGCTTGTTTTGCATGAGGGTGCATCTCCCAAAATAGTATTGGGTGATGCCACAGTCACTGGAATTGAATTGAGCAACGATGAGGTACTCGAAACGGATGCTGTTCTTTTCATGACAGGTGTGCGACCTAGTACCGAGGTTGCAAAAAGCCTGAATATTGCCATTGGCGAGCTCGGAGGCATAAAGGTAGATGAAAATATGGAAACTTCGATTCCAGGAGTATATGCTGTTGGCGATTGCACTGAAATGATAGATTCTTTGACTGGCAAATCAATACTGATGCCTATTGGGAGCGTAGCTGCACGGGCAGGTAGACAGGCAGGAGTGGCAGCCGTAGGTGGAAAGAAAGTATATGATGACACCTCACTCCTCTTTCAATATGACCGTATTTTTGGTATTGATATCGTCTGTGTAGGTCACTCATCGAGTTCTGCCAAAACCCTGGGACAAGGTACCCAGGTCACATATCTTGAGGATTCGGCTGAGTTCTCCAAGGTGGCATTGGTCACGGACAATTCTGGTCGTCTGATTGGAGGGCAGGTAATTGCATCTCGGCTTGGAGCAAGAATTGGCTATCAAATACTTGAACGTATTGAGTCAGGAGCCATATTAGAGGAACGACCTCTCCTTGAGCCTCAACACAAGAGGATGAAGGAACTACTGGAACAGACTCTTGGTCCTATTCAATAGATGGTGGACCTGATTCATCTTCCCATTGCGGGGACCATTCTCTTTCCACTATTCGCCTTCTTTTCCGGTTTCCTCCGAATTTCAGAATAGCAACATAGGCTAGTGCAACACCAACTACTGCAAGAAGTCCATATAAGACTCCCATCAATACAGTATCATCAAGGGCAGGCACAGGAACAAGGAATGTTTTGATATACGATCTGACATTCCCGTCAACGTCGGTAGCAGTAATCGCGATCTCATAGAAGCCTGCTTGTTCCAGTGTGAAACCAACATAGTACTTGTATCCTAGTGATTCAACTACAGGAGCTGCAATTTCCTGCCCGTTTGAGTCATGGAGAGATATCTCGACACTTTCAATGTTCTCATCAAAGATGAATGCAGTGAAGTTCGCAGGCTCTCCGATGTTTCCATATTTGAATTGCACATCGTAAATCTTGGGAATTCCGGAGAGTACATTCTGCGCTATGTTTCTCAAAAGTCTAAGATTGTCCGCGCCAAGAGTAATGGCATCATAGATTGTGGTATCATAAAGAATAGAACCATCTGATAGGGCGATTACTTTCCCCTTGCCCATACTAGCAGTTGCCAGCAGCGCATGGGTTCTTGCTGCATCAGTCCATATGAGACCTTCAGCTCCTGCAACTGAAGAGTCTACTGACAACGTTCCTCCGGTTAGAATGAACAGATTTCTAACACCTTCAGTGAGGGTATCATTCTCAACTGCACCTCCAGCGTCTGCTCCATAGACACCACCTGCACCAGCTCCAATCCAGTTTTCTTCGCATTGAATACCATAGGGTTCCAGAATCTTGTTGTATGAGTCAATGGCAAAAGCAGGTACATTATTCGTCACATCAAAGCCTTCAGATAGAATCAGAAGAGTGCCTCCATCTTCTACAAATGCATGAATGGCCGAGATTTCGGAGTCCGAATATGAATTCTCCGTGTCCATTATCATGAACACTTCAGACGTGGCAAGAGCATTTGTGTCAATAGGCCTAATTGAGATGGTGTCTTGCCAGTTCGTGGGATAGGTTTCTATGTTCATTCCCTGTTCGCGCAGATAGTTTCCAAAATAACGATAGTATGTTGGATCATCTGGATCTTGTGACGAATGATGGCCCATATCGACAAGAAGTCGGCCTCCATAGGCAGTCACATATAGATTGAGCTCCATGGATGCAACCACCGTGCTATCATCCACCATCTCCAACTTCCCTGTGTATCTACCCAGAGCAGAAAGTGGCAGATTCAATGGAACCTCAAGTTTGATTGAAAAGTAAGTCTGGCCCACGGTCACGAAAGTTTGCTCATCAGTCACAATAAAATCAGACGCATTCCCAGTTGCTTGCAGATCCACGTAGCCTCTGTTTACAGTTGATATAACGGTCACATTTTGGGGTGGTCTATCATCCCCAATTACAAACACCCGGTCTGTTCCTGGCAGTGTCGGATATCTAAGTGGTGACACAATTGTGATAATGCCTGAAGTAGAGCTAACTAGTTCTGATGATTTAGTAGCATTGGCTAAACCATATCCCTGCTCCATTGCATCAATTCCAAGGTCTGTTGCTCCTGCCATAATGAATGCCTTTACTTCAATCGGTGTTAGAGCTGGATATTTATCCAAGAGAATGGCTGCAAGTCCGGCAATCTGAGGACAGGATGCAGACGTTCCAGACCAAAGTGTGTATTTGGCCGAAAACTGGGATTCATTATAAATCGGGTATTCGTTTGGATTAGGATTATCAATGATACCTGATAGTATGAAGTATCCCGGAGCAAGTACGTCTGGTTTTGTGAAGTATCCGAGGGGGTCCCTGAAAGTTCGTTTAACAGGCCCTCGGCTACTAAAGGGAACTGAGTCAATCGAGTCAATTGATGCTCCCACTGTTATCGCGTGTTCAACTACACCTGGGGTGGTTATTGTTTCTGTAGCAGGACCCGAGTTCCCGGCTGCAACTACAACCACAATCCCTGCATCGATAGCTGCTCTAACAACTTGGGCTGAGGGTTCTGGTATCAATGGATTATCCATCCATTCCCCACCAACGCTCAAGCTGATAACATCCACTCCGAAATCTATTGCGGCTTGAATTCCCTCGGCAATCACGGAGTCATCTGCCACTCCTGTAGAATCAAGGGCTTTGACAATTAGCAGATCAGCACCAGGTGCAAGCCCAGTATATTTGCCATCCGTCCCGGCACCACTTCCGGCAACTAGCCATGCACATGCAGTTCCATGACCATTATCATCATATGCATTGATTCCATCGGATGGATCTGTATCAGTCAACCCACCAACAAGGTCAATGAAACCAATTATCTTGTCTTGAAAGTCAACGTGTGACCCGTCCGCCCCGCTATCAACTATTGCAACGGTTATGCCTGTACCATTGAATCCCTGAGCCCAAAGAGGATCAACTCCAAGTGTTTTATCTGGATGGACATAGCCATTGGTGCCAGCAACTTGAGATAATTCAAATACATCGGAGGATGTGTCAATGATAATTTTCCTGTCAAGGCTGAGTGCAGTAATCCCTTCAATATGAGTGAGATCCTGTATTGCCTCCGGTGATGCGTATGCTGATGTAACGGGAATTACATCGAAGACCGTTCTGATGTCGAGTCCCTTTACGTTAGCGTTCCTTAGGGTTTCAGTCATTTGCACAGAATCAAATGAATCAGGAAATTGAATTATGATTGCGAGCTTCTCTTGGTCTGTATTCGCAGCTATCATATCCTGAAGAACAGGCTCTATTATTGTAGATGAGGTATTCTCTCTCCCTGTACCGTAGGCATTTGGTACAGAGATAGGAATAACCAGTAGTGCAAGAACTACTGCAAGTGCAAATAGGCTATATGGGGCTCTGGTGATGTGTGACATTGTAGGACGTCCTTCAGAACGTGGGTTCATTGGATATAAGTTAAGGTTTTGCTTGAAGGCTGAGACAGCAAAAATGGAGGTAATTGGTTAAGCTCGGATTCAACGAGAAGTGACGTAAAGAAAGATTGAGGTGTATATTATATTGTAGTGCAAGCAACCACTACACGGAGTGTATTACTAGATGGGTGAAACACAAGCAAATTATGAAAGACGTCTACAAATCAAGCATTTTTTTGATGATAGAGAAAGTGGCGCCAAGAGGCGAACTTGGCTTGAGGTACAAATGTCTCCTCCAGTGAAGAGTGATGAAGGCTGGGTTAATGATGGAAAAGTACGTATTTCGCTTGGTGAGGATAGAGACATTAAAGGCGCATTTCTCCTTAGTATTGATGAGGTATGCCGCCTCTTCAAATCCTTGGAACTGATTGTTCAAGAGCATGAAGCCGTTAAAGCAGAGTTATGGCGAAAATAACCTCTATTGGTTTTGTCTAGGCCCTCTTAACGAGTGGTTTTTTCAATTTACTCGGAGGGGAATATAATGCAAGAAGAGATATATTTCTAGAACTTCTCTTACAAGCCTGTTTAGCTCGTTTAGGAGGATATGGTATGATAAATCCGACTCATGAAATTGAAGCGCTCATAACATTTACAGAAATTGGGAGCAATATTGTGGCGGTGCTCCCTTATGTTCTTCCCATGCTAATGGGTAGTATACTGTTCCTCCTTTATCAACGATACCTTCCAAGAGAAGAGCGTAGAAGGAACGCCACTCTTGCTATAGGTATACTTGGTGTAGTATCATCATTAGTTCTTGTCCTATATGCTGGATTTGGCTCGATGTGGTGGGGTCCCGAAGGATTAACTTTTGGGTCATACGATGTCTTCATTGCAATTCTTCAGCGTGTTTCAAATATGGCGTTCGCCTATAGCATAGTGTATTCATTGATCTATCTCTTCAGTGTAGTCGTCATCTTTACACTTATGGCTAGATATGTCATTCATCCACCGAATCCTGATTTTGAGCAACTACGAGGTCAAATGAAGGAAATTTCCTCCTCAGTTGAGTCAAAGGCTAAGGAGAATCGAGAACTCTCGGCTGAGAACAAGAGACTCAATGAATTTCTCAAAGAGAAGGAGGAGTCACTTTCCTTACTTAATTCAGAACTTGAAGCACTGAAAGTTTCGGTTGGAGAACGAGATTCCTCAATTGCCGAAATGGAATCGCGTTTGCGAGAAACTCCTGATTCCTCTGCTGAAGAGGAGCTTCTGACAACTATCTCAAAGAAAGACCAAACAATAAGTAGATTGCAGTCTGAAATCGCCGACCTTCAGCTCATGTTAGAAAGCTCGGGGGCAAAAGCACCACCTCAGGCTCAAGCTCCTTCAGGGCTGCCGGATAGTGAGCTTGCTTCAAAGATGCAACAACTTGAAGAGAAACTAAAGAAAACAGAATCTTTGATTAACGATTATACTCGAAGATCTGAAACCGCTCTTGAAGTGTCTGATAGCGTGATTTCGGATCTGGCTGAACTCATATCTCAGATTGGATCAAGTGGTCTCGATAATGAAACCAAGAAGGCACTTTCGGGTCTTATTGAAGGACTTGGCAGAGCAATGGGACGGATATCAGGACGACCGGACGATGAAAGGGAAGCACCAAAGGTCGAGCTTATTGGAGCCATAATGATGGTTCATGAGATTGTCGATGGAGTCAAGAAGCTGGCAAGGAAATAGGTTGTGGAATCCTAGCTCCCAGTTATCTGCTTGAGATTTAGGTAAAATATCAATTATTGTAAATGGATATATGGTCAGGCATATGACACAAGTAACGAACGAATCCGGGCTCTAAGAAATCCATTACGAACTTATGAGAGTGCTCATACATCCCATTATGAAATTCAGGCATCTCATAACTCTTTTCTTCATATCAGGTTGGCACAATGCTTAATAGAGCTTTCGAGGTCCGACGTAATTAATCACGCATTATGTAGAGAACGCGGAATGAGGAGAGTGCTTGCTACCCGACGGGGTGCGTTCTCGGCAGGCACCGAGGTTATTGCTTCAGAGCACATGATAACACCTCTGTGCTCGGTATCTCTGTTCTCTATAGAATTGTGAGGAGAAAGAGAAAAAATGAATAATAAGAGAATTGCTCTCGCTTTGTTCCTCGTTTTTGCCATGAGCTTGTCTATGTTTATGTTGCCCATGGCACCAGTTAGGAACGCCGAGACCAGTACTCCTTCTACTTTTACTCCTGAACAAGTCGAACAGATTGAGAACTTCTATAGGGAAGTTGCTCAACCTGGTTTCCGACCCGGAGTAGATATGGCACTCGCCGAGTGGCGAGACACCGGAGTCATAAGTGACTCTATGGTAGCCGTAGGCGGAAGACCAAATGTACTGGTATATGGCGCTCCCTGGATGGACATCGAGGGCTTAAGAGAAATAGTTGACCTAGCTTGGTGGGTAGACCTCAAGCTCTTCAGGGTCGCTCAGGTCAGAATCAGCGACGCAGCTGCTTTGGACTTGATCACAGGCCTTGATGGTGTCACAGGGGTCACAGCTGACACCTATATTAGAGGCACACCAAATCTAGACGAGGCTATGCCTAGTGAACCAACAATCGACATGACTGAGTTCCGAGACATAGTTCAAGCTTCTGGCACAATTGCAACTGACTATACTGGTGCAGGCGTGTTAGTAGGTCACATCGATACTGGTGGTGATTTCGGAAACCCAGATATTCAGGGTGCATACAGTGCTGATTCATTTGACCCAACAAGTGCTGGTGTCGTTTTGACAAAGGCACTCGCAAATATGACCTATGTCAGCAACATAACAGCCTGGTTAGAAGATGGCAATGTTCTGACATATGTGAATGCATCTGGAACTTTCATGAACATCACTCTTGACTTCGATGTTGACTCGAACTATAATGGTCTGAACATTCTCTCACCACAGTACTATATCTACAACACTGGTGCTAGGAATGCCGCTAATGCAACAGACTTCTTTGAGCAATATGTCTGGAAGGACTACAAGATACCTGATGCTGCAGCAGCCTATGGTGACATTCACTTTGGATATGTGCTGCAGGGTAAACCGACTACATCTGGTGGTGCACCAAGGATATTCACTCCTGTCCTGCTCTGGAATTCTACTGTTGACAAGCAGTGGAAGGTGGCAGTTGATTGGGAGGGTGCAGAAGGATGGAACAGGTTCTTCCAGGGTGCCTGGAGATACAGGACACTTGACTTCAACGTGTCTGCAAACTGGGCTCCAATGGCTGCCTTGTTTGACCATGACTTCACTGATGATATTGCAGATGAGGTCTACGATATAAACAACCCACACCTCGCACACGACTACACTGGTGATGGAATCGATGACTACTCAATCGGTAGCATTGGATATGTCTATGACCTAATTGCTACTGATCCGTATTTCTCGGACCTTCCAGGATTGCCGTTCACGGAAGAGTATGTCTACAGGTTCAGGTCAGACGGTATGGCCTTTGGTCTCTACCATGACGCTGGTACTCACGGTACCGCTACTGCAGCCCACGTTGCTGCTGATGGTACTGGGACATACTATGACGCAGGTACTGCTTCTACATTCAAGATGACAGGTATCGCTCCTGGTGCAGACCTCATCTCTGCCAAGGCTATCACTGCTGGTGGTAACTGGGGTTCATACCTATGGGTCTGTGGTTTCGACTACAATGAGACATCTGATTACTTCTACTACACAGGTAATCACAGGGCAGATTTAGTGACCAACTCTTGGGGTTGGGTAACCACTCCTGCAAGTCAGTTTGACTATCTGGGATTCACTTGGGAGATTCTCTCTCAGCCAAACTACATTAAGGCTGGATACCCAGGAGTACTCCATGTCTTCTCAGCTGGTAATGAAGGCGCAGGCTACATGACCATTGCTCCACCTGGTGCTGCAACAAGCGTTCTTACTGTTGGTGCATCAACATCCAGTAAATGGCTAGAGTCCTTATACGGTCCATCTGTTGATACCTATGCAAATGGTATCGCATCGTTCTCAAGCAGGGGTCCATCATTCTCTGGCTATCCAAAGCCTGATGTTCTCGCTCCTGGTCTTGCTGGCTATTCAGCTGTACCATGGTGGGCGGAATACTGGGTGCCATACTGGCAACCTGGATCCACATATGCCAACTACACTGTATTCTCTGGAACCAGTCAGGCTGCTCCAGTAGCTGCAGGTGTAGCTGCTCTATTAATTGA
>JBHLQM010000032.1:3608-36219 GCA_048884785.1 Candidatus Thorarchaeota archaeon | reverse complement strand
CACCGTCAAGCTTCTGCACGGTGCAACAGGACGAAGGAGTGTGAGGTGGGGAGAGTACACAAAGACCTTCAGGAGAAAGATAGCGATAGCCTATAATCCGCAAGGGCAGCCGGAGGCAATCATAGTCTATTCAACCAAGGGCTATGGGGAGGGCCATGAGTGGGTGGAAACAGGTGAGTTGATAATTGGTGAGATGCATTGGTCAACATTGGAAGGAAGAGATGCTCTCCTTAGCTTCATCTATGGACATGCCGACCAAATTAAGAATGTAAGAATCATTCTCTCACCGAGAGACGATGACTACTATCAATGGTTGGATGGAATTCACACTCCGACGTATTCAACAACCATCATGCACATGGCCAGAATAGTTGATGTTGAAGGCGCGCTTTCAGGTATTCCAGTATCGACAAGTGGAGAAATCAATATAGAGATTGTCGATGATCAACTAAAGTGGAATAATGGCATATTTAACATGAGAGAGCATCATGGGACGCTATGTGTTGAGCATACAAGCAATCCATCTACACTTAGAATGAGCATTCAGGGGCTTACATCCATTCTTTATGGCACACTGAATCAAAACCAGCTCAGACGAATGGGATGGATCTATGGTGACAGTTCAACGCTGATTAGCAATTGGTTTCCAAATGCGACTCCCTACCTTATGGAATCATTCTAGAAACCCCTGCCACAAGGATTATCATCAATATATCCTTCATCTTTGCAATCGCACATAATTTCACAATGCAGCCTAGCTCTTTACATTCATCAACAGGCAAGGAATACCTCGCCAGTGTCAGAAGTGATTCTGTTCTTCTTGAAATGTGCTTGAATGATGAATGCAGAAATGGCTACAAGTGAAAGCAGTCCAAGTCCTATTACTATTGGGACAAGATTCTGGCTTATTGATTGCATGGCTGTAATCTCAAATCTCACCACTATTGCTGAAACAACTCCCACATCCGAACCTGCTTCTACGTAAAGGTCGTGTTGGCCAGCAGTCTTCAGTGATATTGTGAAGGTCTTGGTGTAGTTCGCAATCTCCGGAGAGAACATGTGCGAGTAAGTACTTCCGTCAGTTGCATCAATCTTGAAGTAACTATAGCCCTCGCCATTCTCTATTCTAACATTGAATGTGAACTCCTGATTGATCTCAACCTCGTTCGGTAGGTCAGATACATAGAGTGACACACCATTATTGGAGTAAGCTGCTGCTGTATTAAATACAGAAATGATGACAAAGGAAATCACCAATACCAAAAGGGTTCTTCTCGCGTTCATTGTGTTGCGTAGAATAATCTGCCAGATAGTCAATAATAAGCACTAATAACTAAGAAGCACCTTTCCGAAAATAGTCATCCTCAATTACTATGTAGGTATTGGGCGAATGCGCAAATCTTGGATGCAATATCAATGCGAAGTCCGTTTTCACAAAAGCCCCTGCGGCTTTGGATTGAATTTTAGAGCTGCATACCTGGAATCTCCTGGTTGATGCCTGGATGATACTTCCCTCTTGTATTTCTCATACTCATCTTCGCATGTTGATTCAAGCTGGAATTTTGTGTATTTGAGTTTGATAGATTTGCTGCCCATATCAGAAATGTAATCCATTGGAATGAGAAGATCAATATCAGGCTGAACTCCAATCCTCTCAAGGGTTTCTTCAATGGTTCCTCCACCTGCAACAAGCCATGGCTCTCCATTAATATCAAACCAAACATCAATGATGTTGCCAATCTTCATTCCGTCAGTATCAACAATTGGGAGCTTCGAAAACTTAGTGAGCCGCATGTCATTTTTTCCAATTGATCCCTCATCAAGTGTGTTTTTCAGAGATGCGCCTTTTGTTGTGAGATATACACCGTCCTCTTGAATCTGAGAGATGCAGTCTAGCTGAAACACTGGGTCTCGGTTGGGTTTCACTCCGATTGATTCCAGGAACTCCTCTATTCGTCCTCCCCCTAGTACAATAGATTTCAGGGCAATCTTGTTTTTCGATTTTGAAATTACAAAGTCGTTAACATTTCCTATTTCTTCTCCTGAAGTGTCAACAACCTTTTTCTTCATCAACTGACTGAATCTCAGTCCACAGCATTGGTAGGGCATTTGATTCACCGAATTAACAATAATTAATAAGCACTTATAAGCTTACCTGATGAATGTTTATAATCCAATAGACTCTGGTTTTAATGAAAAATACGAAAGGAGCCCTCTGAGGGCTCGCCGCTTTTTGGTTAGTAGACTTCTCTTGGGCTGCGATGGAGTCTTTCTGGTAATTGACCACCCTCACCCAGAACTTCGAGCTCAAGACCTCTACCAGCTCTACCGCCTGAACGAAGCAGAAATCCGGTTTTGGTAATACCACGAGCCTGACGCTCTGCAGCTCTTTTGGTGATCATTGAAACCCCAGGAGGGACTGTCATCAGCAGCTTCTTTTGACTCTCATCAATTGCTAGTAAAACTGCATCTTCCGATGAGTTTCTTGTTGTTTCATTGAACTGAGAGGTCGAAGCATTAAACTCGAGATACACTGGCATTGCAACAACTCCCATTGAGTTAGAGAATTCTTTGCTGAGGAACTTATAATAAAATCTCGCGCGTCCTAGATTTCATTCAAACCCTACTATATAGGTAGTAGGTGAGCTGTATTGCAGTGTTGACAGACAACGGCTTCCTCATAGAATTCAGGGATTGGCAATGGTGCACCACAGTTTTGACACTTTAGATCCCGAAGCTCCTTTCGCTCTTCTGGTGTAATGTCAAGTCTGAAGACCTTTTCAGCTACGTCGTTTATGCCTTTACCAATCTTCGCAGCAGCCTTCGCGATTGCACTTGTTTCGGTATTTGTCAGAGAACCAAGACCTACAGCCTTGAAAAAGGAGTCAATGGCACTGCCAACCATTCTAAGGAAAGATCCTACCGCTCGTCCGCGTTTCCAGTCCCTCAAATCAGTTAGATATATCTCGAACAACTCTTTGTCTGGGTGTCCTGGAATTTCATACCCTCGCTCCCATTTGGTTACATTCTCTCTCTTTTGAGAAAGCTCACGACCACAGCTAGGGCATTTGAGCTGGAACTCCGATTTCGAAAAGAATCCTTTCTTGTATTGAGTCTCCCCATGTTTGTGCCAACATCTTTTGTGAGCCACCTCATTGCATTCCGGGCATGGATATAGATGGTATTTCTCTGGTTTTGCCTTGATTGATTTCCCAGCAACATTTGGTACATACGCAAAGTCAGCTGGAGTGTAATCCAGTAACAGCCTGCCGCAAATGAAGCAGGTCTTATCTTTGAACCGGTCCATTTTATCAGGTGTTAATCTCACGATTAAAGCCTCGTTCGAAACTAGGATGGTACGGCTTAAAAGGTATTCCTGAAAACAACAGATTCAAGAGCTCGTTTTTTGAGGAAACACAGGAAGGCCGGAATCCATTATTCCTGTTCCGTTCATCGATGCTGAAGGTAACAAGTCAATACTGGTTCAGTCCTTTGGAGAATTCAGCCTTGACGGTTTATACGGAGGGCACGGGTCATTGGAAGTACTAAGACGAATGAGTAAACAATAACAATAGGAATGTCATAGAGAATGATGAATGAAAAAGCTCAATGGAGGTTCCTAAGTGTTTGAAATGATACAGGAGCGAGATTATGGAGGAGATATGTCTCGAACAATAGTCTATGTGATCCTCCATGGCGATAGCGAGAAGGAAAAGCCTCGGCGGCTCACAGAGCAGGGAAAGGAACAGATCAAAGAGCTTTCACGCTCAAGGATTGTTGCAGCGCCGGCCAGAATCTATACTTCATCATCGAAGGCATGCAAGGAAACAGCAGACATACTAGCCAAGGAGTTAATGTCAAAAACAGAGGAGAAGGGATGTCTTGCTGAGTTAAACCTTGGTCAGAAGGACCCAGACGAAGATTATCTGAGAGATGTCCTTCCAAGAATATGGAAAGACCAGACCTATGCTCCACCCTCAGGAGAAAGCATATTTGATGCTCAACAGAGGTTTGCGACTTGTGTTCATAGTATCGCACGAGCACATCCAGAAAACTCTGTTGCAATTATTGCAGAACCTCTTGTTTTCGCCCTCTTCTATAGAATTGTTGTTGGCGGAGAAACGCAGGTTGAAGATTGGCTATATTCGGGCTTTGCATCTTGCGCTACGTATGAGTATTCAAAGAATGGGTGGGCTTTAATCATGCCACCTGAGAATAGCTTCCTTTCCCAACCCACAGATGTAGCAAGCTCACTACCTCTTGGATTATTTTGAAACCAAAAAAGAGAAGGGGGAGGGAATTCCCTCCCATTAGTTCCACTATCTTCTTCGTCTTGCCAAGACTAGAACAATCACCAACACTACGACTATGCCAGCTACCATGACCATCTGTCCCAGGTTACCATCACCAGGAGGTGGTGGTAGCGTAGTTGTGGTGGTTGGAGTAGTTGTTGTAGTTTGAGTTGGTGTCGTTGGGCCAGTTGGTGTCTGATGAGCACTTGTGTAGGACACAAATACAGGATCGACATGAACTGCATAACCACCCCAATTCACATATCCTGCAGTCATGAAGAGCATTGACGCATCAACATTCCACTGAGTCACTGATTGGCCAGAACTAGATTGGTACATTGCGCTGAAAGCACCAACCGGTACAGTAGACGAACCTGATATGTACTCAACAGAGAATGCTGGAATGTCACCACCCCATGTGTACGGAAGACCACCCATCGTTACATTGGCAAATGGGCTATCTGGTGAACCAAAGACGTAGTAGTTCGCACCGGTACTATCCCCATTTGTATCAGTGACAGGGTTCGAACCTGCTCGATACTGAGTTCTTGTGGCCGTAGCAAGAGTCGCAAAGTAATTCACGGCAAGACTTCGATTCTCAAGAATGCTATTATCAAAGTCCTCTAAGGTCCAATCTCCGATGACCTGGTCAATCTTGAATGAAGCAGCGTGATTCCAAGTAGTTGGATCTTCTTCATCATATACAACCTGATCAACTGAGAATGTGATATCAAATGACATCTCATCAATAGTTGCCTGTGAGAGGGCATAGTCGAAGTTTGTCTGATTGAGACCTATAGCACCCTCATAGGATTGCCTGAAGTGCCAAGGACCACGTATTCCGTCACCGTTCTCAATCTGTAGAGGATAGAGTGTTACACCAACATCATAGATTGATACACCGAATGTCACTTCTGTGTCAGGGTCGACTGCAACAAGCCCAGAGTTGTTGGTTGCACCAAATGGGCGTCTAAGCTCAATTGAGCCGACACTATCAATCAGCACAACATGGGTAACCTCCTCGGTTTCAATGATGCCTTCGTTGAAACTGAAGTCAGGTGCATCAGGAGATGCTCCCAGAGGATCATCATTGAAAATCAGCATTCCGGCATACTCTGCTCTGAAGACTGCCCAAGAACGCTGAGATTCAGATGTAGCGACTTCGAAATGCTGTTGTGTACCCCAAGCGAACCAGGTATTCTCCCAGACTCCGGTCTCAAGACCAGGTATCTGTGTCATATCTATTGTCCAATTCCTAGATAACCACGCAATATAGGAATACTCAGGAGCTGGTAGATCTTCTGATTCATCAGCCCAAAGTGCATCGCGGATGTCATCCATCTCAGAGGCATCCAGAGGAGTCATATCGCTGGCATGATACCAGTAGAATGTTTCATTGGCGTCAAACTCGATAATAGTGCTTATGACACCCATCCAGGATTCTGAAACGAATTCATCGCCTGCGGTTCCGGGGGATGGATCATAACCAACACCAACAGCCATGCCTTCGATTGAGGTATTACCCCAGTCTTCCCAATAGCTAGTTCTCTTCACGAAGTATTGGTCGTCAGTTGTAAAGGTGTTTCCATCGAGATCGAGAGCACCATCATCAGTTACAACCCAGACCTGAGGAACATAGATGTCTACGTCACCAAGTCTGAAGTATGAAGGGCTCCATAGGACATCATCTGATATGTCAACTCGCCTGTAGTGATTGACCAGAAACGGATAATATGGATGATCAGGCAGGACCCAAATAACCCAATCTGTTCCACTCCATACTCGAATGTTCTCAATGAGACCGACAGATACGTGAGCCTCATCCAGCACCATATCAGGTGCGTCCATATGGAAACTGGCGTTGGCATACAGCTTGCTCACACTTGGACCGATGTCCAAATCAAACTCACTTACAGTGAGCCATTCATTTATGACGATTTGCAGAGGGCCATCGGGTTTTCCAGTTGTCCTGTTGTAAACAGCCTTCACATAGACTGACCAATGACGAGATTCGTTGTGTTCGAAGTCAAGAGTGATATTGTATGATGCCGCATATTGCCAGTAGTGAGTAGCATTCTCGCCGCTACCATGTCCTGACAGCTGTATTGACATGTTTGCGACTTGCGTTGATATATTGAAGGTATTAGTAGCATCGTAAGTCAAGAAGGAACCGTTAAAGGTGTTTTGCGGCTTGTGAACGATGAGTGTGAAGTTCATCTCTTCACCCTGATCACCCTTAGCCATTATGTTGCCATCAGTGTCGAAGATATACGCTTCAACATAATCCGCATTGAATGAGAGTTTCATTGTCTGATGCACAATAATCTCAGGACGCGGGGTTAATTTCTCCCCTTCTGGAGTTTCGATGACAGACCAGTAGAGTATCTCTCCAGGATTAATCACATCACCGGTACTAAATGGCTCAGGGCTCATATCAGTGAAGTTCGTGAAATGACCTCCCCATCGTACTCCATTGTCACCATCGAATTCCCCTGTATAGGCCGGCTCCAGAACATAGAATTTGCTAACGTCAATGGTCTTGTTTTCGATCATTGTGAAATTCAACATCCATGCACTTACACCTGCATCTATCTCAGTCCACTCAAAGGAGATTTCAGGATAACCAGCAAGGGCGTATGACCCTGTCGTGTTATGCACAAAATACAGCAGGGGACCTATCTCAGATGTGATTGTTTCATTTGGAGCATGTCTTTCCCACATAGATGCCGGCCAATTTACTGGCTGAGTATATTCGAATGGCTCCTTGTACTCATCAGCCCAAGTCAGTATTGCCATGGGCATCACGACATCTCCAATTCCATGTCCAGACATTAGTCTCACAATGAATGTGTCATCAACTCCGGCATAATGAGTAATAACACCATTTGTATCGACAATATCACCGTAGTAGTACTTTGGCATGGAAAATGATCTTGGATCTGCACGAGCTCCAAGAACAATAGGTGGAGTGACAAAGGTACCTGATTGAAGTCTTGAGAGCCATGATGGAGAAACCGGATGTCCAAACTCATCTATTGCCTGCATTCCTGTCCAAAATATGTCCGTGACAATCTGTTCAGTGAATGTTACGGCGAAAATCACTCTATAGTATGAGGTTGTTACTGTATATGAGGAATTGTCCAAATTAGCTTCCAAGAAATTGCTCATAGAGGGTTCTGTGGCAGAAGCTGCATAGTGGAGAGTTACGGGAGCTGTCCAAACATCGGATGTGACGTTGTATTCCAACCAGAAGATTGCGCGCGCTACTCCAAATTGACCTGCACTACCCCAGAACCTCACGGTGTCAAGACCTATGTCGTCACCGACAAATCCTCGAGGTATCGTTATATCTATCCAGATTTCCTCATCAGCATCCACTCTGAAGCCATGATCTGCAATGTTTGACCCATTCCACGCATATTTTACAACAATATTGGGTTGAGGTCCAAACATCCATTCAGAACTCTGCTCACTGTGGCTTATCTCGTCAAACTCGTCAACTACTTGCCACGCTACTGCGACGTATGGATCGCCCGGAGCTTGAGCAGCGACGAAGGAAGCAGAAGCAGCCACACCAATTAGCAACAGAGTGACTAAAAGGATTGTATATATTTTCTTCATTTCATTATCCCCCATCAAAACTGCCACAACTCGAATATAATGAAATGCTTAAACTGAATGAGTGTTCCTTACAAATGACCCCTCCAAGGATATCATTCGGGGCGGCATTCGATGTTTTTATGGCAGTTTTTGACGTTTCGTTCATCAAAGGATCATTCCTTTAATCCTCTGATGGAAGTAACCATGGAACTGCACTCTGTATTAGTCACATTTCTATATTAAACAACGTTGAATGAATCAACTATATGATTCATCTATACCGACGTAATATATAGAATGTCTTTCTTTCTATCAATATGAGCTCGTTCTTCTTGCTCCAAGATCAATGCAAGGTCTCTTGTTTCAGCAAGAGCTAGGATTAAGGATGTAGCTGGATAATCGCCGTACAATTCACGGGACAGGTCGTAGACAGTTATTGAGTTCTTGCGCAAGGATTTCTTGGCCCTTTCGAGCTTCTGTTTGTAATCTATGAAAAGCTCATCAATTCGTGAACTGAGATTTGAAATTGGTTCCCTATGACCCGGCAGGACTTTGAATTCGCTGAATGGTTCCATCTTCGTCAGTGAATCAAAATATCTCAGCATTGAGATTCCTAGACTCCCCTCAAAATCGAGGCTTGGATTCGAACTGATATCCCCCAGGATGTGATCTCCAGAAAACATCAGAGCCTCCTCTTTGGCAACATAGCATACAGAGCCAAGAGAGTGCCCAGGGACCCATAAACAGTAGAGGCGGCCTATTCCTGAATTCATTATGGCGCCGTCTTTGAAGGTCTTCACTTCATTTACTGACTCCCCAAATTTCAGGAAATAATCAGCCATTGCTCGATGGGAGTTGTACTGCCTCAATTCTGTGGGTACTCCGCATTCCTCGGCAATTTGCTGATAGGCATGCATTCTATTCTCAGTGTATCCTGGATAATCAGTTATCCTTTCGGCATCCAGTTCATGAATCCAAACCTTGACATCGTCGCCTAAATTGGAGATTTCGTTGGCAAGTCCCATATGATCAACGTGGCCATGTGTCAGCAGAATCTGTTCTATATCTTCAAAGTCATAGCCATGATTATTGAGGCCTTGCTTCACAACTCCTCTAGCCAGGCTTGATTTTACTCCAGTATCAATGAGTGTTAATGGCTTGCCTTCTATAAGATAGCAATTGACTGGCCCAACCTCAAATGGTGTAGGGACTTGAATGACATGTATATGTTCTTCAATCAATTGAACTCATAGCTCCTGGAAATACACTCTAAGCAACTCAGCAACACTTCTTGCCCGCGACACGACACCTCTATCACGATGTGGTCTAGAACCATCGAACATGTCTGAGATGGTTCCTAGTGCACCTTTTTTAATTGTATTTAAAACGGGGTTGAAGAATTCTATCTCTGCATATTTTTTCTTGTCAGGCGTTCTGCCCATCACTGTAAGAAAAGCAGAGATGTATGGTCCAATAAGCCAAGGATGAACGGTTCCTTGATGAGTTGCGCCAGCACGACTACGAGGTCCTCCAGTTAATGCTCGAGCATATCGCCGGTCTTTTGGAGAGAGGGTACGGAGGCCGTATGGTGTGAGAAGTTCCTCAGTAACCACTTTCAGTACTGATTTTTCTTGCTCAGGTTCGAGCAATCTATATGGCAGGCTTAATGCAAAGATCTGGTTGGGCCTAATTGAATCGTCCTTTTCGTTATCTGTAACAAGATCGTATAGGTATCCACCCTCTTCATTCCAAAAGGTCTGAATGAAGGCCTCTTTAATCCACGATGCCACTGCTTTGTATTCGTATGGATCTCGACCCATCATTTGACACATGTCACCTATTGCCATAAGGGCATTGAACCAAAGAGCATTTGTTTCGACACATTTCCCGATACGAGGTGTCGCGCACCAATTTCCTATGCGTTCATTCATCCATGATACTTCAACTCCCTCAATCCCTGCGCAAATCAAACCATCGTGATCCTCATGGATATTGAACTTGGTGCCAATTCTAAAGGCAGTAATTACAGACTCCATAGTATCCCAAATGAGTCCTCTAAGAAACTCAAAGTCATTTGTCACATCAATATAGTTCTTTACTGCCATAATGAACCATAATGATGCATCAACGGAATCGTATTCTGGTTGAATCCCGCGGTCAGGAAAATCATTAGCTATTAATCCGTATCTTGAATATCTCGCATATGTCTGCAAAATTTCGCGAGCATCATTAAATCGGCCAATTGCAACTGTCAAGCCTGGATGTGCAATCATCGCGTCGAGTCCAATATCTACGAGCTCATAGTATCCCCCTATGATGGATTTTCGATTGGTTGATGCTCGATCAACAATGAATGTATCGGCATTATAGACAAGCCATTCGATATCTTCATTTCGCGACTTCTTCGTAAGATTATATGCTCGGTCGTTGAGAATTTTCCTTCTCTGAAGTTCATCGAATCTTAATTTTGCAAAATCCTTACTCTCTGCTTTCACTAGACTCCCCAGATCATTCATCAATGCCTTTCGTGCGGGTCCAACTGCAAAAAGGAAACTGAGATAGTGATCTCCAGGCTCAAGAATTGTATGAAATACTCCTGGTATATACAATTGCTCTTCGAATGGCAGCCCATTTGCTTGGTCTCTTCGATATATCTGAGGATTTGTGATCTTGATCTTTGATGAAGTAAATTCAGCATCAGGGGTGTATGCATACATCCAGGGACTTACTTCCCTATCATCATAGGATAGATATGAATGATTGTCGACCATCTCAATCTGTGGTGAAAAATCGAGTTTTGGAGTAAGTCGCGTAACAGGACGACATGTCTGATAGGGAGTCACTGTAAGAACAGCTTCCTCAGTATTCTTGAACTCATAATTCACTACTGTAATATTTCTGCGATAGGACATGAAGACTGTTTTATTCATTACAAGGCAGTCAGTTGCATAGGTCATCTGAGGCAGTGGATTGAGTGCAAATTTCCGAATATTCCGATAGCCCCTTTGAGTTACTCCCTTGGAAGTATGTTCTGTACCCAAATTGCATGGTTCCTGATCTGTTACAACTACTTCATCAAGCCTAGAGAGAGTCAGCCATCTATCAACTGGAGGATTGAGTGATGATACTAGAAGACCATGATTGCTACGAGTGTTTAAACCAACTATAGTTGAAGATGCATAACCTCCTAGACCATTTGTGTAGATGTATTCGAATGTGACGGCTCTGTTAAGCCTAAGGTCCGCGTCTTCAAGTATTATCAATGGTGCTTTCTCACTCTCTTGCTAAGGGCATAACATTACTTACTCTCTTTAAGGGTTGTGTGACATTGGACTGATGGTATGATAGACAGCATCATAAGGAGAACCAATTTTGAAGACTCAAATTCTAAGGGTGATTTTGGTAAATGGAGAATCCAGCCGATGATGTTACGCCAATTATCGATGGAAGGCCTATTCCTCTCAAGCCTGCATTTCGTTTTGCTGGATTATCCGGTGATCTATGGCGACTCGCATTAGTTGTTGGTGTAGCACAGTTTTCGATGAGTGTATGGACCTGGCAGTTCGGAATATATATCGAAACTCTAATTGAACCTTGGCAGATGGGTATTACTTTCACGGCGAGTTCAGTAGCTGGATTACTTGGTGTCCCAATTTCAGGATACATATCGGATTTCATCGGCAGAAAGAAAACTCTACTATTGGCCTATATCCCAATGGCATTGGGTCTTGCTCTTCTCTTTACATTCCCCATTTGGCCATATCTTCCCATTTTCTATGGGCTCGTTCAATTCGGTTGGAGCTTTGTTGTGATAATGGCTCGTGCTGCTCCTGCAGACCAAATATCACAGGATGGAGGAAAGGATGCAGCAAGGACATTTACAATGGCACTTGTACCTGCATTTGCAATGGATGGATTAAGTCCACTATTCGCTTCCCTTCTCCTAATGTCTGGCTTTCCTCAAAGAAACCTCCTAATCATCGGAGGATTCGGGACTGTAATCGCATTCATAGTGAGTGTTAAGTATGTTAGAGAAACCCTCAGCAAGGAAACAAGGGAGAAAGCAAGAGCAGGACCAATAATATCTCTGAGGGGACTGGGCAGGGACTTTTGGATTCTTGCTTTGGGTATGAGCCAGTTCGCGTTTTGCTTCGGTATGGCCTTTAGCTACATCGGAAACCTTGTAGTAAATGACCTGCCTTTTGGATGGGGAGTTGACGCGGCAACCTGGGGAATTATTTGGAGTGCATCATCTCTCACCATTGCTGCAATATCATATTACGGAGGAGAATTAGCTGACAAGAAGATGAAGCTGGGGCTATCTGTGGCCTTGGCGTTCAACATTCTATTCATTTTTGCAATGGCAAATGGAAATGGTGTTTGGTTTCTGTTTTTCCTCAATGTAGGATGGTCATTCTTCATTGTTATTTGGATTGGAGCTGAGAGAGCATTTGTTGTTCAGGGCGTTAGAGAGGAGATGAAAGGTAGAGCATTGAGTACATATCAAGCACTCATGAGTACTGTCCAAATCTTTGCGATGAATCTCGGCGCATATATCTGGACTCTTTCAGGAAGTCTTCGATACCTCTGGAATGTATCAGCACTAATTGGTGGTATAGGACTTATAGGAATTCTCTATGCGTTGAAATCAATACAGCTCAAACCGATAGATGAACCAGATTCATTTGTGCAGTGAATGTGATAGAGCCTCATCCACATCAGTAATATCGGCATTCTTTCCTAGGAGGTGTCCGGACTTCAGGGCTTTGGTTTTGAGATAGTCCTCATTATACTGATTGGTTTCAATAATCAGAGGAACGCGTTCGGTTATTTCAACACCATGAGCTGCCATTTGCTTCAATTTATCAGGATTGTTTGTAAGTAGACGGATGGATTTCACGCCGAGTGTCTCGAGGATGTGTGCTGCAATTCCGTAGTCCCTTTGATCTGGTTGCCAGCCCAATGCCAGATTTGCTTCAATTGTATCTAGCCCTTGATCCTGAAGAGCATATGCCTTGATTTTCTCAGTCAGGCCTATATTTCGGCCTTCCTGTCTGAGATAGAGAAGAACACCCTCACCCTCCTTTTGGATTCTCTTCAATGATTCCAAAAGTTGCTGTCTACAATCACACCTTCTACTACCCAGAACGTCTCCTGTCAGACATTCTGAGTGAGCTCGTACTAGAACATTTTTCTTCCCAATGATGTCCCCTTTGATTATAGCAGTGTGCTCCTTCCCATCACAAGGACTGACAAGTGCACAGATTTGAAACTCCCCAAACTCACTCGGTAGATTAGCTATTCCTACGAGCTGAACACAGCAATCGTATGGCTCACATCTGTGATCTTTGCTTTCACTCAAAAGGAAATCAATCTGCTCCATACCGAGCCTCATAATGACGACACTTCGCGTTTCACAATTTGTGGGTCAAACATATATCTTTGCATTCTGCAATTCTAGAGGCCATATTGATAAGGCACTATATAATTGGCTAAAAGGGCGATAACAAAAATGACTCCAAACGTGGAAAAGACACTAACGGAATCACAGGAGTGGTTGAAGGAAAACACGAAACGTTATGCCTTCAAAAAACTCGAGAGAGAGATCGTGGAAACCAGAGTATGTGTTGAGTGCGGAACATGTGTATCCAATTGTCCCGTGGATGCCTTAACAGGTGAAATGGTTGACAATCACTATGTCCCTCAGCTAACCGGCAAATGCACGTCATGTGGGATATGCTATGCCATGTGCCCAAGATCACTTACCCTATTTAGCGATCTGATTGGCGAATACATGAGTATTTGGCGTGCAAAGAGAGTGAAAGGAAATGGGAAGCAACAAGATGGAGGAGTGGCTTCATCACTCATTGCAGCTGGTTTGAAAAACAGGACACTTGACGCAGGTGTGGTTGCTGTTCACACTGAACAACCATGGCTACCTCGAGCCGCTACAGTAACTACACAAGAAGAAGTTCTGAATACTGGTGGAACCATCTATTCTCATATCCCAAATGTTGCCGGGATGATGGACGCATTCGAACACGGACATTCGAAAGTTGCAGTTGTGGGAACAGCATGTAATATCGATGCATTGAATCGATTGCAATCACACCCAGCAGGCTTTCTTGCTATTGACAAGGATACCGAGATTGTTAAGATAGGTCTCTTCTGCATGGAGTCTTTTGATTATGAGAAACTAAAATTATTCCTGAAGCAAAATGGTATAGATATTAAATCAGTGACCAGAATGGCAATTACTGGAGGAAAATTCATTATTACAACATCAGAGGGCAATCAAGAATGGCCTGTAGCTGATTTGAACGACGCGGCAGCCAAGTCCTGTTCCTATTGTCACGATTTGACCGCCAAACATGCGGATATCTCATGTGGAAATATTGGTTCTGATGAGGGATACACAACAGTAATTGTTCGCACTAAGAAAGGGGAGAGATTCCTCCTAGATTGTGTCAAGGAGGGATTCATAGAAGCCGAGCCTTTGGAGGAATCATCAATCCAAACAATTGCAAATGTCGCACGGTCAAAAGCCATTAGATATTACAAGATGGAGCCAGCCCATTGAATCTAAGCGGGAAATATGAATGAATATTCTAATAACGGGAAATCCAGGAATTGGCAAGACAACAGCAATAAAGAAGATGGTTCAATATCTTGGAAAAGAGAAGGCATGTGGATTCTGGTCTGAGGAAATTAGGGAGTCAGATAGGAGAGTAGGATTTGCCATTTATACACTGGATGGGAAAACTGCTCAGCTTGCCCATGTCAATTTGAAATCAGGCCCCAGAGTGGGCAAATACTTAGTGAATATTGAAGGCATTCAGCAATACATAATTCCTGCGCTTGTAGATGCACGGGAAAAGCGTTCATGGATTATTATTGACGAGATAGCATCAATGGAATTAAAATGCGATCAATTTGCTTCGGAGGTTAGAAGATGCCTAGATACTGGAAGAGTCATTGGCACACTCCAATTGAGAAGCGGCTCATTTCAAGACGAAGTGAGAAGGCGTCCAGATGTCCTTTTGTTGCATATGACACATGAAAACAGGGAGGAAATTCCTGACAAGGTTTTGAGAATTCTAGAATCAGCGACCTCTAGTTTTAGTCCTGAAGTATAACCATAATATAGCAAGTGACGACAATACGCCTAATGCTAGCATTGTACCCCACAGCAATAACGGAATTCCTTCGGACCTCATAGGTTCAACTTTATACTCAAACCATTCTGTAGTTTGTACATTCATAACCGAAGAGTTGTCAGTAGCAGTAATCCGGTAATAGACAGTCTGTCCGTGACTATACTCTCCAAGTTTAGCCACGTAGAGATCGTTCACCTCTAAGGTCAAGTTCATTTCCTGACTGGCTGACTCATCGCCTGTGTGCCACTCAATGACAGTGCTCGACAAATTGTTCAAGTCCCATAGGTATGCTTGTACAGTGATATTGTTTGTCGAAATTGTTGTATATGATTCAATAACAGTAACATCAGCAATGGTTGGTAGATGGGCATCGGGCGTGACAGTTACTACGGTCAGCGTTATTGAGGATTGGTTGAAGTAGTCAGTGAGTGTCATATTGAATGTATATATTCCAACTGCCAGACCATCAGCTGAAACCTCAAGATCTTCACCTCTCCAGGTTCCATTCATAACGACCTCGCCATTTCGAGTAAGGTTGTACATTAGAGGATTGCTTTCAACTGCAGTCCAATTCAGTTTGTAGCCAGTGTAACCCTCCTCATAAGAGAAATCTAGCGTTGCATTTACAACAGGAGCTCTGATATCTTTGTAGACTGTGACATTCACAGAATCTGTCGAATTGCGGCCAAAGTCATCAAATAGGGTCAGAGTAAAGGTATAGTTTCCAAGATACATTCTATCAATTCCGAAAGTGATATTCAATCCATCGGGATTGCTGAACGTCCATTGAACTTTGGTTAGATTTGCAGGTGGACCTACGATGGCTGAAAGATTACCATAGGTCGTATCATTGTATAGCACAATCACCTGTAATGAATAATTCGCAGGATTGCTATCATAGGTGAACCAAGTAATCTCATTACCGAGGTCTCCGAACTCGTAGAAGATGTCCTCAGGCGATGATATAACAGGTGCTGTAATGTCTTCAAAAACCGTTACATTGACAATACTCGTTGCATTGAATCCAAGTGTGTCATTTACAAAAAGCGCAAAAATGTACCAATGAGTTGCATTTAGGCCATCCACATTAATTGAAATATTTCTGCCATCCCAATCACCACCTTCGAGAACAGTGAAATTACTCGTTGTTTCGTTCGACCAACGTGTGATGTTATAGATGTGAGGATTTGTTTCGGTAATGTTCCATGTAATTGTATGGCCGAAGCTGCCAGCTTCATATGTCATATTTGCAGGTGTAATTATGATTGGTGCAAGAATATCAGCAATAACATGTACTTGGACTGAATCTGAAATTGACTCATTGTTACTGTTGAATACAAGACACTCATAGATGAAGGTCACAGGAAGAGTATGAGTCAGGTTCTCTTCATAGAGATAATCCAAATCTACTGTAATTAGACTCCCATCCCAACTCCCTGAATCATAGGTTTCACCGCTATTCACTTCAGTGATGGTGAAATTCTTTGGATTCTCAGTTGTTGCATTCCAAGCAATCTGTTCTCCACGTGAACCATTCTCAAAACTGAGATCTGCAGGGGAATCAATGGAAATCTCTGCAATTGCGAAGTCTCGTGCTATCGCTTGATTTGAAATATCTCCAGATAGCACTAGAGCGAGTGGCGAGATGACAAGCCAGGCTAAAATCGCAGTAAACAAGATGGAATTCTTTCGTCTTGAGAACATTTGTGGAACATCCTATGTCATCTTATTGCATTGTGTGCGGTCGAACCTGTGAGTCTGGTTTTATAGTCTTCGGTGGGAGAGTGATTGAACCATTGATTATAATTGTATATTATAATCATCCTTCATCAAGTTAGGAGGTTTTTTCTTCAAAGGGTACCAGCAGAATATAGATAGTGGAACCTTCATGAACATAGAACCAGAGTATGTTTCGAGATTCGCCATTCTCTAGAGAGGAATCATCCCGCCAGCCACCTTCGTCATTATCGAGTCCATACCAGAGATGTTGCAGATACATACATTTCTCAAGTTTCAGGTGCATTAAAATCCAACTTGTCAAAATGGGGTTCGATTCCCGAATCAGCTTGTCTGATTTTGAGTCTGTCTGACGAATCCTATTAAGGCCGTCAGACCGAAGTTCTATTGCCCATATAATATGACAACTGTCGGAGCGAAACATCATGCCAAGAGCCATGTATGCAATCTGGTGGGATGACAACCTAGGGCCATTTGTTGGAAGAACATGGCCGGAAGGTGAGAATCTGTCCAGTGATGAAGCGTTAACCATCTTTATGGGTCACGGAGTCAATATGGAGGCAAAAGTTGGATATACCAAAATCCCAAACGGTCTAATTGTTTCATATATGGAGCCGCCTAATTGCATTGCTGTTTTACTAAATGATGATGACAACCCCGCAGTGATTGAAAGAAACCTACTTAGAATAATTCCGACAATTGATTTCTCTGCAGACAACTGGGATAAAGAATTGAAGAAAGCCTTCAATGCCCTTGAAGAAATCATCCTTGAAACTTCTGGCGACAGACTCCTAATGACACCAGGAATTAGGAAGCTGGTTCAAGACATGTTTGAAGGGCGTCTCCCATTTATCAAACCGCAACATGTGCTTTCCACTATTGACAGCTACCCAGATGCCCAGCAGTATTTGGGCAATGATCGTGAAGAGATTATCAGAATCCTGAAGGATATGGAAGATGCAGGTGTGATAATTCCGAAAACATATGGCCGGAGAATTGAATGCCGTCAATGCGGCAGCTCCGAAGTAGAAGTCACCCTGCATTGTCCAAGCTGCAATTCAGAGGAATTATATAAGGTCTATACAGTATTTTGCCCTCTATGCAGCGGTCAATTCCAAACAGTGCTTCTGGATGATATCACCGAAGTGAAATGCCTAAAATGCCAGAAGCCGGTAATAGTCTCTGACCTTGCAGTTCTTGACGTTGAACCTTTATGCAAATCTTGCGGAACAGCAACAGTTGACCCGAAGATAGTTCTCACATGCTCAATGTGCAAGAAGCAGCTTAAGGCTGCAGATTTATTGTCTGGAACGGGACTTGCATATGTTCCATACAAATCAAAGCCCTAGCAAAGCAGCTGACCACAATTGTTTTCTATCACATAGAACTCTCCGAAAACTGGTTAAAATGCCAGGAGAGGAAGTAATTCGAATAGGCATCCTAAAATTGGGATGCATTGGAGCAGCCTCACTCATTGAGTACATACTCGATGAACGTGCTGAACGAGACGATATCGAAGTAAGATCTTTCACAAGTGGTGCAAAGATGGATGAAGCTTCAGCAGATGATACTGTGAAGTACATCCTTGAATACAAACCTGCCTTTGCCATAGTTGTAAGTCCAAATGCGGCACTACCAGGGCCAACGAAGGCAAGGGAGGCTTTGAAGGATGCCGCAATTCCAGCTTTGACCATTTCTGATGCGCCTTCAAGTAAAAAGTTATACAAAAAGGATGACGAAGGCAAGAAGATTCCTAATCCTCCCGAGGGGCAAGGTTTCCTAATACTAACTGCTGATTCAATGATCGGCGCACGAAAGGAATTTTTGGACCCAACGGAGATGGTGCTCTTTAATTCAGATATGCTAAAAGTTTTGGCAGTAACGGGATACATGAGGGTCATTCACAATGTTATAGAAGAAGCCATCACAGCGGCAAAAAGCGGCAAGACCATAGAATTCCCGGCAATAACTGTAGATGCTGGAAAGGCACTGAAGGAGGCAGGATTTACAAATCCTTATGCTCGCGCAAAAGCGCATGTTGCAGCCGTATTAGCTGAGCAGGTGGCTGAATTAACCACTGATGGCTGCTTTAAGCAAAGCAAGCCAGAGAAATATATCCCATTAGTAGCAGCGGGCCATGAAATGCTAAGGACAGCCGCAAATCTTGCTGCAGAAGCAAGAGAGATGGAGAAGGGACAAGACTCCGTATTCAGAACACCTCACGCATCAGATGGAAAAATTCTCGAGAAGACTAATCTTATGGACAAACCAAAGTAAGGGGAAATTACTTCCCCTTCTTCATTGTTTTTTTGACTGTTGCTCTCGCGTCCGAAATTATTTTCTCAGCACGATCCAAACTCAAACCATCTATCTTGGATGATAATCGAGCTGAAGTTTCTCCGGCCAACTGTGCAGCAGATGTATATCCAGCTTTTCTCAGTTTTTCATCCAATTTGGGACCAATCCCGGGTACGCGCCTTAATGGAAGCATTTGTTCGAAACCATTCCCGACAATTTCGTCGAATTCACTATCGCTGAGATCTTCTGTTCCGTCAATCAAATCCATCTGACTGCGAATTGATGCAAAGTCCTCCGATCCTACAAATGCATCAACGGTCGCCTTGACCTGCTTGTCGTCGAAGTCGAACGATAAATCTTCCATCTCCACCTCGCGGCCGAGAATTGTTGGAATGTGGGAGGCTAGAGTCAATGCCACCAGTGAGATGACAATGGAGGTCTGGGCTCCAAGCTGACCTACAATTAGAGGTATACTAAGTCCGAATAGCTCATGATCAACTCCAAAGAGAAGCAATGCATATCCCAAAAAGAAGAACCAGGCAAGAGAGATTCGGCGGATTTTTGTCTTGGGAGAGCCAAGCTCAGTCCAAATTAGCAGGCAGAGAATACCTATTATGAATCCCTCAACAAATCTCTCTGCAACAACTAGAAGGGGACTTAGCGAAGTGGAATTATAGGCAGAAGGACTGTATATGGCTAAGAGACCCATCAGCAAAATGCTTGCATTAAGCGTTGTCTTCCTACCTCTGGAATCAGCCATAATCCCCGCAAGTAATGCACCAATTGCAATAATCAAAGGTTCATAGAGAGCATAACCAGCCCACTGACTCCAAGAGATGTATGCAGAATGACTTGCTCCAAAGACATCCTGAATATTCCACTTGGTTCCAAAGAACCAGAGAATATGGCTTGCTAGGAGCATTGCAGTGGGTACAAAATAGTCATAATGGTTGCCATGAACAGCCAAAGAATATACCTTCCATCTCCAAGGTCTAAAAGCCGCAGCTATTGCAACCGCAATGATGGAAATTATCTCCATTAAAGGCAAGCCCAGATTCCCAAAACCGTACATCTCTCGTTCGATTAACGTGTAAATGAGCATTATCAGCAATGATAAGAAAATGAATGTTCCAGATATTCGTCCTCTATATTTTGCGATGACTGTCCTGTTAAGGTAGCTAACCCAAGTTGCCAAAAAGAAGGCCACACATACAAAAACAGAGATGATCCATGCTTCAATGATATCCGAGGAAAATCCATTGGTTCCCGATATGAAACCAAATAGACCAATGATTACGGGGGTTATTCCTGCCAGTAGAAGAAGACCCGCATTGTGGCGGATTCTATCAAGAGTGAGACTGACAAAAAGAAGGGATAATGCCCCAGAACCAGCACCAACCCCTAGCCAGTATATATGCTGAATATCTTGAGAAGGCAGTAGGCTACGAAAGGCCAATTCCTTAATGATGAATAAGAAGTATGCCATAACTGGACTCAGAAAAAGGAAGAAAGCTGATTTCCTATAAGGGAATTCTCGGTATTCAAGCATAGTTCTCACCGATTGATGTGGTGGTTGGGCATATTCCAAACAATATGGATATTTCGCTGATATTTGACCGAACATACTACATACTTTAAATTCATAGCATCTCAGCCGTTTGCTCAGAGGTTTTCAGCTAGTGAAGGGTCGACTACGTGTTCAAGAGTTCATGGTAATCACTGAGGGAGGTGTACCCATTTTCCACTATTCAGTTGACGAAACACGCAAGCTTGATGAACTTCTATCAGGATTCTTGTCTGCCATCACCAGTTTTGCCAGTGAGTTTGGAGAACGGTCTGTTCAAAGTCTTTCCTTTGAAGGGTCTGAGATCATGTATGAGCATGGCGAATCGAAAGTCATTTCGATACTTCTTGTAGATAGCGAAGCCCCAAAGAAAGTATTAAGAACCGTTCTCAAAGACCTGAATAGGAAATTCCAGATTAAATATCAAAAAGAAATCAAATATGATGTTCCCATTGAAGATGCCTACACTGATTTTTCGAGTGATGTTGAACGAGCCTTGGTGTACTATGAAGGGATACTCTTGATAACAGGCAGTTTGAGTTCATACGTCATCCCCTCAATAAAAGAACAGGCTCTGCAGATAGCAATTACAAGAGGTGGTCTACTTGATGACTTTCATAGGGATTTTGGTGGCACGGGAACAAAAGTATTGGATGCCATTGATGGAAGAAAACCAATCATGGAGATAAGCCAAGAACTTGGTATTGAAATGGATGAAGCCTATGAAGCAGTTGAATATTTGGTGATTTGGGGCGTCTTAAGCATCTCTCGAATGTGTCCCAAGATGGAAGAAAGTGATTCGAGATTCGATGCCTATCTTGATCTCATCGGACTTCCGAGCAAGGATTATCAGCTTCTTCGGAGGGCAATCCCCCTCTGTAATGGAACACGTTCTATCCCAGAGGTCAGTGAAAAACTTGGAGTAACATCTGAACGGTTGTACGATCTGCTTGAGAAACTCGGAGATCAAGTAGAATGGAACACGGTTCAAGTGACTGGTTTGTAGCCAAGAAGACTACGCAAAACTGAAATTCTCCGTTATTCTACAGGAATTAGGTGTCGAGCGTGGTTAAGGAAATACTAATCCTCCGAGTAGGCGGCATTCCACTATTTCACTACAGTGTAAGTGGAGAGAAGAAGCTCGACGAACTTGTTGCAGGTTTCTTATCAGCGCTCGGGGCCTTTGCGGAGGAAGTTGGTAAGAAGCAAATCAAAGTCATGTCATTTGCCCAGAATAAGTTTGTATGGGAAAAAAAAGGAGACCTATATTTCATTGCCCTCATAGCGATGGAGGATAGCGAAGAAATCTATCGAGCAATATTGCAGAATCTTTCAGATCAATTTGTAAGCAAATTCTACTCACAGCTAAGAAATGATGTAGTTAGTGTCAAGGAATTCTACTCGTTTACAGAGATGCTTGAAGTCACATTACAGAAATTCGACGGTATTCCAGGAATTGCACGACGCTATAAGACAGGGCTTCTTCCTATAAACACATTAAGACCTCTGAAACTGGCATTAACAGAAATTGAGTCATCTCCGCTGATATTCCGAGGAGCGTTAATCACACACGACGGATTTATTGTTGTTTCAAACTTGAGAACCTATGAACTTGAAGCAGTTTTAGATCGCATTGACCATCTGGATAAATCAAAGGATTTTGTAAATCCTTGCTTTGTTACACATTCGTCCCTTGAGCCAAAAACCTCGTTCTACATGTATCCTATCAAAGGCATCGGAATATCAACCTATATTGCGAAAAACGAAGCCGCACCAAAGGATCTCAACGCTGCAATCGATTCATTTCTGAAAGTAGTGGATGGGTTAGACTTCGGTGAGATGAAAAAGGTATACCCCCTGAAGCCAGAGAAAGAAATGGGTTTCTATGACTTTGACGTTATTGTATCAACTCCTTCTCTGAATGAAGTAATGGATGATTTCAATCGAGTTTCAGGAGGCCTTCCCTCCAGAGCTTTGGCAGATATTCTTGCTATTGTTCGAGCAACAGATGGAAATAGAACTATTTTTGAAATCAAAGAAATAACAAATCTAAGCGAGGTTGCAACGACTGAGGCAATTGCCAATTTGGTTATGTGGGGAGCAGTTCAGGTAGTGCAGCTTTTCCCTGTGATTGGAGAAAGAGATGAGAGATTTACTGCATACCTAGAGGTAATAGGAATACCCAAGAGGGACTTTGATACTTTAGATAGAATATGGAAATATTGTACAGGAGGATATTCCGTAAGAGAGATATCTGAGATGTCCAATATTCAGCCTTCACGTATAGTCGAGATTCTACGAAAACTTGGCAACTATGTGACTTGGCAACATTTGCGGAGATTAGAACATGACAGGCCGGATAATTAGCATTCACTCATTCCGTGGAGGAACAGGTAAGTCGAATATCGCAGCGAATCTAGCTGCGACCGCAGCACTAGAGGGAAAGAAAGTAGCTGTAATGGATACAGATATGGCATCTCCAGGAATTCATGTCATCTTTGGTATGGGTAGAAAGAAGATCAAGTATACCCTAAATGATTACCTCCGAGGAGAATGTGATATTGGACAGACATGCTTGGACATGACCGAACAGTTGGGAATCAAGCAAGGGAAGCTGTTTCTAATTCCCAGCTCAATGAGTGCAACTGACATAACCAGAATTCTACGGGAAGGTTACGAAGTAAGTGATCTAAGAAATGGATTTACTGATGTCATCAAGCAAAAGGATCTTGATTATCTTATCATTGATACTCATCCCGGCCTTGACAGGGAAACCCTTCTTTCAATGGCAACCGCAGACTATCTTTTTGTAGTCGCACGAATTGATGAGCAGGATTTACTTGGAACTGCAGCTACGTTGAGCGTTGCCAGAAAGCTTCAGGTACCAGATATAAGGATAATAATCAACAAAAAGCCTTCAATATATGAGAACAAGGCCATTATTGCTGAGGTCGAGAGCAAGTTCAAAGCGAAAGTGGTAACAATAATACCACTCTTGCCGCTTCTCATCGAAGCTGGAAGTAGATACATTGTGACATTGAGACATCCTGAGAGCGAATTCACGAAATCAATGAGAGACCTGTATAAAGTAATGAGCTAACCGAGTGCGGCAAGCATGTACACAAGTGACAGTGCAGCTATAATGAGTATGAAGGAGACTCCTAAGATAAGGAGAAGTAGAAAGCCTTCAGGTTGGTCATCGGGTTTTGACAGTGTCAACTTGTATAGCTCCATCCAAGCTAATATTGACCAGAAACCGTAATATCCTCTTTGGAAATAGCCAAAAAAAAGAACCAAAATGTTTGTAATCGAAATGGAATGTAAAGATAGGTACTAATGTGAGGATTCTTGAATTGCCAATAGAAGTCAGATTAGCAGATGCCCGTGATAGACAGGCACTCAAAGAGTTCTATGCACGAGAAGGAATGGATTTCCAGAATCTATCTAGCCGTTTGACGCCATCTGCAAGTGGCATGGCAAGAGAAACCATGTTCGTTGTTGCAGTCACAGAAGGGATGGTCGTGGCAGCATTGCGCTTGGATATTGGGCAAGATCCTTCATTGGGAAAAGTGGGATTTGTGCAGCATTTTGAGATTGAGGATGAGCTGGAATCCACAAATCTAGGTTTGCAGATGTTGAATAAGTGCGTAGAGATTGCAGAAGAAAGAAATCTTAGCTGTTTGGATGCGCTAGTTTCAGAACGACGAGAAGAGGTCATCGAAATCTTCAGAAGCACACAGTTCAACGAGCATCATAAAGAGGTTTTACTTAGAAGGGAATTCAAGACAAGAATCTTTGAGTAATCTATATAGCATCAAGATTGAGCTCCCGAATATTTCTCTCGGTTGGCATCCCGTCAGAATCCCACCCCATAATCTCGTAATACCTATCAATAGCGGCGTGCATATCTTCCTCACTTACAAAAGCACGCATTCCTTTCCTTGGTCCATGAGTCTGTGGTTCCCAAAACCGCTGAGGCAATGAATCATCACTTCTCTTCAGACCTTCCCGAATATTGAACATCCTTATCAATGACTCAATACGAAAAGCAACCTGCTTCATGTCTTCAGTTGTATAACTCAATCCGGATGCTCCATTAAACATTCGAGTCATCTGTTCCAGAGTAAGTGGCAGTCGATTTGTGAAATGACAAATAACAAAGGTATCTTTGAGTAGTTTCTCAACTCTTCCAGGAATCAGCTTTTCTACAAAATCCACCACAGAGCGATTTGGAGGGTCAGAGGTTGGAGGCCACCCCCGTAAATGGCTACCTCCCACATCTGCTGTTGCATAGAGGACGCCTTGTCCCAATCTGCCTCTCGGATCCCATGCGGCTACTTCAAGCCCTTTGACATGAACTGCGAAACTTTCACTACCTTTTCCAATGATGTCTGATGCTTGTTTCACACCCTTTGATAAAGTGTTTCCAACTCCATCTCTCTTTGCAATGATTTCTATAAGCTTGATTGCGCTTTCAACGTTTCCAAAATTCACATCAAATCCAAAATCAGCCCGAGTTAGAATGCCCTTTTCAAATGCTTCCATGGCAAATCCAATCACACTGCCAGTTGTTATTGTATCAAGCCCAAGATCATCGCAAAGGTAGTTTAGTTGAAGCACGTGTGTCGGTTCCGAGATGAGCAAATTGCCACCCAGAAGACCCAGGGTTTCGTACTCAATCATTGACTCTACCTGAGAAGAGGTTCTTGGGTCTGACGATTTGAATGCATGAGTGCAGCGAATTACACAATGAGGGCATGAGTAATGTGCCCCCAGTCCATAATTCTCGTCCATTAGAACATGATCAAGATTCGCATACTCGTCCATGAATCCATTTTTCCAATTTTCAGCCGGAAACTGCCCAAATTGATTTGCCAGCTCAACAAGATGTCTAGTTCCATACTTCTTAAAATCGATCTCCAGCTTACGCCACTTGGAATTGAATTCCTTGTTAACATCACGCATCGCTTCAATATCGAATGCCTGAATATCATTGGTCCCTCTGATCACAACAGCTTTCAAATTCTTGGATCCCATTACTGCACCAATGCCGCCTCTGCCGGTTTGGTGTGCAATCTCACAGCTAGCAGTAGCAAAGAGGACAAGGTTTTCCCCCGCAGGTCCAATTGTGTAAACAGAAAAATCGTTTCCATATTGTTCATGAAGATTAGCTGTAGTTTCGTATACTCCTTTGCCCCAATATTGGGATCCATCTTCAAATGTGATGATATCATTGTCGATGAGTATGATGGTAGGTAATGCTGCTTTCCCCTGTATACATATAGCATCATATCCAGCTTTCTTGATATCTCGACCAGTTGGTCCTCCACAATGTGAATCGATATATAATCCTGTCAAGGGTGACTTGGTCACGGCAGACCATCTGCCAACCGTCGGTCCGGGCAATCCTTGCATAGGACCATTGAGAAGAATCAAGATATTCTGTGGATCTAGGGGATTAATGAGTTGCTTGGAGTATTTATACAATAGATATGCGCCGAGACCCTTTCCACCAATGAACCGCTCATAGATATGTAGATCCAATTGCTCAGTCCTGGTTTGAAGACTATCGAGATTCACCCATAGAATTTTCTTGTTCCAACACTCATGCGTCATTGTATTCAGAGGAATACAAACTCATGATATTTCTAGTTTGCTAATTCTCTCCAACTGTGCTCCATGAAGGTTCTTTAGAATAGCTACAGCAATGTCATGAACAATATTGCTCACGAATTCATTCATAGATATTTTCTTGCCATTGACTATCAGCTCAAAATCAGCTGTCATTAGTACCACCAATCCACTCGTCGAAACTATGACCTTATACTATTGTTGGTATCTGAAATCGAAAGCTACTTAGTATAGTATGCATGGATGGAAGACCTGCAAGCGTACTCCGATACGGATATATACCCTCCCGAATCGTAGCGAGTTCAACGCTGACTATCATATAGCGAGGTATTAAGTCATGGCTGAGGATTTCTCAATACCAGGAGTGTTTTCACAAAAAAGAAGAGATGGCACATCCTATGATCCAGTAGGTCGATTCTCAGGAATTGGTGGCCTTTTCGGTCTGGTTGCTGGGGCTATTGGACTCCTTCTGAGTGGAGGTTTGCCACTCATTAGGTTGCCTAATTTACCTCAATCAACTATCACGAGCGAAACGTACTTCCTACTGTCTGCCGCATTTCTGGGTCTATTGTCAATTGGATTGATACTCCAGATGCTTGGTTCAAAAGAGTTGAAAATCAAGGTAAGCGGGGCATTTATTCAGGTAGGATATGTTGCGGCCATTGTAGGACTTCTTACTACTGGGTTGATCGTCGTTGGCGGTTATTTCTGGACTACTGTCACTGCAATCCAAAGCTATGTTATTTTTGGAGCGTCAGTATCAGTTGTTTTTGTAATGTTCTGGCAGATGTTCTCAATTATATACACGGATGCTTCCAAAGGCTGGATTGGTTTTCTAGCAACAATCCTGAATGGTTTCTTCTTCCCTGTTCTTGCAATTGGCTATTTCATTAATCCGATACTCGTTTATCTGGCATATATTATGCTAATTGCTGGACAGTTCATGACTATTATGTTCTGGTGGTCACCCATTGATTCTGTAAGGGAATATGCACGGAGCACGGAAAAGGCAAAATTTGCTTTCGGGTTCTCAGGTGTAGTTACTTTTCTCATCGGAGGATATGCAGTTCTATCAAACTTATTTACTAGTTCATGGGGCAATTTATGGACGCCCCTGGCAACCCCACTGAGCATGAATTATAATCTTGTATGGGCATTTATCGCATCTCTGTTGTTATGGGTCCTTCAGGGTCCGAGACTTGGTAGAAAGGAACTGAAAGCCGCTCATATCAGTGATGATCTTGTCAGTGGTGGGATTAAGTGGTTCTCAGCATTTCTTGCAGCCTTTGGCCTTTATGGGGTCAGCCAAGCTGGAACCGGTATTTCTGATGTAATTGCAGGATGGATACTTCCAATAACATGGAGTGTTTCCGGAGTACTGTTTCTCATCGGTGCAGTGTATATGGGACGCACGGATGTTTTAACGGGTCTACCTCTTGTTGTATCATCAATTACAATGTCAGTATATCCTTTCTCGATAGCAGAATTCGTGATAATCCCATTCATGGCAATAATCGTGACACAGATTCTTCTGATGGTCGAAACAAAGATTAGAGGATTCACATACTATTCACAGCCTATTCTCACAATGGTGACAACGATATTATTCTCTTTGATGTTCCTCTTCTTCATGCTCGGTCTTTTTGGAAGCGGGCCAGCAGCAATATGGCCAACAAACCGTTGGTTCAATGTCGCGCTCTTTCCTGCATTTCCAATGGCAATCCAAGCGCCAACAGTCATGGTTTTGCCTATCCTAGCACTTATTGTCAGAAATGTTGCAGTTGTCGGATATGGGCATGGCCACAAGGCAGGAAGCAGGGATGTTATTAGCGGAATTACGTTGTTGTTTTCATTCCTTATCCCAGTAATTGCATCAGCATTTAAGGGAGTGGCACATCAAGCACTCACGGCTGCATCGATCATGCTTGCTCTCTACGCTATAAGCTTCGTTCTGGTACTGTCCTTGAATCTCGGACTAGCTGGAGAGGTTGAAGATACAGGCAATCCGCTAGAAGGCATGATTCTAAGAATGACGGCCATTGTTGGAATTGCATTTGGTGCGTTGATTGCAGCATATGTACTCTTTATTTTTTCAGCATTCCCAACAGCTCTTGAGATGTCACTGGTAATTACATTTGTTGTGATTCTGGTTTCAGGACTCGAAATAATGCTACCAGTAGGGTGGCTTATATCTGGATTCCGCCTGGGCATGTTCAAATCTGGGTTCTCATTCACTCGCGTGGATCAGGCATTGAAGGCTATAGAGGAAGAATACCAGGCGCCTGTTCAGTAAATATAGATAATGTATAGTACATTGGCTCCGAGAGGTACGGTATTCCTACCTGCGGAGTCAATGCAGTCTTTATTTGCTTTGAAAATGTAGAAAACAGCAAGAATGATTCAAATCACACATTAAGTTGACATTAGCACCTTCTTACATAATTCAATCTCGTTAGTGATAATGCCATCTACATTCATGAGAACCATCTCATAAATCATGCTCTCGAAATTGACACCCCAAGGATAAACCTTCAATCCATTTGTATGGGCGTATTCAACAACCCCTGGCTCAAGGAGAAGAAAAAGAGGATTGATTGCAGAAGCTCCTAGTTCTAATGCATCTTCAATTGGATGTTCCAGAGGTTGTTCATAAATCAACGCGGTTTCTGCATTTGGCTCAAGGTAACTAATTTCCTGAACTATCTCGTTTGAGAAGGAGGAGAAAAGTGTGTCTTTCAGCATTCTCCGGTGATATACTAAATCAAGGGCTTTCTTCTCAACTCCGGGTACTTTGATTTCAATATCTACTTTGACTGTACCTTTAGCTAATTCAAGAACCTCCTCAAGGGTTGGAATCCTTTCACCTCCAAGTAGAGTTACTTCCTTTATTTCAGAAAGGCTCATTTTTGACACTACACCTTGCTGTGATGAAACACGGGCAATATCATCATCGTGCAGGATTATCAAATGACCATCTTCAGACTCATGTACATCCATCTCGATCATGTCGGCACCCAATTTGATTGCCATGACGAACGATTCTATAGTATTTTCAGTTGCTAGCGTAGGTGCTCCTCTATGACCAATAATGATTGGCTTCATAATATGTGCATCTCTTCTATTGCCTATTGGTAGTCATCTGGTCTGGCAGTTCCTGTGCCACCACATCGTGGGCAAATGGCACCATCTTCGGTTTTTCCACGCCCTTTACAGTGATAGCATTCCTCCTCAGGAACATCCATTGATTTGTCGAATCCCTTTAGGATTGCACCTCCCATACCAATCAAAACAACTCCAATGAACATGAGTATGAGAGACAACAGGTAAAAGCCGGGTATTGGGAGAAGAAACAGCATCGAACCTATGAATACTATTAATCCTGATATTGCTGCAGCTTTGGCCTTTTCCTTCCGTTCCATGCAGTTCACCCAACAATAATGATTCAGATTGAGCATTTAGCCCTAGACATTGACCCTTTATAGGTTGCGGATAGTTGTAGGGTAGAAATCGAATACAAATTGTCCTACATGCTTATCACCCTAAGAGATAATAGAACATGCACTTGTAATTCCATATCTTCGGGATGTGTGATTATGTCAAAGACAGATGTGTTTTCAAAATACTCTCAATTGTACCAGAAGACTATCACAAGAGAGATTGTGCCCGAGGGCCCATTTGTCAGACAACTAGCTGATGTACCAACACATGGATTGGATATTGGCATTTTCTTTAAACAGAAGGGCATAAAGGATCCGAGACAGATTTTCTTTCAGAATGAACTACCCTCAGCCATTGCCAAGAAAGATGGTTTTCTTGAAAGTCCAGAAAACACATATTTGAGCCACACCATCCTATCGAAAATCAGAGATCTAGATTATCTCAAAGTTGTTGCCGCAGCCAATAAACGACTCGAGTCAAAAGAGGAGCGGATGATATTTCTCAAGAGTTGCCAGAAAACAGTTGATGTAATTCTGCGTAAAGCCAAGAATATCATCCACTTTGGTGATTTCACTCCTTTTCTTTTTGCGCAGCAAGTTCGGACACTTGATTGGTTCCTAGCCAAGGACTTGAAACTTGATGAAGTATCAGCAGAAGCAGCATCAATCCCATTTAATGTCGCAGCCCCGGAATATCTTCTTCTCTCAGGAAACAATATCCTTTCCGTCGGAGAGCAACCGTCAGTCCCACAGGCAACTTTTTACCTTGTAGGTGGAATTGGTTATAGTTTCGACAAATCTGTTGGAGCAGTGAATGAAGAAAGAATGTTTAGAACAACCGCGGATTTGTCGTCAATTGGAATCGATGCTGCCTATATAGAAAACAGCATTTCTCGAGTCACAGAGGATTTTCAAACGAATGTTCACTCATTGATTTTTAGTGACATTTGGAAGAAAAGCCCTGCAAAACCAGAGGCTGTGAATATAGGAGGCGATCTTCTCATAAAGCCGGCAAAAGATAGTGAAATATGGAATGGAGTCTTTGAGGTTTATCTGAAATCGCCTAGAGCATGATTGAATCAAATGAATCAATTGCCATTATTACTGCACGGAAAGCGTAGACTCTAAACGTGTATGTAACTTCTACAATCCCAATGGACTCAATTTCCGATTTCAATTGCGTTGGACCATTCTCACCATAGGTGGAGATAAGAAATGGAAGAGATGATAGAACAATTTCAGCAACACCATTACCAGAAGCAATAACAATGTCCATGGCCAATTCGTCCAGTTCCTGGTATACAGGTGATGGATTTAGGTCTAGTCCGTTCGTGAGACCAATTGTGCCAAGACGAATAGAGCTTATCGCAGGCGAAAGAGAGTAAGCATAGACAAGATATTCCCCAACATCCCCTGACATTGAATATGAGTAGCGTGTTCTATCACAAAATATCTCGAGAGTAGACGCTGAGGATGCGAGAGTTTCAGAAGTGACACCACAAAATGTCATCATTGTTGCATCATTATCCAAGAGGTCGTCTACCGCAAATCCCTCAAGGCTATAGGATAGTGAAATACCTTGGCTACTGACAATCTCATTTCCGTTCTCTACTATTGACGAAAGCTCATCCTTAGAAATGGAATCGATAGATTCGCGTATAAGACTGCTAAATCCCAACAGATCAACATTCCGAGTTTTCGACATTAAGAGCTCCCATTCCAGTTGTGATAGCCTCATATCCAATACAAACTGATGATGATTTGCCGGAATTGACATTTCTTCCATCAAAGTCAGAATTCTTTCAAGAGTGGACCAGTAAAGCTCGTAAAGTGATTCAAACAGGCTTGTTGACCCAAGTAGATTCGAATCAAAGGAATCAAGTGCCTCCCGGTTGGTGGAAATTGTGATTCTATATTGGATGCTGTTCGATTCGAGAGCATCTAGCCAGAGAATGAGACGATTGATGGATTCGTTATCCCCTGCCAAGACACGCAAGTCAATGCCGAAGGAGCTCAAGCTGAATTCATCCAAAATAGCTGTTGTGGGGGTGATATTGACATAAGAATATTCAAACGCCCCGAGCGGCATCTCCAAAAATATCGTAGGCTCTTCAGAGGATGAAACGGTTGCAATAGGAACCTGTCCCATAATATAGATTGAAATTGGTAACATAAGTCCAAGAGAGTTCAGAAAAACCAGCCATGCAATTCCTCGTTTCCCAATCTTTCTTATTGAGTATTTGGAACGAAAGCGACCTAGTACAAATACAATAACCACAGCAGAAATATTGAGTATCAGTAAGACAATAAAGCCCCTTATCAGACCAGAAATGATGCCAAAAACAACGGCAGAAATTACTAGAATGGCTATTGCGAGAATTGCAGACCGTGTTCGGTAATATGCAAGAAGGATAAGTGGTAAGAAAATCATCAGCGGCAAGATATAGAATGCCATTGGCAATGAATCAACCAAGGGAACTCCACTCATCAGCATCCGTGATGTCAATGAAAGTAGTGCATACACAATGAGAACTATGTTAATGGCAAATACGAATGTTGAGAAAATATGCAAGAATCTATCAAGCCTTTCGTCTTCGTTGATTCTTATCCTGATGGTTCTCCTGTAGGTGATTATTTTTGAGATGACCTTCCTGAGTGAGACTCTTTCATCTTGCACAGGCGGCTTATTTGTGCTACTCATTCTGATGCGAAATCATGGTTGCACCTATATACATCTGATGGTTTCATTTGCCTAAGACTATTAAAGAGCCGGGACGGAACAAGAAGACAGTGCAAGTAAATGTATGACATAGCAGTTGTTGGTGCAGGTCCGGCTGGATCTACTGCAGCGAGATATCTTGCTGCGCAGGGGTATAAGGTTGCACTAATCGATAA
>JBHLQM010000032.1:0-3508 GCA_048884785.1 Candidatus Thorarchaeota archaeon | reverse complement strand
GTTGGTGCAGGTCCGGCTGGATCTACTGCAGCGAGATATCTTGCTGCGCAGGGGTATAAGGTTGCACTAATCGATAAAGAAGAATTCCCTCGCGATAAGCCGTGTGGAGGTGGATTCTCATATGAAATTCTCAACGATTTTCCTTATCTGAAGAAAAAAGAAACACAATTCCTTCAGGGAATCTGCAAGAATGGGATCCTACACTCACCCAATAGAAAGATTGCACTCCGCGGACGAGTGGATATGGCTGTAGCACTTCGCATTGATTTTGATAATGCTCTCTTTGAGTCAGCTCTTGAAGAAGGTGCGATTTCGTTAGCTGGAAAGAGAGCAAAATCAGTAACAGTAGATTCCAACAAGGCGACTCTTGAGCTTCAGGGGGGTGAGTCGATACATGCTAAAGCCGTAATAGGAGCTGATGGCGTAGGAAGCCTAATTGCCAGGCAGCTGGGATTACACTATCGATGGCCAAGTAGCGCAGTATCTGCATGCAGAGTTGTTGAGATTCCAGAGAAGCAATCGTTCATTGAAGAAGTGTACTCAACCGACAAGGACTATCATTTCTATGCCAATCTGGGGGGAATGCCCGGCTATGGCTGGATATTTCCAAAGCGTAGTACAATTAATGTTGGTCTTGGAATCATTGGGACCCATTCTCAAGGGCTTCCTAGAAGATTTGATTCTTTCATAAAGATGCTAAAGGATGATGGTCTCCTGCCAGCGGATCCAGACCTACGCAATGTGAGAGGGGCAATAGTACCAACCGGAGGAACTGTAAAACAGACATACGTAGATCGCTGCCTATTAGTAGGGGACTCCGCTGGAATGGTGAGCCCTTTGACCGGCGGAGGCATACACTATGCTATGAGAGCTGCCAGAATCGCATCATATGTACTATCAGAGGCACTAGAGAGTGATAGAATGACCTGTGATTCGCTTGCCAGATTTCAGATGCTCTGGTATGAAGATTTCGGGAAAGACATTGGGCCAATGCTGAGGGCTCAGAAGTTGTTCACTGGCGCATTCACAGGTGTTCTGTTTGAGATTGGTAGTCGCGATGAAGAGATACAGAAGATGGTCTCTGAAGCAATGGCGGAATCTTCAGATGAGGGAATTAATGCTAGAAAGCTCATTGTACAGACTCTACGAGTAATCCTTCGGGAAGCATTTCACCTATAATCAGAATCCCTTTTCTAGGAGTATTCTGGGGGGACCCTGAATTATCTACGTCCAGAGGGTGTTCACAGATAGGTGCATTGTGCGAAGCACTAGCATAAGTGGCTGTATGCCACCTCTGCGTTTCTGCTGTGTATTTGGAGCTGTCAATAACTTCATGAGGATAGAAGCAGGCAACAGAAGTAAAGGGCTTACTTATCCGAGTTCTATCATACCTCTAGTATTCATGAGGTCTTCGAAGATGGTTATGTCTTCTACTTCCTAACACTGAAGCATGGTGGATGTGAGTAAATAATCAAGGCAGTAAAGACTGACAATGATAATGAGGCTTTTTTCTTCATAATATTGAGTAATCCTTATCAGACTTCGTGTTGAACATTGCTGGGGATTCTGATTGGGGGTCAAACACCAAGTCTATATCTGTGTAACCTGTCTTCTTCTTGCACTGTCACTGATGAATCAGCTGGACTATGTTCCTGCAATCAGCTCCGCAAACTCAATTTCGAGAAACTCTCCTTTCTGGTGTTTGAATAATATTACACCTCATGCCCCAATAAGAATCTCAGGAAATCTAGACTTCATATCTCAGGGATGGTCTGGGAACGGCACTGAGAGTGATCCCTACATTATCGAAAACCTCTTCATTTCTGCAAACGAGGCATGCATCAACATTACAGATACGGATGCGTTCTTCAAAATCAAAGATTGTGTTCTAGACGCTGATATTATTGGCAATCCTGGATCCCGGGAATCTTGTGTTTATTTTCGAAATGTCACGAATGGTCTAATTGTCGACTCAACTATATCTTCTCAGGCTCATGCCGTCTTCATAGATGACTCGGATTTCTGTCGGATCGATGGATGTCACGTATCTGCAGAATGGAGAGGGCTACGTATAATAAATTGCACCTCCTTCATTCTCTCAAATTCTCGGTTAATGAGCAATAATACCCGGGAGTTCTTAGCTGAATATACAAACCATCTCCTGATAATGTCGAACCATTTGATTGGGGGGCATAGCGCATCTGGAGGAGTATCAGTTTTTGAGAGTACTGAGTTTGAGATTAGGAATAATACTATACAAAGTCATGAGAATGAAGGTATTTTCATCAGTAATTCATCTTATGGGTTGATAGTCAACAATTCTTTGTCAGATAATTCCGCGTCAGGTATAGCATTATGGAGCGCCAAGAATACTATTGCGGATAGCAATTCCGTGTATAATAACGGTGTTGGTTTCAACCTAGGGACAGAGGAGAATAATTGCACTCTTGAAACCAATTCCATTCATCATAATGCATATGGACTTTGGGTCGCGGGCGACAATAACACAATTCGCAGAAACTCATTTTTTGCAAATGTACAATGGCATGCTGATGATTGGGGTCAAGGAAATATTTGGACTGGCAATTTGTGGGATGATTATATCGGGTATGGCTGGTATCCAGTAGGTGGAAGCTACGATAATGATCCTGAACCAAAGAACACTCCTCTTCTGATTATGACAGTTGGCTCCATCATCCTCATCATCTCTGGATGTGTGGTGTTTTCAATGATTCTCACAAAACGAGCTAGACGGACTACTTATCTTGAACCCTACAACCTTGCTTGGGATACCAAGGAGCATTTTATTGTCCCATTAGTGTTATGTATGCTACTCCCATCAGCAATCCAACTTTACATGCCAGCCTTTAGTCCTGCGGATTGGTCCATTTTGGTTTCAACACCGCTAGGAGTGCTATCATGGAGAGCATATCCATATAGGGGACAGACATCTCTTGAGTTTTCGTTACCTTTGATGGGCAGCTTTTCGATGCTATTATTCTACCTCTTGTTTGAAATAGTATGGTTTATGCTTTCTGCAGTTGTTGTGAGAAGATTCTGGCTATTTCTCGGGGGGAAGATTGACAGGGGTGAGGTTCTCAGAACAACCGCCGCTACACTTCTAATAATGAGTTTCCTTGCATTGATGACAATGACGATACCGATCCCATTGCTACCGCTTGCTGCTCTCGTTCAGATATCGAGATTCAGAAAATAAACGTTACCTGTTAGACTGGGAACTGAATGCAGTTTAGTTTGAATCCTTGACCATTATGAACAATCACTATGGGTTCATAGTGAAAAATGGCTAGAGTCCACAAAAAGGCAAAACGAGGAGTAGATAATTTCGGGTTTTCTGGAGTGAAGAAAAATCCTTTTTCTAGCAAAAACGATAAATGTCGTACAAATACCAGCTCCCAAGACAAGACAGCAAGTATGGAGAGAGAAAGATATGGAAAGACCATGGTTGAAAAAGTATGTTGGCGGCACCCCTCATGATATTTCTATT
>JBHLQM010000031.1:0-36499 GCA_048884785.1 Candidatus Thorarchaeota archaeon | reverse complement strand
ATCAGGGCGAAGGGAAAGATCTTGGGATAGCTGTATGTTCGTTGACTATAGTCTAGTTGCAGGAGGGCATAATTTCAGAGGTTCAAGAGCTGATAGACTGAAGCTCTGGTATACTCACAAGTTGAAAGCTTTTGCCCATGAATATGGAAAACCTGGATGTGTAGGTTGTGGACGTTGTGTCGGAACATGCCCGGTTGATATCAATGTTATAACGGTCTCTGAGGCATTAACAAGTTGCGAGGTGAAGAAGTAATGACGCTTATCAATGAATCAGAGAATCCCTTCCAACCACAACCTGCAAGAATTGTGCGGCAATACGATCTCATAAAGGATCACCGATTCTTCCAGATACGTTTCATTGACATGGAACGAGCGATGTCCTTCAAATACAAGCCTGGTCAATTTGCCATGTTGTCAATACCGGGTGTAGGTGAAGCTCCTTTTTCCATCTCGTCAACTCCTAGTAGACCAGGTATTCTTGAGATGGGTATTAGAAGAGTAGGGAAAGTGACAGAAGCCCTCTACAAGAAGAAAGACAATGATGTCATTTATGTCAGAGGACCATATGGAAATGGTTTCAAGATTGAGCCAATGGTCGAACGAGACATTATCATTGTGGCTGGAGGACTAGGAGTCATTCCTCTCCGTTCAATTCTCTATTATGTACTGGACAACCGGGATCAATTCGATGAGTTGTATTTCCTATATGGTTCAAGAAATCCTGATGAATTTCTCTTTAAGAATGAGTTCTTCCAGATAAAGGAGCGGACTGATGTTGATTGCTTCTATACAGTCGACAAAGACCCATCGGGAACCTGGCCGGAGAATGTCGGTGTAGTAACCAAGTTATTCAAGCAACTTCCAAAGATCGACCCTACTACAACAACTGCAGTAGTCTGTGGCCCTCCTGTGATGTATAAATATGTCATTCAAGAGCTTCTAAAACTAAAAATTCCAAAGAACATGATTCAGATGACCTTGGAGCGAAGAATGAGGTGTGGGATAGGCAAATGTGGCCATTGCGCACTGGATCATATCTACACTTGTATGGATGGCCCGGTTTTCACATATTGGGATACATTGCATTTCAGGGAGTTGATCTAAAATGCCTAACAGACTAGCCAAGCAAATCACCAAGCCTAAAGTAGGTGTTTATGGATTCACTGGATGCGCAGGGGATCAGCTTCTAATCATACACACAGAGGAGCAGTTGTTGAATCTATTCAACGCAGTAGATATCAAATCATTCGTAATGGCATCTTCCAATCCAGTGGAAGAGAATCTAGATGTGGCCTTTGTCGAAGGAAGCGTAAGTACCGAGGAAGAGAGAGAGCATCTAAAGGAAATACGAAAACGCACACAAGTTGTAGTAGCCATAGGAAACTGTGCCGTTTCAGGTGGACCCCAATCAATGTTTGTGGGTGATGGAAGTTTCAATAAAAGGCTCAAACAAGTGTATGGAAATGTTGAGTTCATTACCGAGCCAGTTGAAGCGTCCCCCATAGACCAAGTTGTTACAGTCGACTATTATCTTCCTGGTTGCCCCATTAGCAAGCATCAAGCTATGGCCTTGATTGGACGGCTCATCCATGGTGCAGAACCTGATGAATCCAGACATCCAGTCTGTCATGAATGCAAATTGAATGAGAATCGCTGCCTCTTGCTTGATAGCAGATTTTGCCTTGGACCATTAACAAAAGGCGGCTGTGATTCAGCCTGCCCGAGTCATGGCTTATCATGCGTTGGTTGTTGGGGACCAAATACGGATGGAAACTTCTCTGAGCATTTCAAGTTGCTCGAGAGTTTCGGCATTCCATTTGATGACATAATGCGCAGGATTAGGAATTTTGGAGGGCATAAGATTCTGGAACACATTCAGGGATTGACTAGTACAGCGGAGGTGAAATCATGACCAAGAATGAAATGATAATAATTAAGCCTCTCGCAAGAGTTGAAGGTAATGGCGGAATAAAGGTAGAGATTTCTGGAAACAGAATCACAAACGTTGAGGTTCAGATTCTGGAAGGACCACGACTCTTTGAAACACTGGTAGTTGGAAAGACTCCTGAAGAAGCACTTAGTCTTGTTCCCAGAATTTGTGCAATCTGCAACCTTTCACACAAGTATGCTAGCCTCCGAGGATTGGAGAAGGCCCTAGATGTGACAATTCCAAAGACAACTGATGAGTATAGACATCTAATGCATCATGGTGAGATGATTGAGAGCCATAGTCTTCACCTGTATTTCCTTGCGCTGCCTGACTTCTTTGGTTATGATAATGCAGTAGCAATGGCTGCAGAGTATGGAGACGTTGTGCAGAAAGCGCTTCAGATGAAAGCCTTTGGCAACAAGATAATGAAGCTTATTGGAGGAAGGATGATCCACGGAGAAAACCCTGTTCTTGGAGGTTTTGGAAAGCTACCAACTGCAAATATCCTAAAGGAAGTGCAGCAGGAAGCGAAGGAACTTCTTCCATTCGCAATGAAGACGGTCGATATTCTTTCCACACTGGAAATTCCGAGTCATATGGAAAGAGAAACTCAATTTCTTTGCTGCAAGCCACCGCATGACGGATACGACTATTTTGGGGATTCAATCATTACATCAGATGGAATGGAATATCCAGCTGAGAAATATAATACGGCAATTAAGGAACGGGTTGTCAGTCACAGTTTCGCAAAACGAAGCTCATACAAAGGACAACCTTTCTCCGTTGGGGCTTTGGCTCGTGTTCTTCTATTGGGTGACAGATTGAGGGGAGAAGCAAAAACCGCTTTAGAAAATCTCTTCAACGAAAGATGGAATCGCAATCCGCTATACAATAACTTCGCTCAAGCGGTTGAGCAAGTATACTCACTAGAGGGAATAATCCACACGATTGATGAGCTATTGAAGTCTGACGAGCCGAAGATTCCTAAACCAAAAAGGACTAGCGGAATCGGGACAGGGGCTGTTGAAGCACCTCGAGGCACGCTGATTCACCACTATGAAATCAAAGAAGGTCGGATTACCGCCGCGGACTACATTACTCCTACTGCGATGTTTCTAGATGATATAGAAGCCTTCATCCGGAAGAGTGGGGAGGAATTACTCTCTGCTGGTAGAACCGATGGTATTGAACTCCAATTTGAAATGATTGCCAGATCATATGATCCGTGTATAAGCTGTAGTGCGCATCTTGTAGAAGTTGAGTACAAGTAGGGGATAGAGAGAAGTCTATTCCCTCTTTTTCAGATGAATCTGAAACCCAGTGAGTGAATAATGGATTAGTTTACATCATCCTCTTTTTCAGATTCTTCAGATTCCTTCTCTTTCTTGGCTTCCTTCTTCTCAACAGTTTTCGCGCTACTCACTACAGTTCCTTCGCTTTTCTTTCCGCATAGGACCGAGGGTACAATAATTAGTGCTAGAAGTATAATTAACAATGTGAATGGAAGAATAATCAATCTCTCTTACTCCTGACGAACCAATGCATAAAACGACCACCTGAACTTGATAAACTTTCGTACCAATCGATTGGATTTAGGATTCAAAAGAATGGGTATACTGGTCTACTCCAATGTAATCAATTACTTTTATCATATCCTTCCATCCATTTCTACGAGGTAGAGTACCAGTCAAGGCATCGGCCTTAAGCGAAGATTTGAGTCCGGTAATTGGTCCTATGCCAAAAGCCCTAGCATAACCAATTGCATAAACATCAGAATGCTCCTCAGATTCAGCCATTATATGGAACTCAAATACTATCGGAGCAGTGATTAAACCCATTCCCCGTTTCAAGCAGATCACTGAACCCGGTGTTCGCTTATGAAGATTGTATCTGTTGCCCTCAGGGGTGCTATTCATCCAATGGTGAATTCTATCAACCAATAGTTTAGAGTCCCCTGGAAAAGAGAACTTGAATATTGTTACGCCCATCGTAATCACGAATAGTGTATACAACTAAAGAGAGGTTCCTAAAGAGGATTTCAGTTTGAATGGATTCGGAATTGTTCGAATGACTCTCTCTTCTCTAATCAGTAGCGTGAATTTAATATGTCGGTGTTTACACAAAAGATGCAAAGAAAACACACTTTATATACAAATAATCTGGGCGAGATGTGAACTACAAATAGCTCTGCAAGCATATCAGTTCGGGGAAAAGTGTTGACGAATACCAATAACAGTCCTGAGACAGGACAAATCCTTGACCTCGCATCGACGCTGATGAACAAATCCAAGTTCAACGAAGCAATCGAAGCGCTGGAAAAAGCGGCAGAAATTGATCCCAAAAACAGATCGGTATTAGACAGGGTGATCATCTGCAATCTTGAGTTAAAGAGGCCAAAGAAGGCATTGGAAGCAATGAACTCTATTCTGACGTTGGATCCTAAAGCTTCCAGAATATGGGCAGATAAGGCATATCTACACTTCCTTCTGAACGAGGAATCTGAAGGGATAAGAGCATTGCAGCAGTCCCTAAAGCTCAATCCTAGAAACCAAAATGACTGGTACTTGCTCGGAACTGCATACATGACATTTGAGAATTGGGTAGAAGCTCGAGAGGCATTTCACAACGCAATCCAGCTAAATCCAAATTCATCTATTACATGGTACAACTTAGCAGCATGCAATTACGTCCTCGGAGATGTTGGAGCAGCATTGGGTGCCGCAGAACAGGCTTTTGCAATCGACCCGATTCTGGAGAGTCTTTCTGACGACTGGATTGATGACCTAAGGGAAGAATATGATTTGCTGTCAGATTCTGAATTGTCCTTTGACAATGCCTTTTCAGCTGGAAGCTAGATCAATTTGACTTTTTGCGAGGAGATTTCTTCGTTGTGGATCTCTTTCGTTTAGTTTTCTTCTTCGAAGGCTGTTTTGGAGTCTTTGCGCTGCTCTCTTTCTTTTTTGGGACCTTTGCTGGTTTTTCTTCTGATTGCTCATCTTTCTCCACCTTTGGTAGTACAGGTTCCTCTTTGGACGTTTGGGGTTCCTCCTTGGGTGGCTCAGATTCAGTTTCAAGCCTTGGTGTTTCTGACGTAATCGAAGGTTCCTCGGCCTCATCTTTCAAAAGAATTGTTGCCATTTCTGCGTTGATCTTGAGAGCCTCGTCTTTCAACTTATGTTGCTCAGCTGCTTCAACCGCCTGTTGAAGTGCTTCTATTAACTGATTCATCTCTCTATGTCTTTCAGCATCATCACTAATCTTTTCGATTGATTTTCTACGCTTTGGAAGTACATTAAGCAACCCTTCAATAGCCGCGATTGCCTCATCCTTTGACAGGAGAACATCCTTCGAGTCATTTGTGCTTGCATCCAGAATCCGAGATATCTGATCTCTAAGCTGTGTGTACTCATTTAATGCTGTGACAAGAATATTCCGAACTTCATCATCTGCAGAGGATTCCTTTATTCGTGTTTCAAGCTTCCTCACTGCGGATTCCAAAAACGCTAGTCGGTCTTCAAGAGAGGTTCGTTTTCGCTCTAACCACCGCCACTCACTTCGGATGTTTTGAGTAAGCGTTAGGGCATAGGTAATTTTCTCTTTATACTTCTCAACCTTTTCCTTCGCCTTGGAAAGACTGGAATCCAGAATGTCAGATTCATGAGAAAGCTGATAGCTAAGTATGTGTCCACCTTGAGCCTCAGCCAGAACCCTACTCTCCTTTATCGCACGGGATGCCATAGTCCAGACCTTATCTAGAGACTCTTCGTCTCGACTCGTTCGCCCCTCACGATCAAGTTCATCCGTGATGGATTCAATTTCATCAACAATTTCCTGCATTTCTACTATCTTGGCTCGCAGCAAGGATTGGCCCAGTCGATCATTAATTTCAGTTGTGATTTTTTCCCTTTCTTTTGGTACTTCCAGAAGTGCTTGGTTGTTATCAATCAATAGTTGAAGAGCGTGCTCGAATTCAGAAACAGCCTCATGATATTCTCCTTCATCAAGAAACTGATCCCCCTTTTTCTGCAACTCTAGAACTACCTCGAGCACATCGTAAGGAGAGGTTCTCAATACCTGAGTTCCGTAGAGAGAATTCTCATCTGCATTCAGATCGAGCTGCTGCCCTCCAATAGACAGGGAAAGAACCTTAATGCCAGCAGTAGTAGCCAGAAAGACATACTTGCTATCAGCACGAACCTGCAATATCTTGAATCCATTCACTTTGAATGTGCCGATGGTAGTTCCCTTTCTCAAATCCCAGATACTAATACTGGAGGTATTTGATGCAGATATTAGGTATATACTATTGGACCAGAGAGATACCAGACCGTTGTTTCCTGCCGGTTGCAGTGTCCTAATACGAGACCAATCAACTCTATCCCACATTTTAATTTCAGATGTATTCAATCCGGATAATATGTAGGCATTGTTGCCAGTAATGTGGGCACCCTTGTCCTTCTTGTCAAGACGCGCAATCTCTGAGGGAGCGGTGTTTTTCTCGATTTTCCAAACCACTGATTCATCCTTGTTTGTTGATGTACAGATTATCTCTCCATCAGCCCAAATACGTGTGATATCAGATTTGAACAACTGCCAACTGGAAGTATCATGAGTGTCTTTCTTTATTGATACTAGACGCCCTTCTTTTGCACCAACATACAGATACTCGCCTCGAAGTGTAGAAGTTACAGCTGTGTATGTCAGTTCAAACCAGCCAATCATCCCCCATGTGTTCTTGGTCCAGACATAGACTCGTTTCTCACATGTTGCGTAGACATGTTCATCATCAATATGAACTGCAAGAGGAGGAGAGGTAGTATCACCTAAGGTGGCAATTAGCTGCCATTCATCCTTAGACCAAACCCTAACTTTCAAGTCGGTACAAGCGGCATAGACATATTTCTCGTCATGATTGATATATACCACGTCGCTCCCAAATTCAGCTTCTATTCTATGCTGAAGACGTAGTGATTCCGCTGTACCTCCCGAAGAGATTGACACTTTTCTACTCCCTTCGCTTGCATAAGCGAATATTAGATTACCCTCGTTTCAAAAATTGACTGTTTTAAGATTTTACTCACGTGCGCAAAGTAATGTTTTTCTCCAATGTAATATCAAATTTCATTACCAGTTGAAACCAAATTCGCATAAATCAGAGGGACACAAACACAGAACACACTTAAGATGTAGTCGCCCTCATTTATCGCCGATTAAGGAGGTACTCTCTTGGACAGCAAAAAGTGGAGACGCGAGCTCGACCGCCTCTCAGAGATGAAAGGAATGTTGGTTAACCTGAATCCAGGACTTGAGGAGCAAACATCCCATCAGGTTCGCCAACTCTATGAGGTTTTTGCCACATTTACCAAGGCTGAGAATGAGCTTGGAGCATCTGGCGTTTTGAAAAAGAGGAAGATTCAATCGCAGCTGGAGAAAATCAACAACGATCTTGAAGACATGTTTATGAGAATTGTAAGGGATTTCGCAGAGCTGTTTAGACGAGAACATAGGGACATAATGGCGTCTGTTCCTAAACTGCAAGAACTCAAGCCTGCAGAGGCAAAGGCACTAGGCTCGGTATCGTTCCCTTCAATTGGTGCAGGAGACATGTCAGATTTTGAACAGCTGTTCCAGTTCGGAGATGTTTTTTCTAAGAAGTCCTCTGGGCTCCTGAATGAGTTATCAAGGACCGTCAAAGACCTTCTTGATGAAAACAAAAGAACCATTGAAACTTTTGAAAGGCATGTCACGATAGATAGAGGAGAAGTATCAACCTCTGTTTCAAACGAAGATGTATCAGGATTCTCTGCGGCAGATTTGATTTCAATCAATGATAAGCTTCAGGCAGAGAAGGTGTATCTTGACGGAAGAAGAGGCGAAGTTGGCCGCATGCTTGGTGTTTCTTTGATGAGTGATATTGAATCCCTGCAGGCATGGGTGGAAACATCTGTTAGACTCGGTCTTGAGCTTCCTATGGATTTCAGTCAGAAACTACGAGTTTTGGCAAGGGATGCATCCAGTGCAGAGAATTTGACAACTCTAATTAGCCTCGAATCACAAATGCAGGCATCTAAGCTTCAAGTTGCAAATATGTTGAAGGATAGAATCATCAACATGAAGCACGAAACAACGACCAAATTCGTCGAGAATGGTATTCCAACCACTTCTGACGTTATACCTCAGGCTCCATCACTTGTTGTCGAGAATCAAGAAGTACCCAGCTTGTTGTCATCATATCAGAAGATGGTAGAATGGGAAGGACAGGTGAAGATTTCTCTTAAGGGAAAGGTCGAAGAGTTAATTGATGATGTAGAAAAGGCAGGAGACGCCGCCAGTGATACTGGGATCACCGATATTAGTTCGATAAGGGACTTTGTGAAGCAATCCCGCCGCCATCTGGAGAAGAACGAACTTGACGGGATGATCGAAGTATACGTGAAAGCAAATGCATTGGATGAAGAGCATAAGAGAGTTGTAAAGCAACACATTAAGGATTTCCTAGCACGATTCAATGAACTTGCCACTTCAGCAGACAGGGTTCTTGACTATGCGCAGCTGAGCAAGAAAGCACCTAAAATGGAAGAACTTGAGGGCGGAGGAATTGTATATTTGTTGCAATCACTTGAGAGCCTCCGGACTGCCGTTGGAAGCGGAGTTGCAACATTTCGAGAAGCATGCAAACAAGAGATTGATGCAATCATTGAAGACCTTCAAACAATAAAACCAGCTTACGCTGAAATCTTCATGCCCATCGTTGTCGATTTGGATGAAGGTGCTGATAGAATAAAGCAGATGGATGATTTCGCAGAGATTCGCTCTGAGATGCGTACAATTAAGGAAACAATACTTGCGAAGGCAAAAGAAGCGCTTGAAAATCTTCGATATAGGTTGGGCGTTAAAATCCGACTAGCAGCAGCTAAACTCATGGGAGCTGGAGCAGAAATACCCAAGGAAGTCCAAGATGCAATTGCAGAATTGAATAGCATTGGCGTTGCTGCAGAAACTGTGTTTAGCCTTCCAGCTATCGCAAGAAAAATGATAGAACTCTATGAAAAGAAAATCACTGGCAAGGTAATCGAGTCACTTCAAAAGGAAGCAAAGAATCTGCACACCTCATTCTCAAAAGCAGCCTCAATTGGAGTGCCGCTGGAGAAGGAGCTAAAGCTTCTGAAATCCGTTATGGACAAACCTCCAGTCGAGTTGGAAGATGCTGCTGATTCATTTGACCATCTGGCCGGCTTGACTACTTCAAAGGATATTCAAGATAGAGTGAGAGAGCGCGGCGACGATGCATATCGGCAAATCCTTGGTGCGGTTTCACTTTTTGAGGATCAAGGTATGGATGACTTCGTAAAGCGTCTGAAATCGCTCCTAGAGCAAGTTCCCAGCAAGATGCAGGAGGAATCCAAGTATATCACTGAACCTCTCGAGGTGTGCCTAACCTTGGCAAATGTCCAAGAAGAAATGCTTGGAGTTATCAAAAGCATTGCATCAAAGGATACAGAGAATTATTACAATGAGATACGTGAAAAAAGCCAATACTACTCAACCATTGAACGGGTTTTTGGAAAGCATCCAAAGGACTTCAGTAAACTCATCTATGACTTATCGAAGATGGGCACTCTAGAGAAGGACCTGACATCAGCACAACAACTTGACAAGGCTCTAGAGGCGTATAATGAATTAAGAGAGATGAGAAAAGAATGGATTGAAAAGGCAGAGAAAATGGACGACTGGCATAAGTCCTTGAAGATGTTCATGACCGGTTTCAGTCCTGCTGCCGGAGTAGATGAGCGAGAGAAATTCCTTGATGATGCAATCAGAAAAATCAAGGATACTTATAGTAGAGAAGACATAAGCTCATATTTGACATGGGCAATCAGAGAGATTGCTCAGTCAATGGTCGGCAAACGAGGATAATCACAGGAGGAGAATCAGATGAGTGGACCACCAAGATTAGGGGAAGAAGAAACAAAGGCTGCAGAAGTCTTTGCCATAGGCGTTGGAGAGTGTGGGTCAAATATAGTGGGTTCCTATTTGAAGGCAAGCATAGACAAGAAGTTGCCCTCAAGAGTAAGAGGCTATCTCTTGATGAACACCGACAGGGCAGACCTGACAAAGGTGCGCTCAAAATACGAAATCCCCAAGGAGCATACACTCCTCTATGGGGCAAGTGAAATCGGTGTTGGTGGTAGGTTCATGGATGGATACAATGCTGTTATCGAGTCCAAAGACATCATATTCGACCAATTGAGCAACCTCGGGTTTGAGGGAGTCTCAGGATTCTGCATTTTTACAAGCCTTGGTGGTGGTACTGGATGCGGTGGCACTCCAGCAATCATCGAGCTTCTGAAGCAAAGGTTCCAAGAGGAGGAAGGACGCCGCATTTTTGTCTATGTGATTGGGATCCTCCCCTTCGAGGGGCAATCAAGCGAAGCTTTGAACTCCATATGGGCGGTTTCAAGGCTTCTAAGAGCACAGCTCCAAGAGAGAGGAGCCGACCTCACGATTCTGCTAAGCAACAGAACCATGCTCAAGAGAATCCTGCAATCGAGACGTGCCGATAGTGTAGACTATCTTCAACGAGAATTGTCAGTCGATATTGCTGATATTGATTCAATAGAGAAGATGGTCCCCTCAACGCTTGATGAAGCAGGCGAGCTTGAAACGAGAACAGAACAGGCTTTTGTTGAACTCGTTAATCCTCTCGCACTGGATGTCGTGGAAGCTATGCTCTCACCAGGAGTTTATGAGCCACACAAGGATGTTTTTCCAACCACTGACCTTGCTGATTATGCAAGGAAATTGGATCCAATTGTTGTTCCTGCACTTTATACAGATGTGGGACTAATTCCAGATGCAGGGAGCATGCCGCGTCAGCTTAAAGCAATGATAGACTATGCGGTACGTGAATCGTCCTATGCAGATGTTGGAGATGAACCAAATGCGGAATCAGTATATTATGTGCTTTCTGGACCGCGACATATCAGCAAGGCAGAATATGGCATGCATTTGAAAGAGGCACTTGACAAGTTCATTGCTCCGGGTGCAGCTATCACGCCATGCTACGTTCAATATCTCACAAAGGATCCAAAAGTGAATCTTCTGGTATTGCTGGGTCTACCTAAGATACCCGAACTGGTCCAGATCATCAATGAAGCTACTCAGCTTGTCAATCTTCACAGTGGCGCGTCACCGCTAAAGCAAAGCTGGTTCATGCGTTCGAAAGGAGTACAAAGAAAAGAGCTTGTTGATGCTATTTCCGATTTCAGAGAACTCTTCAGCTACTACATGACACCAGGCGCAGGTGGAGAAATACAGCCAGGGATGTGAGGTCGTGACAGAGCCCTTCAAGACAGAAGATATCGTTGATAGGCTTCTCCTAATAGTAGCTTTGAATTCAACACTAGTACATTTCCTAATCAGCTCAGAGGTCGAGGGTTATGTCGATCCCGACCGTATTGACTCTCTTACTCAAGGGCTCATCAAGACAAGGTCTTGGATAGAGGAAGCTACAACGGCTGAGGGCATCCCGGAATCCACAACAAACATCCTGAGCCTGATTGTGAAAAGGCTCACCCAGATAGAGAGCATTTTGCCAAAGCTCTCAGAACAAGCCAAGAAGGCCGAGACCAGAGCAACACCTGCTCAAGAAATTCTTTCTCTCCTTGAGGGTGAAGGACGTACAAGAACATCTGACACTCAACAGGCGCAAGCAGGCGATTCTCGAATTGTTGCAATTGCTGAAGGCGAGCTTCAAGTCCCCAAAGAACCCTATCGAAAAGTCGGGATGGAAAATGATGAGTGGGGGATAATAGGCCAAACACAGCGCCTGATTGAGCAATATTCTCAGCGATGTCATGTGCTTTTGCCAACATTCTGGCTTGAGGTAATAAGGGAAATCCATAGGTATCAGTCTGAGTCCCAGTATATCGGGGACGTCATTGAGATTCCATCTCGAATCATGGCGAAGGTTGTCAAAGGTCTCCTCACCGAAGCCCCAGGTGCACGTTTACTGCAGGACCTTTCTTTGAAAAGAGCTCAGGAGAACTATCTGGACGCATCAGAATCAGAGAGAGTGAATCGAGCCGTGCACAAATACTTCCAAGGACTCGAGGGGGTGCTTACAGATAAGCTACCAAATCCAGAGGATAAAATATCTGAGGCTCATAATGCATTCGATGGTTTTGGATGGGGCGGTCCTGAACTAGAAAAGCGACTAATAAAGAGGATTAACCAACAGTCTGAAGAGGCTCTTCAAAGCGCCGAGGCATCCACGGATCCTGCAAGAGCTGCAGTATATGCTGAGGTTACTAAACTTCTGTGCAAACTGCAACATGCAATTCTAGCTGAACCAAGATTAAGAGATATATTGGCCGAAATCAAACCATAACTACTGTCCTTTCTTTGTTGCTTCATGTTGCTTCATAGCCATATGCCATATAAGGGAAAACCTCTTTGACTGCGCAAGTCAGGAATTGGTGAGATACCAGATGAAAGGCTTGGATATCATGCTCAAACCGAGAGTGACAGCTGTTGTAGGCGTTTCAACATCAAATCCATTCTCACCTGGAAATGTGATTTTCAGGAAGTTGTGCTTCGAAAATGGCCTACCTACCTATCCTATCAATCCAAGGGGAGGAACTGTTGAGGGACAAAAAGTCTACAAATCTATTACGGAGGCACCAAGTGATATCGACCTCGCTGTAATCTCAGTGCCTGCTGGCTATGTACCTGGCATTTTAAGAGAGTGCGGAGAAAAGAAGATCAAAGCTGTCATTGTTGTATCTGGAGGATTCAGCGAAACTGGAGAAGCAGGGATTGACCTTCAGAATCAGATTATGAGCATAGCGGATGAATACAATATCACAATGGTTGGTCCAAACTGCATCGGTGTATTTGTACCCGAGGTTTTGGACACCTTCTTCCTACCTTCTGAAAGAGTTGCACGTACAAGGAAAGGGACTGTTGCAATAGTGTCCCAGAGTGGAGGGTGGCTTATTGAGCGACTTGAGGAGTTTGCGTCGAGGGATGTTGGAATTGCAGCTGCAATATCCATTGGCAACTCAGCTCAAGTGAAGGTCTACGATTTTATAGAGCATTTTGGGAATGACAAAAACATTACAGCAATTCTTGCATATATTGAAGGATTCGGAGAGGACGAAGGGAGAAAGTTTGTGGATATCTGTTCAAAAATCTCGCCCAAGAAACCCGTTATTGTCCTAAAAGGAGGCCAGTCGGAGGCTGGTCATAGAGCAACTCAGAGTCATACTTCATCGCTAGCTGGCAGTGCAGTTGTTTCATCAGCTGCCTTTCGACAGTTTGGAGTAATTGAAGCAAATGATGAGGATGAAGTCATGGCATATGCCAAGCTATTCTCTTTTCCAGAGAGGCCAATGATAGGGAATCGGATTGGCTGTCTAACAGTTAGTGGTGGGCATGGGGTCATTGCTTCTGATGAAGCAGAACATTATGGACTCGTTTTTCCTAAGTTTACTGAAGAAGATCAGTCGGCAATGAGGGAAACAGTGACGCCTGCGTATCAAGGTATAGCCTCATTCAAGAATCCGTGTGATTTGACCGGAAGTGCTTCTGACGTGGACTATGAAGGGGTGCTTCGCGTGATGCTGGACATTGATTATGTTGATGCCGCTTTGCTGCTGCTGCTTCCCTATGCTCCTGGAATCTCACTACAGATTGGTGCAAGAGTCGCTAATGTTGCCAAGCTGAAAAACAAGACTGTGGTCGCATATGTTCCTGACTTGGACAAGTATGAAGTCATCATAAGAGGATTTGAGATTAATGGCATTCCTTGTGGTGATACGATAGAAGAAGCCGTCCAAATGCTTAACGGCATTAGGAAGAGGTCGAGATATCTACAAAGGATTGGAAAACTCTAGAAGAAATCTTACCTTCTTCTTGCTACGACCTGATAATCTATGTCTAGCGACATGAGCGCCTCTTTGAGTTCACCATTAATGATGAGTTGGACACCAGTCAGATCAAGTACATCATCACAACCTGTAAGATACATCGCTGTTCGAAGCCCCTCTATCAATATTCGAATCTCATTAACAACTTCTTGAGTGGTACCATTAACTGCTGGTGAGAGGAGCGGATGAGCAACACCAGAAGCGGTAGCCCCAATGGCAAGCGATTTTGCAACATCGATACCATTCCTAATACCTCCAGTTGCAATGATTTCCAAATCAGTCACTTCACTTACCAAAATCACACTTAGCGCCGTAGGAACACCCCAATCCCAGAAGTCAAGGCCCAACTGCGCCTTAATATCATCACCCTCTTTTATGGCTCGATAATATTCGACGGCAGACCAACTAGTGCCGCCAACCCCACCAACATCAATGCCTGCGACACCAGCTGCTTCAAGTTTTGTAGCAACCTCAATTGAGATACCAGCACCTGTTTCTTTCACAATAACCGGAATATCAACTGAGTCCACAATGTCCTCAATCGCTTCGAGAACCCCGATTGAGTTGCAATCGCCCTCTGGTTGTACAGCCTCCTGTAGGGGGTTAAGATGGATTGCTAGGATATCCGCATCAATCATATCAATTGCCTTAGCAGCCTCTTCAACATGTGTTGCTCCTATGTTCCCAATGACAGGAACGCTGGGTGCGGAGTCCCTAACAATCTTGAAAGTATTCACCAAGGAAGAGTCCTCTATGGCGGCTCTTTGGCTTCCAACGCCAATAGGAATTTTCAGCTCCTCGGCCGCTTCTGCAAGGCGGCGGTTGATATCCAGTGTATCAGGATGCCCGCCAGTCATAGCTGCAATCACAATGGGCGCATCAGTTCGCAAACCAAAGAAGTTAGTCGAAAGATCGATTGAGTCCCTATCAATCTCGGGAAGAGCATTATGCATGAAAGTGATATCTTCAAACATTGTTGGACGGTTACATTGAACATTTTCCTGAAGACATATTTCAATGTGCTCAAGTTTCCGTTTTTTCGTCAGAACCGCCTCAATTATTTCATCTTGTTCTGACTTGTCATGTTGCTTTCCACGAGACATGCGGATTCCTCTTATGAGACTAGACCGATGTCATAATAAAGATAGCAGTTTCTTATAGAAATATTCCATTTGCGCTAGGCGAAGTATTTATTCAATATCCGACGCAATTTGCAATAGGTGCCAAAAGATGAATGAAGAAACCAAGTATCGAGTTGAGACCCCGGATGAGGATGAACAGACAGAAAAGAAGGGGTTTCTGCGGCCGCTTCCCCAAGTTGCAGAGAAGCAATCGAAAACAGGTCCTGGTGGTCCAGTGACGAAAATACTTGGATTAACCATGTTGGAAAAAAGAAAAGATATTCTGGTACTCATTCTCATGCCGCTTTTAGCTGCATTAATTGATGCGAATATCTTTGGCATGATTATAATCCATACCCTCCCAGAAAGCACGATTTACATGTTTCTCATTCCTATGTTTGCATCAATTCCAATAGGGTTGATGGCTGGTAGAACCAGTCATGCACTTTTTGGCGGGATTCTGGCAGGATTCTTCTTTGTCCTAGTTTTCTTGCTATTCCTCATAACGCCAGCTTTCATTGCCCCTGATCTACTTATTGGAGAATTCTTCTTTAGCGGGTTGGTTATTTCTTCTGTCTATTTTCTGTTCGTGGTATTTGCATCTTTGCTTGGTTCTCTTGTAGGAGCCGTGGCAAGGGAGTTCTTTTAGCGAGGACTGACATGAGTAGATAACCATATAACTGGAAAATTCCCGGCAGGTTTGCATGAGCCGGGTGGGTGTATTAGTTAGCGGCAGGGGCACAAACCTTCAAGCACTAATCGATGCGTGCCAAAAAGGACAACTTGGTGGAGAAATCAAGATTGTCATTAGCAACAAGAAAGATGCTCTAGCCATAGAACGTGCGAAGAGGGCAGGTATCAAGACTGAGATTGTAACAAAGAAAGAGTTCCCAACTAGGGAAGAGCACGATAAACGCGTTCTTGAGATACTGATAGAAAATGGCATCGACCTCGTTATTCTTGCAGGCTATATGAGAATCCTATCAGAAGTCTTCCTCTCTGAATACGAAAACAGGATAATCAATGTTCATCCATCTCTCTTGCCAGCATTCAAAGGAACCGAGGCTCAGAAGCAGGCAATTGAATACGGAGTAAGATTTTCAGGATGCACAACGCATTTTGTTAATCACGATATGGATGGAGGACCAATTATCCTTCAGAGAGTTGTTCCTGTAATGGAAAATGATACTGCAGAATCTCTTGCCGATAGAATTCTTGCTGAAGAACACAAAATCCTAGTTGAATCCGTAAGACTGTATCTTGAAGGAAGACTGAATGTGACTGACAGGAAAGTCGTCATCAAGGAGGATAATTAAGATGTGTGGGGTTATCGGAATTCTGGGGAGCTTTTCCCTCCCAGCCTCTAGAGATCTATTGCTTTTGCTAACTCATAGAGGACAAGATGCTTCAGGAATCCTCTGGTCAACAGACGAAGGTTATTTGGCAAGAAAGGTAATTGGAAATCCTTCCTTGCTGGATATACCAGACGAAAGAAGTTGTCTGATTATTGGAAGCACTCGGTATCCGACATCCGGAAGAAGAGTTGGATCAGAAGCTGATTTGGAGAAATTTGTGGGCCCATTTAACGTGGATGAGGTTGCACTGACTCATAACGGAAATATCACAAACATGACCAAATTCACTTCTGAAGGCTATGAATGTGATTCGGAATTCATAGCTGATAGGCTTGCTCATCATCTCTCAAAAAGCAATCAGGACTTGATTGAGGCATTCAAGGCTTTGGATAGAGAGGTGGATGGCGCATACAGTTTGGTTGGTTTACATGAAGGCAGAATGTTTGCATATCGGGATCCTCGAGGATTCAAACCTCTTGTATTCGGCCGATCTGAGAACCTTACAGTTGTCGCATCTGAGAGTACAGTTGTTGAAATGGCGGGTTTAAATCTTGAAAGAGATGTCTATCCTGGCGAGCTAGTGATATTTGGCCCCGGACTCAGTATGGAATCTCATTCAATATCTCAGAATGAAACACACAATCACTGCTTTTTCGAATACGTATATTTTGCACACCCTGCAGCGACTATTGAGAATCAGCTGGTTTATGACACTCGATTCAGACTGGGAAGAGCCCTTGCTCGAATCTTCAAGAAGATGAATCTAGAAACACCAGACTATGTGGTTCCAGTTCCTGACACCAGTCGCCCTGCTGCTCAGGCATTGGCAGAAGACCTAGATGTGCCAATGCGTGAAATCATTTTGAAGAATCGGTATCTTGGTCGGACCTTCATTGCGAACACTCAGAAAGACCGTGACTTAATGGCGAAGAACAAATACATCTATCTTCAAGGCAAGATAAGAGGAAAGAATATTCTGGTTGTGGATGACTCAATAGTGAGAGGCACAACGGGAAAGATGATTGTGGCCTACCTCAAGAAAAATGGTGCAAACAAGGTTTTCTTTGCAGTGACTTGCCCCCCTCAGATTCATGCATGCTACTACGGAATTGACATCGCGACTGATAAGGAATTGATTGCTTCAGACACATCAGTTGACGGAATTGCGGAATACATTCAAGCAGATGCACTCATCTACCAAGACAAAAATGGGCTTGAAAATGCCATTGGCCTCAAGGATCTCTGTTTCGCCTGCCTTGATGGCGAATACCCGACAGAATTTGCGAGAAGAATCAGGCAATCTATCGAGGAAAATGGGGATTCAGAGAATTGCCGGGATTATGAGAGGTCAATCAGATGAAGATTGGAACCATTGCAAGCCATAGTGCTCTGAACATTCTATCAGGGGCAAAGAAAGAAGGATTCGAAACCATTCTTGTTTCAACTCCAGACAGAACTGATTTCTATAGAAGCTATGGGCTGGAATCTTCAATAATAGAAGTTGATTCCTTTTCGGATATACTAAATCTGCAGCTGGATGACATTGTATGGATTCCCCATGGCTCATTCGTTGCATATATTGGTGCAAAAAAACTGATTGAATCCAGAATTCCAATGTTTGGGAGCATTGAGCTATTGAAATGGGAAGAAGATAGAGAGCTCAAAACAAAACTAATCACTGATGCTGGACTGAGGGTTCCTCATGAATTCTCATCAGCAGAAGAGATTGATAGACCGGTCATTGTAAAGACCTATGGTGCAGCTGGTGGGGAAGGCTACTTCATAGCCGCTAATATGGCAGAATTCAACGATAAGGTTCCAAGAGATAAGCAGTACTCGATTCAGGAGTTTATTGTTGGGACAAAGGTATTTGTTACCTATTTCAATTCCATAGCCCGCAACCGTCTTGAGATATTCGGAGCTGATATCAGGTACGAAACTGATGCAGATGCAAACCTTCGATTCGATGATCGGCCATCTTTTGTCGTTGTAGGTAATCTTCCCTTGGTGCTCCGCGAATCACTTTTGCTGAAGTATCACAAAATGGGTCATGATTTTATAGAAAGCTTTCGAAAGTCAACAGGCAGGATTATCCCTGGACCCTTTTGCATTGAAACAATAATCGATAGGCATCAGAATATACATGTGTTCGAGTTTAGCGGTAGAATTGTCGCTGGAACAAATGTATGGATCCCCTCTTCCCCATACTCCTATCTTCAATTCAATGAACCAATGTGGATGGGGAGACGAGTTGCGCTTGAAATAAGAGAACTGCTTGAGGAGGATAGGTTGAGTGAGGCATTGCAATAGAACCGCGAATAACAAGACTTACAAACTGTTTCACGACCTCACAAGTATTGATGGAAGAGAGGTGCATTACTGCGAGGAGATTCTATGAGAAAACCAACGATTGGAACCATTGGATCTCATAGTGCAGAAGAGATTGGCATGTCTGCCAGGTCATTTGGGTTTCCTACAGTTGTAGTATGCCAGAAAGGGAGAGAGAAGCTATATACTCACTACAACAAGCATCTGTATGATGAGATTATTGTGCTGGATGATTTTAAACAGATAATCTCGGACGAAATTCAAGAGAAGCTTGCCGAACTCGGAGCTATTTGGATTCCTAACAGATCTTTCAGTGTTTATGTTGGCTACGAGAATATTGAGAAGCACTTCAGAATACCAATCTATGGAAACAGAAACATCCTAAGAGTCGAAGAGAGAGGCGTTCCGAGAGACCAGTATTGGCTACTGAAGGAATCAGGCATCAGAATCCCTGAAGCTTTCACGCCAAATAATATCGATAGACTGGCAATCGTAAAAGTCCAGCAAAAGGATAATCCTCTTGAAAGGGCATTTTTCTATGCAAATACTCCTGAAGACTTCCACAACATCGCAGAATCGTTGATTGAAAAAGGAGCAATTGGTCGAGATGATCTAAAGACTGCCACAATTGAGGAGTTCATTGTGGCTCCAAGATTCAATTCCAATTTTCAGGCATATGGAATGTCTGATACATATGGTGAGCTGGATTTCGTTGGATTTGATGATAGAATTCAAACGAACTTGACGGGTCTCCTGAATCTTCCAGCTCAAGACCAGCTGAAATTGAACCTGATTCCAATGAATGAGGAAATTGGTCATTTTGGAATAACAATGCGAGAGAGCAAAAAGCCGCTTGTGTATGATGCTGCTGAACGTCTTTTGAATGGCATAAAAGAACACTTTCCACCGAAGATGATTGGGCTATTCTCATTGCAGGGTGCAATGACCGAGGATTCTGAATTTGTTGTTTTTGACCTTAGTCCGAGAGTACCAGGAGCTCCCTGTGTTGGGCCAACAAGCCCGGAAATGCGAAGGCTTACGCTTAAGATGAAACAACTCATTCAATCTCCCCTAGACCTGTGTATGATTGATATTGGTAACGCAATAGAAGAAGGCATGCTAGGAGAGATAACAACCTAACTAATAACCAGAGGTGTCAAAAATGGAATTGATACATGAGGGAAAGGCGAAAAAAATCTTCAGCGATGAAACCTCAGAAGAGAATATAATCATCGAGTTCACTGATCGAGTTACAGCTGGTGATGGTAGAAAGAAGAAGGTGATTGCAGGAAAAGGTGCCCTGACATGCGATCTGACAGAGTATTTCATGAAATACCTATCTTCAAAGGGAATAGAAACACACTTTGTCAAGCGACTGGAAGGACCTCAGATTCGATGCAGAAAAGTTGAGATACTTCCCTTAGAAGTTGTCTGCAGAAATCTAGCTGCAGGGTCATTCTGCAGAAGATATGGCGTGAAAAAGGGAGAGGAAATCCAACCGCCTCTCGTCGAATTCTTTCTCAAAGATGATATATTGCATGATCCGCTAATAAGCGAAGGAGCTGCAATAGGATTAGGACTTGTATCAGAAGATGACATTGCCTTCCTGAAATCAATCACGTTGTCTGTGAATTATTATCTTTCAGAATTGTTCATGCAGACAAAACTGAACCTTGTGGATTTCAAACTAGAGTTCGGAAAAACTCCAGATGGATCCATTCTTCTTGCGGACGAAATCTCCGGTGACACCATTAGAGTATGGAATGCTAGAAAGCAGTCATACGATAAGGATCTATTTCGAGAAGGAGAGGGGGATATCGCCAAAGCATATGCATTTCTTCTAAAAACCCTCAATAAAGTCGATCAAGATAAAGTCGCAAAAAGGATGGAAATAGTCTATGTAGCTGTAATGCCAAAGGATGGAATTAAGAACCCTCCCGGGGAAGTTACCAAGAAGGCTTTGCTGCGACTCGGATTCAAAGATGTAGCCGAGGTGCGTATGGGCAAAGTATTCCAAATTGGCATCTCCACCCCAATTACATCCAGCATTTTGGAGCAGTTAATCTTGATGAATCTCAAGCTTCTATCAAATCCAATTGCTGAGAAACATCATATGAGGATGCAGATGTGACAATCGCGGTAATCAGATTTCCTGGAACAAATAATGAAAATGATGTAGTGAGGGCACTTAAGTTGATTCCAGGAGCAGAGCCATACTTAGTACCAAGTAGCAAAGGTTCAGATGCATTGAAGAACGCAAAAGGAGTAGTCATTCCCGGTGGCTTTTCATATGGGGACTACCTTCGGGCTGGCGCTGTTGCATCAGTGGGATCCATCCTTGATGGTGTCAGAGCAATGGCAGACTCTGGAAAGCCAATCCTTGGCATTTGCAATGGATTTCAGATTCTTGCTGAATCAGGTCTTCTACCTGGTGCTTTGTTGCCGAACGCTTCTGCTCACTTCATATGCAAGTGGGTTTATGTCAAAGTTTCTGGTCACCATACAGCTTTCACTCATGGAATGGAAGGCGCAGTGATTCGACTCCCAATCGCTCATGCGGAGGGGAATTACTACTGCACAGAAGAAGATCTTGAACGACTCAAGCATGGTCATAGAATACCCTTCAGGTACTGTAATCAGGAAGGAGAAGCCATTGAGGCAGCCAATCCAAACGGGGCTATTTACAGTATAGCTGGAATTACAAATGAGAAAGGGAATATCCTCGGGATGATGCCCCATCCCGAACGGGCGTCCAGGTTGGTACTCGGATCGGTTGACGGTTTAGGAATCCTTGAGAATTTTGTACAGGCCATGAGGGAGGCATAGAGGCTATGCTCACAAGAGAAGAAATGGATTATGCTGCATCAGTCCTTGGGAGGGTGCCTACCGAAACAGAGCTTGCCATGTTAGATGTTCTCTGGTCGGAACACTGCAGCTACAAGAGTAGTAAGAGATGGTTCAACCTTTTCAAGACAACTGGAAATCAAGTATTTCTGGGAATTGGAGAGGGAGCAGGACTAGTGGATATTGGCGATGGATACCTTGTAGGTGTTGCAATGGAATCTCACAATCATCCAAGTCAGATAGATCCATACAATGGTGCGGCTACCGGAGTTGGAGGAATCATTCGTGATGTGATATCACAGGGCTGCAAAGCAGTTGGCCTAATGAATTGCCTGCGATTTGGATCCCCTGAAAATCCAAGAAATGCATATCTCCTAGAACATGTTGTTAGAGGAATTAGCGAATATGGAAACAGCGTTGGAATACCAATGCTGGGAGGGGATCTAGAATTCGATGAATCCTACAATGAGAATTGTCTCGTAAACGTAGTATGCGTAGGAGTGATCAAGCCTGAGTTTGTAGTAAGGAGTAGTGCAAGAACACCAGGCCATCACCTTGTCATGTTCGGCTCAACCACTGGACGAGATGGGATAGCAGGTGTTAGTTTTGCATCTGAAACATTCTCAGATGAAGAGGAGGAAAATCGCGCGGCTGTTCAGATTGGAGACCCGCTTTCAAAAAAGGTGCTAATTGACACCCTTACCGAACTCGTCAAGGAGAAACTGCTCGACGGACTGCAGGATTTTGGTGGCGGAGGAATGACCTCAGCCGCAGGAGAACTTGCTTTCAAGGGAGGAACGGGAGTCGTTGTTGAAGTAGATAAGGTGCCACTCAGAGAACCAGATATGAAGGCACATGAGATTGTTGTTTCAGAATCTCAGGAGCGAATGCTCGCGATTGTTAGTCCAGAAAAACTCGACCGCGTAGTAGAAATATTGGAGGAAAACGACACACCCTATGCTGTTTTTGGCAAAGTTACAGATGACAAGATGTATACAGTTCTCGAGCGTGGAGAAGTCAAGGCGAGTCTTCCTATCGACCTATTGGTAGATGGCTTTCCCGAACCTGAGAGGCCAATTGGTTTACTACCAACAAGAAGTCCAGGAGTTGGTTGGTTTACTGACCCTACTGACTACCCAGGAACAATCCTAAGGATACTGGAATCTCTGAATGTCTGTGATAGGTCATGGGTGTTTCAGCAATACGATCAACATGTCCAATCAAACACGGTTGTTGATATTGGCGAAAACGCAGGTGTACTAGAATTTCCGTTAGGCAAAAAGCTGGCATTTACAAGCGACTGCAACTCTGGCTGGTGTAATCTCGATCCATTTCATGGTACGGCAAATTCAGCTGCAGAATCGCTTCGGAATATTGTATCCATGGGTGCACGGCCAATCTTTATTGCCGACTGCTTGAACTTCGGGAATCCTGAGCGGCCAGACTCATATGCTCAATTTGTCGAATCCGTGAAAGGTCTTGGACAATTCTCTCATGATTTTGACATTCCTATTGTTGGTGGAAATGTATCATTATATAATGAGTCAGAAATCGATGGGTCTGTTCATAGAGTAAATCCTACCCCACAGATCATGATGGCTGGTCTTTTTAGAGATGGGTTTATGCCTGTCAGGCGGAATCTTATCACACCATGGAGTAACATCTTCCTCGTTGGAGAAACTCATTCTGAGTTAAATGGAACTGAACTTCAACGAGTGATGTTGGGGAGTGTTAAGGGTCTACCTCCAAGATATCGTCCTATAGAAGAAAAGAGGTCGATGGACGCAATATTGGAGGCCCACTCCAGGAATCTTATTCGATCCTGCAATAATATTGGAAGAGGAGGAGTAGCTATTTCTCTCATGAAGATGACTCTGAATAGTCCCTATGGGTTCAAACTGGACCTTGAGGGCACGCCAGGAAGTGCAAGAGGATTAGCAGAGCAGCTATTCTCAGAGTCCTCAGCCAGATATGTTGCAGAAGTCCCTGAAAGCAATCAAGTTGAATTCCAATCGATCATGGAGAAGCATGGCGTTCAGATTTGTGAGATAGGACTAACTATCACAGATAACTTGGCGAATTTTGGTAAATTTGCCATCTCATTGAGTGATGCAAGAGATGCATTTCGAAATGGGATTCCGAAATATATGGAGAATTGATTGAGATGGTAGAAGTCTTGGTAATAGCTGGAAGCCCAAGTGATGAGTTGGTGATCAAGAAGGTAACAGATACGCTTGTGTCGTTGGGGATAAGCCACACTGTCGAAGTGGCGTCAGCTCATCGGGAACCGTCAAAAGTAAAGGGGATAGTGGAGTCAACCGATGCAAAAGTCATAATTGCTGTTGCCGGACTAGCTGCCGCGCTTCCAGGTGTGATTGCCTCACAAACCAAAAAACCAGTTATTGGAGTTCCAGTTTCATCTGCTCTTGGAGGACTTGATGCACTTCTCTCAATAGTCCAAATGCCAAAGGGTGTACCTGTTGCCACCGTGGGAATTGACAATGGACAGAATGCTGCATATTTGGCTGCTAGAATTCTAAATGTAGAAACACAGATTGAAAATACGGCTCCAAGAACATATGCTGAATCAGGAGTAGACGAGGCACTTGTTTCCGAGGGGCTAAAGGTTCTTGGTAAATATGTGAAGGAATCATTCAGATATGGCAAGGTAACTCAAGATTATGGGCATTACGCAAATACTGTGAAGGTTCATGATGAACTTTGTATTGGTCTCTCAACGGATGGAGTCGGCAGCAAAATCCTCATTGCCGAGATGTCGAATAGATATGATACTATTGGAATTGATTGTGTAGCCATGAATGTAAATGACCTGATATGTCTTGGTCTATCACCAGTCGGTTTTGTCGATTATCTAGCCTCTGAAAAGCCGCTATCAAAAGATGTTCTTGATCAAATAGGAAAGGGATTATTGGAAGGGTGCAAGGCCGCTGAGATTCCTATTCTTGGCGGTGAAACTGCTATACTTCCAGACATGATAAAAGGAATACATGATAGAGGTTTGGATCTAGCTGGAACAGCAGTTGGGATTGCCAAACCAGATGAACTAATAGATGGTTCAAGAATCCAAGCAGGAGATGCAATAATTGGCCTAGCATCAAACGGACTTCACTCAAACGGATTCTCTCTGGCTCGGAAAGTCGTTCTCTCTAGGTATAAAGTCCATGATAGATTGCCTTGGGGAAGGACAGTAGCTGAAGAACTCCTGCGGCCTACAGCAATATATGTTAGGCAATTCAAGGATTTAATGCACGCCGGAATTGACATTAGAGGAATCGCCCACATAACAGGAACAGGATTCAGAAAGGTGCTGCGACTGGGCCCATTCAAATATTACATCGACAAGTTTCCAGTGGTCAAAGAAATATTCACCTTGATTCAAGAACTAGGAAATATAGAATGGAACGAGATGTTTTCAACGTTCAACAATGGTGTAGGCTTGGTTATCGTCGTTTCACAATCTGAGAAAGAAAAGGCAATCGAGGCTCTATCAAAGCACTTAGATGCATTTGAGTTGGGACATGTCGAATCTACTGACAGCCCGATGGTTGAGATTGTACCCTATGAGGTGGTGCTTACTTGACAAAGGTCTTGCTTATTGGAAATGGTGCAAGAGAGCATGCTATTGCCGTTGCACTTTCCAAAGATGGAGTCAAGATAATCGCCCACATGGATAAAAAGAATCCTGGAATTGCTTCTCTCGCCTCCGAAGTGGAGATTAATACACTCACTGATCCAAGGAAACTACCTGATACTAGTGGTCTGGATTTTGCTGTAATTGGTCCGGAATCCCCCTTGTCGGTTGGGGTGGTTGATTATCTCAATGGTAAAGGTATTCCATGCATCGGTCCGTTTCAGGAAGCAGCAAGGATTGAAACTAGCAAATCGTTTGCGAGAAGAATTCTCGATGAGGTTGATAAAGATGCAAACCCGCGCTACAAAACAGCCAGGAGTGTTGATGATCTGAAGAAATTCGAGAATTCCATTGGTCCTGAAAATGTCGTAGTAAAACCAGATGGTCTTACCGGAGGAAAAGGTGTAAAAATATTCGGAGATCATTTTAGTAGCCGCGAGGAGCTGGAGAAGTACGCCATAGACCTTCTCTCAAAGCATGGAATCGTAGTCTTGGAAGAAAAGCTTCAAGGAATAGAGTTTACAATACAGGCTTTTGTAGATGGAACTTCAATTCAGCCAATGCCATTAGTAAGGGACTACAAGAGAGCATACGATGGTGATAAAGGACCAAATACGGGTTCGATGGGTTCCTATTCCAGAGAAGACCACAAACTGGCCTATGTGACCGAGATGGATTTCGAGAGGGCAATTGATATTATGCAAAAGACAGTTTGGGGTATCAAGAAGAGAACTAGGTTGGATTATAGGGGGATTCTCTACGGGCAGTTCATGAAAACCGCTCAGGGAATAAAAGTGATAGAGTTCAATGCACGATTCGGTGATCCTGAGGCAATGAATGTCCTTTCAATCATTAAGACACCAATTACTGATGTGTTTCAGAGCATTATAGATGGAAACCTCAAAACAGCGGAATTTGAAAATAAAGCAACGGTGTGCCTGTATGTTGTGCCCGAAGGCTACCCAGGTGCTCATGTTGCACGGGACATGCCAATCAGTTTAGTGCCAGGAATCCAGTCGGAAGTATATTACGCCTCTGTGTATGAAGCTGATGGTGTAATGTACACAACAGGGAGCAGATCAATTGGGCTTCTTGCAAAAGGTGATAGCGTGCAGGAAGCGAGAGATATGGTCTATGATGATGTTTTGAAAATAAATGGTAGAGTTCGTTATAGAATGGATATAGCCGCAGATGTGGGATAGCATGGTCGCGAGAGAAAAAGTGCTTGTTATGGATTATGGAGGACAATATACACATCTTATTTCACGGAGATGTAGGGAACTTGGTGTATATGCAGAGATAGTGCCACAAGACCATGAGATAGACCTAGGCGAAGATGAAGATATCAAAGGCGTGATTCTCTCAGGGGGGCCTAGAACAGCAAGCCAGAGAGACCTGGAAAAACCATTCAAAGAGAATATCAAATTGCTAGAAGAAAGGAAGATTCCCATTCTAGGGATTTGCTTTGGTCATCAACTACTTGCTGTTTTTTATGGCGGGATGCTAGAACCCGGGGGAAATCCTGAATATGGGAGCACATTTGTCAGCATCGCTGATACCGAATCCATTCTGAAATATCTTGAGCAAAAGCAGCGTGTGTGGATGTCACACAGCGATCAGGTTGTAAGCATCCCATCTGGGTTTAGTGTTCTAGCAACCAGTAAGGATGGGCACATTGCTGCATTCCAGAATTCAGAAGAAACAGTCTTCGGTGTACAGTTTCACCCCGAGGTGTATCATACTCCTAATGGCATGACAGTCTTGCGAGTATTCTTGAGAGATATATGCGAATTCAGAGAGCATTGGAATCCAGAGAGCCTCATTGATGATATCATTCGCAATGTAAAGGATAGAGTTGGCGAAAGCAGAGTCCTAATGGCTACTAGTGGTGGTGTGGATTCGACAGTTGCTGCATATCTAATAAGGCGAGCCATTGGCGAAAGGCTGTACTGCGTATTTGTGGATAATGGACTTCTTCGTGAAGGCGAGAGAGAAGAAGTGGCAGATGCCTTCATTGAGATGGGATTTGAGAACTTCACCACAGTTGATGCTTCAGATATGTTTCTCAGTGCGTTAGTTGGGATAGAAGATCCTGAGGAAAAGAGGAAAATCATTGCTAATACTTTCATCAAAGTGTTCGAACAAAAAGCTACTGAGCTGGAGTCCGAACATGGTGGATTCGATTTTTTGGGGCAGGGCACAATATATCCTGATAGGGTTGAATCAGCAGCAACTGGAAAAGCAACAGCCGTGATCAAAAGTCACCATAATGTTCGGCTACCAAAATGGATGAAACTAAAACTTGTAGAACCTCTCGCAGAATTATACAAAGATGAGGTAAGGCAAGTCGGAGTAAAAATGGGAATCCCAGAGAAGATGATACATAGGCAGCCATTTCCAGGTCCATCACTGGCAATTCGCATCGGCGGAGTCATTGATGCCAAACAACTGAAATTATTGAGACAAGCAGACCGAATTCTTCAGGAGGAACTTATCAATGACCCAATCTATCCCTCCATTTGGCAGTCATTCTGTGTTCTACTCCCTGTCAAATCAGTAGGAGTAGCAGGAGATGAGCGTACGTATGACCAAGCGATTGTCATTAGAGTTGTTGAGAGTTTGGATGCAATGACAGCGTCGGTTTCACAACCTTCATGGGATATCTTATTGAACGCTGCGTCTAGGATTGCCAATGAAGTAAAGGGAGTTAATAGAGTGGTATATGACTTAACCACGAAACCACCAGGAACCATTGAATGGTACTAGATTTCTCTTATTTTCATAAATTCCCTAAGCATAAATATCGCCGACATAACAGAACGAGGGAGCTGATGGGCTGGATATGAAAGACAAGCTGGTTTATCCTTATAGTGATGCTCTTCTGCAGTATGAGTTCAAGACGGATCATCCTCTAAAACCTGACAGACTATTACTAACCTACGCTCTATCAGAGGAGCTTGGACTACTGGAAAAAGTTGATGTTATCGATACAACAGTAGCTACAAGAGAAGAAATCGAAATGTATCATCCTGCTGAATATATTGATGCAGTTATTCGTGCAGGAGATAGCGGTATACCCGACTACCGTCGTGGCCTAGGAACTCCTGATAATCCAATATTTCCTGGAATATATGATGCAGCAGCCAGATATGTCGGCGCAACGCTTGATGCAATGAAGCGAATAGAGAATGGGGCATCACACGCCTTCGCCATTTCAGGAGGCCTTCATCATGCTCAGAAAACCGAAGCTTCCGGATTCTGTATCTTTAATGATGTTGTCTTGGCACTGATGCATCTCCAAAAGAAGAAACAGTGCAAGGCGCTATACTTGGATATTGACGCCCACCACGGAGATGGCGTCCAGAATGCATTCTACAGATCAAAGGATGTACTAACAATATCAATGCATCAGACTGGCGAAACACTGTTTCCTGGTACGGGTTTTGTTCATGAATCCGGCGGGGCAGATGGAATAGGATATTCAGTCAATATTCCTGTCCTGCCAGGTGCTTCCTCAGAGGAATTAATCGAGGTACTCAATGAAATCATAGTACCCCTCTTTGAAGCATATAATCCTGATATTCTTGTAACACAACTTGGTGTTGATGGACACTATTTGGACCCTCTTGCACACCTTACATATACAACTCATGGATATGAGGTGTTTCTAAAGAAGGTTCAATCCATGGTTTCTGATATCTGTAGTATTGGTTGGCTTGCCGTGGGTGGCGGAGGGTATCATCCAGTAAACGTTGCACGACTATGGACACTGTTTTTGGCTTTGATGCTTGATGAAAAGGTTCCACAAGAATTCCCCGAGGAATTCAAGCAAAAATGCCTTGGCATGGGTTATAGAAGCTTTCCTGAGGGTATGCGTGACGTCACAGAAGTGGCCCAACAATATGTTCCGAGAGAGCAGGTGAAGCTCAATCTTGATAGGGTGATTCGACGAGTAAAAGAAATTATATTCCCATATCATGGCCTTTAGGCTTTTGAACCAGTCATTACAGAATCAATCCAACGCTTGATTAATTTGGTAACTAGGTCAGATGCTGCAGCAAGAATTATTGAATCCGCATTCTCTGAGAGAAGTGATGATGGATCAACACCAGATCTGGCTACTCGCAGTAGTGGAGCATAGCACAGTACTCCAAGGGCTTCAATTATATTCCCTGAGTCATTTCCAGATATTTGGTATTGAACACCCAATCCATCGACTGGAGAGATATCAGAATCAGCATCAAAGAGACTACAAAGAATGGGTTCCTCCGCTTCAATGACAACATCCGCTTCTACACACTCATCGTAGGCATATGCTTCACCAGAGTCAAAGACGAGAGAATAAACATCATCCATATCTTTGGTATGAAAGCAAATGGTGAGTTCATGAAATGATTGTTCCGTTCTATCCATATAGGAATCAATATCATCTTCAGTAAGTTTGCTAAGTGCCTCTGCCTTGTCAATACTAACATTTAATGCCGCCCTGCAACCATCAACTACTGGACCTAGGAATTCCATTAGCATAAATCGATCCCGATTAATTTCACGCGCAATCGTCTTTAGATTCTCGAAGAGGTCAATGCGCTTCTCTCTTTTTGACAATGTAAAACCATTCTTTTCTTCCACATCAAGCATAAAGAGCTATTGTTGACACGACAAAGAAAGAAAAGCCATTCCTGCATAGGAAAAGTGACTATCCTAATGACAACTGACATCCATACCCAGCTCGGCATGAATAGGATGACCATTCATGAAGTAGATAGTAGGTCTCTTGCAGAACACACTGATCTGCTAGTTGATAGAATGAATACTTTTGGAATCAATCGTGCAGTACTGGTTCCTAGTAGTCCCTATGATGGCAATGAGCTATACTTGAAAGCCGCATCAATTTATCCCGATAGATTATACAGCTCTTGCATCCTCTATCCCCGACCTATTGACGAGGCGAGGGATGCACTCAAGCATTACATCAACGAAGGCTGCATATCCTTGGTAATGGATGAAACGCTCTATCATCCAGGAGACCCTGCGGCCGATGCATTAGTGCGTGCCGCAGTCCAAGAGGATATCGCTGTTTACTTTAGAAACAGAGAGCTCAGAGGAGACAGCCTGCGTTTCGTTGATAGATCATCACTCATTCATCCGGATGGAAGATTTGTGATTCTACATATGGGCGGTCTGTTTAGCTTTCCAAATGTGATTCCGCTCCTGTCAAGACAAAACGTTTGGCTTGAAACGTCCTACACTCTGATAAAACTGGTTGAATCTCCCTTGAAAGTGTACCTAGATGCGCTTGGACAGGATGTGGGTGTTCGAAAACTGGTGTTTGGATCTGGTCATCATACTGACTATGCTCACATTCAGGCTGCCCTGAATATGGTCAACCTAAATTACGAACAGCAGAGACTGATTACAAAAGAGAATGCATACTTTATCCTTGGTGTAGGATTCACAGGATAAATCAAGCATACGATCCGTGCATATGATGGATGATTCTTTCCAAGTCTCTGCAATCCGGAATACCTACAAATGAGTAATTTCCAATAACTGTTAACGGAAGAGCGATAATCCCGCTTCTTTCCATGAGAGAGGGATTATCATCAACTGAAGACTCTACAACTTTGAGATCATATCTACTCTGGAGTTTCTTGGCGATAAACATGACTTGTTCAACTGCCAAACCTGAGTACCTATTCCGAGCACTTGTATAAACTTGAATCTTCAGGGGAGAGGATTCACACTCTACCCCCTCTGTGAGAATTACCCGCTTTTTGGATGAAAGGATGGATTTTGATTGCATCAGGGGCCTCTCCAAATACATTGCCTACTACGAAACCGCTGCTATTCAGCAAATGTTGGTGGCTTTAATCGCACCTCATCCGTAACAGTATGGATCGACTGGAGAGGTATTGCCTCCCATCGAGATTTCATATTCGCAGACTGATTTCGTTCAATCACAACCAAAGGACCTCTAGCTGTATCGTACCAGAGTTTCTTCACACGTCCGATAGGATAGCCGCGAAAATCGGTAACTATCTTGTCCTTTAGTAGCCAATTTGATTCTTTGTCTGTCATTGCTCCTCGCAGAAAAAGTATCAAATTCACTCAAGAGCCTGTGTACAACCCACATCAATTCCTCTGTAACACTTACTAGGATATCTGAAACAACACACTAGGGACTATTATCAGTAGTCCCATTAAAATGGGGAACAGGGTCCATACGATATAATTACCAGTAGGGGCTGTGAATCGATTAATTCTCTGCGGAACGAAGCGGAAATATCCATTCCGGACCGGATTCCAAATCCAAAGAGACTTTTTCCTGGAACAGTACGGCTCAATCAATGATAAATCGATAACAGCACCCATGATACCAGCAAGGATACTGCTATTGGCGCCATTAAAACCAAGCAAGATGCCTATAAGGAATAATCCTTGGATAGCGAAGAGCCACATGAAAGGAATCCAAAACGCTACCTTGCCCAGGAAGATACCGTTTATCCGCGTATAATGATAGTAACCTTGGCTCGAAACAAAATGCTCTCCAAACGTTCCAATTGTCAGAATTGAAAAAACTTGAATCAACACAATCCATCCATAAAGATGCCAAAGGACTGTAGTAGTCAAACTTCCTAGGGCTATGAATACAGATGAAATAATAAGACCATTGCGTCGTGACGTGGTGACTCACTCCCTCATATGATACTCTTTGCTTTAGAAACAGCTTTCCTGGCTTTGTCTTCGATAAATCGATAGATTTTGCTATTACCACGTTCAATTTTGACCATCTGTCTTCCTTCGAGACTGTCTTGAATTTGATTTATCATCTCCAAGACCTTTGTAATTGTGCGTCGGTCAGCTCCAACTCTCCGAGATAGCTCTGCTATTGTCAGCGGGATACCTTTTGCCAACTCCTTTAGAACATCCCCCAATACATCGGATATGCCAATTCGGCTATGTGTAATGATAGACATGATGACCGATCTTTATAGCAGCATCCAGTCATATATACATTATTATGCTAGCTTAATCATGTCTACATAATTAAGTATACGCTAATGATTGCAAAACAAAGAATTCTATTCATATAGGATTTCAACGTAGCATATATCGATTCTCATTTTGGATGCTGTCGATCGTCAAATCCCCATTCAACAATGGTCTCTTCTCCCGATGGGATCAACGTGCCTCCTATACAATAACCAGTTGCACCCATGATGAGCCCAATGATATTCATAACTCCACCTGTCACAATGTAAAGCCTTGAGTCACTGATTTGAGTAAAGGAAATATCAACGTCTGCAGCACCCTGAATATTATCAACATAGATTGTGTAGTTGCCTACATCAAGATCAAGTACCTCACGCTTCTCAAACTTGATGGGATTCGTGTCTGGGATTGCATCCAAAGACGAGAGCGTCATGTTGACTATGTCTAACTCAAGTGTTTCATTATTTTGTACTCGAATGTCTACAAAGACCGTGGTGTTTCCCGTATCTGGAGAAACTGTGATAGCAATTTCAAGTTGAGGATAATATCCGGATGAACCCCAAATTTCGAATGCATCCACCTCCCCAGGCAGTGCTACATATCCTGTATAATGATAAGGCGCCATTATCACAATGGCACCACCAAGAAGAAGCACAAAAGCTCCTCCAAAATATAGGAACGCTTTCTTACTCAGCCATGGACTGCCCATCACTATCAACCACATTCAGCATGCGCAGGACGCAATATAGATGTAACTTTCTAGACATCATTCCATTGTTTTTCGATAGAAATGTAAGGGGCAAAGCCATACTGTTTCAAAGATGACGGAATTCTCTAAACTTGCATACACGCTCGATGCGATTGCAGCCACGACAAAAAGGAATGAAAAGATTGAGATTATCAGCTCGTTCTTGAGAGAACTAAATCTCAATGAAGTGCATTTTGGTACTCTTGCATTGGCAGGAAGGGTGTTCTCTGAGAGTGATCAAAGAACTACGAACACTTCTTGGGCTGGAATCATAAGTGCTCTCAAGAGGGTCATAGCCTTTGAAGACCACGAGATAGGCGAGTTCTACAAAGGAGATGCCGGAGAAGCGATTGAGTCCATGATGCTCTCTGGACGATTCTCTAGACAGCAAAGCCTCTTGACGGAACCCCTTACCTTGAATTCAGTCTCATCAGCCATCAAGCAAATAGCTGAAGCAGAAGGCAAGGGGTCAAAAACAACTCGTGAATCTATTCTTGTGCGTATCTTGCAAGATGCAACCCCCAAGGAGCTACGCTATGTAGTTGCACTGATTTTGGGGGACACCCGAACTGGAGTTTCAGATGCAATTGTTGCTGATGGGGTGTCAAAGGCATATGCAATTGATGCCGAGTTGATAAGAAGAGCGTGGAGTGTGACTGGAGATCTCGGAAAGGTTGCAGAGATAGCAGCATCTCAGGGTGAACCAGGCATTAAGGATATCAGGATGGAATTGTACACTCCTGTAAAACCAATGCTGGCAACCCCCTCAGATTCCATTGAAGATGTAGTTGGTGATTTCAAGGAAATCTATCTATGCGAGTTCAAATATGATGGGGCTCGCGTTCAGATTCATAAAGGCACGGATGGTGTGAAAATCTTCTCGAGAAGACTTCAGGATGTCACTCAAAGCATGCCTGATATTGTAAAGCTAATTGAAGAAAAGATAGCCGCCAATACCGCGATACTTGATGGCGAAATTGTAGCGGTTGATTCCCAAGGAAGCCCGTACCCTTTTCAGATAGTCATGAAGAGATTCGGCCGCTCTACAGATGTGGATGCTGCCGTTGAAGAAATTCAGCTTCGACTTCATCTCTTCGATGTGCTATTGCTGGATAATTCATCGCTTCTCGATCAACCTCTTGAGCATCGAAGAAGAATCCTAGAAGGAATATCACCGTCAGAGCTAATTGCTGAACAGTTTGATTTCAGAGACCTCAGAAAAATCGAAGAAGCATTTCATGATAGTAAAAGGCTCGGTCATGAGGGCGTAATGCTCAAGAAGGCAAATTCCCCATACTACCCTGGAAAACGAGGAAGATACTGGTTCAAGGTCAAGCATACAATGGAGACGCTCGACCTCGTGGTCATTGCTGCGGAGTGGGGTCATGGAAGGAGAAGAAACTGGCTCTCGGACTATCATCTGGCTGCATGGGATGAGGATCGGGGTGAATTCGTGATGATAGGGAAGACCTACAAGGGTCTCACCGACAAGGAACTGTCCGAAATGACCCACAGGCTTCAGGAGATCTCCACTCAGTCATCAAGAGGAATAGTATTTGTGAAACCCGAAATTGTTGTTGAGGTGGTTGCCGCTGAGTTGCAGAAGAGCTCCACATATGACGCGGGCATTGCGCTTCGGTTCGCACGAATATCGCGAATAAGAGAAGATCTCGGACCTTCTGATGCTACAACACTGAAACGGCTCAATGAAATATATGAGTCGCAGTTTGAGTACAAGGCCAGATGATTTGTGTCGTTTATATACCCATGAAACGAATACAGAATATGCCGACAGAGTAAGAACTTGCTCGTTGGCGAGGGGAGGCAAATGAAGAGGGCTAGAAGACAGAAGACACCCCATATCTCAGCAATAGTACCCAAGAATCACTTTACTTCTATGAGTTTTTTCCGTGAGAGTCCGCTCATCAATTGGCGATATACTAGCACCATACTATTCACGGCTTTTGATGTCTTTAGAAGCTCTGACTGGTGGCTAGATTCCGTCATCAATTCAGGACTCACACTCAAAGAAGCACTCGTAGAACTTGGATTTCCAAAAGAGAATACGATGATCGCTGATACAGGCATCTTTGAGCTTGAAGCAAAGAAGGCTGGTCTCGCGAGGGAGCTTGGGATAGACATCCAGATAGAGCTATCCAACAGCCAGATTTTCGAAGCATATGACCTCTCCGGCGCAGACTTTTTTGTAGCTCCAGATGAGATCGTTTTTCCAACAGACGGCAGTGTTGTGGCAAGAAGCAAACTCAACATAATCGAAGAGAACCTCTTGGAATTGCTGGAACACGTTAAAGCCTCTGATGTCATTGCAGTCCTACAGGGGATAAAAGAGGATAACCTGAATCGCCTGTTTGATTTCTATAGATCACAGGGTGTCAGTAAGTTTGCCGCCGGAGGGATAATCCCGCTCTACAGATATAACAAGGCACTGTTTAGGAGAGTTATTTCTTACTCCCGAACGCTGACAAAGGGATACTGGCTGCACACTTTTGGCCTTCCTGATGTAGGTCTCTTGCCATTCTATCTCCAAACAGCAAAAATGGATAGTGTCGATACTTCGATGCTACTCTATCTGACAGCCAAACGTAGGTTTCTCAGTGGCGTTGACCCGAAACCTGTTCGCCTTGCTCTCTTTGAAGAGTGTGAATGTCCAGGTTGCAGAACCCTGAACCCAAACATGTACACTCAGAGTGATGAGTTCTTCATTGGGCTCTATATCCATAATATCAGTGAAGCTGCAAAGGTTGCTGACTCTTGTAGACAGGGAACTTGGAAGAGAGAAAGGAGTGACAATCGGATTGCTGTTGAAAGGAGCTCCGACCATTCTATTCGTAAAGGCGATTTTGAGAATCGCTCTGAGGAACAGGAAGCAAAATGGATGACTGCCTACGAATTCCTAAATGGAAATTAAGGCAGAGTACAAGAGCCATCGTTTGAAGATTCACATGGCTACTTCTCTTTGAACCAGGCAATGATTGTCAAGATCTGAAACAAGTTACCTATCATCATCAATGCCGTACCCAGTATTGATAATCCTACATAAGCCGAAGCAGAAAGTGCACGGAAGTAAATAGGAGGCCCCGAACCCAGAATTAGCAAAGCTGAGCCAACCATAATGACCTCTCGGTCCCTCAATGCTAATCCTATCAGGGATAGGAGCGACCACATAGCTATGTCCAGAAGCACATACTCTGGCGGCAGGAGAGAAGCAAGACTCAGTAGGACTTTGCCAATGTAAAAGAATGCCAAACCTATTATCGGAAAAACCAGGCGATACCTACTCAAAATAATTCTCATTTTCCAATGTCACCCGAGCATAGTGGGCTTTATTGCGCGATTTGAAGACTATTTAGATTTCAAACTTATGAATGACTGCAACCGTAGCTTTTATAGGCTGAAGACATTCGATTCCGCTTAAATGCACAGGGAGAAACCCGATTATGTTCTGGTTAACAGTATTCCTAGTACCCTTCACTTTGATAATAGTGCTATTTCTCATATTTTGGATAGTGCAGGAAGGCTCAAGGTGGAAGAAGCACAGATTGCTTGGCCCCTTCGCAAGGTTCATCCAGGCCTCGGC
>JBHLQM010000030.1:6239-37299 GCA_048884785.1 Candidatus Thorarchaeota archaeon | reverse complement strand
CTCAGGCTTTTCTCAAGTAATTTGACCCTGCCTCTAAGGACCTCTAGATTGGTCTGTGCCTCTCGTTGCCACCTAGTATGCGCCTTGGGGATGAATGGATTAACGCTTGCTATGACTCTGAGACCTGTTTCTTCAGCAAGTCTCTTCACCATTGTGCCAATTGCCACTACATCTTCATCCGTTTCGTCGGGCAGTCCAATAATGAAATACGCCTTAATGGATGAAAGTCCCACTTCCTTGGCATATGTTCCTGCATTGAATATGGCCTCATCATCAAGTCCCTTTCCCATCTTTTTTCTCAATTGATAGGACCCTGTTTCGGGGGCTATTGTAAGTGTACGTTGTCCTCCTTTCTTCAAAAGACCTAGGAGTGTCGGAGTCACTCTATCTGCCCTGAGAGATGGTGCTGAGATTTGGAGGTCTCTCTCAACAATCCACTCTGCAAGATTCTCTAAATTGTCGAGGTCTCCTAGGGACGATGCAATCAAAGATACTTTGTTGACTGGAGTTTCTTTCAGGCCTGTTTCAATGATTGATAGTAACCTCTCAATTGACCGCACTCTTCGAGGACGGCATATGTGACCCACCAGACAGAACTTGCATGAGTGACCACAGCCCCTACTAACCTCTACCAAGAGTGATCTCCCGAACACAGATGCAAGGTTCGAATCTTCTTCCACATCAGCAATTACTTGAGATGTGGGATGAAAGAGTGACTCAAAATCATGCATAGTTAGTCTGGCAATCTTCCCTTGAGGGATAGCCGGTACATACACTCCCTCAATTTCGGATAATGCCTGAAGTGCTTCAACTCTTGATGACACATCACTGAGCGAATCCATAATAGAATGGATGACCAGATCGCCTTCTCCTATTACGAATGCATCCACAAAATCCACATAGGGTTCAGGATTTGCACTAACAACAGGCCCTCCCACTAAGACTATTGGATCATCATCCTTTCTATCCTCAGTCCTGATTGCCACTTCTCCTTTGTCGAGCATCTGGATTAGACCGAGAATGTCTTCTTCGTAGGTCAATGAGAACCCGATGATATGATTGCTGGCCAAGGGTCGCCCGGTTTCTACCGAGTTGACAGGGCTTCTAGTATCATAACGAAAGTAGCGTTCACATGATGTATCTGATCTCATGTTAAGTAACGAATAGAACAGGTGGATGGCTAGCCCTGCCATCCCTGCTCTGTAAGTAGAAGGATAGCATAAGCCAAACAGAATATCTGTCTTCGATGCATCCTTCACTATTACGTTATATTCGCGAAATGCCTCATATGGCACATCATACCCCTCATTCAGGCGATTTCAATTCATTCTCTTGTTTTGACTGCTTTGCAACTACCAAGGTAAAAGGTGGTATGTCCTTTTCAACAATGACTCCGATACCTGTTCTGGCACCCTGGTGAAGTATGACACCAGGTCCAATGGATGTCCCTATCCCCGTCTTGACACCGTCTGCGACTATTGCACCCAGCTTTCGTCGCCCAGAACTGACTCTCTTTCCCTTGACGGTCACCTTTACTGCGCCATCATCATGGCGCAAATTGGCAGTTATAGTTCCTGCTCCGAAATTGGAATTCCTCCCAATTATTGAGTCTCCGACGTAGGAGAGATGTCCTACATTCGTGTTGTCCATGATTATGCTGTTCTTTACTTCAACTGCATTCCCAATCTTGACCTTTCCTCCAAGCGATGTGAAAGCTCTGATATAGCAGTTAGGACCTACCACACACTCCGGTCCTATGTACGCAGGACCCTCTATGTATGCTCCACTCTTGATTGTGGCGGATGGCTCCACAATGGTATTTCCCTTGATGACTGCTCCTTCCTCTACAATTCCCTCGATTCTTCTCATTGCGTTACTAAGGACCTTCTCGTTGGCATCTAAGAGGTCCCATGGCTTGCCGATATCGAGCCACCATGACGGAATCGTATGCGCTCCCACTTTTTCCTCCTTGATTAGCATCATGATCGATTCTGTGATTTCATACTCTCCTCGTTCAGATAGTTTTGTTTTGTCAATTGCATCCCACAGACTCTTTCCGGCGGCGTAGAGGCCCACATTAACCAAGTTGCTCATCATCTGGTCTGGCTTTGGTTTTTCGATGAGATTGACTGCTCTCCCCTTCTCCACTACAACTAGCCCATAGTCTGATGGATCCTCAACAGGCCGAACACTGAGCGTGAACTCGAACCTTCCCTCTCTATGAGCCTTGATGAGCGATGGAAAGGTGTCCGGACCAAGCATGATATCACCATTCATCAGAAGGATGTCATCATCACCTGCAAACTCTCGGGCATGTCCTGCAGCATGTGCAGTTCCCTTTCTCTCGCGCTGGTGAACATATGAGATCTTCATTGTCCCCCAGTCCACTGCATCAACGGCCTCGCGTAGTACATCTCCATGGTATCCATAGATGATGAGTGCATCCTCTATCCCTGCATCTCGTAGGGCTCTCAGTGTGTGAAAGATGAATGGTTGGCCCCCCACAGGGAGGAGATGTTTCGGGATATTGGCCGATAGTGGCATCATCCGCGTGGAGTCGCCCGCGGCCATCAGGACAGCCTTCTTCATTGTTGGTCCTGTATTGAGTCATCAAGGGTGTTATAGAGTTTGCCGGCCAGATGAATAACGCACCTGCAGAGAGGCAATTTGCCTAATAGGCGCCATTCTTAGGGGTCTAGCTATGAAATTGCCTAATTCAAATGACCATCTAACTCCGCAGTCTTTCGCTTTTCTACCGCGGTCCCACACTGCGATAAGTTAATAAAGGTCTTTGTAATGTTAATATACAGTGGTTAGAGGCAAGTCCTTAACTATTGATAATTATAATGGTGAAAAGAAAATGATGAGCAAAGAAAAGCTCCAGGAAGAGCTCAAGACAATGAAGCTCACAAAGAGCCAGCTTATTGTGCTCGACATCCTCCGAAGTAGTGGCAAGGATGGCGTAACGCCCAAGCAGCTCTTGGACAAGGTTTCATTCGCACCCAGAACTGTCAGATACGCTCTTCGAAAGCTACTGAAGAGGAAATTAATCAAACGTGTTCCATGCCTACAAGACATGAGGCAATGGATTTACGTCCCAGCATAGATACGTGAATTTAGAACATTAAACTATTAGAGAGAGAATTAGATACCAATAGCCAGGGCGGCTATTAGGTGTCTCAGGCTTCGTAACTTGAATCGGATACCGGGTCGATGGAGGAAACTTTGATGCAGGGCTTGAAAAACATTGACACCTTGAAAGTACTTACAGGGACGCAGGCAATAGACGCAGTAAAGGCATTGAATGATGAGAACCGCCGGCAGATCCTGCACGCACTTAGAGCCCGACGAATGTCCACGTCCGAGCTTGTTGATTTTCTCTCAGACCCAACTTGTGACAAGGCTGTGAAACCACAGACCGTACGCTATCATCTAAAGGAACTTGAAAAGTGCGGACTCATCGAGCAGGATGGCTACGAGCCCACTGGCAACGGTGATAGTCACATAATGAAGAAGATCTGGCGTGCAACAGCTGAGAATATCTTCATTGCTACAGGTGACATGGACGGCCTGCCAGATAGGAGCTCTACAGACTTGGACCGGACCCTTGACCTAGTGGGCGTGATGAAACAGCTTGGTCTGGTAATGAAAGATAATGAGGAGATGGAGATTCTTCAGAAGGACTTTCAGGCTCGCAGTGATATAATGACTCGGGGTCTTGAGCGTGCCAAGGAGACTCTACGGGACGCCTGTGAGATTGATCCCAAGCTATACGTGATGTTTCGACGAATCCTCAGCGTAGTTCGTCTAGATGACCAAGACTATGAAGAATACTGGAAGGTTCATCGGAGAATCAATGATGTCCTTCGGGATGCCTATCGTAGAGGTAAGGGCAAGAATCCCGAGGTATTCTAGAGTGGACTCTAACTCTCCACATGAGCTGGATATTCTGTAGTCAAAAGCCTCCGAATTCTTCCTGCAATCTTTGGACCTACTCCCTTGACTCTTTGAAGGTCTTTCATTTCTGCAGAGAAGATCTTCTCAAGTGTGCCAAACTCTGCCAGGATGCTACGCGATGTCACAGTATCTATCCCTGGAAACCCTGATAGAATGTACTCCAAGGTTTCTGCATCAGAACCCCCTGCATCGCCGGAGCGTGTTCTAAGAGGTTTCCTAGCGTCGATCTGTTCCATATGCGCAATGCGATACAGGACATTTGCAGTTTCTTCTGCATTGCGAGTCCATATGATCGGAACTTGAATCCTTATAGCAATGGATGCAAGTGCACCATAGATAGAGGCTGGATTCACCGCTCTCAGTCCCGTAATTTGCTCTCCTTCGATTATGAGCACAGGCCTGCGATACGCCGACCTCAACGCACTCAGTTGGACGAACAATCTACCATCGATGAGGGATTGGATGAAGTCCATTGATTCCTTTCGCTCAATACCCACTTCCTCTGAAGCTATATAATCTCCAATCTCGAGACTCTCACCAGATATCACCACATCGAGACGTGTCAGTTCCCTAGCAACAGCTGTCGGAAGCTCTCGGGAATCAACTATCATCTTTACCTTATCATCTGACGGTCGGTGTTTGAAACTAGCTTCTTCAGTGCCATCAACCGGAATTCTCTCATCAACAAACTCATCCAAGCTCGTCTGTTTATCATCTGGTTCTTCCTCAACCTCTTTCAACGCAGATGGCATCTTCTTCAACTTGCTAATCACACTCCAATGGTAGAACTCGTCATGAGTTCCCTTTGCAACAAAAATCACAACTTTTCCAGGCGCCTGTCTCCCTGTTCTTCCCTTTCGCTGAATATACGGGACAACCGAAGGCACGCAATCATAGAATATTACCAAGTTACATTCTGGTATGTCAAGTCCTTCTTCGCCAACTTGAGTAGCAACAAGGACATTGAACTCATTGCTCCTGAACCCGTCAAGCACCTCTATCTGTTTCTTCTGACTGAATCCCTTGTCTATGCCCTTCGAGCTCTGACCCACAAATCTGCTTATCCTGACATCATCAAGCTCTTCCAGTGTTTCTGCAACCTCCGCAGCTGTGTCTCTAAACCTCGTAAAGATGAGAATTCTTGAGTCGAGGTTGATCGAGAGCTGTTCGCTGACCAACTCAAGGAGGGCGTCTGCTTTCGGATGTCGATACCCCTTTGAAACCAAGGCCTGAAGTAGATTCTCAAACTGAGTAAACTCAGAACGCGAAACAAGGTCTTTGACACCTTTCGAGCTCTTTTTGTTGCGTATCTCTTCATACATTCCTTGAATATATCGAAGTGTTGGTGAAAGCCCTTGGGTCCCAACGAACTCAATCAGATACGCAATTCTTAGAGCCGCTGTGAGGTTCCTGATTAGTAGAAAGAGCTTTGGTGATGGATTGGTCTGCGTGCCAAGTTCCTTGCGAACAAGCGCCTGCGTCCTCAGTATCTCCTTCTTACTGAGTCTTCTACTGTTGGGCAGGGAATAGCCATGATCTCTAACTGGGGAAAGGTAATCATCTAGAAGAGAAAAAAGAAGGTCACGAAGGACCTCCACCTCTGATGGCAGATTGATAAATCGTATGTCACTCTCAACCGACACGATATAGCCACGAACATCTGGGCTCTTTTCAGTTCGAATCTCCACTTGATTCAGATTGAGATTCTTACATACTGTACGAACTTGGTCAGCTTGATGTCCTGGAGAGGCAGTCAGACCTAGTCCTAAGGGGTTCTTACCCTGTTTTTCATAGAGTTCCGCAACAAAGGTATATGCATAGTCGCCAACTCCACGATGCGCCTCATCATAGACGATTAAGGAAACATTACTCAAATCGTAGCTTCTCTGAATCAAATCGTTTTGCAGGGCTTGTGGGGTCATAGAAATAACTCTGACTAGGTTCCAGACTTCGCGTCTTCTCTCGGGGCCATCATGTCCTGTAAGGCAGACCACATCACTCTCATCGAGGTCTAAAATGCGTCTTAGGAATCTTGCTTGCTGGTCTGCGAGAGGTCTCGAAGGGGCCAGAAACACTACTTTAGATTCTGGGAAATCTGCAAGTCGTTTTGCGGCAACAAGACCTGCTATCACTGTCTTTCCAAGACCTGTACTCAAGACAATGAGAGTGTTATTAGTGGCAGCGATACTAGCCAAGTTCAGCTGATATTCTCTATAATCGACAGTTCCGCTCTTGACCATAGGCCACTCGACAGTATCTGCCTTATTCTTCAAGTTCAGTTTCACACCAATTCCGAATATTCCTATTATCAGATGGTATTACACACTGTAAAAAGGCTCCTACATACTCGAATCTATGGTGCTACAAGATATGGTGAACAAAGACGACATGCCTAGCATTGAGGCTGAGCTGTACGAGCTAAGCATGCCCGGGAGAATTCTTGGTAAGGAAGTGCTCGATAGTAGGGCACGGAGAATAGGCATTGTCAGAAGTGTTAGAATCGCCCTAAATCCAACACGTACCGAGCTAATTGTGAAGGGTGCAGAAGTTGAATTTCCTGTTGGATTTGATAAGATAGAGGCTGTCGGAACCGTTGTTCAATTAAATTCTGGAGTCAATGACGCTGAGGAAATTGAAGTGCATGACGTTATCAGACTGCAGAAAGAGGTTCTTGATGATATCCGTAGCTATCTTGGTGGAAGATAACTTCTACATCGTCGCATTCCAGGATATTGGAGAAATGCATGGGCGAGTAGAATAGGACTTTGACCAATTAGTTTTCAAAGAAATTCTGGTTGACAATTTGCATATGCGAAGATGTTAATAGCACCAGAGAACAGACCAAACCTCTGGAGCTGGTTTCATGGACCTCACGGTTGAAAAACTTGCAAAGATGATTGATCATACCGTTCTCAAAGCAGATACAAAGAGAAGCAAGGTGAAAGAGATCTGTGATGAAGCACTCACATATGGATTTGTAGCCGTATGCATTAACTCAGTTCATGTGGAATATGCTGCAGAACTGCTAAAGGACTCAGATGTTAAAGTATGCAGTGTTGTCGGCTTTCCATTGGGTGCAATGACATCCAAATCCAAGGCATTTGAAGCCAAAGAAGCCGTTGCCAATGGAGCTTCTGAGATTGATATGGTCATGAATGTGGGTGCATTGCGTGATGGAAATACCGACTTGGTGAAAAGTGACATAGAGGCCGTGGTTGCAGCATCAGGTGACGCACACGTGAAGGTCATTCTAGAAACAGGTTTCCTTGTTGATGAGCAAAAGATTCAGGCCTGTCTTATCTGCAAAGAGGCGGGGGCACACTTTGTCAAGACATCTACTGGTTTTGGACCGATGGGGGCTACTCCCCATGATGTTCGTCTGATGAGAGAAACTGTTGGTCCTAACATGGGCGTCAAAGCCGCAGGAGGCATTAGCACGTTCAAAGATGCGTTTAGAGTAATTGAGGCAGGAGCAGACAGGATTGGGGCAAGTGCAGGGGTAGCTATTATTGAAGACTTTCGATGGGCACAGTATAGCGATGCGTGGCTGGAGCCCGACAAACCCTGCTGGACTTGTCCAAGTAGACAAGCAAGCATGGCAAAGCAACCAAAAGAGGTCTACCTCTGGTACAAGCAACGATGTGTTACCTGCGAACACAGCGACCAGAATATTTTCTACGATTAGGAGCTACAAGTGATGACCGAGATCAACCCAGCACAACCCTATGAAGACTCAATGATTCTCTACGTATCGCTCGATTCGTATGATATTAAGAAAGAGAGAGTTCCAGATGGAATCTACAAGAAATATCTCGGCGGACGCGGTCTTGGAGTCAAACTTCTCTATGACAATCTCGCACCAGGAATAGATCCTCTCTCGCCCGATAACTGGCTTATCGTTACCGTAGGTCCGAGTACAGCGACAACAGTACCTACTGCAGGCCGTTTCATAGTTGTTACAAAGTCTCCTCAGACAGGAACTATATTTGACTCAAATTGTGGAGGGTACTTTGGACCACAGCTCAGACGAGCAGGCTATGCTGCAGTTGTGTTAACTGGCAAATCTGAGCGGCCAGTATACCTCTGGATCAATGATGATGATGTGGAGATACGCGACGCATCAAAGGTATGGGGGAAGGACGTAGAACAAACAACGGATATGCTCCTAGAAGAAACAGATGCTAAGGCACAGGTTGCATGCATCGGGCCCGCAGGAGAGAACCTGGTCAAACTTGCTGCAATAATGAATGACAAACATAGAGCAGCTGGGCGTGGTGGCGTTGGTGCTGTGATGGGGTCCAAGGGCGTGAAGGCGATTGTGGCTCGAGGACAAAAATCCATCACGCCTCAAGACAAGGAACGTTTGGATGAAGTTGTAACACGAGCGCGGCGTCTCATTAAGAAGAATAGTGTCACTGACAAAGCACTTCCAGTGTATGGTACAGCTGTCCTTGTCAATGTTATAAACGAGTACGGAATGCTGCCCACGAATAATTTCCAGGAAGGCAACTTCAATGATGCCGAAGGTGTTTCAGGAGAGAAACTCCTTGAGCGGTTCTCTGAGAAGACCTACAACTGCTTTGGTTGTCCAATAGGATGCGGTAGAGTGAGTAGAGTCCACGGAAAGGTTGTAGGCGGACCCGAGTATGAGAGTATTTGGGCTCTCGGACCACAATGTGGAATCAATGACCTAGAATGGATTACAGAAGCCAACCATCATTGTAATCTAATGGGTGTAGATACAATATCTGTAGGAAGTACTATCGGGTGTGCCATGGAGTTGGCACAAGAAGGAAAGCTGGAGACCCATCTTAAATTTGGAAGCACCACTGGCGTGCTTGAACTGATTGAAGACATTGCATACAAGCGAGGGTTGGGAGCAGACCTCAGCGAGGGTTCTCGCAGACTTGCAGAAAAGTACGGAGCTCCAGAACTTGCCATGCATGCCAAGGGCCTTGAGATTCCTGCATATGACCCTCGTGGAGTGCAGGGTCACGCTCTTGGATATGCCACGTCCAATAGAGGTGGATGTCACTTGCGGTCCTACCTCATCGGACCTGAGATCATGGGAAGCCCTGTTCTTGTGGACCGTGATAGAACAAATGGAAAACCCGGTCTTGTCAAACTCTACCAGGACCTCTCTGCTGCCATGGATACAATGATTGTGTGCCGCTTCACCAATTTTGCTTGGCCCGTTGACATATATGCTGAAATGGTGTCTGCCAGTACCGGCCTTGAGATGAGTGGACATGAGTTTCTCAAGATTGGTGAGAGGATCTGGAATCTGGAGCGCATGTTCAATATACGAGAGGGCTTTGGTACCAAAGATGATCGACTGCCTCCACGATTCTCGAAACCCTTGCCGGAGGGCAACTCCAGAAATCGTGTTGCGTTAATTGACGAGATGCTGCCTGAGTACTACCGTATACGCGGCTGGGATGCCCAAGGGAATCCAACCAAGCAGACTCTTGAGAAGCTCGGAATTGGCAGCTAGCGATAAGACGATATTGACATGTGAATCGAAAGCAGCCCGTAATAACTGGAGTCTGATAGCCCTGGCGAAAAAAACGCGTCGCAAGAGAACATTCAGAAGAGGCCATCCTCCGTATCTGACCAAAATACGATTCTACTGGTGCGACACATGCAACGTGCCTCGAATTGCATTGACAGAATGTTCAACATGTGGAACTATGTCTCGAGAAGTACCACTCTCTCCTCCCGGGGACCCGTATCCTGCCATGGATGGTCACATCAGAAGTGCCAGAAGAACATTGGATGCACAATTTGGAGAGGGGATTGGATCTCATCTTCTGCCGGCAGACAAGACCATTGTGATGAATAAAGTTTCATCACTTGATGCTATGTATGAGTTCATTGTAGATGGCCAGATGGTTGGTCGCTATCGTTTTGATATTCCTATCAAAGACTACAGATTTCTTCTCTCCTTGGAGGGCGGTAGAAGAGTTGGGAGCATTGCTCGTCAAAAATGGGTGTCATGTCATGAAGGCGTGTTGAAATTTCTAAAAGAAGGTGCCAATCTGCTCGTTCCTGGTGTTGTGGGCTGTGACTCAGGGATAGAACTTGATGATGATGTATGGATCATTGACCCTGATGGTTCAGTTATTGGGGTAGGAACGGCAAAGATGACTGGCCCAGAGATGGCGAAGTCAGAGAAGGGACATGCTGTCAAGATACGAGAGGTAGCAGACCCATCTAAATCAAATGTCAATGAGAAATCTGCCACGTGGGACCATGTTGTTGCATCAAATTCAGCAGACATTGAACGAATCGAACGAGAAGCTATGGAATTCATTAGACGTACAATTGAAAAAGTGGATGCACCCGTGGTTGTTGGATTCAGTGGAGGAAAGGACTCATTGGCAACCTATCTTGTCGTAGAGAAAGCTACTGGAATGAGTCCGCCGATGTTCTTTTTGGACACCGGATTAGAGCTCCCAGAAACTCTTCAACATATCAATGAGTTTGCAGAACAGCACAACGCCAAGATAATAACGCAGGCGGCAAATGAGCAGTTCTGGGAATCAGTCGATGTTTTTGGTCCACCTGCGCGTGATTTTCGATGGTGTTGCAAGGTCCTGAAGCTTGGCCCTGCAGCCACATCAATCTCTGAACATTTGGGAGGAAGGAGTCTATCTTTCATGGGCCAGCGCAAATTGGAGTCATTTCAACGATCGATTGAACCAAGAGTCACCTCAAATCCATGGGTTCCCGGACAGACTTCCGCCAACCCAATACAGAATTGGAATGCGCTCGAAGTCTGGTTGTATATCTTCCGTGAGAAGGCTTCTTTCAATCCCCTCTATAATCAAGGGTATCACCGAATGGGCTGTTATCTATGCCCTTCATCTCCTCTCGCAGAGTTTCACAGTCTCAGCGAAACACATCCTGACTTATACAGGCGGTGGGAGGACAAGCTCTCTGAGTGGGCAGAGAAACTAAGATACCCCTCTGAATGGGTTTCTCATGGATTCTGGCGATGGAAGAAACTGCCTCCCGGTCAGATGAAACTTGTAGAGGAATTGCAGCTGGAGATTGAGATGGAGAGACAATCTCCCTCTGAAGCCATGAAGCTAGATATTGTCAAGGGCGTTTCACCATGCACTTCCTCAGGCTTTAGCCTGGAAGGTCAGTTCTCAAAAGGGATTGATCTTGATCGTGTTTCAGAGGTTATGCGTATCTTCGGACCAACTAAATACTCTGAAGAATTGGGCGCCTTAAGAACCATAGCCGGTAAGAATGCGATAATGATGTTTAACTCGGGCTCTCTTGTGATCAGAGGTGAAGACGAACGTCAAATTGAACAACTCTCAAGGAAGATAGAACGCGCCGTCACACGAGCGCTGTTTTGCCAAGGATGTGGAACTTGTATTCCCCAATGTGAACAAGAGGCACTTCATCTAAGGGATGGTGTGACGTCCGTTGATGAAAGAAAATGCACGCACTGTTTGAAATGTGATAGCTGGCCATGTCCAACTTATCTCACTTGATGACTGTTTATATCACAAGCCTAGATATATCACGACAGATTGAGAGGAGAATATCTGTCAAAAGAGTTAACAATGCGTCTTGCTGCGAGGCATTTGAAATAAATAAATTCCCAAAATACGGCGGTTGAGAGTTTGCTAAGCGCGATTTCTTTCAAGATATACGAAATGCGAAAGTACCTAGTGCTCTCGCTCATGATATCTATGATTGCAATTCCTATAGCTGACACCCTTGTAATTCAAAGAGATAGAAATCGCAGTGAGATGTATGGAGAAGCATTCTGGATCTATGGTTTTTCAGTTTACGAGATGACTGATACAGAAGTAGCTGAGGTAATGGGTCCCCCTTACAATGATGGTCATCATACCCTCCCTCCGTATCTGGGGAATATAACATTCGAATATCCTGTTTTTGGATTGATTTTCTTTGCAATAGCCACATGGCTATACCCTGGAGTGGGTGGTCTGCAACACCTTTGGCTAAATTTCATTCTGGTTCTTGTTTTCAACCTGAACCTGATTCTTATTGCCATCCTTTTGAGGGACAAGATGTATAATGTGAGATGGGCTCGCCTATTCTTTGCCGGCTATTTCACCTATGGTCTGATAATGTCTGCAGGCGGCGGTAAACTTGAACCAATCACTGACTGTCTAATGCTTATGGCTATAGTTTTGAGCCGAGAGGGTCAAAATGGCAAAGCAATGGTCGCACTAGGGCTATCAATCCAAACAAAGATCTATTCTATTGTAGCACTACCTATTCTCTTTCTTGCTTCACCTATTTCTATAATCTGGCTTCTTCTTTCACTATTAATAACAATCATACCCTTCGCGATTGGAACCCGTTTTGACTCCCTCTTGCAGCATTTCCTGAATACAACTGAATATAGTGCATATGTTGTGAATCCAATGTTTCCAGGCCTAGCGTGGGAAACTCCTGACTTAGTAGCTGGATCGTCAACCTCCTACATCTGGCCGCCAGCATTGATTCCTCTGGTAGTTTATGCGGCATTCTTGCTTTTCACTATACACCAGTATCTCCCTCAGAAAGAAGCACTCGCAGCCGCATCTTGGAAACAAAGGATCTTAATGCTGCGCCCATTATACCTCTATCTTATTCCAGGTCTTCTGTTTATCTTCAGATGGGTGATGCCCTGGTATCTCTTCTGGTTTGGATGCATAATATTCCTCTTTGATACTAACGAACATGCTGTCGGATATCTGAAAGAGATTACAATCGTAGGTTTTCTATATGTGCTTGGAGTATTCGCTAATTGGCCATACTTTATTCTCGGTCCTCTGCCTGACTTTCTAGCCAATTTCCCGCTATCATTTACAGAATCAATAGGACTCATCTTGATAATGCTTGGAGCGATTGTCGCATCATACATCCTGTGGAAGTGGAGCTTTAATATGAGAGAAACAAGAGCACGTCAGATTCGTGAAATTGAGGCACGCGGCGAATTAGTGATTTGAATCTTAGTGAGGATGCCCATTCTCTCTGTAGTACTCAATTATTTTGCTACGGATGAGACTTGAGGAGCACAATCCATCTGCATCTCGCTTCTCCAAACGCTTGATCTGCGTTTTCAATCCCATTTCACGGAACGTACGTTCGAGGTGTTCAATGTTTGTCCTCTGGTCATATCCCAGTGCGATTATGTCTGGCATTATGTCTCTGACAATTAATGAGTGGTCATCAGTTTTGTACCCTATGATTGCTTTATCGACTATTCTTAGTGATTCAACTAGACGGCGTCTCTGCTCTTGGGGAAAAACTGGAGGGGCTCCTCTTTCTCTCTCTATTGTATCATCCCTTGCTATGACAACTATTAGCTCACCATCCGGGCCAGCTAATTCTCTCGATTGCTCGAGATAGGCAAGATGTCCCAGGTGGAGAATATCGAATTTTCCTGCAGCGAGAACTCGCTTTCCCACCATATACAATCACCTATCGCCTGAGCATAGCTAATCCTCATCAACTGCGAGGAACTCATGAGCATCTGTAATCACTTCGATTCGACGTTTGGTCTTAGTGATTTGACTGACATGAACTATCCCATTGATTTCTAGCTTCAACAAGGCAGAGTTCAACTCGGCCTCGCTTGGCTCACTACCCAGTTCCTTCTTTAGTGCCCTAGTTAGTTCATCATCCAATATTATTCCTCGACGTTTCTGGATGATTGCGATTATCATATTCCTAAGTGGCATTGCGTTCCATGGGGCCAATTATCATCACTACCCGTACATTGTATGTGTTGGACTTCGCTGGACAATAGCAGTCTTCCTGAGGTCCTCGTTCATCTTCTTAAATCGTTCCAGATCTTCTGGAGTGATTGAAGCATTAATTGTTTTCAATGCTGCCTCGAAGTGTCGCCAACCGATTCTTTCAATTTCCATATCTTCTCTGAGTGCAAGCATTCCTGCTTCTCTGCAAAGCGCTTCGATATCTCCGCCTACAAATACTTCTGTTTCTGCAACCAGGCGGTCAAGATCCACATCATCATCAAGTGGCATATCTTTTGTATATATCTTGAGAATTTGTCTGCGACCCTCTGCATTGGGAGAATCCACAAATACGAACCTATCGAATCTTCCAGTTCTTAACAGGGCTCGGTCGATAAGATCTGGCCTATTTGTTGCAGCAAGAACCACTATATCCTTCATCGATTCAAGGCCATCCATTTCGGTCAATAGCTGGCTTATGACTCTCTCAGTGACATGACTATCACCAGACTGCCCTCCTCTAATCGGAGCAATCGCATCGATTTCATCAAAGAAGATAATCGCTGGTGCGGCTGTTCTTGCTTTTCTGAAGACCTCTCTAACCGCCTTTTCGCTCTCACCAACCCACTTTGAGAGAAGCTCAGGTCCTTTCACACTTATGAAATTGGCCTCGCTCTCAGTTGCAACTGCCTTTGCGAGCAAGGTTTTTCCACACCCCGGTGGTCCCCAGATTAGTACTCCTTTTGGTGGATTAATCCCAATACGTTTGAATGTCTCAGGTCTTTTCAAAGGCCATTCAACAACCTCTCTGAGGTTCCGCTTTTCATCTTCTAGGCCCCCAACTTCATCCCATGTTACATTTGGTATCTCAATGAATACTTCTCTAATGGCAGAAGGCTGGACTTCTCTTAGCGCACCAACAAAATCCTCGGAGTTAACTTCCAGTTGATCAAGCACATCTTGGGGTATCTCTTCTTCTTCCAAGTTGATTTGTGGTAGGTACCTTCTAAGAGCTTTCATTGCGGCTTCCTTGCAAAGGGCATGGAGGTCTGCTCCCACAAACCCATGTGTTCTCTGGGCAAGCTGCTGGAGATCAACTCTGTTATCACCTTCTGTAGTAAGGGGCATACCTCTTGAATGAATATGAAGCACCTCTAGTCTGCCTGTTTCATCTGGTACTCCAATCTCAATCTCTCTATCAAATCTCCCAGGTCTTCTGAGGGCAGGATCTAGTGCATTGACTCTGTTTGTGGCTCCAATAACAACCACTTGTCCTCTTGACTTCAAACCATCCATGGTTGCCAATAATTGCGCTACAACTCTGCGCTCAACTTCACCCTGCACATCCTCTCTCTTCGGAGCTATTGCATCGAGTTCATCAATGAAAATGATGCTAGGGGCATTCTCTTCAGCATCTTCAAATATCTTACGGAGTTTCTGCTCAGACTCGCCATAGAATTTTGACATGATTTCAGGCCCATTAATATGAATGAAATTGGCTTCGGATTCTGTCGCGACTGCTTTTGCAAGAAGGGTCTTTCCAGTGCCTGGAGGACCATGCAAAATCAGTCCTCTGGGAGGGTCAATTCCCAATCGATTGAATATCTCAGGATGGCGCATGGGCAGCTCAACCATTTCTCTAATGCGTTGAATAGGCTCTGCCAGACCTCCAATCTCCTCGTATGTGACCTTGGAAGTTCCCACAGTTTCTCCTGTGGGCTTCTCAGCGATTGTGAGAATCGTGGAATGCTGAACAACAACGGTTCCAACAGGCTTGACAGATGTGACTTTGAATGGAATTGCTCTGCCAAGAATAGGGATGAATACCGTATCCTGCATTGTGACCGGGCAATTCAGTAGCTTTCTTTTCACAAACTCCTCAAATCTTGGTTCCGGTCGAATCGGTACCGAAGTTGGGGCAAGTGTTACATTTCTCGCTTGCTCTTCGTTCGCTCTTGCAACGGTGACCTTCTCACCGAGGCTCACCCCAGCATTACGTCTAATTCGACCATCCATCCTGATTATTTCGCGACCTTTATCTCCCTGATATGCAGGCCATGCAATCGCGGCTGTAACGCGCTTTCCCTTGATCTGGATGATATCACCTGTTCTTACACCAAGCTTCTCCATCGAGACTGCATCAATTCGAACAATAAACCTGCCAATGTCTCTATGTTCAGCTTCTGCAACTTTGAGAACTACTTCGACCAATTTACAATCGCATCCTCCAGATGAGAGTTTGGTAATCCCGACGCAAAGACGGGCCCTCAGGATTTGCCAATCCGTTTTGAATCAAAGACTACTGATAATGAGTATTTCTCATCATATATAATCAACTATCATCTATGGGTTGATAGCTGGTGCGTAGACTCTATTAATTTAAACTCTGAGTTAGGATACAAAATCAGCGCCAATAACCTGATGATCCTTTTTGCAACGAGAAATTGCTGAATCATGAGATTCTCGAAACAACCTCAACTTCAACCTGCGAAACACCGGTAAGCTTTCCAATCGCTTCTTCGATATCATCCGTTCCGCCAAGTGACTCATCACGTGCAAAATTAATTCGTAATGCCTTCAATCCAAAAGCCACTGGCACAATCTCGTTTGCTCTGACATCCGTGCCCTCTGGAACATTCTCTTTGATTCGCTCAAATAGATTCTCCAAATCCACATCGATGTCTTCTGGCATGACCCTTACAGTAATAATGACTCGCGCCATTCTTCTCACACCTAGAATACTATGGTCCCTCAAAGCCACAGTTTGGGCAAGTATATCTGTTTGAGAATCGCCTGCAAGACTCACAACGCCATATTGTGAATCCACCGCAGTTTGGACATGCCATTTTCACACTATGTTCCTGAGGAGAAACCGAACCATGGCATGATGTACATCTGATTGCTTTTAGTGTCGACAAAGTATCACCAGAGTATAGTATTTTGTTGGTGTTCCTTGGGCCCACCTTGTGGGACAATTATAAACTTAACGAAGAGTACGTATGAACCCAAAATCGCACGGCCCCAATTATTATATGACTGATTTGACTGAATACAACTCGTATTTTGGAGTGGATATTGTGGGAACGAAGCTCGGTGATATTATAGCGGCACAGTCTATCACACTCTCAGATCTTAGGGGGAAGGAAATTGCAATAGATGCTTTCAATACACTCTATCAGTTTCTCTCCATAATTAGACAACCTGACGGCACTCCTTTAATGGATAGAAAGGGAAGAGTGACAAGTCACTTGAGTGGTCTCTTCTATAGGAATATCAATCTACTAGAACAAGGTATCCGTCCTGTTTTTGTATTTGATGGAGAATCACCACAGCTCAAGGCAAGAGAGGTTGAGCGCCGGAGGGAGATTAGAGATGCCGCAGAAAAGGAATGGGAGATTGCCAAGGAAGAGGGCCGCATTGAAGATGCTCGGAAAGCGGCTCAAGCAAGCTCACGGCTCACAAATGAAATGGTGGAAGAAAGTAAGAGGGCTCTTACTGCATTGGGAATTCCCCATATCCAAGCTCCATCAGAAGGTGAGGCACTAGCTGCCCAGATGGCTCGAGATAGAGTTGTATGGGCAAGTGCAAGTCAAGATAACGACTCGTTGTTGTATAATTGTCCACGAATGATTAGGAATCTGTCCATTACTGGACGTAGAAGGGTATCACGTGCCCGGACATTCAAGACGATATCACCTGAGCTCATCGACCTTGATTTTAATCTCAAGTATCTTGATATTACAAGAGAGCAACTTATTGACATTGCAATGCTTGTTGGCACCGACTATAATGACAAAGTCCCTGGTATAGGACAAAAAACTGCTCTGAAGCTGATAAAGAAGCACGGAAGTCTGGAAGGTGCCGTAAAGGAAGGTAAATTGGAAATTGACTTTCCTTATGAGGAGATCCGAGAGATTTTTCTGAACCCTCCACGTGTTGATGTTTCTTCACCTGAATGGAAACTACCCAATCAGGATCTGCTTATCAAAATCCTCTGTTCAGAGCACGACTTCAGCGAGAATCGTGTACAGAGCTCTCTTGAGAAGTTGACTCAAAAACTAGAGGAGATACGAGGGTCCTCCCAGCAGAGTTCCTTAACAGATTTCTTCTAGGTCATCCCTACTTGCTCAATCTTCCGAGAACTCTATAAAGCATGGTCATGAGGAAGACTTGGCAGACAGGTGACTTGACTATGAGAGAGCGAATGACGGCCATACGCGCATCGGTTGCTGATATTATGAATGGCGATTTTGGAGATGATGACGGACCACGAGTAATTTCTCCAAAAGGAGTGGAATTACGCAGAGTTGCACTTATCGGTAATATCGTAGATCAAGTCACAGGAAACAACAACTACGCCAGTATAACCATTGATGATGGAACTGAAACCATTCGTGTGAAAGCTTGGGGCACAGAGGGAGACATGCTTCAGAAAATAAGCGGTAACATTATGGCTCTTGTAATTGGCAAGGTTCGCGAGTATCAAGGCGAAATATACATCGGACCTGAGATTGTACGCGAGATTGATGATCCAAATCTAATCACCCTTCACAATTTTGAAAGACAGCTTGCAATTCTAAGACTAGGTGGCAAGGAGCATACAAAAACGCAGGCGGATATTGATGGAGGTGAACTTATGTCATATGACACCTCTGTAGAAACTAAAAAGAAAGCAAAAGGAAGCACCAGTCTGGGAAATCTTGCGAGTGAAATTCTTGATTACATAAAAGCTAGCAGTCCAGAAGGTGGAGTTCGTATTGAGGACATTGCCAAGCATTTTGAGAAAAAAGGGATAGAATCAGTGAAGATACAATTAGAATTGATAGTCTTGGTTGACGAAGAAAAAATCATTGAAGAAGAGGTGGGTCTCTACAGAGCCATAGTTTAGCAGAAACTACTCAATAAGAACCTTCAATAACTATCACGAGGAGATATGATATATGGACGACTACGAGAAGATTCTTGATAGAGCCCGAGCAAATGTTCCAGAGGACGCATTCAAGAGATCTGGAGAGCGCTTTCAAGTCCCTGATGTCCAATTGATGGTACAGGGAACGAGAAGCATTTGGCAGAACTTTCAAGAGATTCTATCAGTTCTTAATAGACCTGGAAAAGAGGTTCTCAAATACGTCGCAGGTCAACTTGCAACAGCCGGAAATATTGAGGGTGGAAGTGCAATCTTTCAGGGCAAATTCACACCTGAAAGTGTTGACGACGTTCTTGCCAGATATATCGATGCGTATGTAATCTGTCCCGTCTGTGGCCGTCCAGATACAAATATGGAAAAAGAAGCAGGTGCCTATTACCTAAAATGCTCCGCATGCGGTGCAAGCACATCAATTCGTCCAGTGTGAGGTACCAATCATGGCCAAGTCTGTATATATTCGAGTGCGTGAGTCAATTGACCATGTTCTTGTTTCAGCTTGCGACGAAGAGCTTCTCGGAAAGACTCTTACTGAAGGGAATATTAAATTCACCGTAAATCCTGACTTCTACGGCGGCGAGCTAGTCGATACCAGTACTTGTGTCAAATTTCTCAAAGGCGCAACTGTGGCAAATATGGTAGGAAAAAACACTGTAAAAGCTGCTATTGACGCTGGGCTTGTTCATGAGGCCGCAGTCCTCTATATTGAAGGAGAACCTCATGCTCAATGGGTCAAACTGTAAATCATTGTTGGTGCTTTTTCAATGTTGATGATGTTTGGAACTGTGACCACATAGTTCATCTTCTCCAAAAGATTTCGCAGTTCCTTGCAAATAATTCTCAATGACCTCATTCACAGTAGTTCCCTCACCCATGACGACCCTCATTCCTACCCATTGAGTCTATCCTGAGTTGCTGTTCGAGTTGTCTTAAGAGCAATCCTTTACGATTTGTAATATCCAATTTTTTTCATAGTCTTATGGATAAATACAAGAAGTCACACTTATCTAAAATCATACCTTGACCGCTCCATGTTATCTATGTGGAGAGCCTTCAGTTTTGGAAGGTCTTTGTCAGAAATGCTACAACAAGGACCATCCATTAATCGAGTTCTCTACTCCTCTCTCAGTGGAAACCTGCAAGAGATGTGGTGCCGTAAAGGTTCCTGGTGGTTGGAAGACCATTAACGGAAGAACTCCAGATGAGGTTCGAGAGGAACAGGTGCAAATTCTCTTAGATGCTGAAATCAAACCCTTGGTAAAGGGAGTTAATATCTCCCTTGAAGAGGAGAATCGCCTTGATCGAGTGCTTCACCTCAGAGTTATTGCCCAAGGACGATCCGCTCCTTCTTTAGATGAACATGAAGAAACCTACCCTGTTGAAATCAGGTTCTCCAATTCAATCTGTGATACTTGCAGCATGATGAGTGGTGGATACTATGAGGCAATTCTTCAGATTAGAGCTGATAGCCGACCTGTCAATGAGGATGAGGAACGGTCAATTGCAGAATTTGTTACCGAGCGCACAATTTCAGCCTATGGTAGGGACAGCAGAGCCTTTATTGTTGATGTTATTAACGATAAGTATGGCGTTGATTTCTACATTGGCTCTGAACATCTATGTCGGCTAATTGCTGAAGAGATTGAGTCACTCTATTTGGCAGAGCGTAAGGACAACTATAAGCTAGTCTCCCAAGAACGAGGTGGAAAAGGAAAGTACAGAATCACGATACTCCTTCGTCTTCCACGATATTCTATTGGTGATTTTGTAAAAATATCAGGGCATCCTTGTCAGGTTATTGACCTTGGAAAAGGGGGCCTAGCATGCTATGACTTAATTGACAAACAAAATTTCACCATTAACAAGAAAAGCGCAAAATGGCAGACCCTCTCATTCATCGCCGAAGAGTCACAGAAAAGGCCGTTTAGTGTAGTAGCCAATGTCTTCGGTCAGCCTCTACAAGTAATGGATACTAAGACCTTTGAGATAGTTGAGATCAGTCAGAGTGAAGACACACTGAGTGTCCAGTCAGGTGATGTGATTTACATGCTAAAACATGAAGACGAATGGTTTATTGTGCCGCAAACGAATCAAACGACCTCATAAAGCGAGTTTTTTTGGAAGGTTTCATGTTTCGTTACTCTTAAATGTCATCTCAGGACCTTGAAATCATTGGTCTGAGAAGAAGTGTTTCTAGGCCCTTAATTGGAGGTATACTTTGTCAGATAGAAATAGAGGCCGAGGTGGACAAGCTCCAGAAGGAGAGCCATTTCGAGTAAGAACCCCTAATAGAAATGATGGTGAACTCTTCGGTATTATTATTCAGATGCTTGGGCATGACAGAATCAGAGTAAGATGCGAGGATGGGAATATTCGTATCGGAAGAATCCCTGGACGATTTAAGAAAAGAGTATGGATGCGTGTTGGAGATACTGTCTTAATTGTTCCTTGGGAATTCCAAAGCGACGAGAAGGGTGATGTTGTCCACCGATATAGGAACAATGAGATTGAATGGCTTCAAAAACGTGGCATACTCAAGATGTTCTAAGAATTCTCAAGGTTTTTCTAATTTTGTCCCTAGATTCTCCTAAGACGTGATTGCAGAACTGGGTGAAAGGTTCAATTGAAAAAAGTGGAAACTAAGCGAAGGCGTATTGAGGACGAAATCGAACGCCGAAAGATGAAACGAGTACGAGATGATGATGAATTCAAGGTCATCGAAGGAGTCATTGACCCTCCCACATTGAAATCTCTCTACAAATTGCTTAGTCGAAACACATTCACAGCAGTTCATGGCGTCGTGAGTGCAGGGAAAGAAGCAAATGTGTATAGAGCCGAAACAACCGATGGAAAATCCCTTGCCGTTAAAATTTTCCGAGTATCCACCGCTGAAACCGATTTTATGCGGGAGTATATTACTGGCGACCCTAGATTCAAGCGAGTTGGTAAGAGGAGTCGAGCTTTGGTACCTCAATGGGCGCTGAAAGAATACAAGAACCTCAAACGATACCATGAGGCTGGTGTTCGAGTCCCAGAACCATTGGATATAGAACGCAACGTGTTGGTCATGGAGTGGATAGGTGATGACAACGGAGTTGCGGCGCCTCTCCTTAGGAATGTTAAGATTGCCTCTCCTGCAGACACCTACAATCAGATTATCAGGATGATTGAACTGGGATACACTAAGGCCGATCTAGTCCATGCGGATTTGAGTGAATACAATATACTCTGGAATGATGGGCCTGTTATCATTGATGTATCTCAAGCGGTCTTAAAGGGACATGATAATGCTGCAAAGTACCTTTACCGCGACATTCAAAACCTGACATTCTATTTTAACAAACTTGGGGTTGAAACGGTAGACCCCCAAGTAATTACAAGACATATCTTATCAAAAGGTGACAAATCTAATGATGCATCATGAAACTATCAGAGTACCCGAAGAGAGAGTAGGGGTGATAGTTGGAAGAAATGGCAAGGTTCGAAAGCGAGTTGAGAAGCTTACCAATACAAGCATCACCGTATCCAAGGAAGGTATTGTCACAATATCTAGTCCTGAAACCACAGAAGATCCCGTATTAGTGTGGAAAGCCAGGGACATCATACGTGCTATGGCTCGTGGCTTCAGTCCAAAACGCGCATTGAGTCTTATTGATGAAGATGCACGACTCATTGTTATTTCATTAAGAGATCTTGTTGGTAATTCTCCTGCTCAACTAAAACGAGTGGCAGGAAGAATTATTGGCGAGAATGGCAGGAGTCGAAGGGTAATCGAAGAAACCACTGAATCATTGGTATCAGTATATGGGAAGACAGTAGCGCTAATTGGCATTGATCCGGGCCTTGACTATGCAACAAGAGCTGTCACCATGCTGATTGATGGTGCACCCCATGCTGCAGTTTACAAATATCTTGAGAAGATGCGCAGAGAACTCAACCGACAAAAAACGGAGTTATGGACAAACGATTTCTAGCTCTCCGTAATACGCGCTCTGAAATCGTTATCATGTTTGAACTTCTTTGAATATGATGATTGAATCACCGTCTGTTGATACCTTCAGAGGTATATCTCCGGCAGAATTCTTCTATCGGAACAGGCAAATGGCTGGATTTAGTAATCCAACGCAGGCATTATTTACCACAGTTCGGGAATTAGTTGAGAACAGCCTTGATTCCTGTGAAGATGCAGGAGTTTTACCTAGAATCCTGATAACAATTGATAGAAAAACTCCGAATGTAGTTCTGGTTTCTGTTTCAGACAATGGTACAGGCGTCCCTACTGATGTTGTGCCTGAAGCATTTGGTCAAGTTCTATACGGGAGCAAATATAATTCACGTCAACGAAGAGGTACCTTCGGATTGGGCGTGACGATGTCAGTCCTCTACGGACAGATTACCGCAGACTCTCCAGTTATTATTCACACCAGAACTTCTGATTCAGAGGGCATGGAATATTCCATATTAGTAGATGTCGAAAAGAACGCTCCAATAATCCATTGGATTAAAAAGAAGCCTCGATCCGAAGTTGGAACAACTGTCACCGTTGAACTTCAGGGGGACCTTCCACGAGCGCGTGAGAGAATAATCGAGTATATCAGACTGTCTGGAATATCATCGCCTTACGCTCTTTTTGAATTGGACATCATAGGCCATGATCAATTGCGATTTGGAGGATTCACTAAGACTCTCCCACAACTTCCAACTGTTTCGAAACCTCACCCGCATGCTGCAGATATGGAGCTTCTTCGCCGCTTAATAGCAGAAAGATCTGATGCACGACTTTCTGAGTTTCTTGTTGATTCATTCCAGCAAATAGGTGTTCAAACAGCACGAAAGTTTCTCAAATTCATTAATCAGGATCCCCAAGTAAGTGTTGGAACTCTCTCTCGAGCTGATGTTTCTCGTATCAGTCACTCCTTAAGAAAATACTCGGAGTTTGGACGTCCTCGGGCGGACAGCCTGAGCCCAATTGGAGAGGAGCAATTTCTCCGGTCAATAAAAGCTGAGTTTGAATCCACAGTCATGTCGTATGGAACTAGAGGTCCATTAGATTGGGATGGCTTTCCCTATATCATAGAAGGGGCATTAGCACTCGGTGATAAATTCCAGAGCAATGACTTACCTTTGCTCATAAGATTTGCAAACAGAGTTCCACTGCTATATGATACCACGGATGATGTCTTTGCAAAAGTTCTCAAGAAAATTCCTTGGAATAAGTATGGATTGAAGGAGCGAAACAATGTAGCACTCTTTGTACATTTTTGTTCTACCAGAGTGCCCTATTCCGCGGCGGGCAAGCAATCAATAGCATCTGTAAGTACAATAGACTCTGAGATTCTAAGTCTTTACAGGGAATTAGGTCGACGTTTAAACAAGATTTCAGAGAAGCATATAGCTGCAGGACGATACCAGAGGAAATATAGAGAGTTTTCAAGGGCATTCAAACTAATCGTGAAGTTCAGTGGCGAAGTTGCTGGGGCAGCTAAACTACCTGATGCCGACCAAATGATTAGGAAACTCTTCGAGGTGGATGACGATGTCAAGAATCAGTAGTCCCTCAGAGAAGCTCACTGAACTTGGGAAGACAGTTCTGCGTTCAGTCGAGTGTGGTGATTATCCTTCCTTTGACATCCCTGATAGGAGTACGAGTAACATTGTCTTCAATCAAGAAACAGGTCAATTCATTTTAGGCAATGCAAAGTCCCGTCGAGACTCATCAAATATCAAGCACGTTAAGAGCTTCATGCAGCTAATGTGGACAGCATCCTATGCGAAGAGGCTCTTGAATACTGGTCGGACCAGTTCATTGCGAGATCTATACTACTCCAGTGAAGCATTTGGTGTTGACTTCAAGAATCAAGATGAATCAGATAGAATTGTATCTGACTTGGAATGTATCACGGGTCATCCTCGGGAAGCCTTTGGCATTTTTCCTGAAGAACATTCTTCGATTTATGGCAGAGTGGTTATGAAATATACAGTATCAGGATATGAAAACAGAGAGGTTGATCTCACTATTAGCCCTGATGGTCTTCCTATTGGTCCTGCACTTACCACAGCAGAACCTGTCAGAACTGATGCGAAAATGATTCTGGCAGTTGAATCCGGTGGTATGTTTTCGAGGCTAATTGAAACAAGAAGCTGGGAAAGATTCGAGATTATTTTAGTTCACCTTGGAGGACAAGCTCCTCGTTCGACCAGAAGACTAATGCACTGTCTTCACAAAGATCTTGATTTGCCAGTTGCAATATTCACTGATGGTGATCCATGGGGTATGCATATAGCCCAAGTCATTATCGCAGGAAGCGCAAACGCAGCCCATATAGATGGATTGGCAATACCTGACGCAAAATGGATTGGTGTGACTGCTCAGGACATTGTGGATTTTGATTTGCCTAATGAGGCTTTGACTGATAGGGATCTGAGACGTCTTGACGAGCTCACTCGAGATAGCAGGTATCTCAGAGAAGATTGGCAAAAGGAGATTGAATCCTATCAGCAACTGAGAAAGAAAGCAGAACAACAGGCATTCAGCAGATACGGGATGGATTTTGTTGTGGATGAATACTTGCCTCAGAAGCTGTTGAAAATAAAATGATGCCAATCAAAGATGATTGGCTATCCAAATAGGATGAATCCAAGTGCAATATACACCAGAATTGCCTGTCCGAGGACAAGCAAAATGACATTTCTCTTTTCGGTAATCTTTCTTGAAACTGAAGGCAGTATCCAGTATAATGTATATGGTCCAATGACCTCGAGAGTTCCGTCTTCCCTGGGGCTAGCAAACTTGGTCCACCTCTCATTTGTTTTCTTAACATGGAGTCTGTAGACGACATAGAGAAGGAAATTAACCATGAAGGGTGCATAGAAAACAAATGCCAATCTATCCATATTTCCAAGAATTAATGCTGATGCCATCGTTGCCCCTATGGGAAGAAGACCAACATCTCCGGACAGGATTCTTGCCGGATATCTGTTGAATACAAGAAATGCTATTGATGCCCCAAGGAGAGCTGCAGCAACAGTTCCTGCATCAATCTGTGCTCCAGTCAATTGATCTCCGGTTGCGATTGGCCTCAATATTAGGTAGAATACCAATGCTGATGAATTTACTATGGAAAGACCGGCTTCTAGACCATTCATGCCGGCATACATATTGGTAGAATCAATAATGAAGGTCATCATTAGAGGCACCACAATCAAGGGATAGATGATTCCGAGGTCTAGAGTTCCAATGAAGGGAACCTGCATGGTGGTTGTACCGACTTGCATTACTATCATAGGAATTGATGCTACTATTGGCAGGGTCACTTTGGTTCTGTTTCTAAAATCAAAATTATCATCCAGAAGTCCGATCATTCCCGCCATCAAAATCGACACAAGTGCTGCAAGCAGGCCGGGATTTACGGTTCCTTGTTGGAAAGTAGCTATCCCAATTACCACTAGGAGTGCAGCTACAATGGCAAAGAGGACAAGAAAACCGCCTCCCTTTGGAACCTCTGGCCTATTTGGCTTGTGAACATCTATGCCCACCATGTTTCTTTCTCTCAGTAATTGTATGGTTCCTGGCATGAAAATCAAAACAATGATGAATGATAGCAGCAGAGCGATTAGGATGGTCAGCATTCAATTATTCTCCTTAAGTTCCGCAGCATGATAGCCATTTTACGCTTTTCGTTTTTCGCACTAGGTACAAGGTCTAATCTAACGGAAACTATTTTAACGAACCCGAAACTGGAGCGCATCGTTCATAGGTCCGGCCGCTGAGGCCGCCATAGCCCTATAACAATAACGGTGATTAGTATTGGGTCTACTGAATCAAAGAATTGCATCTATACTGTTACTGACACTTCTCTTCTCGAGTAGTATCATGGCGACTATACCAGTAGATGACACATGGGATTCGAGTCTAGTGAATCCAAGCATAAAGCAGCAAGCGCAGGCTTCGGAGTCACTTCTCAATCTATCTATTCCCTATGTCTACAAACATTACGGTAGTGCGGATGGCATTATCGATCCCACAGAATACGCATTTAGCTACACAGACTCAATAACAGGAATCACCGTATACATGGAGCAGAATGCTACAGTACTATTTGTTGGTCTTGAAGCTGACACTAGTGGATGGATTGCTATTGGCTGGAAGAACTATACAGATGACTTCAAAGAAGATGGGCTGAACAATTCTGATCTCCTCTTCGGATATACCCCGGGAGAAGTATATGACAATGTTCCTCGCGTGGGACCAAGTGATGTCGTTTCAGTTCATTATGTTCTCTCCCATCGAAATGGAACAATACTCGAGGAAGGCGATGTTCCGAATGATGAGTCTACAACTCCAATATCCCAAGAGAGTCTCCTTCAGGGCTACAAAGATATGATAATTGGGATGCGAATTGGGGAAGTGAGACATTTCATCATTCCCGCAAAAGACGCCTATAATCAGCCAAGTCATCCTATGTACGGAGAAGATTTGGAGTACGTCATTACTCTAACAAGAATCAACAGCAACTACATTGACCCAGCGGATAGAAGTGCAATCGTGTATAGCGATGAGTATGGAATAAGCACATTTCAACATAAGACTGACGTAAATCAAAGTCGAATTCTTGCTGCTGATGGAACTGATGATGGGTCGACGACTCGTTTGGAATATTACGTCCAAATGAATAGCACGGACCCTCATGATATTCCTCTACTCAACATGACTGATATCTCCTATCCGTTTGTTCTCATGTACAGCGATAGTGAGGATATTAGGGATCTACCTATCCAGCACTCAGAATGGGCAACCCCCCCACAAATGACATTCATTAAGGATCAGGCTCCTGATATTATGATTCTGAGTCCTGAAGAGAACGCGACGCTGGGATATGTTGCCAAAATATCTCTCAACATCACTGACAACATCTATGTTAGAAGGACATTCTATCGAATGAACGATGAGAATTGGTCAGAAATAATCTATGATTTTAAGACGGATTTGTGGGAAACGTCAATTGACCTCTCAGAGTATATTATTGGAGTACATAGAATCTGGTTCAATGCAACTGATATCTCAAATCGGACAGGCATCATATCAGTCAATATTACTATTGAGCGACCATACTTGCCACTTCTGGGTATGAAACTTGATATAACTCGAACATTCTCCTCAAAACTCTATCATTCTGATGAAGTTAGAGATGAATTCAGAGCTACGAACAACGGATCTGCACCTATCAGCGCAATAGAGATGTTCATGCAATTTGAATATGCCAATAGACTACTTGATATAACTGGCATTGATAGTGAAGATAACGCTCTTGAAATTGTGTCTCTTGAGGATTATCAGGGGCTCAAACATTGGCGCATCTATATGTACAACCCAATTGATTTCCAAGAGAGCTATACATTTACCATAGTCTATCATTTTCATTCAATCCATACACTTACAGACTTTGATGAAAACGAGTATGAAGTTACATTTCCGAGGCATCCAATGCTCCCCTACGTCATAAGGAGTTCTCAATTAACCCTTGCATTTCGAAGTGGTGACAGCCTCTTTGGTGCAAGTCCTGAAGGACTAAAGAATAACTTAGTCCCGTTGCAGGATGAGAAGTTCACATTTTCAATGAGGTCATTCACTCCGCTTATTGTTGCTGAGAGAAGAACTGATGTGACTGTGGACCCGTGGGGATGGCTTATTTTCAGAGAAACAATTTCTTTGAAGAATATCGGTCCTACAAGAGAAAGTATTTTCCTTTTTACCTGTCCTGAATATACGACAACGGTCACAATATATGATGAGGTAGGTATTCTTGCTGATTCTCAACCTGGCGGCACTTGGGATCTAAATACTACTGTTGATTTGCAAGTGAATCTCCAAAAGGATCGCTTTGGAGAGGACGGCCTCTGGCCTGGATACCAGTATACATTCTACATCGACTTCAAAGTTAAGATGATTGGATATTATTCACAGGAATCACTAGGCGACCGCATCAATCTTCCTATGGGGACCTTGGGAGACGTACTTATCACAAAACATGTGGTGAATGTTATACTGCCAAATTCAGTAGGTTTGAATTCCGCAAGTGGTGAATACAGACTATTATTTGGTATCTTTGATACTACTGTTCAATATGTCACATACAACACTACGAGATACAATCCCGTTCAGATTTCGTTGGTCTATACTACGAATATCACAGCTCTGGCAAGACCTGCAGTATTCTCATTGATTATTGGTCTGATAGCCGGCCTTTACATCATGTATAGGCGAACAGATCTCGCTGAAGACTCTACGCAAATAACTGAAGGTGAGAGGTTCTCCGAAACCCGTCAGGCAGGTGCGCCTCCTGAACTCCTCTCTGAGTTTGCAAAAGCATTCTCTAGAAAGACTGCTCTTGCAATGGACTTTGAAAAACTCGAGGCTGCAAGACGAAAGGGGAAGGTGAGCAAGAAGGAGTTTATGATTCGTGAGCGTGATCTTAAGACGCAAATCCAAGAGACTGATAGCATTCTCCCCTCCCTGAAGAGTGATTTATCACAACACGGCGCTCGCTATCGTGATTTAATCTCTCAACTTGAGCTGCAAGATGAGAAGATTGAAGGTGCCAAAGCTGGCCTTCGCCAACTCCTCATTAGAAAGAAGAAACAGAGGATTAGCCGTGCCGCTTTTGAGAAGTCCAGACAGGATTATCTGAAAACCATAAAGCGGGCCACGACAGCGACTGACAGAATTCTGATGACAATTCAGGAAGAAGCTGGCGAAATCTAAGAATTCCTCTGTCGGAAGTCTTATCAAACTTGGGGGCCTCCTTTGAGGTCCCTCTGAGGTTCCCTAGATGAATAACGTACAAGTCCTAGATAGAGAGAAGGTGAGCCCTCGAGAGCTTCTCAAACCAAACACAAAATCTCTTGAGATGTACCAATACTTGCATGGTTCTCCTCGAGTACAGTCTTATCTACGTACTGCAAATCGAATGGCAGTGTCGCGTCTTGGATATACTGATCATGGAGCAGTACATGCCGAAGTCGCCACATGGAACGCTCTGAAGATATTTGATATACTTGATCAGACATTCAAACCAAATATAGTCGCAGAGGGTATTGGCGATTCAGATGATGCTCGGCTTGTAGTGTTGGCTTCAACATACCTACATGACCTCGGAATGGTAATTCATAGACAAGAACACTATCAGGCCGCAATCCAACTATCAGCTCCGATTTTAGAAAGGAAACTAGAACACATATATGATGACCCTGGAAAAGCCTCTGACATTCTCTCAACAATACTTCATGGGATATATGCCCATGATGACGACACGCAATGCCTGACACTTGAGGCTGGAATCACCAAGTTGGGCGATGGCTGTGATATGACCAAGGGACGTACCATGGTTCCCTTTCATCAGGGAAAAGTAGACATACATAGTGTCAGTGCAATGGCAATCAATGATGTTATCCTTGAGAAAGGAAAGGAAAAACCACTTCATATTACTGTTGCAATGGATAATCCCGCAGGTGTCTTTCAGGTTGAAGCTGTTCTTGTTAAGAAAATCTCAACAAGTGGTCTAAAGGAGCATATCAACGTGGATGTGCTAGTTAATGGAGATCGACTTGTTCTATCTCAAGTTCCCAGACTTCATAGAGACACAGTCGGCGACATACCTGAACCGCCAGTCAGTAGAATGTCCAATAAAGGCTAAAATGGTAGCCCCGCCAGGACTCGAACCTGGGTCACCGGGGGTTTTCATCACATAGAGTGAGTCTATGTGACTCCAAAACCCGATATGATGGACCGCTACACCACGGGGCTCTTAATTATGGCCTAAGAAGCAAGACCAAATGGAATCCCATTTTGAAGGATCTTAGAGCTGATTTTCTCCTTCCATTTCTCAAGGAACTTGGTTTCCTCTGCATGTTGCTTTCCCGATATCCTTAGATCATCAGGAAGCAGACAGGCAATTCCACTGATTACAGGATACCATCGACCACATTTGGGACAGGTCAGAAGCCCCTCATCGATTTCCTCTATCTGTTCTTCCTCAAGCTCCATTTGATGAGCTTCGTAGATTTCAAGATTAAGCTCACTCTTGCAGTCTTTCATAGGACAAATCAGGATTTCCATGAGCCAATGCTTCATGTTTGCTATCACCTATGTGGTAGCGTGGGGTCATGTGTGACTGTTTAAAAATAATACGTCCCGCTCATAGATATTTCGCACAATGCGAAAGGCTAATTGGAGGGAGTAGTCCGACCAGAATTACTACTGGATGGTCGGTGTATATCTGATGAACTGGAAACATCCCTGGATTCCTATCACTGAGGAAACCCAACAAGAAATGCTTGAATCTATAGGCAAATCAAATCTTGAGGACCTGTTTCAGAATATCCCTGCTAAATTTCGTTTTAGAGGCGAATTGAACCTTCCTGACTCTCATTCAGAGATAGAAGTCACTCA
>JBHLQM010000030.1:0-6139 GCA_048884785.1 Candidatus Thorarchaeota archaeon | reverse complement strand
GAAATCTCCAAACTGGCACATAATGCTGATGCGCTTCTAATTGCAGGAGTTGACATCACGTCTCTAGGTCTTCTCAGGCCTCCCGGTGATTATGGCGCCGACATAGTAATTGCTGAAGGACAACCTCTGGGGGTGCCCATGACTTTTGGCGGCCCTCTCCTCGGTGTGTTTGGATGCAGAATGGACCGGAAACTTGTATATCAGATGCCTGGACGACTTGTAGGTCAAACCCGTACTTCAGAAGCTCCCTTTGAACGGGGATTTGTCCTAACTCTAAGTCCTCGTGAACAGCACATTCGTAGAGAAAAAGCAACAAGCAATATCTGTTCAAATCAAGCTTTAATGGCAGTTACTGCAGCTATCTATACATCTCTACTAGGAAAATCCGGATTCAGAATGTTGGGAGAATCCATTCTCTATAACTCACACTATGCGGCTAAACAGCTCAGCAAGATAGATGGAGTAACCGCGCCTGCCATTGGTAATGCATTCTGGAATGAATTTGTCGTTCGGTTTGATAATGGAGTATCCGCAAGAGAAGTACATGAAGCGCTTTTGAGGAAAGATATACACGGTGGAATTATCCTAACAAAGGAGTTTCCTGAACTCGGTGAGGCAATGCTGGTTTCCCTCACGGAGATGCATTCCAAGAAAACAATAGATGAGTTTGTGGATGCAGTACGTTCAATTGTTAAAGGGGGTGCCAAGTAATGAGTCAGGAGATATCTCCAGATAGGTACCGCCAAGCATACTGGAAAGAGCCTCTTATTTTTGAGAAGTCAAAACCAGGCATTATCGGTCATACATTTCCTCCTGTTGATTCTTACATGATTAAGGCCGTTGGTAAAATAGGAGATCTCATTCCTTCTGTTATGACGCGAAAACATGGTCCTAATCTTCCAGAGGTTTCGGAACCATCAGTCATTCGACACTTTACTAGACTCTCACAGATGAACTTCTCAGTCAGTCAGGGAACATACCCTTTGGGAAGCTGCACGATGAAATACAATCCCGTTGAGAATGACTTCAGTGCAGGACAATCTGGATTTGCATGGCTTCATCCTCATCAAGATGTGTCTCAGATACAGGGCTCCCTAGAACTGATGTGGGAACTTGAGCAGTGGCTTGCTGAAATCACAGGAATGAGTGAGGTCACTCTGCAACCATCTGCAGGAGCGCAAGGAGAGTTTACAGGAGTTCTTGTAATTCGTGCCTATCATAAATGTATCACAGGGGAATGCGAACAAAGAACTGAGATGCTCATTCCAGATGCTGCACATGGCACAAACCCTGCATCTGCAGCCATGGCTGGCTACAAGGTGGTTGTCATTCCCTCTGATAAGGAGGGCCTGGTTGACCTAGATGCTGTAAAAGAAGCTGCAGGACCAAATACCGCTGGACTGATGCTGACAAATCCCAACACAATTGGAGTCTTTGAAAGGAACATTGGTGAAATCGCTGACATTGTTCATGATGCTGGCGGACTGCTCTACTATGATGGTGCAAACTTCAATGCAATCATGGGCGTGGTTCGTCCAGGGGACATGGGCTTTGATGTAGTGCATCTAAATCTTCACAAGACATTCTCAACACCCCATGGTGGTGGAGGTCCTGGAGCGGGACCTGTAGGCGTTGTGAAGGAACTTGCCCAATTCCTGCCCATTCCGAGGATCCGTAAAGGAAAGAGCGGTGCATTCCGCCTCGACTACAATCTTCAAAGGTCTATTGGCAGAATCCAGTCATTTTATGGTAACTTCGGAGTTCTAGTCCGAGCCTATGCCTATGCCTATGCCCTTGGAAAGCAAGGTCTCAAGAGAGCTTCAGAAATCGCTGTGCTTAATGCAAACTATGTTGCACATCATGTACGCAGAGTGCCCGGATTCAGCCTTCCTTACTCACAGGATGCGCCACGTATGCATGAATGCGTAATCTCTGCCGAGAAACTGAAAGAAGACACAGGAATCACTGCCATGAATGTGGCAAAGCGACTTCTCGACTATGGTATCCATTCCCCAACAGTATATTTCCCTCTTATAGTACCTGAAGCACTGATGATTGAACCTACTGAAACGGAATCAAAGGAGGATCTGGATTCGCTAATCTCAGCATATAGGCAAATCTCAAGAGAGGCACATGAGAAGCCTGAGAATGTTAAAACAGCGCCTCATTCAACAGCTGTTCGCCATCTTGACGAGTACTATGCCGCTCACCCCAAGACGCTGACTCTCTCTTGGCGTCTTGATAAAAAGAGTGATGAAAAACCAGAAGAATGATGAGCTGAAAGGAGTATTGAGAAATGATGAAGATTGAGCGAACCAAGGACTCAGTATACCTAGTCCTTACCCATGAAATGATTGGCAGCGATCTACAAGTGACTATTGTCGGAGGCGATGAACATCACATCGGAGGGACATCACTAGCATATCCAACTAAGAGCCATTATCGTGATGCTGTTACAGTCAGCGTTAACACAATAACGGTTCCTGGTCACAAGGACTATCTAATTGCAAATTCAACCGCTGAACGAATCTGTAGGAAATTGGGAGTTCCAACATTAGTCACTGTAGGCATACATGTTGACCATGCAACGAAGAAACAGATAGACACAATCATCGATGAGGTTGATTCAATGGTCGATGAGATGATCCAGTTCTATCAAAAGCCTGAATAGCAAAAATCGTTGCTCTCCCAGTGGGTCTGGTCATTGAATGTACGGTTCAAATCGTTTGGTTCACTCAGAAGAGTAATTGGCACCCCCATCTTAGAACTGGAAGTAGTAGAAGGCACCACAGTTCTGGAAGTTGTGGAAAAGGTGATTGAGATGTGGGGGGACTCCGCCAGACAGCTAATTATGAATGGCCATGAGATTAGCGGAAACATGATTATTCTCTTGAATATGAAGGATGTGAACACAATTGGAGGAACTAGCATCGCTGTGAAACCGGATGATGAGATAGCTATTCTTCCACATGTCCAAGGTGGCTAGATGACTTGCCATCAAAATTCTATCTCGAAACCTATGGGTGCAGCCTAAATATGGCTGACTCAGACCTCATTGTGGGACGATTACATCACATAGGACTTGAAAGAGCGGATTCCATTTCGGGTTCTGATTTTATCATACTGAATTCTTGTGGAGTAAAAGAACCCACAGAAGATAGAATAATTCATCGTCTTGAGGAACTATCGGCAAACTCTCGTCCTGTAATAGTAGCCGGATGTCTACCTAGAATATCGTTAGATCGTCTTATCACTGCCATACCCGGATATGCTGCGATTCTCGGTCCACAATCTCTGGACTCCCTTGGTCCTGTGGTAGAGAGAGTTCTTTCAGGAGAACGTGGAATCCTAAATTTGGATTCCGATGAAGGATCCAAGCTGAGTTACTATGAAGGCCCATCTGATTCTGTAATATGCACGATTCCAATCTGCGAGGGATGCGTTGGTGAATGCGCATATTGCGCAGTGAAGTTTGCACGATCAAATGTTCGAAGTTATTCAATTGAAGAAATACGTAGGATTGTTGAACGCTGTATCCATCTTGGATACAAAGAGATACGGTTAACCGCACAAGATGCTGGAGCCTTCGGTCATGACACTGGCGAATCTCTTACTACTCTCCTAGAACAGGTTAAGCTGATAGAGGGCACCCACAGATTTCGGCTTGGAATGTTCAATCCCAACCTTGTCCTTAATGAACTTGCCGCTCTTATAGATATCATGTCATCAGAAAGATTCTTCCAGTTTTTTCATGTGCCTCTTCAATCTGGTTCCAATAACATTCTGGATTCCATGCAAAGAAGATATACTGTTGAGCAATGGATTGATGTTGTGCGGGATATTAGAAAACACATTCCTGATGCAACAATTGCAACAGATATCATCGTTGGATACCCGGGTGAAACGGAAGATGACTTCGAAAAAACCTTGGAAGTTCTGAAAGAGGTTCATCCATCAGTGATTAATGTTTCAAAGTACGGGGATCGTCCAGGCACACTTGCTTCCAAAGCAAATAACAAAGTCAATACAGACATTAAGAAGAATAGAAGCCGTCGGCTATCACAATTGGCAAATGACATCATTACTTCGGAAAATCAGAAATGGATTGGTTGGCAAGGGCCTGTGATTATAACAGGATTGGCCTCACGAAAGGGTCTACAGGGTCGAACCCCTACCTATAAGTCAGTAATCATTGAAGGAAGTTCAGCTATCGGCAGCATTGTTCAGATGCGAGTGACAGGGGCGTATAGAACCCATCTCACTGGAGTAATTCTCTAGCCTGCACGTCAATATTCAATATTTTACACTCGCGGGCGCTCTCGCGTGCAGCTTCAACGACGCGTAATGCAGCCACGCCATCCTCAAGACCAACAATTGGCTTAGAACCCTTTTCTATAACATCGATAAAATCAATGACCACTTCTCGAATGGGTTCACCATACACTTTGATTGTTGCTCCTCGTTCAGGAAGACGGAGTGCTCTATCTGTTGCCATTGGTTCTTGGTCAAGATCCTTGACTTTGATAATCTGTGCAAATAGGTCGAGAATAAGTGCTCCTTTGGTTCCAGAAACATCCATAGTTCTGGCACGACCTGCATACTGTCGAGAGAGGTGGAAGAAGTGTTCCGAACCACTCTCAAACCTAACAAGAACAGTAGCCGCATTGAAAATCCCATCTTCAGTACTGCATTGAGCATAGAGTTTTGCTGGGCCGCTGCTTATCCGTGCCATAATATCGAAATCATGAACTCCAATGTCTTCAAAGACATCTCCTAGAGACGCGATTCTTGATGGTTGAACAAATCCTCTTCGATCATGAATAATGTTCCTGGGCTTTCCAATTGCACCTTCCCGAATTAGTGAAATTGCACGTCCAACAACTGGATTGTATATTTCTGAATGAGATACTACCGCCGCAAGATTCCTCTTCTGGAGCGTCTTTGCGACACGTTCTGCATCTTTAAGCGTACTAGCAAGAGGTTTCTCAATCAAAATACCGCGTAAAGAATCATGATTCTTAGCGATATCCTCTGCAATGCTTGCATGGGTTGAAGTTGGCGTAGAGATAATAACGCCATCTAATGACAAATCATCAATCAATTCATTATAATCTTTGAAGGCACGAACACCATAGAGATTGGCAACTTGTTTTGCGGAGTTCTCATCAACGTCTGCAACACCGCCCAGCATTCTCATACTATCAAGTACTCTACAATGGATACGTCCCATGTTTCCTGTTCCGACAACTCCAATCTTTGGAATGGACATTCAATAGCACCTTTCTACAAGAGTCACACGTAGGCAAGTCCCTAATTAGGGTGTTGTTCTCGGGAATTTTTTTCTGCAAGGCGCCCATGAAATGCAGCTCTTATTCAATTTTCCAAATCAATTCTTCACTCACTTCGCATCAGGTGCTTATATCCTGCAATCAGTAATTCAGATTTGTAGGACCATTAAATGATTATGATGCTTATTGCTCCCCGGACCTGCCCCCGCCTTCCTGCCTGCCTCCCTCGACCACGGGGGTGGGTCCTTTCACGATTTCTGCGCAATCTCAATCCAAAAACTGAGAATGAAATCACTCATATTCTATTTACTACTATCACATCTAGGATTGAGGGAGATGATTATCGAATTTGAAAGATCTACGGTTGAGGATTCAGAGGAAATACTTTCTCTAATCAATGCTCTGAGTCGTGAATGGATGAGTAGAATAATTCCAAAGGAGCATTTCCGCGAACCCTTTCTAACCCATGAACAGGTCGAAAAAATGGGCACCTATATGGAGTTCCATGTTCTCAGGGCTGAGGAGAAAATCATCGCTGTAGGATCATTTGGCACACTTGATGAACATACGGCCTGGATACCTCTGATGTATGTGGCATCCAAATTCCATCGGCAAGGAATTGGTTCGGCCTTGGTAAAGCATCTTGAAGGCATTGCCAGAAAGCAGCATTTCAGTAAAGTAAGACTAGAAACAGATAGTGGAGCACATTGGGCGCTGAGCTTCTATGAGAAACATGGCTATTCCATTGTCGCAAAAGAAAAGAATCCTTGGGGGTACCACGTCTGGCTGGAAAAGGCATTGCCAGATAAGTGAAGTTTCAAAGAAAAGATGGTGCGGAGGGCGAGATTTGA
>JBHLQM010000029.1:0-37320 GCA_048884785.1 Candidatus Thorarchaeota archaeon | reverse complement strand
CTTCCATCCGCAGCTTCCGCTACGGATACCTTGTTACGACTTCTCCCTACTTGCGAACCCAAGATTCGTCATCGCCCTATGGACGACACCTCACCCCAAGTCCGCTCGCATGGAGCGACGGGCGGTGTGTGCAAGAAGCAGGGACGTATTCTCCGTGCGATAGTGACACACGGATACTAGGGATTCCAGGTTCACGGGGGTGAGTTCCAACCCCCGATCCCAACTACGACGAGGTTTCGCGATTGACTTCACCTTTCGGTGTCGTGACGCATTGTCCTCGCCATTGTAGCACGCGTGTGGCCCCGCCCATATCGCGGCATACGGACCTACCGTGGCCCCCACCTTCCTCCAGCTTTTCGCTGGCGGTCCCCCTAGTGTGCCCCGACGGAGCCGAAGCTCCCGGCTGGCAACTAGGTGGCAGGGATCTCATTCGTTGCAGCACTTAAGCTGATACCTCACGGCACGAATTTACGATGGCCATGCACCAGCTCTCAGCTCGTCGAGCAAGATCATCAGTCTGGCTCTCATTCGGCTGTCTGGGCGGGTAAGTTTTCCGGCGTTGAGTCCAATTAAACCGCAAGCTCCACCCCTTGTGGTGCTCCCCCGCCAATTCCTTTAAGTTTCAGTCTTGCGACCGTACTTCCCAAGCGGCCCGTTTATCGCTTTCGCTACAGCACCGCAGTGGCTCGTGGCCAATGCAACACTTAACGGGCATCGTTTACGCCCAGGACTACTCGGGTATCTAATCCGATTTGCTCCCCTGGGTTTCGTCCCTCACCGTCGGGCACGTTCTCGACGACCGCCTTCGCCACTGGTGGTCCTCCGTAGATCATTAGATTTCACCCTTACCTACGGAATACCGTCGCCGTCTCCCGTCCCCAAGTAAGGCGGTATTCCTACCAGTCCGACCGTTAAGCGACCGGATTTAAGCAGGAACCTACCAAACAGGCTACGAACGCTTTAAGCTCAATAATTATGGACACCACTCGAAGAGCTGGTTTTACCGCGGCGGCTGGCACCAGCCTTGCCCTCTCCTTTCTAACGAACAACCTTACTGTTTCGTCACAGATGGAATTATCTCCCATCACTTGGCTTGGCCCACTCACGCTTTCGCGCATTGGTGAGGTTTCGTAACTGCTGCACCCCGTGGGGCTAGGCACCTTGTCTCAGTTGCCTTCTCCGGGCCACGACTTACATCGCCCGTTCAGGTCATAACCTAAGTGGGCAATTACCCCACTTACAAGTATGATCTGGTGCCGTCCCGTCCTGCAGCGGAAAACCCAACATACCTAGGGCATCCGTTTTAGAGCAATATCATTTCCAGAACCTCGCTCCTATGGTGGATTACCGCCAGTTTCCCGGCGTTGTCCACCTCTACAGGGTAGGTTAACGACACTACTGAGCCGTCCGCCACGGACACGGATGCGTGTCCGTTCGACTTGCATGTCTTATCCCCAAGCCGATAGCAGTGTCCTCTAGCAGGATCAACTAGAGTTGATCGTCATTGTACATGATTCAGCAAGGTAAGACCGGAGTAGTAGTCGGTCTTCATGTACAACCTTTTACACACTGAACTTTCGCTTGATGAAGTACAGGCTTAACGGGGTTTGAAGAGATGTTCTTACCCAATTATACCTGCACACTGTTGAGCATATCTTAGACCTGAGGGGATTCTGACACATTTGCGCCAGTCTATCTCACGTCCGCATCATGTATTCGCATCTGGAAATCAACCAATCATCATCGCTGGGCATTCGCCGACAGCATCCGACCTGACACCGTAGGATGCGAAGCAAACGTTCCCTACAGAAAGTGAATAAAAAGCTTTCCAAGGGACCGCAGTATAATTAGAGGACTTCTTTCGTAATAAGCGCTTCTACAGGTGCCAAAATGGTTATGTTTGGCGTATTCTGCATTCAACCCAATCATTTTCAGTGATTCAAACATCTATTAATCGGGATTCAGTAGCCCCTATTCGGGAGAACATGATCAAATGACAGATTTCCATGATTATCTTGATTTGTTGATGCGCGGCGAGTTTGTGGAAGAGAAGAACATTCTTGCAGACCGGGATGAATTCACATTCCCGACTGCCAAACCTCAGTGGGCACCGCCACGTCATTATAATATTGATTTACTTATCGTTGACTGGAATGTCGATATTGCAAATGAAAGGGTTGATGCCATCTCAAGACTACGAATTACGGCTATTGTTCCAAATCTATCAAAGGTATTTCTTCATGCTGCAGAGCTTAACATAACAGGAGTCACTGGTCCTTCCGGCGACGAGCTGGAATACGAGATGTACCCCGACTCTCAGAGTATGATAGTATATCTCTCAAATAGCCTTAATGAAGGAGAGTCCATGGAGCTGACCTTCACTTATACCATAGAGAAACCACGAGTTGGACTGTGGTTCACTAATCCATATCCAGAGTTTCCAGATGTTGAGAGCTCTTTTTGGACGCAGATGCAGGATGACTGCTGTAGGTACTGCGTACCGGTTTACGACAATCCGAGTCACAAATTCCCAACAGAAACAATCCTCACCGTCCCGAAGGGATACTTTGCTGTAAGTAATGGATACCTCAAGGAGAGAAACGTGAATGATGATGGAACGGAAACGTTTCATTGGGTACAGGAACTCCCGATTCCTGCATATCTCATGACCATGGCCGCTTCCGAGTATGTGGAATATAAGGAGGACCTACATGGACTTGAGGTGAGCTATTATGCACACAAGCGATGGGATCGAGAGACTGTTTATCGGTCATTTGGAAAGACTCCGAAAATGATCGAGTTCTTTGAAGAGAAACTGGGTGTCAAATATCCATGGGCCAAATACGCTCAAGTCACTGCAGCCTATTTCCTCATTGGAGGGATGGAGAATACCAGTGCAACTACACAAACAGATGCCACGTTGCATGATGAGAAAACGGAGAAGGATTACCAGTCAGATGGTCTTGTTGCACATGAGCTTGCTCATATGTGGGGTGGTGACCTTGTTACATGTAGAACTTGGAGTCATGGTTGGCTGAATGAGGGCTGGGGAACTCAGATGCAGAATGAGTGGAAACTCCATGACAAAGGCTACGATGAGTATCTCTACGAACAATACGGTAAGCAAACTTCCTATTTTGATGAGGACAAAAACAAGTACAGGCGCCCAATTGTGCAGAATGAATGGGAGAGGGGGTCAGACGTCTTTGATAGACATCTCTATCCTGGTGCTGCATGGAGATATTATATGCTAAAACATCTCGTTGGGGAAGACAGGTGGTGGAAAATTCTAGGTGAGTGGATGACAAGATTCGCCCACAAATCACCCTATACTCATGATCTTGAGGCACTCTTCACGGAGATGACCGGTGAAGACCACGGATGGTTCTTTGAGCAATGGTTGTACAAGGCAGGATATCCCGAATGCAAAATCGAGTGTACATTTGATGATGAGCTCGGCCATGCACTTGTAAAGGTGGAACAGACACAGAAACATGACGATGGGATGACTCCTAAAGTATTCAAGTTCCCGCTGACTATAGAGTTTGTAGATGAAGAAGGAGAACGAATACGGTACAAAGTCCAAGTCAACGAAAGGATTCATAGTTTCTATTACTCGATTGCGAAAAACCCGAAGCAAATCCTTGTTGACCCAGACTACACCGTACTAATGGATTGGGATATAACTAAACCTGAGCCAATGTGGATTGAACAGCTTCATCACGGGAAGAATGTGATTCAAAAAATAAAAGCTGCTCAGGCACTCGGAAAGAAAGCAACTCCAAAGGCACTTGAAGCACTTGGAAAATCGCTCATCAATGACGCATTCTGGGGGGTGCAGGCCGAGGTTGCCAAGGTGCTGGGAGAGGTAAAGAGTGAGTCTGCCCTTGACCAGCTTCTCAAAGGTGTTAATGTTAAAGACAGTCGTGCAAGGACCGATGTGGCTCGAGCACTCGGACAGTTCTATCAAAATGACAGAGCGTTTGAGGCTTTAGAAAAACTATTGCGTGATAGCGACTCATATTTCGTTGTTGCCTCCGCTGCCACTTCAATTGGCAAGACGAATCATAAGCTTGCGTTTGAGATATTGAAACAACACCTCAAGACTGCTTCACCAAGTTGGACTGAAATTGTAAGGCGCGGGTATATATCAGGTATAAAGGAAACTGGAAAGTCTGAAGCAATTGACATACTAAAGGAGTATGTGAAACCAGGCATTCCTGATGAAATTAGGAGGACTGCACCAATGGAACTCGCTTTTCTTGGAAAGAAGTTCAAAAAGAAGCATCCTGAGGTAAAGGAGATTATTGAGAAACTGCTCTATGATAGATCCTACAAAGTTCAGATTGGTGCAATAAATGCCTCTAGGACCTATGGAGATGCAGGATTGATTCCATCCCTGACGAAAGTAGCAGAGAGTTATACCGAGTCGGACATCATTAGAGGTGCAAGAGAGGCAATTCGGGAATTAGGGAAGAAGAAGGATACAACAGAAATTGCATCTATCAGAAAATCAGTAGAGGAACTTGAGAGAGAAAATAGAGAGCTCAAGGATAGACTGACGAAGGTAGAAGCACATTTTGAGAAGAATAATGAATAGCTAATTCTAAGGCTGCATCACTCACTACTAGAATTTGAGCCATGCTTGCCAGCCTGAGTTGGACAGCATAAAGTGCATAATAGAGGAGAGGCCCCACGCTTTCGCCGAAGTCTTTTGGCCTCCTCGGGGGAGATTTGTCGACCACAATGTGAACACTCTGGCATCTCAATCACTTAGATGGAATATATTACTCTCTTTAGGTTGATTCTCAAAAGAAACGAGTGTAAAGGTGATGGAAGGGCGGGAAGGGGTTTCCCGCCATTCATATGGTAGCCATTTGATAGTTAGCTACCTGCAGTTCTACGGCTCTTCCATCATGGTTTTGGTCCGAGAACTCTGCAAATGTGCCAATCTGAATCAACTGAATTGTAACCAGAAATCAAATGGTGGCTATTTTCATGACACACTCTGGCATGCTTCATCTTGATTCAATATTATGTATGTTTCTTGAATATAAAGGTGGAATGAACGATGGCACTAGATGATTCGTCTAGAAAACCTATCCGCGAATTCCTGTCCTTTTTATGGTATCAATAGAGGTGACATGCCACAGATCGTCCGTCACCCACGTCCTTTAGCAGGGGCTCTTCCACCGGGCATTTATCAAAGACTTTTGGACATCTCGGATGAAATCTGCAGCCAGTAGGTGGGTTAATTGGGCTCGGGATTTCTCCTCGAGGTATCTTCTCCGGCTTCTCGACTTTAGGATCAGGAACAGGTATTGCACTGATGAGCCCCTCTGTATAGGGATGAAGCGGTTCTTCGTAGACCTGATTCTTATCTCCAATTTCAATGAGCTTTCCTAGATACATGATAGCTATTCTATCACATACATAACGCGCTGTTGCCAAATCATGTGAGATGAATAGGTATGTCAGGTTAAAGTCTCTTTTTAGATCAAGCATAAGCTCTAGCAGCTGAGCTTTAATTGAAACATCAACCATCGCGACAGGTTCATCTGTCACCACAAAATCTGGATTTAAAACGATAGCCCGTCCAAATACGACTCTCTGCTTTTGACCTCCAGATAATTGATGAGGACGTCTATTATAGAATGACCTTGCAGGAGATAGTCCTACTCGTTCAAGTATTGCCTCAGATTTTTCTGTCCTCTCTTGTTTAGAACCAATCTCTTGGAATTTCAAGGCATCAGCAATTGCATCGCCTATCGATAAACGTGGGTTGAGGGATGATGAAGGATCCTGAAAAGTAAACTGAAGCCGTTGTCTGATTCTTCGCATCTCGTCACTCTTTATTGATGCAATATCCTTTCCGTCAAAAAGGATCTCACCAGCAGTTGGTTGAATGAGTCTCACACAGAGACGACCCATAGTGGTCTTTCCAGATCCACTCTCTCCTGCAAGACCGAGTACTTCTCCCTTCATGATATCAAATGATACGCCATCAACCGCCCGGACAAATTCTCGTTCACGGGTCAATAGTTGTTCGATGAAACCTTTTTGCACCGGGAAGTACTTCTTTACATTTCTAATCTCAAGCAATTTCATCTCATTACCCTCCATACAAATGACATGCGACTTTACCTCCTGTATCACTGTCAATTAGAACAGGTTCCTGTTCTCTGCAGATGTCCATTGCATGAGGACATCGTGGATTGTACATGCACCCAGGTAATGGGTCTACAAGATCGGGTGGCATGCCCGGTATCCACGCAAGTTGCTTCTCAGGTTTTGTTACATCTGGAACTGATTGGAGAAGGGCTGCCGCATAGGGGTGTTGCGGCGACTCAAAGAGGGCTTCGGTAGCAGCAAGCTCGGCAATTCTGCCAGCATACATTATGGCAACTTCATCAGCTGTTTGAGCTAGGACACCAAGATTATGCGTAATCAAAATCATTGTCAGATTGAACTGCTCCTTAAGCTCTGCCATTTCCTCTAAAATCTGAGCCTCTACAATCACATCGAGCGATGTCGTAGGTTCGTCAGAGATGAGTAAACGAGGACGAAGTACCAAACCAAGACCAATCATTACTCTCTGACGCATTCCACCGCTAAACTGATGAGGGTAGTCGTTTATTCGCTCTCCAAGAATTCCAAGGTCTTCAAGAACTTCTACTGCCCGTTCAAGCGCGGCTTCTTTTTCAATATTCGAATCATGTGCCTGTTGTATTTGGACAAAGTGCTTCCCAATGCTGAGCATAGGATTGAGAGAAGTCATGGGGTCTTGGAAAATGTACGCGATCTCACTTCCTCGAACCATTCGCATCTGATCAGGATTTAAGTCAAGGATTGAAACCTCTCCCTTTGGAATAACGCCCTTCTTCCATGGAATATCGTGATCGATATCGAGGTAGATATTTCCACTTACAATATTTCCAGGATAGGGAACTAATTGCATGATTGCTCGTCCAAGAGTAGACTTACCACATCCAGACTCTCCAGCGAGTCCCAGAGTTCTATTCTCTCCAAGCGATAGGTTTACTCTATCGACTGCTCTTGCTGTTCCTCGTCGAGTGTGGTATTCAACTATTAGGTCTTCGATGCGCAATACGTCATTCATGACTAATCACTCCCGCAATTTTGGCGTCAGGATTTCATTCAATCCGTCTCCTGTCAGTGTGAAACCAAGAGCAAGAAGCACAATCATTAATCCAGGAAAACTTGAGATCCACCATGCGCCAACAATGATTACATCAAATCCAAGAGTCAAGTCCCACCCCCAATCGGCAATATCAATCGGCAAACCAAGTCCAACAAATGTAAGTCCTGCAGCTGTCAAAATGGCATCTGCAAAGTTGATGGACATAATTACTAATGAAGAGGGCAGTACATTTGGTAGAATGTATTTTAGAAGAATGTCCCTATCGCGTGCCCCCATCACTACTGCAGCCTCAACATATGGAAGTTCTCGCACTGTGAACACCTGACTCCTGACTATCCTGAAGTAGGAGGGGATGTACACAACGGCGATGGCTATGGCCATGTTTACAACTCCAGGACCAAGCATTGCGGATATCGCGATTGCCAATACCAAACCAGGAAATGCAAACATACTGTCCATGGCAAGACCAATGGCACGATCGATATTGCCTCCTCTATAAGCAGATAGGAGACCGACTGGAACACCAATGCTGAAACACACAATAACAGAAAGCACAGCAACCTGTAGCATGGTTGCTCCCCCTGCAAGAACGCGACTCAACATATCCTGACCCAGAGATGTTGTTCCCAATGGAAAGTCTGGATTGGGAGGTTCTCGAATTCCCCCAACATTTATCGAAAATGGGTTGTAGGGGACAATCCAATATGAAATGAAAGTCATGTACATGAGACAGAATACAATAATCAATCCTGCACTTGAGAGTATTCCAGACGATCCATGCATCTTTAGCCTCGGATATCCTTCATATACAAGGAGAAAGACTATAGATAGAATGACTCCTCCGCCAGTTACCACATTGAGAAACCCGAGTGGATCTGACGGGTAGATGAACAGACTTAGAGGAGCAATAATCATTGCAAGAACCATGATTATTAGAGCAAGTCTGAGTAGTGTCTTTCTCTGTATAATAGCATCGGCTCCAAATTCTGTCTTGAAGAACATTGAAGCAAAGAACACAACGATTGCGATGACAAAAGTACCTGTCACAACCTGAAGACCAACACCACGATTTGAAATTAGGGCCAATCCGATAAGACCTGCAATTACTATGATGGCAAATGCGGTCAGTATTAGGACACTCAGCCACCACTTTCGGGAGTATTGCTTCACTGAGTCCTTTGTGACAGATAATTGGAAGAATATTCCACTAATAACTCGCGACATCTCTGGCACCTCCTAAAGCCTTATCCTAGGGTCAAGGTATGCATATAGTATATCCATGACCAACGTTACCAAACTTACCAATATGCCGAAGAATACGACAGTTCCTTGAATTCCAGTGTAGTCACGATGATTTATTCTATCTATAAGGTATGTTCCAAGCCCAAGCCAGTTAAAGGTCGTTTCAGTTAGAACAGCGCCAGCCAATAATACTGCAAACTGTAGTCCAATCATTGTCATGATGGGCAGGAATGCATTCCGAAGTGCATATCCATATGTGATTAGACCGTCTGAGAGTCCTCTTGCTTCTGCTGCAACAACAAAATCCATTCTCAGAGTTTCAAGCATATTGGTTCGTGTCAATCGTATAAAGATGCCACATAACACCGTACCAAGGGTAATTGAAGGGAGGATGATGTATTTCGCTGCAACAAAGAATGCTGTAAAGTTCAGTGACAGAAGTGCATCAATTGTATACATGCCTGTTATAGGAGTCGGTGTCGCATAATGGGAATCGAATCTTCCATTCACTGGAAAAATACCTAACCAGATGCCAAAAATGAACTGAAGAATCATTCCCAGGAAGAACACCGGTATAGCATATGTCACAATTCCAAATAGTCTGATTCCATGGTCTGCAGGCTTATCGTACCTCTTTGAAGATCTAACTCCCAAGGCTACTCCAAGAAGAACTGCAAATAGCATAGAATAGATAGTAAGCTCAAGTGTTGCAGGAAATCTTCCAGCAATATGGACACTTATGGGTGAAAAATCATGCATTGAGAGACCTAAATCACCCACGAGGAGGCCACTGAGATAGTTGAAGTACTGTTCCCAGATTGGCACATCTAGACCTAAGCGCGCTCTGAATGCCTCAAGCACTACAGGGTCCACATTCTTTTCAAAGTGAAGTAATGCAGGGTCTCCAGGAATCACTCGAAGTATTAGAAATACTATAGTCAAGAGAAACATAACCATTGGTATAGTGAGCAGTATTCTGCCAACAATATATGATCTGAGCGACACTTCATTCGAGCCTCCATGAATTGGTGATGATTCTTTTACAAAGGGTGTAAACCTGATGTTAAACGCATCGCAGAAAATGAAATTCAGGGATAAGAGTATTGGTACTTGAGTAAGAATTGGAATTCAGCAAAATTTTCAGAAAAAAAGAGGAGTTGGTGCTACACTTGCATGCAGCACCATTCAGATTCTAAGTCGCATAGACAAGCCAGTGATACCAGTTCACTGTGATATCCAAGATGATACCAGCAATGTTCGCCTTGGTCACACAGTTGTTTCGGCCTTGCCAGAGAGGAATAAGTGATACCTCTTCTGCCTGAAGGTCTTGCAATGCATAGTAGGCTGCCTGACGAGCAGCATCGGTCTGAGCACTGCGGCCTTCTACCCAGAGGTCGTACTGTTCAACGCCTCCAGCAGGATATGTTTCATTGTATCCGAGATTCAACCATGATGCAAACGGTAGGAATCCGTAGTTGTCTGGATCAATGAAGTCAGGGTACCAACCATAGATGAAGACATCCATGGTACCTGCGTTCCTCTGCTGTCGGTAGGTTGGCCAATCAGCACTACGTAGAGTGACTTCTATTACACCGCTGGCTTCCAGGTCAGACTTGTATATAGTCGCCTGAGCCTCACTGGACGGATAGTGTGCTGAACTCTCATACCAGAGGTCTATCTCAAGCGGGTTGTCCTCATCATATCCGAAATCATCGAGACAATCCCGTGTGAAGGTATAGTTCGCCTCACCATATACCTCGAAGGATGGCTTGTGATAGGCCATGCCTGCAGGTACAATGCTATAGAGCGGATCAACTGTGTTCTGGAACACTGTATAAGCCAGATTTGTCCTGTTCAAAGCAGCGGCAATTCCTTGGCGTATTCGTGTTTCATTGTATGGGTATGTCCTCTGCTGGAATAGCATGTATTGGATTGATGCACCAACGCCTTCCCAGACCTTAAAGTTGGCATTACCTCTGAATGTGTCAACTTGTGCAGGTGTAAGATGTCTATATGCAATGTCCACCTGGCCAGAAGTCATAGCAGAAGCAAGCGCTGTCTCAGTTGAGAAGAAATTGATGATAATGACATCTGTCCTTGGCAAGGAAGTATTCCAATAATTCGGATTCTTTACAAGGCGCATTAGATTGTCAGTACCACCAACACGTGTCCAGTTTGCAAGTATGTATGGGCCTAGATCATTTGGATGACTAGCACGAACACCGACGGTTTCATTGTATTGGACATAGTTTGCATCAAGTCGGTGATCTGGATGGATGATGTATGATGCTGCACATGCCATGAGCTGCAAAAATGGAGCAAATGCAATGAGTAGGTCGAATCTGACTACATACTCAGAAACAACAACAACCTCATCGATAATGTCACCATAACCCATGTTCAGCTGCGGACCATCTTCAAGTGCCATTCCAATGTTACGGTCAAATGACCATTTGACACAGGATGCATTGAATGGTTTGCCATCATAGTGTTTCAGACCCTGTCTGAGGTTGAAGGTCCATTCTGTCTTGCTTGTATCTACTGACCACGATGATGCTAAATTCCCGCGGATATCATTTGCACCAGCAGATGTTCCAGGAATTATTGATACTAATCCCGCACCAAGCGCGGTTATTATTTCCCAACCGAAGTAGTCATAGGACTGAGCCGGGTCGAGGCTTGCTTCCACTGTGTCTGTGGTTCCAAATATAAGAACCGATTCACCTTCAGCAGGTGGTTGACTCAATAGTAGAAAGCCAGCAGCAACACCGCCGACAATCACAATGATGACTACTATCGCCAAAATTTGGTTTCTCTCCAACGATAGAAGCCTCCATCATTTATTCGCGAAATGTTCAACGAATTGGTCTGAACTAGAATCACTTTTGCATATAAGTAATGTTAACTACGAAAATCTGAAAGAATATATTTCTTTGACCTTCTTTGGAGGGTATCTATCACAAATTTACCCAAAAGAGGATGATTCATTCATTCAATATAATTCGAGAACAGAGAAGCTTAGGAAAGGAACATACCAATGCAAGAAATCATCCTCGCATTGATTCGATTCGATCTCATCTTGGAAGCAATAGCTGGTATTATCGCCTTGATTGTTTCTCATTATGCAAACAATGCATTTCGACTCACAGGTCAAAAGAGGCTCTCGGATCTATCAACAGGATTCCTGGTTCTCTCAGTAGGCATGTTTGGTAGGGTAATTGGGACTCTCTATTTCTTTGTCTTAGGCGGAGAAACAGATCCCGATGCCCTGTCAGTCATGAATTTGGTGATAGTTGCCTATGGAGTCATGAAGATTATGGCATATGCCCTCTTTGCATTATCGACCCATCGGCGGCAAAGGATGACCAGCAATTCAATGACGCTGCTTCTGGCACTCCCATTTCTGATATCACCACCCTTGGAATTTCTAGCGATACTTGTGCTGCTGATTGTTGTGCTCCAGACATTAATGAATTACTTGGCTGTTAGAAACCGATATGCATTGTATGTTCTAGTTGGATTTTTGCTGCTTCTTATTGGTCACTTGCTTGGATTATCCGCAATGGAGGACCTACGAGGATACGTTCTCTATCTTGCAAGTCAGTTGTTTCAATTCCTAGGCTTAATCGCGTTCTTGGTCATGTTGAGGCAGGCCGAGAAGGATGAGTAGGAAACGAGCCTATCGTTCAAAGGTACGCATCCTCGCAGATATGCTGCGAGCAATCCAGAGTGAGGGTGAGGAAGGTGCGGGTCCTACAAAAATCCTCTATGCTGCCAATCTATCGCATGATAGGTTGACACAGTATGTAGATGAGTTGCTCGAAAAGGAACTCATTCGTGAGCTTCATGAGGGCGAAAATAGAGTGTATGCCTTAACTGAGAAAGGGAGAGAATTCCTAAGCGAGTACAAGAAGATTGAGAAGTTCTCTCAGGCATTTGGAATTGATGTTTGAAAAGAAAGCCAAGAAACGACATTAGTCAATCAGACAAGGTTTTAAGAAGTCTAAGGGTCTTTGGGCAAAAATGTGGGCCGGTAGATCAGACTGGTAGATCGTCTGATTCGCATTCAGAAGGTCGCGAGTTCAAATCTCGCCCGGTCCACCATGGATTCATTCTAACGGTTCTACTCTCTTCACACCACCGAATGATTTATTACTTAATTGTTAACATATTCCTATTAACATCTTTAATTAAGATTTGTTAATCGCAGCTACAGATCTGGGTTGGGGTGGAAAACAACGAGTGGACAACGCAATCACTGTTGCATGGTTATATGTTCTGTCAACACACCTGATGAGCAAATCTTAGAGTGAAGAAATGATAGATTGAAGGAGAAAACATCATGTTCACAACCTTACGATATCCAACCAAGCAACAGAGCCTCATCTGGCTCAGAAGGCGTCAGAAGGATCAATCCTCAGATATTGCCAAAGATCTGAAGGTGTCAAGACCATTTGTATCCATGGAACAGAAGAGAGCAGAAGCGAGAATCAAGAAACTCCTAGAACACACCGCATCAGTCAACAGGGTGAAGATACAACGACTGAGTGCTCAGTATGGCATTGCTCAGGGATATTGTCATGCATATGACTCTCAAACGTTCATCACCTACTCTCCCAAGATTGGTGTACAGAACTGGTATGTCCACAAGGGAAACTGTGGTTTATGCGATATGGAGGAACAATGCAAAGAAACCCTCCACACACTTGCTGAAGAATGGGACATTCCCATTCCGCCAGGTATGCCTCCGACTGAGCTCGGAGATTTTTTGTTTAATACTATCAGGAGACGACTCAAATGGAACACATAGTGAAGGACGAATCAAGAGTTTGCCAGATACCTCCTACTTTGATTGAGGCGTCTGGAAGATGGTATCAGAAACCTTGGACATCTATAATGTCACTAAGTATACAGACAAAGGCCGCATCTCTTCAATTGATTATAGCTACTCTGCTGCTACTCATTGGAGTGATATCGTCATATGTTACTGATGTCATGAATATAGTATACTTCGTTAGGGAAGACGTTTGGGGATTTTATAACTACTATTTTGGACCTACAGGACTAAAACTCCTTACGTTTTTCCTAGCTACAGTTCTACCGCTGGTGATAGGCGTAATCGCCTTGATATTGGTCTACGGATTTTGGATGAATAACAAGATATCATGGCGCATGGCTTATTCAGTGAATACCATTGGATTATTGACGGTAATACCATCAGTTGTAGTTCTGAATGAAGTCTTTTTGGCATACTCAAATCCAGAATTCTTTCTAAGAGAGAGAGGTTTTGATTTTTACGCGCAGATAATGTTTGATACTAATATATGGAGCATTTTATTCTGGCTAGTTCCGCTCCTAATAATCCTGAGTTTTACTATGACTATATACTTGGGTTTTGGCTCTGGACCTCGATCAATGACCTCGGTTCAGGATAGCAAGTCGGAGGAGCTTCAGGAGCCAGAAGTTTATGCATGATTGAAATGCCAAAACTTCGATTATCTGAATTTCTAGCTCTTCTAGTTTTTCACCCATCTTAGTCAATATCTAATCCAATACCTCTTCTGAAATCCTGTGGGCCTTCAAGTTTGAATCTCAGAACTCGCATTCAGAAGGTCGCGAGTTCAAATCTCACCCGGTCCACCATTCATTGTGTTTGATTTTCCACATGGATCATTCATCTATTCTGACTAGTCGGTGACTTTTCCTGCACAATTCTTGCAGTAGGGACGAGGTGGGGACCCAACGTAACTTGGCTCGCCTCTAATTTTCTTTTTGCATCGTCTGCATTGTATCATTACCTTTCACATCCTCAATCAATCAGATATCTAGAGAAATCGGACAACAAGCATTCATTTGCATAAGTTGTCAATACACGATATCATTCTGTGCTTATCATCCCTTCCATCTGTCGACATTTCTGAGAGCCTTTTCCGATTGGACAGACATCCATGCATTTAGTGCATTCAATAAAGCTGTTCCTTGTTGGACGTGGAACCAGTTTCTTTTCCATCTCACGCACGTGGAGAGGAACATCCTGGGAACACGGTGATTCTGCCGAATAGGTCATACATTTTTCTATTGTAATCTTATACGGTTCAAGTGCCTTAGTTGGACAGGCTGTCACGCAGAGATTACAATCACCACACAGGTCCTTCACAAATGGATCATCCATCTCCAAATCAGCACTGGTGAGTATTGATATCAGACTCACTCTTGGTCCATACTGAGGAGTGACCAATAGTGTGTTCTTCCCTTGACACCCTAAGCCACACTTAATGGCAGTGGTTTTCATTGGGATTCTCGATGAGTACATAGCTTCATGTCCCTCTCTTCTAAGGTAGTCAACAATCTCCCAGGCCTGCTTCTTCATAATTTCATATACCAAATAGTAGCTCTCAAACTTCTCTTCAGGAGAATGAAGACCATACCCTCGCCACTCAGGTGGGTCCACTGAGAGATAGAATATTCTATCCCAAGTATGGAAGGCAAGAAGAACTATTGATTTCACTCCAGGTAGTTCCTGAACAGGAGAACGCAATGCTATGATTTTACCAACCTGTCCGTATGGTAAATCCTCAAGCATGTCTGGGTTCGATATGCCAATTGATGCAAACCCTAGTTCTCGCGCTAACTGTTTTAATCTCTCTGTCAATGAAGTCATTTTCAATGTCACTTCATGGTGTTTTGTGATGTTCTTTCCTAAGGGTCATGTCACATTTGGGTCTATAGCCAACATATGACGGCTCTTCGATCAGAAACCACTTTCATGCGTTTCATATAGTAGTGCAACTATTGATTGACTACTACACTCTGAGAAACAAGGCACTGTTTCCTTCAGAGGACAATGAAGACCTCTGGTGGAAAGAAGATGCACTCCCTGAGAATAGATCGGTTATTCAGGATTCCAATGGAACCTGAAATATCGTTACATTCTTGAGTATTCAGTAATGTTTGAATTTCATCACGATGACAAACGATGATGTTCTAAGTGGAGCTTTGGTGGTAATTCAGGCCTATTCTGAAGCACATGCCGACTCAATTGCAAGAAACCTTTTCCAAGAGGTAAATACCGATACTGTGATTCAACAGAGGAGAGATTTACTGGCGCCGGGACCTGAAGAGGTGTACAGCGTGTGCGGTGTGTGTGAGGGAGAAGTGGTTGGAATCTGTACTGGTGTGCGAAAACAGTGGGCTGGAGAGCGGCACAGGATTGAGATGGTACAAGTCGTTGTGAGAAAGGACTTCAGAGGTCGTGGCATCGCGAAAAATATGATGAGAGATATTGCAGCCCACTTTAGACCACATGGTATCGAATTCATTCAGATTAGTGTGGAGGCATCAAACGAAGATGGCTTTCGTGCATACCAGCGTATCGGATTTCAAAGATTTGGCGTTTTTAGGAACGGACTCAAGTTTGGTGATGACTACTCGGATGAGATTTTGCTTTCAATGCATATCTCTGACCTGCTTGAGCCATAGCTGATTCTATGCCAAATGCCAATGCCTATTTGCTTTTGCTTCTCTGTCCATGTCATGCCAGAGATTTTACGAAAAGAACTAGACTTGGGTTTTGAGGATGCTGTCAAGAGGGTCGAAACACTTGTAGAGGAAGGTGGGTTCACTATTCTATTGACGAAAGGCATGCATGATATGTTCAAGAAGAAACTGGGCATAGACTATCCTCGTAGGACCTTCATTCTAGCATGCAATGCAGAGCTTGCTAAGAAGGCCATGGATGTTTCAACAGATATGGCATTGGTCATGCCATGCAGCTTTATTGTTTCCGAGGAGGATGACAAAGTCATAGTTTCGCATTCATCTATAATGAAGATGGGCGTGGAGCTCGGATTTGCACCCAGAGATCGAATGCAGCCAGTTATTGAAGAAACGGGTAGGAAAGTTCACAAAGTCTGGGAAAGGATTTAGTGCTGGGCTCTGATTCTTTCTCTTGCCAAAACTTTAGAACATGGCATACATCGGTGTGAGATATGGTTGATTTGATACGAGAGCAATGGGAAGCAAATGCTCAGGCCTTTGCAGACTTGATATCAAACAAGGGAACTCCCCATCACCAGCGGATTTTGAATCCCTGTATCGAGAAGCTACTCGGTGATGTCCAAGGGAAGAGTATGCTTGATGCTGGATGTGGCGAGGGCTATCTTTCTAGATTCTATGCCCAAAAAGGGGCTATTGTAACTGGAGTGGATTTCTCGGAAAATCTGATTGAGATAGCAAGAGAAAAGTCAAAGGATACATCAGTTTCATTTCAAGTCGGAAACATTTGTGATTTGGAAGGATTTTCAGAGTCTGTCTTTGATGTCGTTCTCTGTAACCTTGTACTACTCAACGTTTCATGCCTATCAGAGAGTATGAATGAATTCAATCGAATTCTGAAACACGGAGGAACCTTGGTCTTCTCCATTGTGCATCCTGCATTCAACTTCTATGGTCCAGGAAGTTGGGAGATGGGAGAAAAAGATCCTGACACAAGCAGAAGAAAGGGTCTGTTCTTCAAGGTTGATGATTACATGGATGAGAAGGAGTATGAGCGATACTGGCAGAAGAGGGATGGAGAGAGATTTCCTCAGCCAATCACGTTCTATCATAGAACCATCTCTACCTACGTGAATGCCCTTGTCAATTCAAGTTTTCAAATTGAAGTGATGGACGAACCTGTACCAAACACCTCCGACGATTTCTTCGAACGAGAACAGAGGGTGCCGTTCTTTCTTGTGTTCAAGGCTAGAAAATCTGATACGATTCCATAAACCATATTTCATTTGATTCCCAACTCTTGGGAGTGTCGACTATGAATGAAAGACAAGCTGAGCACCGAGTAGAGGTAAAATGGACCGGAGACAAATCAGGGAAAGTAATTGTTGAGGGGAGAAATGAGATTTGGACTGGCCTCAGACTAGGGTCAGAAGAAAATGTGCAGGATTATACACCTGAGGAACTCTTTGTGGCTGCCGGAGCTGTGTGCTTCATGAATTCATTTGTATATTTCACAAAGAAGATGCGTATTGAATTCAAGGCATTCGAGGCAGAATCAGCTGGTTATTTGGAGCTGGTGGACAGAAGTTATGAGATTACAAAGATACACACAAAGACCAGACTTGTCATTGATTCAGAAGACCTACGTAATAAGTTTGAGAGAGCTTTGGAATTAGGTGCCAAGTACTGTTTCATTGCAAACAGCATGAAGTGCCCTACTACACATGAGCACGAGATTCTCATCGAACCATAGGGCACCCGAGCCTACCCAAACCCTTTTCCTGATTGTAAGGAAGAAGAGTCCCAGTGAGTACTATGAGTGAAGAATCCCATGAATATGTTGTTCGAGTTGACTGGACTCATGATAGGATTGGCAATATGCTTGTTGAGGGAAAACCTATTGTTGAAATCGCAGCACCGCCCGAGTTCAACGGGCCTGAAGGTTTCATCTCTCCTGAAGATCTGTTTGTAGCCGCGGCTGCTTCATGTTTCATGACTACCTTTGTAACATTCTCTGAGAAACTAAGATTTGAGTACAAATCATTCTCCTGCTTGGCGAAAGGAACGCTTGAGAGGGTGGATAAGGGGTTTCAATTTACAAAGATGCATATCAGAGCCACAGTCGCGGTAGGATCTATTGATTCTAAGTCAAAGGCAGAGAGAGCCCTTGAGCTCGCTGGCAAGTATTGTCTTGTATCGAACAGTATGAAGTGTTCGACGGAACACGAGAACGAAGTCATAGTAATCAAATAGATACTACTTTGATTCTTCGGAGGCACGAATGAAAATCACTTCTTCGGAGTCTGGAAGTGTGACTTCAATGAGCCCCTTTTCTTTCGGTGTCCCAAAGCGAATAGTTTCGATCCCATGCATTGCCTGAAGGTCCTTTGCCCAGGGCTTAAGCTCAGGAGCTATGTATGCCTCTAACAATCCTGCACGAAGAGATAGATCACTCTCTCTCTTGTATTTCCAGAATGCCCCATTAGTTCTCAGAAGGTTTTCTGTATACTCTGATAGGCTCGATTTCCATTCACTATTTGGTGTTGGGTACGTTTCTTTGTGGATGCCATAGGGATTGTACAGTTGCCTGTAGATGCTGTCGGTCACAAAGGGAATAATGGGTGCTAATGCTCGGAGTATTGTATTCAATACCGTATGCAAAGTGAACATCCCGGATTTCTGCTCCGCCTCAGTAAATGTGCCTTCTGAATTGAAACATCTCCCTTTTAGCATCTCAATAATATGGTCTGCAAAGAAATTCCAAGTGAAGCTACGAATCTCTATTGCAGGCTTGTGAAAGTCGAGTTTATCACATTCAGGATATACTGATTCGATGAGTTTGCTTGTTTCAGCTAGTATCCACCTATCTACTTCTGTAAGTTGCTTAAACTTCACATCTTTAGGATATGGAAACATGGAGATGAAACGTGCAACATTCCAGAGTTTTGTCATAAACTTGGAAACACCGGCCAAACGATCCTCAGAGAATCTGATATCGCTCCCAAGCCCGGCCTCAAGCTCGCCAAAGAAGCGAAGCGAATCCGCACCATACTTGTTGATTATCGGACCCACATCAGGAGAGTTACCCAGTGACTTGCTCATTTTCTGACCGGACTCATCCATCACTAGGCCGGAAACCCAAATTTCCTTGAAAGCAGGTTTCTTGGTTAACTGAAGAGTTCTAAGAAGTGAATAATAGAGCCACGTGCGCACAATCTCTTTGCCCTGAGGTCTCATGACTGAACCAAATGCCTTCTTGAATACCTTCTCATCACGCAGATATTCAATTATATAGAGCCCACTAATTGACGAATCCATCCAAGTATCAAATGTGCGGTCTTCTCCCTTGAATCCTTCTGTAGAACCACATTCTGGACATTTATTGAAAGGTGGATCTTCCCTCCACGGTTGATAATAGCGCAGTCCGTTTATCTCTGGTACCAATGCCTTATTGCATGAGTTGCAGTACCATATAGGTAGTTCAGTACCATAATATCTGCGTCTACTGATTGGCCAATCCACGGTAACTCGGTTTATCCAATCAATGAGAATTTGTCGGTTGTAATCAGGGAAGAATGTGGTTTCTTTAGCAATCTTCATGAGTTCATCAAGAAAACCTGTCTGTTTGAGATAATACTCATCCATTGCCAGAAACTCAATAGGTGTCCTGCTTCGCCAACAGAGAGGCACCCTCTGAATAGTTTCTTCCTGTTTGTAGAGAGACCCCTGTTCCTTTAGGTCCTTTGCAATTGCTTTCTTGGCATCGCTTGCCTTCATACCAGAGTACTTGCCGGCGGCCTCAGTCATAGTACCATCAGGAGAGATGGCTTGAATTGGCTGCAGAGCATGGTCACGAAACGCCATTACATCAGCCATGTCACCATAACTGCATACCATCAGCGCACCTGTGCCAAATTCAAGTTGAGCTGTAGGGCTCTCTATCATGGGTACTTTTAGACCAAATATGGGGACTTTTGCAGTTTTGCCAGCATAGCCCTTGTATCTTTCGTCGTCGGGGTGAATGAAGACTGCTCCACAAGCACACAGGAGCTCTGGACGTGTTGTGGCAATCTTGATTGGGTCCATTCCCTCCACTTCGAAGTATAAGTAGTGGAGAGTAGTTGGCCGTTCCGTGTATTCGACCTCAGCATCAGCGATAGTTGTCCCGCATTCAAAGCACCAATTGTTAGGACGATAGTCACTATAGATCAATCCTTGATTCCAGAGATCTATGAATGTTGCTTGAGTCACTGCTCTATAATCAGGACTGTCTGTTTGATAACTGCCTTCTCTCTCATACGTGTTGAAGCCAATTCCAAGGCGCTGGAACCACTTGGCCATCTCTGTTTCATACTTGTCCAATTGCTCCTTGCATTTGTTCACGAAAATGTCTCTTGGAGTTGTGTGCATGTCCATACCGAATTCTTTCTCGACACGGAGTTCCACCGGTAGTCCATTTCGATCTATACCTAGGGGAAAATTGACCTCAAGTCCTTGCATGCGCCTGAATCTGGCGATCATATCAATCTGGGTGTAATGAATGAGCTGTCCCAGATGTGCATAGCCGGAGAGATAGGGAGGCGGAGTATCTACTGAATAGAGCTCTTTTCCTGATTCATGGTTGAACTCATAGATCCAGTTCTCTTTCCATTGCTCAAGGAGCTCTTCCTCAGCAGTTGGTTTCCATCTCTTGGACTTGATTGCAGGTTCGAATTTTTCTGACAAAATACTCTCTCCTTGATGTCAACAAGGTGCTGACAAGTGTCTGCTCTTTGCTCGAACATGTTAGTTCTCCTAAAAGGCTTATGGCCAAACAGAGCTAACCAACTTAAGGAGAAAATGACTACTGGAATTTCAAATCAACCAGCTAATTGGACTCAGCCCCAGTATTTCTTCCCGATTAGAACTCCAACAATAATGCCTACAACTCCAACAACAGTTACTAGACCTATATCAGCAATGGATATCATATCTGAAACAGCTCCAACAACAGTACCTCGTGAATATGCCTCTCTATTTGCTTGAGCGACTGTATGGTTTTCATTCTGAGCAGAGGTGGTTTCCTCAAGACTCCAAGTTGATAGAACTCCATCGGAGTCGTATGATGCACTGAAGGTAATTGTGTGAGTCCCATTCAGGTCACCATAGTTTGGATGACTATACTCATAATCAATCACGATTCGTAATTGAAACGAGCCATCTCCTGATGACTCAGTCAGTTGCTGAACTCCTGGAGCACTCTCGGCATCGTCAACTGATGGGTTCCAGTCAGTTGAATGAGTACTCCAAGTAGGATTAACAAAGAAGAAATGCCCTGGCAGGTGGTAGTTAAATGATGGATACATGGTTAAATCCACAGACTCTGCGAGCCCATCTTCATCATCGTCTTCAGTATCCAGCGCAAAATAGACTTGATTTGCTTGAAAATCAACTGTGCCGTTTTGCTCATGATAGTAGGGAGGAGCACCATTGGAACGATGATTAAAACCGATGTAAGTATATTCGTAGTCATCTCCCGGAGTGATGTTATTTACGGTTATTTGCAGATTACCCTGATGAGTTTCCTGTTGAATAATTGTGTTGTCAATCTGATATGATTGGTCGAGCCAAGTGGCACCAAAGGCATATACATTCCCAGTGATGTCTGCGCTTGCAAAACGCGGCGCTACATTAAAGATGAGTAGCCCTGCAAATAACATACCAATGAGCATCCGCTTCGACATCATTGCTATTGACCCCATCATTCTAGATACTTTTTGATTCGTGTGCATATAAAGTGGTTTAGGAGAAACAAGACAAAGACGAATACTTCTTTAGATTGATCATGGCAGGTAGCAAAATCATTTCGAAATATCGAACAGTTGGTCTATTCAAGAAAACTTCTTTAATCACCCCCGAGTTGTTTATGCAGAAACACACTAGGTGTTGTACGCGTCATGCGAGCGGTACTAAAGCTCGGAGGGTCACTCCTATACAATGATGCAGGGGAAGTTATCACAGATAGAATCAAAGAGTATGCTAATGTGATATCGTCACTTGTGCGTGAAGACAACCAGTTTGTCGTAGTAGTAGGAGGAGGAATACCCGCTCGAAGATTCATATCCGCTGCAAGGACGCTAGGAGCCAGTGAAGCGCAATGTGATTGGCTTGGCATTAAGATTGCACGCCATAATGCCGAGTTACTCTGTGCGGCTCTGGGAGAACTTGCTTATCCAAAGATTGCCGAATCATTGGATGAACTTGAGATTGCAGTATGCACTGGTAGAGTTGTCTTGATGGGAGGACTTACTCCAGGTCAATCAACGAATGCCGTTGCGGCCTTGGCAGCCGAATCGGTCAGAGCAGATCTCTTGTTGAATGCAACAAATGTTGAAGGTGTGTATGATAGAGACCCTAAGGAAGCGGGTGCCACCAAACTTGACTCCGTAGGGATAATAGACCTGAAGAAGATTCTTTCAGGGGGCGGAACACGGGCCGGAGAATACAAACTCTTTGACCCGGTTGCACTACGCGTCGTAGAGCGTTCAAGGATAAAGACAATAATCTTCAACGGAAAGGACTCACAGAACCTTTACAGACTTATGAAGGGTGACAAGTTAGGCACAGTAATCAATCATGAATAGAGGGAGGCAACTAAAATGGAAAAATTGCTAGAGAAAATCTTTGCATCGCGTGCACAAACAAGGGTTGTTCAACATTTTCTTGATCGACCTAAGGAATATCTGAATCTGAGTAGAATTGCCAACGAAACAGGATTGGCCCATTCCACGATACACCGAGTGATGCAGCCTCTAGTAGATATGGGCCTGATTAAAGAAATCAAAGCCGGTCAACAGATTCGCCTCTTTATTCTTGAAATAGAGGATGATAAATCAAAGATCCTGGCAGATTTCTATACCAAGATTAGACCATTCCTGAAATAGGCTACTGATAGTTAATTGCTCAGAAAATCTATCAGTAGAGCATTCAGTTCGTCCTTCATCTGTATTCTTGGAACATGCCCACATCCCGGATAGACTACAAGTCTTGAGTGCGGGATGAGAGAAACAGCCTTCTTTGCCAAGCCTACATTGAAGATTTTATCTTGGTCACCATGCACCAATAACGTCGGCATTGAGAGTTGGTGCAACTTATCTTCCGCATTGAAGGACACAAGACCGAGTCCGGCAGCTAAGATTCCTTCCTCATTGACCAGATTCTCTCTGTTCAATAGATAGTCAAAGAGCTCCTTGTTGCTTTCAATGAAATCAGAAGGAAAGCAGCTTCTTGTTGATGCCCAAAAATATGCGACATCACCGCCCTCTACTTGAGCCTCTCTCCAGCCATATACCTCATCAACTGTTTCTTCTGTCACCTTGAAGCCGGTGTCCATCAGTACTAATTTGCTGACTTTGTGAGGATAGTCAAGAGCAAATTGTTGTGCAATGATGCCCCCCATTGATTCTCCAAGCACATGTACCTTCTCAAGACCCAGATGGTCTAGAAATGCATTCATGTCATTTGCAAAGGTCTCAGCTGGTATCATATTCATACCAGGACCAGTTGACCTGCCATGTCCTCTCTGATCAACTAGGATTAACTTGAAGTGCTTTGAGAGAGGCTTTTCTTGGAATTCCCAGGCCCTCATGTCACTACCAAGTCCATGAATCATCAGCACATGCGACCCCTTTCCAATGATACGATATCTTAGAACTATACCATCAATCGTGAATTCGTTCACAGCAATCACCGGTGTCTGCGATAGCATAGGATAGGAATCTTCCGGCTTCTTAAGATTACTCAGATTCTGAAAGTGTATTCAAAATGATTGTCATTCGAAAGCTGACTCCAAAATGACTATATACTGATACGATTTCTGTGGAGGCAAGCCGAGGTAGTCAAGTGGCCAAAGACGGTGGACTCAAGATCTATGGCACGACGCCCTAATGGGATATCCACTCCTGTAGGGGTTCGCGAGACCTCCGGTAATTCAAAGACTGGAAGCGCGAATTCGAATCTCGTCCTCGGCACCACTCTTTCTCTTCAAATCTCTCTGTAGGAGAATAAAAGCTGAGAAACGCGGAGATTAGGTGTGAGAGGGCATCAGGCGTGGGACTAGAAGTTCGGACTTCGTTCCCTACAAAAGCCTGATTGACTTCAATGAACACAGTTTCAGTGTGTTCATCCCCAGTCACCTCTAGGGAGAGTCACTCTCGTGTTCATAGGGCTCACTGGGGCTGACGACGGTTGATTCATTGATCGCCAGCGTATAGAGCCCAACCTCTCTCCATTTGCGGAGTGCTGGTTCCATCAGTAACATGCCAGATGCAATCACACGGTTCTCTAGAGTTCCAATGACCTTTCTTAAAAATGCTCATTACTCATAGAGAAGAATGTCAAAAGCAAGGTTAAATCAACCATTCATTATTCTGATGCATCTGCCTAGAGTGCTTTCGAATGCATCTCATTTTGTACTGCAAGAATTTAGGATTCTCAACAATTCAAGGTCAATCGCTACTCTGCAAAGCCTCTCTATCAAAACCTGATTCAGCTCCCTTTCGCGGGCTTCCCTCTTGTAGACCGCCAAGAACTTCTTTCGAAAGGCCGGGTCCAAAAGAACAGTCATACCATGGGTCTTCGTATCCGTTCGATAACTCTGAAACTTTCAAGTTCTGCTAGGTGTTTGCGCAAGGCACTTCTGCTGAAATCAACTTCATCTATCAAATCGGAAAAACTGACAGGAACAGCTGAATTCAACAATACTAGGAGCAGACCGCAACGCATCCCTTTCCACAAAATCCGAAGTAACTCGGGATTCATATTGACCTCTGTCTTGTTATTCCTGATAGGTTCCAGTTTGCCAATAACATAGCTTGAGAGTGCTTCAAGAGAAAACAGTCCATCTCGGATTTCATTTCCGCCAAAGGCATAGCGGTGCAGCCAAGTTGCTGTCATTAGCTCCTCATTGCTGATTGCTCTTGTTTCCAAATCATTCACCACAGCTTGGCGGCGCGCGGCCGTGCGTTTCTCTTAAACCGCTCGGTACCCCAATCGCCACGCCCACAATCCATACTACGTGGTTCTAGATTCGCCAAGGTGTTCATGATTCTACTCGTTGCTCTGACTTATATGGAAGATATGCAACCTGTGCAGGGGAGAATCGTGACGAAGGACAATCCTCTGTTCTTGCTGAGTCTTCTACTGAGTATCTCTATTGTTGGTGCGAGCTTGACATCTCTGCCCGTGTGTTTGTCTGAGATTCCAAGGGCGTCGCCCAGATTGTCATCACTCGTACCTCATAGTCCAATATCGATATCAGGAAATGCGGGTTTCGCGGCGCTAGGATTCCCGGGCAGTGGATCTCAGCAGTCACCGTACATCATAGAAGGGCTTGAAATAGCAGCAGATGACATATGCATAAGGATCTTCGACACTGATGCGCATTTCGTTATTAGGAACTGTACGCTGTCATCACAGACCGATGGAGCAGGAGTCGGCATCTGTCTTTGGAGTGCGGATAATGGAGTCATAGAAAACTGCACTTCATATGACTGCTCCATGGGATTCATGCTAGTCGGGACTGGTCACTGTATCGTGGCAAACAACACAGTGACCGGATGCCGTAACCATGGAATTAGGGTAGTATCAACTCCATTCTCACAGTCGCAGAATGTCACTGTTGTCAACAACGTGATCAATGGCACCGGCGGATTCGGTTTCTACGTGGAATCAACTGCAAACTGCAGAGTTGTCAACAATTCGCTTGAGAATGGGGGATTTGGCATAGAAGGGAATCTGCAGTATTGGATTCATGACTTCTCCGGGAATACAGTGAATGGTAAACCGTTTGGGTATTTCCTTAATGAGAACAATACCCAGATTGATGGAGTTCAGTTTGGTCAGGTATTCCTGATCAACTGCTTCAACGTCAGTATCAGATCAGGAGAGTTCTTCAATGCGTCAGTCGGAGTCAGTCTGTTGTCTTGCACGAACTGCACAATCAGTGATACGGAGTTCAGAGGAAACCTGTACGGTATCAATCTGCTTGTGTCACAGAATACTACGCTAGAGTCCAATACTCTAATCGATTGTGGCATACGATTCACGGGAGACAGTACTAGATACTGGACCATTACTGAGTCAGGAAACACTGTCAACGGGAAGCAATTTGGATACTTCCTCAATGAAAGTAGCTTGGTGATTGAAGGAGATGACTACGGACAGCTTGTACTGGTGGAGTCTGACGATTCTTCTGTAGCAAACGGGACATTCGACTCTGTGACTGTTGGTGTGACAGCCGAGTCCTGCTTCAATTGCAGCATAAGGGATGTGTTACTCACGGACAACCATTACGCGGGAATACTCATATCAGACTCGGCCAACTGTTCATTGACCAATGTAATCAGTGAAGGCAGTACTAGAGGGCTCTATATTAGTTCGAGTGACAACGTCACAGTAACGGAGAGCCAACTCCATGGAAATGGAAACGGTATCTACGTCTACAACTCCAGCAACTTCCTTTTTGACTCCAACCAGATATATGATAACAATGGGAATCCCATCTATCTTGTCTGGACTTACTATGGCATGATTAGGAGCAACCAGATACATGACAATAGTGATTCCTTGAGGCTCTATGTGGTCAACTATCTGGAGATTGTGAACAACACAGTCTCTGGGAGCTCATCGGACGGGCTCTACATGGATTTCACATCGGGTGTCAGAGTCGTCGATAATAGAATCTACGGAAACACGGGTTACGGACTGAAAGCCGGGTCCTATTCTCTCTATTCTGAAATCTACAACAATGTGATAGGGTTCAACGAGGCAGGAAATGCTATGGACAATGGAGTCTACAACGAATGGGATGATGGCGTAGGTACAGGAAATGTGTGGTCAGACTACTCAGGGGTGGGCGTGTATCCTATATCGGGAATGGGAGTAGATAACCACCCATCAGGCTTTCTCAGCCATCCTGCTGATGTTCAGTACCTTGTAGGTGCCTTCGTTTCCCCGATTACTTGGGATGTGAGATTGCCGAATCCTGACTCGTATGCGATTCTGTGGAATGGTGATCTCATTCACCAGAACTCATTGAACTCATCATCAGAACACGTATCTGTTACAATCGGGAGCTTGACTGCCGGAACATATAACCTGACTCTCGTGGTGGTTGATGGATCTGGATACGGCATGGTTGATACAGTCATCATCACTGTGAACGAGGAAACCACGACTGCCACTTCTGCTACCACATCAACGACCGGCACCACCACGTCAAGTACGTCCTCACCTCTCCCGGACGGTATGACGGTTCTCATCATAGTGATTGTCGGAGCTGTATGTGTGATTGCGGTTCTTCTAACCGTCGCCATTCGGAAGAGGTGAGTTCTGGTTGAACGCCCGGTGGGGATATTGCCGCGAGAAACGGACATCACTGGACGGATGGGATATGAACCAGGAGTCAGGAAGACGGACGGTGATTCACAACAGGTCGCTATAGCTCCGTCACAAGATCCGACTCCGCCGACTTGTAGGCGGCATCCACTGCGCGATGCGCTTCGTAGGCGTCATCGAATCCGGGGTGCGGTTTCTTGCGGTTCTGCATTGCCCTGATGATAGAGTAGCTCAGGGCACTATAGCGCTCATTGCCCAGCGACGTGACAGCCTCAATCGCGTCCTGCGAAACCGCTCCTCTGTCAATACCCAGCTCATCGAGCAGGACCTCTCGAGCCTCGCTCTTTTTACACGAATGTATTGGCTGCAGATTTATTGGCTGCGCTGTCTATCGGAAAGGCGGATGCAAAGGTAGGAGATTTGGCGAAGGGCCTTTTGGACCTGAGCAGGCCGCCTATTTTCGAATACGTGTAACAATAGCATTGGTATCTCTGGCTATATCCTGAGGTTTTATTCGAAGGAGGTGACGATCTGTGCCTCCGCCTCCAATGATTTCCTCCATCTCTATGACTTTGGGGTCAATGATAACTGGGGCACCTGATATGGAGATTGGTGGCGTTCCTCCCACTGCATACTTTGTGAGCCTTAGCGCATCTTCAGGAGATGCAAGTCTGGGTGGCGCAATACTCAACGCGGCTCCGATTCGTTTCGAACTTGCTCGGTCCGTGCCTAAGACTATTGCCAGTACTGGTGTATCTGATTCTGTGACAAAGACAACTGTCTTGATGAAACGTTCATGGGGAACACCAAGTTCTTTGGATGCAGCATCAACTGAATGCACTCGGCCTTTCATGGGGAGTATCTCAGCCTCGATCCCATTCTGTTCAATGTGTCTCTGCAGGTCCGTATTATCCATCAATATCACTCCCACAGAAGTATGTCATTTCTTGATAAATCGTAGGAGGTCCTTCAGTGTAAAAGTATTGAGTACATCCTTCTTCGAGACCCAACCTCTTCGTGCCTGATATATTCCAAACTGCATCATATCTAGTTCTTCAATCCTGTGGGCGTCAGTATTAATCGCTATCTTCAAGCCCATGCCAATTGCCACACGCAGGTTCCCGGCGTCTAAGTCCAAGCGGCTCGGATGTGCATTCAATTCCATTGCAACATTGTTCTCTTTTGCTGTTTCAAAAACCTGCCTAAGGTCAATATGAAACTCTGGTCTTCTGGAGATCAGTCGTCCTGTTGGATGGCCGAGGATATGTACGTACTTATTCCTCAGAGCCTCACACACTCTCTCGGTCATCACATCAGTTTCGTCTTTCATCCTACTATGAATGGACACTGTGACCAGGTCCAATTGACTCAGTACCTCATCTTCGATATCCAGGCTTCCTGTAGAGAGAATGTCTACTTCAGCACCTTTGAGGATCTTCATCTTCCAATTACCTGATGCATTCAAATCATCAATCTCATCGATTCGTTTCAGAAGACGGCCTTCATCCATCCCATTTGCGATTGCTAGACTCTGAGTATGGTCAGACACGCAGTAGTATTTGTAACCCCTAGCCTGAGCTGCATTGAGCATATCTTCAATCGTATTCGCTCCGTCCGATTGGTCAGTATGACTATGCAAGTCACCCTGGATATCATCTAAGGTTACTAGATGAGGAAGTGCATTCTTCTGAGCGGCTTCAACCTCTCCAGTACCTTCTCTGAGTTCTGGTGGTATCAATGGCAATCCTAGTTTCTTGTAGATACCCTCTTCATCCTCTCCAGCAACTGGCACGTCTCCCCGGAATAGACCATACTCGTTGAGCCGTAGTCCAAGTTTGATGGCAATAGACCTAAGCTGAACATTGTGATCTACACTACCAGTGAAGTATTGCATTCCTGCCCCAAAACTCTCTGCTGGCACAACCCTGAGATCGACCTGCAGGTTTGACTTCAGTCTTACTGAGGACTTTGTAGGACCCTGTGCCAAAACATTGGCAACGTCTTCAAATTTTACAAATGCAGCCATCACAGGCTCTGCATCTTTTGCCTCCGCAAGAATGTCAATGTCCCCTACAGTTTCACAACGACGACGGAACGACCCAGCCGCCTCGGCTCTCTTAACGCCTGGGGCTCTTCGCACTGCTTCTAGAATACGGTCTACAATTGGGAGTGCATCTGCAAAGCGCGTTCTTTTCATTCCTTCTCTGACAAGTTTGATACCTTCAACAATTTGGTCCTGAGACTTCGTACCCATACCTCTAAGACTTGAAATCTTGTCCTCCTTTATCGCCTTCTCAAGAGAGTCAATATCAGTGACTCCTAGTTCATCATAGAACAGTTTGATTTTCTTTGGTCCCACACCAGGGATAGACTCCAGTTCTCGGACCTTTACGGGTATCTTTGATCGAAGATCCTCAAGAAGAGGAACGCTTCCGGTCTTTAGGTAGTCATTGATCACCTCTGCAATCCCTTTTCCAACGCCAGGGATACTGGTTAGAGCATTTTGTTTGGCCAACAGTTCAACATCTTCGCCATGCGAACCGACTGTCCGTACTGCTCGGTAGTACGCTTGGGGCTTGAACTTGTCCTTCCCCTCAACTTCAAGAAGTATCGCGATTTCGTTTAGAACTGCTGCTACCTCTTTGTTCCGGGTCAAGTGGAATCCTCCTATCATTTCTCATGAATCTCTATTGACCTCACTGCTTCTACTACGGCTCGTATGTTTTCCTCCGGAGTATCAATGGTTATCACACAGCCTGGTGCAATGACAAGCTTCTCGTAGCCTGCTTCATCAATGGCAGTCAGAATCTGTTCACTTGCTTCATCAGGCGTCCCAGTTCTAAAAACACCATTATGATCTATTCCACCAAAGACAGTCTTTCGTGATAGTTTCTTTCCTTCTCTCAATGAAATCGATGCCGTCTGGTCTTCCCAGTTAATCCCATCTATTCCGGGAGTCTTTGCAATTCTATCAAATCGTATGACTTCTCCTGGTTCCCGAGCGTGCAGATGCATTACCATAAACTTGGCTCTTCCTCGGAGTTTTGATACAAGTTTTTTGTCCTGTGGAAGGATAAATCTCTCATAGTGTTCATCTGTCGCTGAAGTCAGAGTCGAATGCTGTGATGCGAGAAATAGACCATCTGCACCCGCGTCAAGAGTTGCTCGGGCAAAGTCAATCATGACATCCGTAATCAGGTCGAGTGCTGACTCTATTATATCTTGATTCTCATCCATATACTTGGCAAGGTCTTTGTCACATAATTTGTCAGCAACCATAGGGCCATCAAATATTGTTGCCATAGTTGGTACTACGCCGTGAGAGTATCTTTGAATCAGTTCCACAGCTCTCACCTGTTCGCCGAAGACACCAGCATTCACATCTGGAGGCTCCAGGACTTCCCAGTCGCTAGCATTGTTAATGACGCTGCTCGTCAGTGTTGTTGACCCTGATATGGCTCCATCATATTCAGCTGTGCATCCAAAGTCGATGCAGGGATAATGGCCAAAGAAGCTTATCTTCATGAGGTCGTGCTTGAATTTCTTATGAAATGCCACATCTGCAGATGCTAAACCCTCTGGTGTTCTATCGGTCTCAGGATGGTGTTTCCAAAGAGAGATGGGAATTTTTTCATCGAAGTTGCCCAGGAATGTCTGCTCTAGAAGGTCAAATTTGGACATGATGGTTAATTGAAAGGAGCGGCAAATAATGAGGCTTTCGAATTGGAGGTGTTTTAGACTATGACCAAACAAGTCCTTTTATCAACATTCAATTTCATACAACTACCTCTAAATATGAGTGCGCGACCGATATGGTTGCGTGCTGGAGAAAATCGAGATACGGAGGATATCTATTGCGTGAGAAGACCGCACTCTATGATTCATCTATCTTCCTGAAAATGGAGGGACTAGATGACCTAGAGAGAATGCGGGCAGAGCCCAATCCATTCTGGAATAAGGCTAGATTCGATATGGCATGGAGTCTTCCTGTGATGTCTGGTATCTTGGATAGTGAATATATCACCCCTCAGCCGATGAGAATGGCCACTCGACAGGAGTTGCTGCTTTTCCATGATGTGTCTTACATAGAAACTATGGAACTGTTTGGAAACACAGGATCTGCGTTCTCATCACGATTTGGACTTGATACAGATGACTGCCCAGTCTTTCCGGGTATGCATGAGTATGCCGCGTATCCTGTTGGTGCAACGATTGATGCCATAATGGGTGTTGCTGAAGGCAAGTTCAATAATGCGATGTCCTTCTTTGGAGGACTTCATCACGCCATGCCAAGCAGAGCCTCCGGCTTCTGCTACTATAATGATTGTGCCATAGCACTCAGGAAATATAGACAAACGTATCCTGACAAGAAAGTGTTGTATCTTGATACAGATGTGCACCATGGTGATGGTACCCAAGCAGCTTTCTATGACGACCCGAAGGTTCTGACAATCTCGATGCATGAGCTGAGCATGGGATTCTTTCCAGGAACTGGTCGACCTGAAGAGATGGGAGTTGGTGAAGGAAAGGGCTACACAGTCAACATCCCTCTTCCGCCTCTGACTGATGATGTGGAATTTTGGCGAGCGTTTGAAGACATTGTTGTACCTCTATGGTTGGCTTACAAGCCAGACATGGTGTTTTGGGATGTTGGTGCGGATGCTCATATTGGAGACCCTCTCGCAGACCTGATGTTGACATATGATACATATCACCGTCTTTCAAAGACAGTTCGCCAACTCGTGCACCTTGGAGAACGAAAATTGGTGGTCGTCGGTGGTGGTGGCTATAATCCAATTTCAGCAGCGAAAGTCTGGACAATCGTTCTATCTAATATTGCGGGAATGTCATTGCCACCCATAGAACCGCCAGAGTGGGTTAAACTCTGTCTCTCATATGGTCTGAAAATGCCAAGACTTGGATGGACTGATAGACCTACCAGGCTTGACGAAGAGCACTATTCAAAGATTCATAGAGCAATCGATGAAACCATTACCAAGGTCAAAACACTGATTTTCCCAATTCATGGTATAGAGCAATAAAGGACATACTCATCTCCTTTTGCCCAACAGACACCTATGTCCTATTTCATCAATTGTCAATTTAATCACTCTAAAGGAAGAGAAGAGTTCCAATAGCTCCTCTTCCGTGAAATAGTGATGATAGACTCCACTCTCGGGACCTCGCTGAGGGATGTAGGTTCCAGGTTCAATCTCATTCAAATGCCAGTCATCTTCAGGATCAATCGGACCCTGAGAGAGTATTGGTACTGTGATGAAAACGTAGCCTCTTGGACTCAGAACCCTCTCAATTTCTGCTACTGCATTCCGAATCTCTCTAATACGATTATGATGTATCACTTGTACTGAGATTATAGCATCAAAAGTGTTGTCGGCATAAGGAAAGATAGACTCCATGCCGTGCTGCAGAAGATCAGCAGACAGTCCTTCTTCATGCAACCATTTCCTGGCCATTTGAATAGCGTGTTCTGATACATCAAATCCGAACATGGTGAAACCATGCTTTGCCAGATATACAAGATGCCTTCCAGTTCCACAGCCAACGTCAAGAATATTCTTCACGCTTGCGTCATGAAAGAGTTTTACGAGTCCTTCCATTTCTGGATGCGGCTCGGTGAAGACATGGCCTTTCTCTTGGAAGATTTGATCCCAATCTGGCATAATACGTAATCTATCCTTCATTTTCTCACTTAATACTGTGGGTTCTAACACCAAGAGAAAATATTAGACGGGTATGTTTCTTTCAAGGTCACTAGTGTGGGGAACTCTGTATGCAAACAAGGAAACCTCGGCTGCGATATCTTGCACTCCTACTCACCATTGGATTGATGCTAGGAGGTGTCGCCCTGGCTGCTTCTATTCAGAATAGTTTGGGCTTGGTAATAGTCACTGAAGTGGACTTTCAAGCCGCTGATGGTTCAAATATCCACAGTACACTTCAGCGGCCTACTTATGCAACCAGCTCCAATCCACTCCCCGGTGTAGTTGTCTATCATGGTGTGCTTCAAAATAAGGAGTGGTTGATGGCTTTTGGAATCGAACTTGCTCGCCGTGGATTTGTGGTATTAACTCCAGATGCAAATGGGCATGGTAATTCAGATTCGGGGAGTGGTAGCGGCCTTGCGTCACTTGAGTATATGGCAAGCCTTGAGTATGTTGATAGCGCCTCCATTGGGGTGATTGGCCATAGCATGGGAGGTGGAATTTTAGGGAGTGCAATAGAGCAGGCATCGATTGATGTTAGAGCAGTAGTGCTTGTTGGAAGTTGGGTAGGAAACACATGGAACACATCGTTTCCACGCAACCTCTTGGTCACAGTGGGTGATTTCGACTCATTCTTCTCAGGACGCAATTTAACATCCCTAGAGGATGCCTTTGGAACTACGGACATTCAAGAATATGTCACATATGGTGATTTTGCTAGTGGTAGTGCTCGTAGGTACGTCACAGCTAGAACGAATCATCTCTTTGAAACAATCGACCCTGAAATTGTCAGTCAAACAGTTGAATGGATGAAGAATAGTCTAAAAGGCGGCATTGAGGATGCGCATTGGATCCCAAGTAGTAGTCTTGTATATTCCTGGTGGGTTTTTGGAGGTTTCTTTGCCACATTGGGGGCTATTCTTACTGTTTTTCCTTTGATCACTATTCTTCTCGAGTTCTCTCTGTTTCAGTCACTAAAACAAGATCCATCTACCGAGTATTCAGCTGACAGAAGAACTCTCCTCAAATGGGGGATGATCTTTGGTGTGATTTCTCCGATTACGTTTTATCCCCTTCTAGGAATAGGCGGTTTCATCCCATTCCCTCAGAGCTATGGCGCAGCAATCATTTTGTGGTTCATAGGTACATCAATCATTTTCTATCTGTTACTGCGGATGGTTTCTAAAACTAAGGGAATAAATCTGAGTGTGCTTTGGAAGATTGATTCAAATCAACAGAATAGGAAAACAGCCCTATTTAGAACATTCCTTCTATCATTGATTGTCATTCTCTGGCTTTATGCTTGGACTCTGCTTGTTGACCTCGGATTTGCACTTGATTTGAGAAGTTTCCTTCCCGGCATGAACGACCTCACAGTATCTCGAGTATTCTTTGTACCAATCTATGCAATACCAATCTTCATCTATTCCTTCGTGGAAGGGTTATGGTTGATGGGACCTCTAAGACCATCTGACAGTAAGCCATGGTACAAGGGACAGCTAAAATGGTCAATGATTGCGATATTCCTAAAATGCTATCCTTTCGTAATCCTAATAGCACTGGAGCTCGGTGTTGGGATGCTATTAGGCACTGCCATTTTTCCAGGGATGATAGGGTTTTCATTCCTATTCTTCTATGCCTTCACACCATGGTTTGCAGTAGCAATCGTGATTATGGTATGGTCGTATAGATCAACAAACAGACTCTACCTTGGTGCTATGATTAATGCGCTGCTATTTGCTTGGATAATTGCTACAATCCTATCATTAAGCTCGGGTATTATGGTGTTCTGAGTGCGGCAAGTTCTGTGGATGGCTGCTACAAAGGCTATCCACAAACCTTCTTTTCTTAGAATGTGAAGAGCCACTCTAACAGACCGGTTCCCTTCTCATCCAATTCTTTGCACTCATGAATTGCCATCTCTTCCCAGAGTTCAGTTGTTCCTCCTGAGAAATCCCTAGTGAACCTCACATAGGATCCGTCAGAAATCAGCTTTGACTTCAGAGTATAACAGCTACCATCTTCTCCATAGACCTTAGTTTCAGCTGCATGTGGCATCCGGTCTTCTAGAAATTCTGTGTCCAGATCCACTTTGGTTATGGGTATATGACCATCCTTTCTGGATATTCCTCCAGAAGCATGATATTCTCCATTCACGTAATCTCTTCTTAGTCCGATGGAAATGGTGTCAAATTGCGCATGAAGTGCATACCAACTCTCGATGTGCCAGTCACGTGATCCCCAGCTCTTATCCCTCTCACCAAGACCGTTGATTGTAAATTGCCTTCCGTCTGACAAAGTGACCTTTCCTTTAACCTTTCCAGACTGTTCAAAGTGTCCTACCCAAGAGGTGCCACTTCCTCTACCAAAGTCATAGCATGGAAACCTTCCACTCCAAAGAATCTCAGCAGACATCTTCTTGCTTTGATAGCTTATTTTCCAATCATTCATGGGCTTAATCAGCTCGTAGGAAAGACTACCATCAGTCAAAGCCTCATCAAGGTCTTTGGGCACCTCTCCACCAGGTTCTTTCCAATAAGCCTCTCGCAAATCCTTGCCATAGAAGAGTGTGAACACAAACTCTCTCTTCTTGGCATTTGGCAATAGACCAATGGTAGTAAATCCAGAAACGCCACTCCCAAGGTCGACCCAATTGAAGTAGTAGCTCTCTCTGAAATCAGGTCGTTCATTTGGCTCATGAAGAAAATCATCACTGTCTGACAGGTGCGTCATAATCGTAGCTTCCTATTCTGGGAGAAGATATAGCGTAGGGTCTTCTTCAATCTCGTCATCGAAGCGTCCAAAGCGTAAAAATGCTGCATCTGCATCATTGACCATGAAGAAGGGGACATGTTCTTCTTCAATGTGCTTTGCAATGTTCCAGTCTACTTTGTCTGTAACACCTACAAGGTCAGTAAAACGTGCAAATCCGCGCCAGTATGCCATCGCACCCGCAAGCATGAGTTTCTTCTTATCCCATTCAGCGAATTTCATATAGAGTTCAGTCTGTGCGGACTCTGCAGCTTCAGTCCAGGCTGGAAGCTCATCCAGGCCGATAGGCACTACTTTTTCTCCGCGCTTAGTATATAGACATGCATTAGTCACAAGCCCGGAATAGTCACCTGGTTCAATCGCCATGGTTCCAATATCGTTCAATGTTGCTGATGCATTCTTGATGGTCATGGCAACTCCAAGTGACGAGGAAGGAAGTTTTGCTTCAGTGTTTGACCATGGCAACCACTGTTCTCCCTTTCCATCATACATCCGGGTGAACTCAGACATCACTAGAATCTCATCATCACTGTATCGATAGGGTCCATGATCAATGAGTTTGGCCCTGGCCTCACATTCTTCCAGGAAGCAATACAATTCAATTGTACCGAGGGACCTTCGCATCAGTTTTACTTGATTCTCATTTACTGGTTGCAGGTTATCCTTGATCCAATCGAGTGTGTCTTCTTCAAAGGCAAGATTGGCACCACCCGACGCTGCAACAGTAGGCTCCCCTGTGTTGAAATATGAGGTTCCTAGTCGATACCAGTTTTCAAGGATCCACTTCCATTGCGCTTGCTTGTCTTCTGGTTCTTTGGTGGGGTCTGATTCGTACTTGTTGAAGACGACACCCATTCTACCTAGCCCATAGTATAGCCATTGATAGGTGATAGAGAGTGCATGTATTTCTGAGAGTAGTTTCTTGCTCTTTTTTGCTAGATCTTCTGGTGTTACCCTATCCCACACCTGTTTCATCAGGTCATACTGGAAATCATATACATGGTAGCATGATACACTGATGTATTCATTCACAGGAAACAGCTTGGATTCAAGAAGTCCTCGCTCAGCAAGAATATCACTGAAAACCTGAGAGATATGTCTTAAGTAGACATTCACTTCACGATTGTTCATACTCTTAACTTCCTACCTAGATTGAAGCAACACCAAGCCGCATGAACAGTCCATTATGTAAGTATTAGGGTTTCAAGAAACAAGAGGATTTCTCAACATCAGCACTCTTAAATCAGGGATTTATTGTTCTTGCAGGGACTGTGGAGTGGCACAGATTCATGAGGAAAATCAGTGATGGACTCATTTCCCTAAACCTTCACGCTGAGGGTGAACTTCGTTATATAACATCAGTCCAAGAAGTGATTGCTCTCCTGAAAGAAGGTGCTGATGGTAAGATTGTACTGGTTGATGATGCAGGTACAACATTCTTGGCCCCGGTTCTCTCAAAACTAGCGGGAGTTGTCTGTATGTCAGGGGCTCTTGGGTCGCACTTGGCAATAGTCACTAGGGAGTTCGAGATACCAGCACTGATGGGCACTG
>JBHLQM010000028.1:0-37891 GCA_048884785.1 Candidatus Thorarchaeota archaeon | reverse complement strand
TGCCCAAAGTGACATTCACTCCTGCAGCAGGATAGTCCAATGCTACTGTATTGGAAGTGTATGTAACGGTTGGGTCACCATACTCCTGCAGTGTTTCGTTAGGCACCCACATTTCAATATAATAGAGCAGTGTAGGATCGTCTATGAATTTGAAATCAATTCCGCCCACATCTACATCGAAATCAAGGGTGACATTTAGTGGCATGCTAGATTCAGTTCGTTCGAACTCAAATGTTTCACCTACGTCCCAGTTACTTGGAGGGACCGTAGGATTCCAATTCCAGTTCGTGGAACCCATGAATAGAATAACTACTCCAATGGCTGCTCCTACAACTACTATGAAGACGACAATGCAGGCCACCATTGTTCTATTTCTTTCGTATGAACTCATTGTTTTACACCTTTCAAATAATGACCAAGTAATCTATGCCATTCTCTTCGTAGCTCCACGTATCTAGGATCTTGATCGAGAATGTATCTTCGCAGTATTCGTGTCGTATCATTTCTGTCTTGACCGGAGAGCCTATCATGCACATCTTGATCCATAATCGGAATTTCCGATATGAGATCATTTTCTCGTTCAATCAACTCTCGCAGCAGTTCAGCAGCTTCTCCCCGTTGTGATTCAGGGATGTTGATACCAAACACTGCCAATGACTTGACAATCGACATCAGACGGTCTTCAGCGAACTTGGCCACGCCGCTGTCCGTCTGTATCATATCCTTTATTCCCAGCCGAAATTCTCTCGCTCTGGCCCTGTAGTATCTCTGAACGATACCTGTAGGTGTCTGTTCAGTTCTGACTTCTACTACAAGACCTATCTTAGGGTCCTTCATCTTTTCAATGTGATGGAGTATCGTGCCAGGATTCTTCCCAAGTCGAACAGCCAGCTGTTTGACAGTCATAGGCTCTTCCGCCAGATTCTTGATGATTGCAGCTCGAGTAGGTTCCATCATGAGTTTGATGACCTTCGGATCTGAAATCACCTCGATTTCTTTCAGCGGCACTCTTTTCTTGGGAGACATCTCTCACAAACCTCCAACAAATCCAATACCCGATGGGCCCTCCTCCGTATGCTCTGACCCAGAGATATTATCTGATGAAAGGATCAAGTAGATCCTGCTCATTCCAATCACCATCGCAGGGAGGAGAATGAATACATCAAACAATCCCATTATGCCAGCATATAGCGCAAGTAGAGGAGTACCCGCATTCATAAGCGGGATTTGCAGCAAGGGTGGAAGTATCATTGGCAAGGCTATAAGGAGAGCAATTCCGAGAAACGAGAACCAGACAGAGAAGACTCTATCAAAGTAGGTTCTGCTCATCCTGAATGAAATCTTCACTGCATCAAGGACAGAATGTCCATCAATTATCGCAGGAAAGACCATTGAGGTCAGCCCGGTCATTATACCTGCATAGACTGCTATTACAGCTACTGTAATTGCCACCAAGCCGAATTGAGAAGGTCCAAGACTGATTGGACCAAAGATGATAGCCACGGCAGCAATGGGAGCAAGCGCAATCAAGAACTGGATAAGTCCGCCACCGGCAAGTGACATGAACTTCTTGCTATACCAGACAAAGACACCCTCAGCAGTAGTTCCATCGCTCTCGACTATCTCACGTCCCATCCCATAGAGCGCTCCCACTGCGACCATGAGTGGTGCAAGTATAGGAGTAATGATGACAAGGATCATGAGAAACATTGCGGCTCCAGACATCGTCTGGTAGTTAATAACCCAATCAAGTACCATCGTCATGAAGACTTCAAGTCCTCCACTGAGAAATAGCAATGGAAAGATTATCAGCACAATACCAAGAAGAACAATTAGTGTGACGAGAAGGACTCCAAGAATACCTAGAAAGAACGAAATGACATTCTTGAAGGCAAACTTGAAGCTTACCTTAAGATCCTCCAGGAGTACTTTGGAGTTCGTGTTTTTTATTGACATTTTTTTTCACCATGTGGGATGTTTGAGAGTGGCCTCGAGTTATTATAGGAGGCCACTCTCGTATGGGTAGTATTTCAGACCATCGGTACCTCGGGAGTGGTTCGGGTCTGCTGAGCGATTGTGACGCCGGTCAGGTCATGATAGACCCTGGTATAGGCGATGTAGCTCATTGGGAGGAGGAGAATCAACCAGAGAAATACTGCAAATACCGTCCAGAGCGCAATCGCAATCATCACTAATGGGGCGAGTGTGAGTGCAGGATAGAGGATGAAACCAACGCCGAGTCCTAGAATGGGAGAGAACATGAGGAGACCGAGAAGAACAATGGCTGTGTGAACACCGAAGACGCGATCAAAACGCTCGGTGGCCAGCTTGTATGACTCGAAAAACGCATCCTGAACACCCTTGCCATTAACAATGGCTGGCAGAACCATTGAGGTTAAGCCTAGTGTGATGAATGAATATACGAACACAAAGAGTGATACCCCAAAGGACACCCATCCAGTGATCGTGTATCCGTTAAGGTAAGAGATGGTTGTTACTACTAAAGCCTGAGGTAATACTACAATCAGAGTGAGGACTACTCCTGCACCTGCGAATGAGAGGAAGTTGTGTCGGAGCCATGAGAAAGCAGACTCAGCCTTTGTTGTGCCAGTCTCAACAACCTCTTTGCTCATTCCGAAGAGTGAGCCCAGGTACATGAATCCCAAGGCAACAAAGGGCAGTATTACAATTACGCCAAGTAGGGTTAAGCTCCATGGATTAGTAAGAGACCAACCGGTCATATTTAGTGCCAAGGAAGCTAAAACTTCGGGACCAACGAGAATGATTATTCCAAGGATCGGGACTGCAACTATTGCAAGAGCGAACACAATAAAGACAATCATACCTAGATTTGCCAGGAAGTAGCTCAGCATGTGATTGCCAGCCCCTTCAAGACTTTCTTTCAGGTCTTCGAATATTGTTCGGAAAGTTGTACGTTCAGACATTATTTTCACCAATTTATCAAACGTTTGTGTTTGATGGTACGTTTGGTACATATCAAACATACTATCAAACATATATAAGCATTATTATGAACGTAAAAGACATCTTCATCTTTTGGTTGAAAGAAGATATGGTAGTTATGTGGGACGATATGCTCAAACGTTTGATGTCTGCTACTCAAGCGTTTGCAGGGTCTAAGGCCAATGCCTGTTAGATATTAACAATAGTTAATATTATATGGTGTTTTGGTGTTAGTAAAAGTGGTGATTTTTATGAAGTTTCCAAGAGTTACAGGTAGCAATCTTTTGGGGGAGAAGGTCACAATTCCCGATGAACTTCCTGCGAAGTTCAACATTCTCATTGTTGCCTTTCAACAGTGGCAGCAAAGACTAGTGAACAGCTGGGTCCCATTTCTTGAGACACTGGTGAGTGAAGAATCAAATGTGGACTACTACGAGCTTCCAACCATTCGTGGAATGAACAGAATCTACCAACGCATAATTGATGGAGGAATGCGCGCAGGAATCCCCAATCCAGAAACAAGAAGAAGAACGGTAACGCTATACATTGACAAGGAGCCATTTAGGGATGCTCTTGAAATTGACAGTGAGGATGATATTCAGATCCTCCTCGTGGATGATAGTGGAGAGGTTCAATGGCGAGAAACGGGATCTATGTCAGATGAAAAGAAGGAAGCGCTTCTTGAGTGCCTTAGGAACAAGAAGAGTCGAGAGGGTACAATCCTGTGCTAGACTATAGACGAATCGCAATAGCTACCATCACCGGAGCAATTCTTGGAGTGCTCTGTATTATTGGCGTAGGTGCAAGACTTGAAGGGCAGTATGCAGCGAACATGATTTTCCTGAGTGGTATGTGGTACAATCGGGTCATTATGGGACTCGTGATTGGATTTGCTGGAGACCTTGTTCTCATCAAGAGCGACTCTGAGAAAAACCTAGTCAATGCGATTATTCGAGGACTATTATTCGGAGTGCTCATTTCCTCAGCAATCTACCTATCATCTGAATTCAAGGACTTCCTATCTCTGCTCGCCGGTTTTGCTTACGGGCCAATCATTGATGTAGTGGCGACTGCAACTCAGAAGACCTAGAAGAACATGGTCTTGATACGCCTTTGCTCCAGATACCAAATAATTGGAACACCTACAACAATGCCTGCGATTGTCAGGCAAAACAATGCCCCCACAATAATCATGCCAATCCGTGCCCACTCGTGATATGTCCACAGACCATAAGCAAGTAGTAATGCGCAACCAGCAAATACTGCAATCAGCATGCCAATTAATGCTATGAAAGGTATCGCCATGATAATGAACCCAAATGAAAGACCACTCATACCTACAATCAGCATAAGCACAGCTATGAGAGATAGGCCGTCTGGCCGCACACCTTTGGATACGCTGCGAGTTGGTGCATAGGTGCTCGTGCGAGATGGAGCGTAATCACCATAGGCATCATAACGTGAGGGGGCTGGTTGAGGCGCTTCTTGGTAGTCATCCACTCGCTCAAATTCAGCCCGATATCTTCCGGGCTCAGGCTTCTTGACAAATGTTGCTCTAAGGATGCCGGAATCAACAGAATATGTGATCTGGTAGACACCGCCTACATAGGGTGTTACACCTGCAACATCCCCCTCGTATCGAATAAAGACGGTATCTCCTCTAGGGGTTTCAATTGTGAGTGTTTGATATCCCATTTCTTGGTGGATGTCGACTACCTGACCTACTAGTTCCTTGCTCACTGCGGCGAAGCCCTCCAAGTGGCGTACGTGTTTAATTAGTATTGAAAGCATATAAATCAGAACTAATCAGCTTGCATCGTTTTCGTCCTTCTATGGCGCACTGAGGTGGAATAGAGCAATTGGAGGGGCAGTAACCCCCAAGATTCTACCGATCAGTGATGGCAACACGGGAGGTCAACAAGACTGATACTTGGAAGTATCCTGCCCTTAATTCGTACTTCTAGTCGATAGATAAACTCCCACTGAATTCGTAATCTTCGAACAAAGGTTCATAATGCCCCATGTTTATACCCGATTACGGAACGCCTTGAGGGAGAATTATGGAGCCGGATAGAGCACTGCCAAATCAGGATTTTGATAGACATCTGTACATGGATATCTTGAGAGAAGACCCGCCATTGAAGAGATATGTTTCTAGAGGCGACACTCCAGATCATATTGATATCTCTGGGCCGCATGAAGAGGCTGATGCAGCAATATTCCGGATACTCAGATTTCTCATGGATGATAAAATGCCGAGATTTCAGCCAATACTAGGCTCATCAGGCATGGGAAAAACACACCTATACTGGGCTTTGAAGGATAGAGAGGGATCATTCCCTAAGGGGAGGTATCTAGCAGTATATGTCCCATCACCTCCAGCCCCAGTACGGGTTCCACTTCACTTCCATGCATGCCTAGTGGACGAAGCAGGAGAAGGGCTGTTTGAGAATGCTATTGACATGTTAATCACAAAGTTTGGTGGTCTTAGGGGTGTCACACATGAGATCTATGACTATACCTACGCCTTTGAGAGGCTGCTTGTTGAATATCCAGGGATTTCTGCGGACGTTGTTAAAGCTCTACTTCGATATAGACTCGATCCAGCTCACCGCGACCTTGCAAGACGATGGCTCTTTGGAGATGCACTCAGTCATGATGAGATTGAAAAGCTTGATGTGAGAACAATTCTCGAAGAAGATGACGTGACTTTGGCAACTCTCAAGCTGCTGCTTGAGGGATCAGAAATTCCAGTGGTTTTCTTTATTGACGAAATGGAGGGACCCTACAACACCCATGGAGAAGAAGGCGAGAGACATTTCTTGGAAGTGATAAAGCGGCTCTATAATGAGGGCAAGAATGTGATTATTGTAGCCTCATGCTTAACGGAAATATGGCAAAGGATATACGAGATTGCAGACCCTCCAACAAGATCCAGGATGGAGGTCCCAGTACATCTTCGAGACTTTACAAGAAACGATATCGAGGAGTTCATCACAATGACTATGAAGAAGTACTGGAATGAACAGAATATTGATCCGCCCTCAGATCCAATCTTCCCCTTGTCTCATGACGACGTTGAAGAGGCATTTGTTCACTCCAATGGAAATCCAAGAGAGGCAATTCGATTCGCGATATCTAGAGTAGACAACATTCTATTTGAGAGAGAACCTGAGCCTCTAGAGGAACAACCTGACTATGTCATCAAATTGACTGCGCCTGTTGTGATTAATGCAACTGCAGGCTCATTAGGGATAGCCGGAAAGGAGTTTGGAGTAGAAACAAATCTACTGATGGCGAAAGGAGTTTCCGATAGACAGGCAACTGCAGTACTTAAACTTCACACGGCAGATAGTTCTGTTAGATTGTGCATTGATGTTGCCAATGTCAAAGACTGGGATAGAAGTGGAGGAGTTGCAGCCTATTACTCGGTAAAACGAATTCAGGATATTCTTAACCAAGGTCAAGCCGATTTTGGAGTTGTGGTGGTTCCTGAAGAGACTAAAGGCGCAAAGTTCCAGTCATTACTTGACGAACTGCAAGAGAAGCTGGAAGTCATTCAACTCACAGCCAAAACCGCCACTAGCCTAATTGACGGGGAGAAAAAGGGGATAATTCCAGAAGAGAACCTAAGTCATTTCAAATCAATCATTCAAAAGCTCTTCTAATCTGTGGAGCAATCCTACATCTGTTTCAATACTGATGGGTAGCATACATAGAAGAGGTATTTTCCCATCGAAAAACGTAATCATGACTCTCTGGGTCATCACAATGCTGATGTCGCCTTTTGCCACAATTCCAATTGTACAGGCGTGGGAGGCGGCCAACAACGCCTTTGGATGATAACATTACCATCAAGGTAGGAGCATCTGGTAGCCAGTGGTGGTATGCAGTGTCATTCCCAGAATGGAATGGTCTACGCATCCAGCAGGACCCTGTCTATACAGCCTATACCCAGTTCACTCCAGCTAGTACGACACCTACACCCACGACGACAACCGATACAACACCCACAAATCCAACTGGTGACGGAGCAGGTGGTTTGCTGTTTCTAGGCATACTTGCAGTGGGTGTGGTCGCGCTGATAATATGCTTGCGTCGAAGATAGAACATTACCCGATGACGGTGGATCGCTCCACCGTCTATGATTTCTTTTGCATCGTGATTTCGATAGAGTGAGTTATAAGATGGCTAGAATCAGTCAGTTCTCATATGGACTCGCCTCGTTATGACCTACACATTCACTCCACATACTCTGACGGAGATGCGTCTGTAAGAGAGATTGCATCAAAGGCAATCAAGATGCAACTCGATACAATAGCGATTGCCGACCATTTCTGGCCTTGTCTTGGGAGTCGGAGAGCAGGCGCACAGTTGATCAACCAGCGAAGAGAGGAGATACTTAATCTGCAAAAGGTGTTTGAAAATCTTAGAATAATAGATGCGGCAGAGATTGACATAGCATCGGATGGGTCACCCGCACCAGTTGCTGGAGGTATTGAGCAGTTTGACCTTGTGATTGGCTCCATCCACTTCTTTTTGGATTCTATTACCTGGCGCAGTGCATTACAAAAAGCACTGAGCCAATGGCACTTTGATATCCTCGGGCATTGGGATGGATACCTCAACTCATGTAGAGAGGAGGATGCAGAGGCTGTCGCAGCACTCCTATCGAAAAACAATGTTGCCATCGAGTTGAGTAAAAGATACGAAACTAAGTTTCCATGGTTCATAGAGATGGCAAGAGATGCTGGCTGTGAGTTTACTGTCGGAAGTGATGCACATACAATTCAAGAGATAGGCGATTTGAAAGAGAGGATTCAGCTAGCTGATGCCATGGGTCTCAAGCTGAAGCAAATATGATCCTAGGAACCAACACCCAGTAGAATATCGCTTACTCTGTGGGAATGTTTATGAAAATCCAGAAGGCTTTTGTTTCACGCTGTTCAATTATCGAATAGGTCCTATTAGGAGACGAATAGATAATGACGAACAAACTTGATTTTGCATCGGAAGAATGGATCAAGAAATTCTGGGATTTGCTTAAGGAAAACAACGCTTATCGAGAAGCAGCCAAGACTTGGGAGGGCGATTTCTTCTTCGAGGTTGAGGCTGATGGGGAGCTAGTAACAGAAACTGTGCAGATGTATATGGATCTCTGGCATGGAGAGTGCAGGACGGCAAGAATGGCAGAACCAGGAGATAATCCAGAGTTTATCTATAGTGGAACCTATGCCAACTGGAAAAGGCTGATTGCTGGGGAAATCGATCCAATCAAAGGATTGATGTCTCGGAAGTTTAAGTTGCCACGTGGAGACATGGGCAAAATCATGCGTGCTACAAAGGCCGCTGCGGAATTAGTATCAACTGCCCAAAAGGTTCCAACCAGGTATCTCGACGAATAACTCTAGATACCATACTTAAATTCAAGTGGTGCACCTTACAGTCCCTATGGACGCGCTTCATACAGAGATATGTGACATCCTCGGAATCAAGTATCCCATTTTGCAAGGCGGAATGGGACCATATAAGACTGAAGCGTTGGCTATTGCAGCGGCAAAGGCGGGTGTGTTAGGTGTCATCAGCAGCATAGGGATGGCAGCTACTCTCCTTCCCGATGCGGCTCCAATTGATGCAGTCAGATTATTCGGAAGCGACCCGCCCCGTGAGATACTGCGCAAATCGATTGAAACCGTTGCCAAATCACTAGGAGGAAGAGGATCATTTGGTGTCAATGTACCAGTGGCCGCTGAGTTCATGCTGGCGTCCAAGATGTTCGTTGAGCAGGTCATTGAATCAAGAGCAGGTGATTCAGATATTGAACGAACGCTTCGTGTTTTAGTGACATCTGCAGGTAATCCTGCTCCTTGGGCCGAGGTCAAGAAACACGGATTAATCTGGATACATGTTGTTCCATCTGTTTACCATGCCAGAAAGGCTGAGAAGGCAGGAGCGGATATTATTGTGGCCTCAGGGCACGAAGGCGGCGCTCACGTTTCATGGGATCCAGTCCATTCTATGGTGCTTGTTCCAGCTGTTGCAAAGGCAGTGAAAACACCGGTTGTCGCTGCAGGTGGTTTCTGTGACGGAGCGACATTGGCTGCCGCACTATGTCTTGGTGCAAAGGGGGTTCAGATGGGCACACGTTTCATAGCCACAAAAGAGAGTGACTTTGAACCAATATGGAAGCAGGCTATAGTTGAGAAAGAAGAACGCCAAACCCTAACTGGGAGAGGTCTCTTTGGTCCTATGCGCTTTATCAGGAATTCGCGGGCTGAGAAGATTGTAGAGCAGACTCTTGAAGATGTCCCGAGATTCTACCTCGGAGAACCAGTTGAATCAAATGAAGAGATACTTAACCTCGAACGTGACGGATTCAACGATTTAATCAACGGAAAATCCGAAGATGCCCTCATGTTCGCAGGCGAATGTACGGGTAGAATAGAGAGCATTCCTTCTGTGAAGGAAGTAGTTGAAAAAATAATAGATGAAGCCCAGAAAACACTGAGAGAAGTTTCTCAGCTAGTACCATGGCAACAGGAAACCTGACAGCATAAATAAGAGGAAGAACGACCAAGGTTTTTTGGGTAGCTTGGAAGACATCCATTTACATGGCAAGGAAGTGAAACAGCATGGTATGGTGGTTTGATGTCCCTCGAGTTGCATTTGGAGAGGATGCACTGGATGAACTTGAGTTGGTCAAGGGAGAGAATGCAATTATTATCACTGACTCAGTGATTGATGGTTTTGGCTATTCTGGAAGAGTGAAGAAGATACTTGAGAGAAACGGATGGCAGGTTTCTGTTTGGAAAGATGCGGAACCCGATCCAAGAGTTTCAATTGTCAAGAGTGCAGCCAAAGCGATGCAGGAAGTTGGTGCAGACACTATCATCGCAGTAGGTGGAGGTAGTGTCATGGATACTGCAAAGGCGGCATGGGTTCTTTATGTGAATCCGGATATGAATCTGGAAGCACTATCTCCATTCGATGTGCTTGGGCTCAAACAAAAGGCGAGGTTAATTTCAATCCCAACTACTGCAGGGACTGGTTCTGAAATAACAAGAGCAATTGTTGTTAGAGAAGACGAATCCGGTCGCAAATTTGCTACGACCAATCCAGAATTGATGGCTGAATTGGCAATTCTTGATCCGGAGTTTGTCAAAGATCTTCCGGAAAAAATGACAGTATATACAGGCATGGATGCCTTAACCCATGCCGTTGAAGGTTACATTTCAGTATGGAAAAACGACTTCTCAGATGCCTGTAGCCTGAAAGCAATTCAATTGGTCTTTGAATGGTTGCCAAAATCTGTTGCCAACCTTGGAGACCTCCAAGCAAGAGAAAAAATGCTTGTTGCGGCAGCATTGGCTGGAATGTCCTTTGGCAATTCTCAGGCATGCCTTGCCCATTCAATGGGACATAGTTTGGGTTCCGTTCTAAGACTTCAGCATGGTCTATGTGTTGGCCTTGCCTTGCCCTACACAATAGAATTCAATGCATCTGGGATGCCTGATACTGCAAAGCACTACTGGGAGTTGGCTCGTCTGATTGGCATTAATGAGGAAGACCATTTGAAAGCAACCAGAGCGTTTACTAGAAAGATTCGTGAGCTAGGCAAGCAAGTAGGATTCCCACAGACTCTCGCCGAGGCTGGAGTGACAAGGAAGAAATTGGATAAAACCATTGAACAGCTCGTCGAGTTCGCGATGATGGATTCGAGCATCACTATGACTCCGAGGCCCATAGAAGCAGCTGACATTCGCAAAATCTACCAGTATATGTTTGATGGCAAGGAAGTAGACTTCTAATGGAGGACCTGTGATGACCCTTGGATATAGAGGAAAAATCTTGAAGATTGCACTGGACACAGGAGAACATTCGGAGACACCTATTAGTGAAAAGCTGCAGAGACAATTCATCGGCGGGGCAGGACTTGCCTGCAGATTGCTCTATGATATGATTGATGGTAGCACCAATCCATTAGGACCGGAAAACCCCCTCCTATTTCTCACTGGACCCTTCACCGGTACTATGACGCCCACAGGAAGCAAGATGAGTGTGTGCGCAAGGTCACCTCTTACAGGCATATATGGATACAGCACGGTGGGAGGACATCTCGGTGCAGATCTCAAATTCGCAGGCTATGATGGGATAATGTTCACCGGGCAGGCTTCGGAGCCGACCTATTTGCTAATAGAGAATGAAAAAGTAGAAGCTAGAGATGCTTCTCACCTCTGGGGAAAAGATACAGAGCAAGTATGGCAGATACTCAAGGATGAAACAGGACATAAGAATGCAGGGATCGCAAGGATAGGAATTGCAGGAGAGAATCTTGTCAAATATGCAAGTATTATTGTAGATCACCATCGTGCTGCAGGCAGAACTGGAATGGGTGCCGTTATGGGCTCAAAGCGGCTGAAAGCCATCGTGGTGAATGGAACTGATAGAAAGATTCCAGTCAGTGATTCTGAAGAGTTGAGCAAGTATGCTGCTGAATTGAATGATTACAACAAAGAGGACTCCACATTCAAGATGTATTCAGATTTGGGAACAGCGGGCTATGTTGATATGGCGAGTATGATGTACGGCTCATTGACTGCAGGTTATCACACGGTATCAGATTTTGATTCTTACAATCTTAGCGGAACGACAGTAAGAGAACAGATTCTAGTCGGAAAAAAAGCATGTTTTAGGTGCCCAATCGGATGCGGAAGAGTCATCGAAGTAAAGGATGGAAAATACGCAACTGGTGTTTTCAAGGGACCTGAATATGAAGTGACAGGGGCCTTGGGAACACAGATTATGAATGATAATCTGGAGGGTCTTGCCTTCCTAACCAAGCGACTTGATTTATTGGGACTGGATTCTATAAGTGCTGGCAGCATCATTGCCTTTGCCTTCTATCTATTCAATGAGGGAAAAATCAGTGCTAAGGATCTGGATGGAATTTCTCCGAAATGGGGGGATGTAGATGCCGCCGATGCGTTATTGACAAAGATTGCAGAACAAGATGGTATTGGTGCAACGATGGCGGAGGGAAGTATAGCCTTTGGAGAGAGGTTTGGCGCAAGTAACCTTGCTGTGCAGGTAATGAATATGGATCTTCCAATGCATGACCTTAGGGGCTTTTCAGGATTGGCTGTGGGTTATGCCACCGCACCTCGTGGAGCTTGCCATATGGCTGCGGATATGTATAATGTCCAGATGGGACAGATAAATGAAGCAGTTGGCATTGAGAGCATGGATAGGTTTGCAAATGAGGCAGACCTCACCGCAAAACATCAGAATGTTCGGGCAATGTATAACTCAAGTGGGATTTGCAGTTTCTACCCATTTCTTGCAGAGGATATTGTCAAGCTGTTCAAGTTAACAACAGGATGGGATTATACAATTGAAGAGTTCGTCCTAACAAGTGAAAGAATCTTTACAATGATGCGACTCATGAATCTGAAACTAGGGTATGATGTCACCGAAGAAAAACTTCCTGAACTGGTCTTAAGACCCCTTGAGGGAAGTACTGAAGGTCACGTACCTAATTTGGAAGAGCAACTGAAGACTTGGTATGATTTCAGAAAATGGGATAGAAAGACAGGTAGACCAGCAAAGCAAGTCCTTGATAGGCTTGACCTTAGTGGCATATAGAGGAACCTAGGCTTTTGGCAGATTTCGTAGAACATTCTTGAGAAAAGAATACAAGATTCCTACATCCTCAATCTTCAGCTTTTCATCCGGAGAGTGAGGATTCTTTATTGTTGGACCTATGGAAACCATTTTCAGTCCCGGAATTCCGGCTCCAAGAATTCCGCATTCAAGCCCAGCGTGAATTGCCTTAACGACAATGTCGGAACCGAGGACTTCCTCATATTTTTCCCTAATGAAATTCAGGAAAGTGTTTGTTGGGTCTGGTGCCCATCCCGGATATGACCGGGTCTGCTCAACATTCCAGCCCATGTCCTCACCAATGAATGCAAGCTCTCGCCTCTTCGCTGCAAGCTCTGAGTCAAGATTACTTCGAGTAGACATTTGGAGATGTATCCCTTCGTCATCAGTGTTTATGACAGCGACATTGTTTGATGTTTCTACAAGGTCCTCAATAGCAGGAGAAAATCTTAGAGGACCATGAGGAAGGATATGGAATGTGTGAATGATCTTCTTGGATTCCTCAGGAGAAAATGTGTCACATGAGTCTGTTTCATTCCAATCAATTTTCAGGTTAGGTTCCAAAGGAGCTTTGTCTGCTTTATAGTAAGCGAGAATCTCCTCTCTTGCCTTTTTCAGAATCTCTTCAACATTCGATGAGCGTTTCATGGGGTATCCGAAAACAGTCGTAGAATCACGCGGGATAGCATTCCTCTTCCCTCCACCATTCCATTCACAGATGACGATGGGTACCTCATCTATCAGAGTTGCAAGTATTCTGGCGAGGATCTTGTTTGCATTTCCCCTATGGAGATGAATGTCAACTCCAGAATGACCTCCCAGAAGACCCGTCACTGAGATTTTTCTAAATGCGAAGTTTTTGGCAGTCTTGGCTTTGGGAATTTTCTTGGTGAAAATCGTATCTCCGCCCCCAGCCGAACCAATCGTGATAATTCCAAGATCCTCAGAATCTATGTTTATGAGAAGCTTACTCATAATACCAATTTCCTTGGGCTGGAGCGCAAAAGCACCCGTAAGTCCGGTCTCTTCATCCACAGTTGCCAGGATTTCGAGAGGTCCATGTTTGACTTCAGGATCAACCATGAGCGCAAGAGCCAGCGACATGCCCATTCCATTATCAGCGCCCAGTGTTGTTCCATCCGCATCAACCCACTCGCCATTTTCCTGGATGCGAACTGGAATCGCCTTGTTTGTGAAGTCAAAGCCACCCTTACGACCAGTTTCGCATACCATGTCTAAGTGGCCCTGCAAAAGTACTGAGGGTAACTTCTCGAATCCAGGGGTTGCCGGTTTTCGAAGGAGCATATTGCCACTATCGTCTTCTTTGATCTCTATATTTAGGCTCCTTGAGCTGGAAACCTCTGCAATCCACTTTTTCAAAACGGCTCTAATCTTCTCTTCCTTCTTGGATTCTCTTGGGGTCTTTGTAAACACATTCTCAAAGATGCTCCAAACAATCCTAGGCTCTAATTTTTCAAAGACCATTTCCAGCACTCATTTCGCTACAGAAACATTTCATTCTTTAAGGCTTTGATTTCAGGGCATATCTTTTTCACTTGGTTATATCAACGGAAGAGGTTAACATGCATAGGAGGAAATCATGCTGTTCTTTGACCCAAGCATTACGCTAGACCTTAGAAATCTCCTGCCTTGGGCGGGAGAGCTCTTTAAGCTGATCACCGAGCTTGGCTCGGAAACATTCTATATCGGGTTAGTGTTCATTGGATTTTGGACATTCCACAAGAGAGAGTCTATTATAACAGCGTTCATTCTGCTGTTCACTCTGACCTTGAATTTCATTGTTAAACTTGCAATAGCAAATCCGAGACCCGATCCTGCAACTTATCTCTACCCAGGTTTGGAAGAACCCGCAAACTATAGCACACCCAGTGGCCATGCTCAGAACTCTGCAACTCTCTTTGGGTGGTTTTCAATAAAATTGAAGACTTGGTGGATGCTTCTTATTGCGATTGTTCTAACGACATTAATAGGAATATCACGAGTTTATCTTGGCGTTCATTATCTTGGCGATGTGTTGATTGGCTGGGGTATTGGAGTAGCTTCTGTGCTAATCCTATATTATCTTCAAAAGCCACTCACCGAGATGTTTTCTAGAATCAAGGAAAACTATCTCTATCTTGGACTATTATTGTTTGGTTTCATTGGCATTGTGATTTTCACATACATAGCACCTCAGCCTCCTGGCGACAACTTTGGCGCTCTAGGAGGGGTGATAATGGGCCTGGCAATCGGGCTCCCTCTCGAGAAGCGATACGTGAGCTTTTCAGTGGAACCAACGGGAGGACAGAAATGGAAACTGGTTCTCCGGGCAATCATAGGAATTCTACTAGTCATTGGTTCATTGATGGTTCTAAGCTTGTTCATGACTGCCGAAGTTTGGCTGAGAGCCCTCAGATATATGATTGTGGGAATTATTGGCGTGTTCATATGGCCATTTGCTTTTACAAAACTGAAGCTCTAGGGAATTTGAGAGGGACTCCTCTCATTTTCTCACTTTTCTATACTCATCAGTCACCAGCTTCCATAGATGCTCTGGAGAGTCGCTCGCAATTGTTGTCCCCTTATTTGCGAGGTAGCACCAGCCAAATAGAGAATCCACCCCCAGGGATACATATTCCTGTACAAGAGAAGCAACATTCATCTCCTCTCCTTTTGGCAATCTGAACATCTGAAGCCAGAGCTGGCTCTTCTTGTTGTGTTTCTTTGCAGTATCTACGGTTCTACGCGCAGTTTCGATTGCCCACTCTTTGGTTTTGCCAAAGACATGATAATATGGATCCGTGGAGAACATGTCAACTTCTTGGATTGAAGCTATTTTGCCCCAATCCGGAGTTCCAAGACCTACAGACTCTGTAGGAATAATGCAAACACAGACCTCTGTAGAACGGGCACTCTCTTTGACCTTCTTACAGGACTCCACCAGGAATTGGTGCATGGATGTTTCACGGAAATTTCGAATAGAGTCATCATATTGAAGAGGCATTTCATGCCCATTGAGTTTCTCATACGCGGTCTTGCAAGTAGAACATGTGCAGGTGAATTCCGCCTCGTCGAAGAGAAAATAGTAATGCGGCTCGTCTAGAAAAACACCATCAATGCTGACATCTCCTAGAAGTTCGCTCATTTTCCCATGGAAATATTCACGGAATTCAGGGTGATTGATACATGCTGCAGGAACGCTCTCTTGAGATGCAGCGGTGATCTGTCTATGACCATGGTTATGATGGAGAAAGACAGAAGGAGGCTCTCCGCCAAAGACACCTCCAAATGCCCAGAAATTGACCCAGGCTTTTAGTCCAACATCTTTGGCGACCTCTATTATTTCAATCAGATTGGGGTACCAGTACGCGAAGTCGTCTTCAGATGCGGCAATAAGAACAGAGTTGCAATTATTCTCTAGCATGTTCTCAAAATCACTTCTAGCATGCTTAGGCTGTTTTGAATGATGCCATGCAAAACCAAGTTCCATAACCACACATCCTGCAGATTTAGGGTGCAAACCACCAAAAGAATAGTATGCTGAAGCAGAAATCCAATCTCACGACAGATTCAATAGACTGCTTGATACCGTGACAATGGTGATTTGGAAATGGGAAAATACAGTACTCCCATCGCGAGCCCAACATATCCTGCGCATCCATATCACTATAAGGATGCACGCGTATTTCTTGCTCTTTTTTATCCCCCCGAAGGAGCTCTCGAGAATCTCCTACCACGACCTCTTAGACCATCTCAGCTTCCGCTGGCGGGAGTAATGATTGGCAAGATGCCATGCATTGAAACTGGTCCGTTTATGGAATCTGCAATACTTGCACAGTGTATGTTTGATGATCCGCACAAAAAGGAGGAGGCAGTAGGAGTCTTCTTTTCTCATAATTATGTGAATACAGATGTCGCATTGGCTTCAGGAAGGGAGATCTGGGGATATCCCAGAAAGATTGCCAAAATATCCCTGAGCCTGAAGAAGAACACTGTTGTAGGAAAGGTGGAGCGAGATGGTATCACACTCCTGAAAACCACATGCGAGCTAGTCGATGAGGGGGAATGGATTGATAGCGGCCCAAATATCAATGCCAAACTAATCCCGAGTGTGACAGGAAAGGGATATGATTTAGCAGTGCTCAATGCCGCTCACCTTGTTTATGATATCAAGAAAGGTCGATCGGGCGATGTTGAGATTGAGATAAACAGCGGTCCAAGAGATGACTTCAGCCTGGTGAAGGTTGAAGCTCCTATGATTGGACTCTATTTTGAATGTGATATCACAGTCCCAGTTGGAAAGAAAATCGCCGATCTAAAGCTATGAATTACAGATACTTTGAGGCCTCTAATTGAGCTAGCTTAATACCCGCACTTCGCGTGTAGTGGTTGAAGAGTGCAAAGCAGAGAATCACAAAGACTGGTACTGCAATATATGCGTAGAACGGGTTCAGAAAGACACCAGCCAAGATGATACCAAATACTCCACCAAAACCAAGCATCATAGGGATAATCTGTGCCCGAAGGATGGACCATCCACGAATTGGCATTTGCACTGCGGATCCACGTTGTCGGGTAATAATCCGTTCGGCCTTAAAGTCACCACCAATTGCTGCTGCATTTGCTGAGATAGCTCCAGATGCGAGTGTAAGAAAACCAAGGCAAATGACAACTGCTGGCAGATAGAAGGCAATACTAGGCGCAATGAAAGCCATGGCGAAAGATACTATTGCCCCAGCTATAACTGTAAATGGAACTGCACTGTATGCCTTTCCCTTAATGTAATCCTGCATATTCGTGGCGGCGAGTTGTAGATTCATTATATTCTTGCCCTCGTAGACGGTTTCGTAGCCTGCAAAGTATAGTCCATATGAGGTGGCAAACGGAATTAGAGCCGCAAGAACCAGATAGCCAGCGAAGTCAAAGCCGGTATCAGTGATAATGAACCCTGGAAGAATAATGAAGATTACGAATCTGATGGGACCAAGTAAGTATTGCGTGAACACGCGAGACTCGCGTCTTACGGATGCTAGATTGTACCAGAGTGACACACTGACGGTCTGATTGAATTTTATCTTTCTGAAAGGTTGTGGGTCCCATCTTCTCTTCCCAATAGAAATCTCATTCTTTGATGATCGCTTTGAATCACTTGCAAGCCAACCGCTATAATGCGCCTCCTCACTCAATGTCGCATTCAAAAGAATCAATCCTATTGAAAGAATTGCGTAGAAGATTGGCACGGCAATTTCAACAAACTTGAACGAGGTTCCCACGAGAAGCCCAAGGGAAATAACACTCATGGAGTAACCCGGAGTGATATCTGAGGATAGACCCAATAGAGCAGCAATCTGGAAAAGCGAGTCGAATAATGCACCACTACTATCAGTGTAAATCGAAACATACCATAGGGTTCCCCCAATTATTCCAATAGCGCTCATGAGACCGTATCCAATCTGTTTGAGCATTCTTCGTCCAGCCACCAACCTGGAGGCAGCTAGGCCAATCAATCCCCCAAGAGATACGCCAAAGCTAACCAAGGCCAGCATGCATCCGATAAAGACAGGGACAGAAAGGAATGATAGCCAGTAGGGTGAGATGATGCTGAATCCAATAAAGATGGGAGTACCGATGATTAGCCATATCGCCGAGTTGTAGAGAATTACAATGAGCATCTTCTCAGCGAATAGCGTCTTCAAGCTGATTGGCATGGTCATAAGGTATTCCATTCTAGAGCTATTAGCTACCGTTGTAGCTGACATCATTATCGAGCCGAGAAATGAAAAGATCATGAGAAAATTGAAGATCGTTGCTCCGAGCCCAAGATTGTTCCGTACAACATCATCAACAACTGGCCAGAGACCCTCTCCAAGAGCAACTATAGCCCAGACTATGACAAGACCCACTGCGACAGCCCCGATGGGGAGAATGAGACGACGAAGCGGATTCTTCTTCTCACTTCGCCTACCTTTGACACTCCTGACCCTGAATGTTTGAGCAAGGTCTTGTTTGAGTAGTAAAATCAGGTCAGCAAGGCTCAATTTGATGCACCCGAGTCCTCCAAGTACTTCGCGATGAGCTGCATATCAATCCCGCCAGTCAATGCCAGGAATATCTCCTCAAGACTGGTCTGTCCCTTTGCCTTCACACGTAGTTCATCCATTGTCCCTTCTGCTATCATTTTTCCTTCATTGATGATACCGATTCTATCGCACATCTGTTCAGCAATCTCTAGAACATGTGTAGACATTAGAATTGTAGCTCCCCGACTTCGGAGCCCATTGAGAATTTCTTTGATAGTTGCTGCGCCCCTCGGATCAATCCCTGCTTGGACTTCATCTAGAATGAGTACCTTTGGCTTGTGGATTAGTGCTGCAACTAGACCTATTTTTCTTGACATTCCCTTTGAGTAGGTCTCAATCAGGTCGTTGCTGGCATCACGAATATCCAGTAGAGTCAGAAGCTCGTCAATCTCTTCTTCTCGTTCCTCACCTCTCGGTATCCTCCAGATGTCGCCAACATAGTTGACATATTCCCAACCTGTAAGCCTCTCTGGTAGCGTTGGCTCTTCTGGTACATAGCCCATCACTCGCTTTGCCTTTACAATCTCTGTTCGGATGTCATTGCCCATTACTCTCGCAGTGCCGTCAGTCGGTCTGAGGAGTCCGAGAAGCATCCGCATAGTAGTAGATTTTCCGGAACCATTTGGTCCTAAGAGACCGTATATCTCACCGGATTGCACAGTGAAAGAGAGTTCATTCACAGCGATGAACTCATTGAACTTCTTAGTCAGTCCGAGGGCTTCAATCATTGATGTTCAATTATGAGAATGTAGGAGGAGATTTAATCGTTGGCATGAGGGCCGCAAGTGTTCAAGGAATGATGCAAGAACCGTCAGAATCACTGCTGACACCGTCATTGGAACCGCCAATCACAAAGCTCCCGGAGGCCTTTTGAGGGCAAAAATTACCGTCGACCATGAGAAGATTAGCGACATTGTGCTCTCAGGTGACTTCTTCCTTTACCCCTCGGACTCCATAAGGACACTTGAGGAAAATCTCATCGGGGCATCGGTTGAAGGTGAGGATATAGTCAATAGAGTGAGAGAAACCTACAAGGACTTCAACATTGACTCGCCGGGCGTGACTCCTGAAGATTTCGAAACTGTGATTAAGCTCTCTCTTGAGCAGAAATAGGGATGCAACAGCGAATCAATATCAGGATAGCTGAGCTAGACGATGCATTGAACGCGGCGAAGGTGCACAATGAGCGATGCTTTAGTTAGAGAAATCATAGGATAACATTAAACAGACAAGTAGAACCCGAAAAAGATGAGGACAAGAATTTGGCAATTAGCAGACCGTTCAGGGTTCAAGCACCTGGTAGAGTCTGTCTCTTTGGTGAACACAGCGATTATCTGGGCCTTGATGTTCTCCCGGCTGCAATCAATCTGAACATAGAGATTATTGCCAATCCTCGGGATGACGATTTGATATGTATTAATTACATGGATATAGGCGATAGAGACGAATTCTCGCTAAACACCTTACTGACACCTAGGCATAAGAGAGACTATTTGAGAAGTGCCTTCAACGTGGTTCGAGACCTGAACTATATTCCTAGTCATGGATGGGATTTTCGTGTTTCAGGAAATATCCCACTTGCAGCGGGTCTCTCTTCTTCCTCAGCTCTCTCCGTAGCTTCTGTTGTAGCTGCCACCCATATAGCAGGACATGAGTTCAATCGTCTGGATCTTGCTCGGTATGCGTATGAAACAGAAGTGTCAAGATTCGGGGAGAGTGGTGGAATGATGGATCATTTTGCATCATCCTTTGGGGGAATCATCCATGTGACAATGACTTCTGAGCAGAGAGTCACTCAATTACCAGCAGTACTTGAAGGACTTATCATTGGAGATTCCTGCCAAAAGAAACAGGACACAGTTGGAGATCTGAGGGAGATTAGAAAATCCATTGAAACAGGCTTCAGGATGATTGAGAGTCGACTACCCGATTTTGACCGCAGAGCAACTTCTTTTGATTCTGTTTCCGATGTTCTAAGACCAAGAGCTACTCAATCCGCACTTATGGCTCAGGGAGCGTTGCGGAATCGCGATTTAACTTCGAGGGCATTTGAACTTCTTCGGAAGAGGAATCCTGATGAACAGGAAATCGGAGCACTTCTTAACGAACATCATGAGATTCTGAGAGATGAGCTACATCGTTCGACCCCAAAGATCGAGAAGATGATTAAGACTGCTATTGAAGCTGGTGCCTTGGGATGTAAGATAAACGGAAGTGGTGGCGGTGGGACCATGCTCGCGTATGCACCAGGACAAGAGCAGCACGTTTTACAGGCAATTAGAGATTCGGAAGGTGTGCCGTATTCTATTGAGATTGGGAAGGGCGCATCCCTGACCATCTTGAGGGAATGATTCACTTCCCTTCTGATAGCTCTTTCATTCTGGCTTCAACGATCTCAAGTATCTCCTGCTTGAGGTGCCTTCCATCGTTCAGAATCTTTTCGATTTCTTTACCGGTCTTTTCAACAAAGTCCTTGGATTTTATGTTGCCCAGATTTACTCTTACATTGAGTGCAGCTCCGTCAATCGCTGCCATTAGTGCATGTGTTGCAACTCCTGCATCTGTAATCGTGTTGATATTTCCTTTACTTGCTGCCGCTTTGGCATGTGTCATCGAGTTTAACGAGTGACGCATGGTTTCCAAGGGGACTGTAGCAGCCTTTATGGTAGCCTCCTCGATTGCTTTCTCCTTCGCCTTCTTTTCAGCATCGGTTTCTTCAGGCATCTTGAAGAGGGCCATAACATCATCAAAAGCTGCAGAATCACGTTCAATCAAATCCATGAGTATTCCGCGGTCGGTTTCGCAGGCATGGCGATGCTCAAGCATCTCTTCTTTAATCGCAGCAAACTTACGACCGGATATCGAGAGACCTGTTACCATACACACAAGTGCCGCTCCATAGGAACCCATTGCAGCGGCAACACTACCCCCACCGGGAGTGGCTCTTGCCTTCCTAATCTCATTGCCAAATTCAAACACAGACATCTCTCTGAAGGTCTTCTTGGTGGGATCGGACCCTTCTCCTAAATAGTAGAGATCAAGAATCATACTTTCATCTAGCTTTTCGGGTTGGAGATAGTACTTGAGTGCATCAAGTAATGCGAAAAGCGGCACCATTCCAACAATCTCTGTTTCAATGACTGTGGCACCAAATCTCCTAGCCTCATTTCTTACGACCTCTAATACTTGGTGAATCTTTGTCTTCTTTGGATGAGTCAAGTTGAGTGAGACCTGCGCACATTTCTTATCAGGAAGGTGGAGACCGATTCCTTGGACATTGGCAAACCCGCCAGTTGTACCGCGGACCGCGTCAGCACATATCTTAGCTACTTTAACATCCTCTGTGCTTAGATTGAAGTTGATTGCTATGAGAAAGTTGCGAGCGCCTGTTGCGGTGGCTCCTGCAGTTGGATGTATCTTCTTCGGACCATAGTCTGGGTCTTTTGCAGGGTCTTTTCCAATTAGCTCACGTAGTCCTTCAAATTCACCTTCCCGAATATTGGGTAGATCTGTTCTTTCAGGACGCGTCGCCGATTTCGCGTATAGAAATACAGGGACATTGCATTTCTGAGAGAACTCCTCAGCAAATTCCTTTGAGAGTTCGATGCATTCGCCTATTGTAGTTCCATGGAGAGGAATGAATGGAACAACATCAGCAGCACCCATTCTTGGGTGTTCGCCTTCGTGTTTCGTCAAGTCAATCTTTTCAACAGCAAGCTCTGCGGCTTTCAAAGCGGCCTGTTTTACTTTTTGCGGCTCGCCAATAAAGGTGAAAACAGACCTATTATGATCGGGATCGAATTCAACATCAAGAAGTCGAACTCCTTCAATGCCTCTGATTGTATCAGCAAGTGCATCTATGAGCTTCTTATCACGACCTACTGAGAAGTTGGGTACACACTCAACGATCTTCACAAGACCCACCGAGATGGGCTCGTAGCGTTGTTATTGAAAAGGCTTTGGGCTTGGGATATATCCATGTGATTGCCCTTTCATTCCTTTATCTGAGCCAGGGATTTTGCGAGCCGTTTTTTCTGCTCAATATCTGAGAGTCTACTAATCATAATCCTTTGAGCCTGGGGAGAGCCCGCACCATGCATTGACTCTGTCAGATATCCCACTGCTGCTCTACCTAACGTCAAGTTCTCAATTAGGCGAAGCATCCTTATCCGGTTCTCAGTGCTGACATTCTCTGCACCTGAGAGGTACTTCTCAATTACTCTTCGGGTCTCAGGATTCTCCATCTCTTTGGCACTCGGGCAGGTCACAAAGAGACCTCCAGCAATATCCTGCAATAGACGGGATATTTCATAGGGAAATCGAGTGACATTCTGTTTGCATATGTTAGCTAGGAGAATATCCACAAGATAATTGCCAGCAGGCGTCTTGCTCCCAGCCGCTGAACAAGCAATACCACAAGAGTAGAGGGTTTCATTGAGGTGTGTCATCTCAGTGATCTTATCTTTGATATGAGATGCTCCTGAAACACCATTATACTCAGCAATGGTGGCTGCTGCACCTATGAGAACATCACCAACACCAACCTTGCACCCTCCATAGCTCTGTCTGTGGTATGCAGCAAACGTATCCACTAACCTTGCACAGTAGTCTGTCTCGCCATTCATGAAGATCCGCTCAGTAGGTACGAATACATCTTCGAAAACAATCAAGCATTCCTGTCCCCCATAGACAGGATTCCCGCAGTCAATGTCGCCAGCACTACTCTCATCCAGCCTGCGAAGGTCGCATGATTGGCGTCCATAGTAGTAAGTGATTCCCTCTGCGTCTGCAGGAATTGCACAGCAGATTGTAAAGTCTTTGTCCTCATTCCGCATGGCGAGAGTAGGCATTATCAGATGCTCATGTGAGTTGACTGCACCAGTCTGATGAGCCTTGGCACCACGAATTACAACTCCGTCATCTCTCCGTTCGACGACATGAACATATACATCAGGATCTTTTTGCTCGGATGGCCGCTTTCCTCTATCGCCCTTCGGGTCCGTCATGCAGCCATCGATTACCCAATCGTGCTCCTCTGCCTTCTTGATATATGTCTTGAATCTATCATGATAATCTGTGCCATACTGCTGGTCAACCTCATATGTAGTTAGAAAAACGGCATTTAGTGCATCCATGCCAACACAGCGCTGAAAACAGGTACCACTCTTTTGACCTAAAATTCGCTGCATTTTCACCTTATCCTGCAAGTCTTCCGTGCTTTGATGCAGATGGCAAAAGCGGTTGATTTTACTACCCGTAATGGATGATGTGGCTGTCAACATGTCTGCGTATTCAGGATTATGCGCTAAATCATAGGTAAGGGCAACAGAGTTGATGGATGCTCGAATGATTGGATGATCAACAGGATTCTCAATTTTTTCACCAAGCATATAGACCTTCAGAGGACCGCGTTTTCTCAAGCTTTCGATATAATCGGCACCATTCATCAGCTTCATGATCTGCTACTCCAAACCTTTGATTTGCTCTCTCAGCTGTTAACTTCAAGCCTATTGTGATTTTCCCTTATGCGAGTTGTGCCTCGTATGCATCGAGTACATTTCTCAATAGCATTGCAATGGTCATTGGTCCGACTCCGCCAGGAACGGGGGTAATACACAGAACTTTTTCCTTAACTGCTTCAAAATCCACATCGCCGAGAGGGGTGGAAACATCAATTACAACTGCCCCTTCTTTGACCATATCTGCGGTGATGAAGAATGGATCTTCTTCAGATTTGCGTCTCCCAATTGCAGTCACAAGCACGTCTGCATTCTTTGTGAATGAGGAGAGATCTGATGTACGAGAATGACATACTGTTACTGTTGCATTTCGATTGAGTAGTAGAAAGATGAGAGGCTTTCCTACTATAGTAGATCTGTTAACAATAACAGCATGTTTTCCAGACAAATCCTTCATATCAATGGCATCTAGCATTGCAACAATACCGTGGGGAGTCGCAGCACTGAGTTTCTCATCACCATAGAAAAGCCGATAGATGTTTGCAGGGGAAAACCCATCTACATCCTTTAGGGGGTCAATAGCACCTATAATCTTCTTCTCATTGATATGGCTAGGGAGAGGTAGTTGAACAAGGATTCCATGCACTGATTTGTCATTATTTAGCTGACTGATTAGCTGTAGAAGTTCAGCCTGACTTGTGTTTTCAGGAAGTCCATGGTGCTCAGATAATATTCCAGCCTTGTTGGAGGCTTTATGTTTCATTCGAATATACATCTCAGATCCCGGGTCATCACCCACAATTACTGTTGCAAGTTTTGGAGGGACTCCGTGGATGCTCACCAGATGTTCCACCTCAGCCTGAACTTCGTCTCTAATTCGATTTGATAGACGACGCCCTTTCAAGACATTATCTTCACAGATTGGCTTCGATCCATTCTCATCAGACATGCGTCCCGGGCACCTCCACTTAAAACACTCCAGAGATATTACCATCAGCATCAAGATTCATCCCGTGCGCTGATGGTTCTTCAGGCAGACCTGGCATTAGGTTAATTTCGCCCATATAGACCACAACAAAGCCCGCCCCACTACTCACATCAGCACCCATGACCTCTGCAACATCTTCTCTAGGATGTCCTCTAAGGCCTTTGTTGTCTGATAGACTGAACTGAGTCTTTGCAATACATATAGGTAGATTACCATAGCCTCTCTTCTCCAGGGATTTCAGAACTCCGCTTGCTCCTGCCTGGTATTCCACGCCTCGCGATCCATAGATATTACAGGCAACTTTCTCAATCTTTGTCTTCAGATCATCCTCAAGTTCATAGGTATACTTGAGCTTGCTCTTCCTATTCTCAATGGCATCTATCACAACTGAAGCGAGGAGTTTTCCGCCTTCACTTCCTTTAGCAAAGACCTCTGAGACTTCCATTCTCCAGCCTCGCGACTTGCAATATTTCCGAAGAGTTGCTATCTCTTCCTCTGTATCATCAGGAAATCTATTCAAGGCAATCACGGCCGGGACCCCAAACTTCTCTATGTTATCCATATGAGCGTCAAGGTTAGAGAATCCCTGTTCCAAATCATCATATCCGTGATACTTCAAAGCACGAATGGTAGTGATTACGACTGCAGCATCAACATTGAACTTCCCTGCACGTGCGACAATATTGAAGAACTTCTCGGCACCCAAATCAGCACCAAAGCCGGCCTCGACAACAACATAATCAAACAGACGCAGAGCAATATCTGTACCAATAATCGAGCTAGTACCATGGGCAATGTTGGCAAATGGTCCAGTATGAATTATCGCAGGAGTCTCCTCAGATGTCTGCACCAAATTGGGTTTGAGAGCGTCTCTAAGCAGAACCGTCATTGCACCTTCCGCTTTCAGGTCACGGGCGAATAGCTCCTTCATTCTCATGGTTCTTGCAACCAGTATGCTACCGAGCCTTTGCTTTAGATCTTCATAGTCATTCGCGAGACCCACAATAGCCATGATTTCAGATGCGGCAGTGATTACAAAAGTGTCCTCCCTTGGGAATCCATCAAACCGGCCCCCTAATCCGACAATTACCTTTCTCAATGCTCTGTCATTCATGTCAACTGCCCTAGGCCAGTAGACTCTTCTCACATCTATTTCAGGATCTAAATCATGATGAATGTGATTGTCAATCATTGCGCTCAAGAGATTATGAGCTGAGGTTATAGCTGGGAAATCGCCGGTGAACAGCAGATTGATGTTTTCAAATGGCTCGACTGTTGATTTTCCGCCTCCAGCAGCTCCACCTTTTACGCCAAACACAGGTCCAAGAGAAGGCTGTCTAATCGCTACGACAGCGCTGTGACCAAGCGCGTTAAGCGCCATAGATAGGCCGATTGAATTAGTGGTTTTCCCTTCACCAGCTGGAGTAGGAGTTGTGGCTGTTACAAGAATCAGTTTCCCTTTGCGCTTGCCCAAAGTTTTCCTCATTTTGAGATCCATTTTGGCCATATAAGGCCCATAGAACTCCAGATATTCTTCAGAAATACCAGCTTTCTTTGCTACATCCCTTATGTGAATCATTCGCTTCCACCTGCGAGCTCAGTACAACACGATAAGGCGAGGGGCATAACTCATTGATAAGCGCAGCTCTATGACACACTTCAATCCTATATCATCGCAAGAAGAGAATATATAGCACAATATGGCGTTTCTCTCCAAAAGGAAATAAGACAGTTAGGTGACCATTTTACTTGGTTGATTTAGATGGCAAAACTTCCACTTGAAGCTCTACCTGATGCTCTTCCAGATGCAATTGATGTTGAGAATTATGTGATCTGCACTTACTATGCACGACTACCGCCCTTCATGAATGCAAGGGAAGTCGCACAAGCTGCTGCAGTCGAGCAGAGCACTGGAACATGGACATTAGTCCCTGGCGAAACCGCAGAGGTACGAAAAAGGCATGTGGCAAAGGTCATTGGACTCTATGAAGTCCCCCAGTATGAATACAGTCTACCGAGTGACCTCACTAGGCGACACTATATTTTACAAGTTGCTTTTCCATGGGAGAACTTCGGTCAACAGATTCCGATGCTTTTGTCCACAGTGATTGGCAATATCTCTCTTGGACCCATAAAATGCCTAGACATGAGGTTTCCCAAGAGTTGGTTGAAAGGATTCAAAGGGCCAAAGTTTGGAATCAAGGGTCTCCGAAAGCTCCTCGGTGTGAAGAATCGTCCATTTGTCAATAACATGATCAAACCCTGCGTGTATACATCAGCAAAGGTAGGTGCTGATCTATGTTTTGAAGCCGCAGTAGGCGGAGCAGATATCATCAAAGATGATGAGCTTCTTGCAAATGCCTGTTTCAATACTCTGCAAGAGAGAATCCCGCTCTTTATGGAGGCGATTGATAGAGCGGATGCAGAGAAAGGAGAGAAGACCATATTCACAGTTAATATCACAGACAGTATCCCACAGATGTTTGAAAACGCTGAGAAGGCAATAGAGCTAGGTGCCAATGGTCTAATGATTAATTTCTTGGCGGTTGGCTATTCAGCATTCCAGCATGTATGTGAGGACCCATCTCTGAAAGTACCTGTTCTTGCTCACATGGATATCACAGGTGCAATCTCATATTCTCCAGATATTGGAATCGGGACCAATATAGTCATTGGCAAGTTACCGAGAATCTGCGGCTCAGATATCACGGTCTTCCCTGCACCATACGGAAAGGCACCCATGCTCAGAGAGAGATTCCTTCACATGGCACATGATATGATTATGCCGCTACATCATATAGAACAAACAGCTCCGATGCCAAGTGGCGGAATAAGTCCCGGACATGTTGAGGAGGTCATGGATGACTTAGGTCCAGACATTGTGATAGGAACGGGAGCAGGAATTCATGCGCATCCAGACGGACCCCGAGCAGGCGCAATTGCCTTTCGACAGGCAATCGATGCGAAAATGCAGGGGATTCCTGTAAGCAAGTATGCAAAGGAGCATGATGAGCTGAAAAAGGCGATGGATGCCTGGGGTTCTAAAAAGACTGGCTTTGACCTGTGAATTGAGGTGTGTACATAATGGCCACTGCAAGCATCTCTGAAAATGTGCTACAGTGGCTACTCGACCCCAAGAATCCAAGTATTAGGTATTGGACCCTGAAGGGTATTTTGGACAAGAAGGAAACAGACTCAGAGGTCATTGATGCACAAGCACATATTCCAGAATCCGAGTGTGTGCGAACAATGATGAATGCGCTCAAGGCAGAAGGCTATTGGGAATCTTATGGCGATATCTACCTCCCGAAATATACTGCAACCACACACAATTTACTCATTTTAGCTGAGTTTGGGATGCCAACGACCGATAGAATAAGAAGAGTAATCGAGCATGTATTTCTGTTTCAGCGGAACTCTGGTCATTTTCTGACAGATATGCCAAAAACTGAGAAAGGACGCGCTAGTGAGGTCAAGGATGGTTGTTGCTATGATGGGAACATCCTCTTTTACCTGATTCATTTTGGCTACCTGAATGACCCAAGGACCCAGCGGCTGATCCAGTTTCAGATCGATTATCACTCTGATGATGTAGGAGGTTGGAAGTGTAGGGCATTTCCAATAAATCCTGATGGGGTATTTCCGGCAAATTGCTTCATGGGCGGAGTAAAGATGCTGAAAGCTCTTTCACACATCCCTTCAAACGATAGGTCGAAAGAGCTGAAGAGAATCATAACCCAAGAAGTTGAGATAATTCTTGAGAATCAGATTTTCAAATACCTTAGAGCACCAGATGGAACAAGGAAAGAGAAGGCGGGATGGAAACGTTTTGGCTTTCCTATTTTCTATCAGTCTGATGTTCTGGAAGTTCTGGATGTTCTGACTGGACTGGGCATCAAGGATGATCGAATGAATGAATCAATAGAATTAGTGAAAACGCTGCAAAATCCTGACGGGACTTGGAGTCTTAAAAACACCTTCAATGGAAAAATGCTCTGCGAGATAGAAAGCAAGAATGAGCCCTCAAAATGGATTACTCTGAGGGCGAGTAGAATACTAAAGAGGTATTATGGAGCATAGGCACAAAATAGAGAGGGCTCATCCATAAACCAATAGTATTCCATAGAGTTGAATTCATCTCAATATGCACTCTGTTCGTACCCTTCCATTGTCACCGAATACTACGCCTTCCATCTCAAGAAGACTTCGCTTCATCTCAGGACCTCCTTGATATTTGCCGATAGATCCGTCGTTTCTCACTGATCGATGACAAGGAACAACAAAGGGGAATGGATTAGTGGCAAGAGCATTACCAACGGCCCTAAATGCTTTCGTCCCGACTTTACTTGCAACCCATGAGTACGATGCAGTCATGCCTCTCGGGATTCTCCGCTCTGCATTCAGAACACTGAGCTGGAAAGGTGTACACCGCGATACATCAACATGCTCCATTGATAGCGTGACATCTTTTCCTGCATGAAAATCAACCAGAAAGGACGCGACCTCCTGCAGTCCAGTCTTTGATGCTTTGGCAAAAGCAAAGTCAGATTCTATTCTCCTCATGAGATTCTGATTTGAATCAGGCTGAAGAATCCGGTGGACGAGTTCATTTTCAAAGAGAATGCCACAGTATCCTCTCTTAGTTTGAATCAATCGATAATTCATTGTATTCATCAGGCGTACCGAACGGGTTAAAGAGAATACTTCTCGGTCATGATGAGTAGACCCCTATACTCCCAAGAACACTCATCTGCAGACTCTCAAAGGGACTCACTCATCTTTCTCAAGTGAAATTATTGCCCCAACTTCAAGAACAATTTCCCTCTTTGCGGACCCATTCTTTATGGTAATCTCTAGTGTGCCATATGAGCTAGTCACCAAGAATGGTCCTTGGTCTGGACCTAGTGCATAGGTAGGAAACAACTCAATATCCCATCGATCGTCATCGACGACTAGTTGATACTTGGTTGTTTCAAGCGGAGGAATGTTTGTTATAATGTTGCCAAATCTGTCTATTCGAACAATCTCACCCATCCGTCCTGCTTGTTTAAAATAGAGTGGCTCAATAAGTGACGATTTGGACTCACCCAGTAACCTGTTATTCTGCTTCAAAGCAATGTATGCTGCCGCCTTGGCAAATACATCACGACCGTGAAATGTTCTGGAAGAGCCTTCTTCAACCACAATCGATGTTACTTTTGAAATTCCGTCCTTTTCACAGGCAGGATACATCAGACCATTATCAGGTCCAATGAATGCGTAATTCTTGGTCTTTACAAATACCGCATCCCTATCGGAACCAACTCCAGGGTCAACGACACAAAGGAATGTTGCATTTTTAGGAAAGTACTCGAAAGCCTTGAGAAGGACCCAGGCGCCTTCTCTTACAGACTGAGGAGGAATTTCATGTGTCAAGTCCACTATTTGCTCGTTTGGAGCAATGGATAGGATTACGCCTTTCATTACACCCACATATTCTGATTCCCCAAAGTCAGTCAGCAAAACAATCACATTCACACACACTCATTCAATTCTTACAAGGCGAATCTCGTTATAATCTGTGATTACTCTGATATAACCCCGCAGCATGTTGTCGGTACTCTCTTGTCCCGTATCTACCTTGAGTGTGCCGCCCTCGATTCCCTGCAATTTAGCAGGGGTTGAGATGACAGTCACATGCTGTTTGCCAACCATATCGATTATTTTTGGACTAATCTGCTGATTCCCCCTACCAAAGAGGATGCCTTGATGACCTATAGGAGATACGATGATCCAGGTCTTGGAAGGTGAAGTTACAATTCTCAGAAGCGTGTCCTCATTCACATCATTGTATGTCTGTTGCTCTGTATAGATATCAACGCCAAGGGTAGTCTTCTTCATACCTAGCATGCGTGCCACGGTCTTGACTGTGGTTCCAGGACCCAATATATAGACGCCATCAGAAACCATTGATTCAATGATGTATCGGGCAATTGCCTCCTGAGCCTCGTTCTCATCAATTGTTTCAGGACTTGCCTGCTTTGCACCTTGAAAACGCGCAGGAACTAGGGGCCCTCTAAGATATCCATATAGCTTGATGATAAACCGATCTTCTCTGATGGCTTCCTCATCTGCATCCATGACCTCGAACTCCGTTGAGGTTGCAGTCCCCTCTAAGATAAGACGAATGACTTCGCCCGCATCCTTTGGATTGACTACGAAAATCCCGCTGTACATCTTAACACCGGATGGGACTCCTATGACAAGCAAATCTCCCAGGTCATACTCATTGACTGCGTCCAGTACATCTCTGGCAGTACCGTCCCCTCCAACAAATACCAGAAGGCGTATTCCTTCTTCATATAGCAGTTTAACACAGTTCTTTGTATCCTCAGCATCTGTTTCTGAGCCAATAGCATATTCAATTGTTTCATATGCCAAGGATGATTCTCTTGCAGCGTTTTCTCCCATGGCATCAGGGCATGTTAGAATTTCTACAATTTGAGAAGGTAGCAAAGCTGATACCAGACCATTCAAGAAATCTAAGGCACGTTCGTGTGCAACAGGTTCCGCTCCTCGTTGGATAGCCTCTTCAACAACTCCATCAGTTCCTTTGAGACCTACTCGTCCACCCATACCTGCAATAGGATTAATCAACAACCCAATTCTCATGAACTGATATCAGCCCCATATACTGTCCAAAGGAAGAATGTCCGCTTTAGAACTTTTGATTGCATTCATTCCTTTAAGGCTCCGACCTCAGATGCAGACTGAATCCAAAAACAGACACGGACAAGAACCTCTTCAAGAAAACGAGGCTTGTCATCAGGCTTTGCGTCCTCCGGCCATCGGTTTCTTCTGTATTCATCAAACTTCTGAAACGTGCGGCCATACTTGGTTGTGAGGGGGATCTCAACTTTTCTATCGCAGACTGTGACCAGTGCTCTAATGAATGTTACATAGTCAAGATTCAATTTCAATAGCCACTTGGTCACTGACTTGAAGAATGCGCGAGAGTCGGTTCCTTCCCAACCAAGCTCCTTGAGTTTGTCCCTGTCACGGGCGCCTATCCTTTCACTATTGAAATCGCACTTCTTGTCATATAGACATCGAGATCTGATGTGAATGCTCCTCTCTGTATACCAGACTGTTATTTCATGCTCACCCTTTTTTTGAAGGCGTTCTTTATGTTGACCAGAGGGAAAGGTGAGCTCAACAACACCCGGCCGCTTGTGTTTTGTATCTTTCTTGAAGTAATAATCAAGTGCCCAAGCAATAGCGGAAAATGTGTTGACTGGATATAGTTCGTTTGGGTCTACCATTTCCAACACATCGAGATTATGCCTAGAGTCCACTCCAATGAAAAATGTTCTGAGGAACTCTCATTCATCACTTGAAGCACGCTTTTCCACAAGGGTTCTTCCAAGTCGATCAAATATATCCACAATGCCCTCACCAGTCTTTGCAGATGACTCAATATAGGGCATCTCATGCCTATCTGCAAACTCCCGCCCTTCAGCTGGCTCTACCACACGGTCAGGAAGATCGGTCTTGTTTGCTACTAGCACTAATGGTATCTTCTTGCCGACTGCTTTCTCAAGCTCAGCCAGCCATTCCTCAAGTACAATGAATGTTCGTCTTCGACTTACATCATAGACAAGCACGCCACCACTTGAACCTCTGTAGTACATTGGCCTCAGAATCTGAAATCGGGACTGTCCTGCCACATCCCAAATCTGCAGCTTCACAGTAACCCTGTCACCCGCGCTTGTGCTAACGTCGATATTCTTCACAGCAAACTGGCTGCCAATTGTCGTCTTATAGTCGGTGCGAAAGAAACCGTGGGAGAATCGGGTGACGACTGCTGTCTTGCCTACTGCGCCCTCTCCCAGTACGACGACCTTAAAGAGATAATCATAGCTGCTGCTCATTTGCATTTCATCCTTCGAAGGTTCACCGCAGTAGGCGGTTCGGTATCTTATTCTGCGATAAGTCCTACGGCTCTAATAAGGTTTCGTTTGATTTAGATTTCAGTTGCTAATTTCCGTTTTTCTCAACCCAATGCAGGAACTTGTTGAGGATGTCATTGAAGATGTCAGGAGACTCAACCATTGGAGAGTGATCACTTCCCCTTACAATGGCAAACTCTGCTCGCGGGAGGGCCATTTCGAGCTGCTTTGCTCGGCGAGGAGTGATAATGTCATCATCTTCTCCCACGAGAACAAGTGACGGGATTGTGATCTCATTGAGCCTAGGAGTGATGTCGAAGTTATTGCAGGCTTGAAGGTCTTTCAAGATAGTATTTGCTTGAAACTTGGTTGCATTCTGCTGGAAGTTGACGAGAGAGAAAACTTTGAAGTCGTCATCTAAATCCTTGATGTCATATTTTGGTGAATGGTCCTCAAATGCTTCAATTGCTAGACCCAAGGCAATCTTGGAAAGGTCGAGGTCAGAGGAGGTGCCAACCAGAACAAGAGCGCTGGGTCTTGGATCTCTGTTCTCTAGGGCGTATGACATTACTACACCACCGCCCATTGAATGGCCAATCAAGACATACTCCTGAAGTTCAAGATGCTCCAGGAGAGCCGCAAGCTGCCTAGAGAACCCCTTCTCAATGTCTGGAGGTCGTTCAATATCCTCAGAATCTCCATGGCCATAAAGATCCAATGCAATCACACGATGCCTCTTGCGAAACTCAAGCAGCTGCAGAGTCCAGATCATCATAGAAGAGCCGGCCCCATGTATGAAGACCAATGGCAATCCATTGCTGGGTTCTTCGCTCTGATCAATATCCACATAATGCATCTTTGCTCCGTGATATTCGAAGAATGGCATAGTGATGGACCTCAATTCTGAGGAAGAGCTAAGGCATATAGAACTATCCCGCTCATGCAGACATCTTTTTCTAGGTAGAGTTCATGATGCGCGGTGAGCATCATGGCAGGAAAACTCTTTGGAACTACTGGAGTGAGAAAGGTCTACGGCACAGAATTCAATCTGGACATGGCATTGAAGCTAGGGAAGACTCTGGGCACATATCTGAAGAAAGGTACAGTTGTAATTGGTCGGGATGCAAGAACTACTGGACGCATGGTGTCAGACGCACTCACCGCAGGGATTGTATCAACAGGAATAGATGTTGTTGATGTAGGTATCATCCCTACACCTACTCTAGCGTTCACAGTAGCGGCATCAGAGCCACCATTCTCCGCAGGAGTTATGGTCACTGCCTCACATAATCCTCCAGAGTACACAGGTGTTAAGTTCTGGAACTCCAACTCAATGGGATACACACCTGAGATGGAAGCAGAGCTTGAGAGAATTTTCTACTCGGAAGAGTTCCAAGTTGCAAACTGGGATGCGATTGGTTCTGTTAGTCACCTCGAAACGGCGGTGGAGAAGCATATTCAATCCCTTCTGGAGAATTGCGATAGAGCCGCCATAGAGGGCAAGAATTTCAAAGTGGTCGTTGATCCCGGAAATGGAGCGGCTTGTGTCTTGACGCCATATCTCATGCAGAGACTTGGGTGCAAGGTGATTACAATAAACGGGCAACTTGATGGTCACTTTCCAGGAAGAAAATCCGAACCCGAGGAAGCGACGCTTGGCGATCTGATTAGTATGGTGAAAGAAACAGCGGCAGACCTTGGTATCGCGCATGATGGTGATTCCGATAGAGTGGTTTTTGTTTCTGAAACCGGCGAGGTTGTGAGGGGAGATAGGACAATCGCATTATTTGCAAAAGAGATCCTGACAGCAGGCTCTTCAAAGACAATTGTGACCACCGTGGATAGCTCAAAAGTACTCGATGAGGTTGTGAAGAAAGCAGGGGGCAATACTATTAGAACACCAGTTGGAGATATTCAGGTAGCCATTAAACTCAATGAACTGAAAGCTGTTCATGGGGGGGAAGCATGCGGTGTTTTCTTGTTTCCCGAATTCCATCTAGCACCTGAACCATTCTTAGCCGCTTGTAAGGTTCTTGAACTGATGGCCAAGACAAACAGGTCATTCGGGGAACTCATTGCTGAAATCCCAACATATCCACTTCTTAAGACAAAGATTCCTGTTTCAAGTGACAAGAAAAATCAAGTAATGAAATCACTCGAGCAGGAATTGCCAAAAGCAATGAGTGATGTCAGAGAGGTCATAACTGTGGATGGATTGGGAATATCACTCTCAGATGGTTGGGTTTTGGTTCGCCCATCCGGAACAGAACCAGTAATTAGAATAACTTGTGAAGCGAGCTCGGATGAAAGAGTGAGGGAAATTCTCGAAATCTCACAAAAGGTTGTTCAGGCACTCGTGACAATCTCATGAGGAAAATCGCTAATGCAGACAAGCTTTATAGCAAAAAAACTTCAAAATCTAGATGACCAGAGGCGCAAGAAATGGGCGATGATGAAGATTTCATTATGGAAGAGTTTGAGTGGGCACTCAAAGACCCTACCGAGGAAAAGCTGAGGCAACTTGGTGAGGTTGTAAGCATAATTACTGGCAAGCTCATCGACGCTTTTGGAAGCCTGGAAAAGAATATTGAAGATCTTGACTCAAGGATAGGCGCACTAGAATCCAGGATGGACTCTCTTGCTAATCGAATAGCTTCTGGAGCCACTGTAGGACCATCTGCTGCAGCAGATGCTGCTCCCGGGATGGCATCAGCGCCTGTTGCAAAGGCCCCCTCTCCAAAGCCAGCAGGCGGTGGAATGAGTATGATGGGAGAGTTGAAAGCCCTTCTTGCTGCAAGACGAACAAAGGCCGATGGTGCAACGGGAACTTCAGAATAGGCTCTTTGCACTGTTTTTCTCATAGAACGGTCCTGCATGATAGGGCACTTTTACTGTAAACGCTTCAGCACGTCCGCATGAACTTTGAACCCCTCGTAGGCGCGTTCTTGCATCATATAGCTTAGTGTAAAACCCATCAGATTTTGCTATCTGCGTTTTATACTTGAGAAGAGCACTCAGAGCGCGGTCATATGAACCGGAGATATCCATCATCACATTTGGATGAGAGAAGAGCGTATTAATTTCCATATGGTAGATGCGCTCAACGCGATGAGCGTTTTCATAGACAGTTTTATGAGAAGCCCACTCTGCCGCTTGTTCTACAATCTGACAACAAATGACATGATTTTGATTGTAGTCATCAGGGGAATGTGTAATAATAATGGCTGGCCGTGACTCAAGTATCACGTTCGCAACCTCCTTGGTGAGTGACATATCTAATGCAAAATCATCCCTGATACTGGAATAGACTTTCCTCACTCCAAGTTCTTTGCAGGCTGCCTCAAGCTCTTTTTTTCGGATTTGATTTGCCGTCAGACATTGAACATCAACTGGAATTCCCATCGAGGAATGCACCGCTATTGTGCCGCCGGCTCCAATACATTCGTCATCAGGATGGGCACAAATAACCAGAATTGATGGACTGTCCGAATTCTTCATGCATCTGCATACCATACCCCCATCTAATCAAGGTTTGCAGACTGCGAATTGTACAGACCATTTGGCTTAAAGGTGATAAATGATATCGACCAATCTAGGCGGAATAGCGTGAGAATAGGTGTGAATCTATTTCCATCAGTTGGTGGATCCGGGTATCTTGCTACCAGACTAGGACAGCATCTTGCGGGAATGGGACACATTATTCACTTCATCACATATCAGCGGCCATTTTCGCTCATGTGGGAGCAAACGCAGGGAGTGTATGTTGACCTAGTGGATTCCTTCGATTACCCGGTCTTCAAAAACACGGGTCCTCCATATACAATGACTCTTGCCTCTAAGATTGTAAAGACTGTGCGTGAATCGAAACTTGATCTAATCCATTCTCATTATGCAATTCCGCATGCTATGTCAGCATATATGGCTAGAGAAATTACCAAGACTCCCTATGTTGTCACACTACACGGATCAGATGTACATACTCTCGGACTTGATCCAGCATACAAACCGGTAGTACAGCATACTGTAGAGCGGGCCGATGGTGTAACAGCAGTTTCTGATTTTCTCAGAAGAAAGGCGCATGAAGAACTTGGCATTGAGAGAGAGATACACGTAATCCCAAACTTCATAGACATTGAGAAATTCTCACACCTTGAAGGAATCTGCCTTACAGTTGAAAGTGGTTGCGTTTCACTCAGAAAGGAGAATGGCGAACAGAAACTCCATCCTGACGAGAGAGTCCTCCTTCATGCCTCGAATTTTAGAGAAGTAAAACGAGTGGTAGAGCTAGTTGAGATTATGCGAGTGGTAGTTGACCACTTCCCAAAGGCCAGACTTATCATTGCAGGCGATGGTCCGACGCGGATTGAGGTTGAGAGAAAAATTGAGGCATTAGACCTCTGTAATAATGTGCATTTGCTGGGGATCAAGAGCAACATGCAGGAAATCATGTGTTCGGCGGACATGTTTCTATTGAATTCAACACTTGAAGGAATGCCTCTTGTCCTGTTGGAAGCGATGTCATGTAGATTACCTGTTGTGACCACTCCAGCTGGCGGGATACCAGAACTTGTGCGACCTGGAAAAGATGGGATGGTGACAAAGGGGTTTGAAATGGAAGAATATGCTCAGGCCGTAATAGATCTTCTAGAGGATGACTCACTTCGAAGGAAGTATGCTTTTGCAGGAAGAAAGAGAGTTGAGGAGCACTTTTCTGCAGACAAGATTGTACCCAAATATGCGAAACTGTTTGAGGAAGTAATTCAAAAGTCCTGAGGAGAAAAAGATGAAATCAGACGCGAGTGCCGTGTATGA
>JBHLQM010000027.1:35774-39271 GCA_048884785.1 Candidatus Thorarchaeota archaeon | reverse complement strand
GTCTTCTTTTCCCATGAACCAAACTCCCAATGACTTTGCCTTCCGAGCCGAATAGTCTATTCTTGCTATTGCACAATCACTAAAAACCATTACCAAACTCGCAATTATTCGCGCCAAACCGCCTTTTCTAAATCAATTCCCTAAACAGCAACTCCTAAAAGGGGGCTAAGGTCCGCCGACTCATCAGAGGAATTACTCTTTTGGAGGTCAGCTGTTGGAACAACCTACCTTACCATTCAAGACAATTCTTTGTGACGTTCTTGTTATTGGCGCTGGCGGCGCAGGATGCCGTGCTGCTATTGAGGCGTCAAAGTACAATCTTGATGTAATTATGATTAGTAAAGAACTCGTCGGCAAGGCACATACTGCTATGGCTGAAGGCGGATACAATGTGTCGCTTGGAAATGTTGATCCCAAGGACGATATTGAAACTCACTTCAAGGATACTATCGTAGGCGGCAATTACCTGAACAACCAGAATCTAGCTCAGATTCTTGTCAATGATGCGGCAGAGCGCATTTATGATTTGGAGGAGTTCGGTGCAGTCTTTGATAGGACGCCCGAGGGTAAGATTGCACAGAGAACCTTTGGCAAACAGACCTGGAGAAGAACCGCCTATGCATCGGATAGAACAGGCTCTGAAATCATGATCACTCTCACTGAGGCAATTCGGAAGACTTCCGTTCGTGTCTTTGATGAGATTTTCGCCACAAGTTTGCTTCTTCAGGATGGCAGAATCGCGGCAGTCACAGCGGTTGACCTGAAATATGGTGATTATCTTGTTTTTAGACCAAAGGCAGCTGTAATGGCGACTGGCGGTGCAGGACGAATCTTCAAGGTAACAAGCAACGCACAGCTCGATGTAGGTGATGGCTATGGAATGGCCTATGAGGCAGGTGCCGAGCTCGTAGACATGGAAATGGTTCAGTTTCACCCAACTGGAATGGTAGCACCTGAGAGCGCAAGAGGGAAACTTGTTACCGAGGCTGTTCGAGGAGAGGGTGGAATTCTTCTCAATAGCGAGGGCGAACGGTTCATGAATCGATATTATCCTGAGGTGATGGAACTTGCAGGACGTGACCAGGTCGCGAGGTCAATCATGACCGAAGTACTTCAGGGACGGGGAGGTCCAAATGGTGGCGTGTTCCTGAGCATTGCCCATCTTCCCCATCAAATCATAGAGTTCAGATTAGAGAGTATGATTGAGCAGTTTGAAGATGCCGGTGTCGATATTCGCCACGAGCCAATGGAGGTTTCACCAACAGCTCATCACTTCATGGGTGGCATAAAGATAGATGCCGATTCTCAGTCAACAATCCCTGGAGTCTTTGCAGCAGGTGAGTGTACTGGTGGTGTTCATGGTGGTAACAGACTTGGAGGAAACGCCTTGGCAGACACGCAAGTCTTTGGAGCGCTATCTGGAAAGAGCGCAGCTCTATTTGCGAAGAAACATGACCGCACAGGTGTCGATAGAGACGAGATTCAGAAGGAATTCCAGAAACTAGAAGCACTCCTTACGCGTATGGAGGGTATCTCTCCGGCTGATGCACGCAAAGAACTCACTGAGCTCATGTGGGAAAAAGTGCAGATATTTCGAAATGAAAAGGACATGGCATATGCAGTCAAAGAGCTGAAACGAATCGAATCTAAGGTTGTTCCAAATATCAAAGTGGCTGTACCCGAGAAACGATTCAACCCCGGGTGGCATCAGGCAATTGAGTTTGAACATATGGTACGAACTGCACGGATGGTCGCAGAGGCAGCTCTCATGCGAAAGGGCAGTCGAGGAGCTCACTTCAGAACAGATGCAGACCCCAATGACAAGGGCTATTACAATATCGTAATTCGCAAGGGCAAAGATGGGAAGATGGAACTTCGAAAGGACGATGTGGTGGTGACCAAGGTACCACTTCCATGAGGAGGACCCAAAGATGACCAAGACATTCAAGACACGTGTACAGCGTTACAATCCAGACAAGGATGATGCACCATACTTTCAGGAGTTCGATGTTGAGTATGAACCCGGAATGACCGTGCTCGACTCTCTTCTCTACATCCAAGACGTGTACGACTCAAGTCTTGCATTCCGTTGGGAGTGCAGAGGTGGACAGTGTGGGTCGTGTGCTGTTCGGGTCAATGGGACCGCACGGATCGCGTGCAGGACCAAGGCCAATCCTGAGAATACACTCATTCTAGAACCTCTTGAGAAGATGCCTGTCATAAAGGACCTGGTCACCGACATGGCCCAGACCAGCTATAGAATTCGACGTATCAGACCCTATGTTTCTCGCGATAAACCTCCTCAGAGACCGGAGATCATTCACGCCGAAGAGATAGAGAAACTGCGTGAGATACGAAAGTGTATCGAGTGCAGTGCATGCCTGTCTAATTGTCCAATCGTGCATGAAACGTGGGACTATCCTGGCCCTATGATCATCCGACAGATTGCGCGACTAGAACTCGACCCACGAGATGTGGAAGACCGTGTGGCAATGGCAATGAATGAATCTGTATACAGCTGCACCACATGCAAAATGTGCACTGACATATGCCCGAAGAAGATTGACATTCCGACGCTGGCTGTTGAACTGCTTCGTCACAAGGCCGTCGAGGCAGGCTATCCACTCGCTGAGGGTCAGCAGGCATTTATTGATGCCGTCAACGAGACCGGGCGTGCTGTGCCAGAAAAAGACACAGGGCTCCTGCATAGTCTGAATACTGAGGAGTTCTTGGTAGAGAATCCACGAGGCCGAGTAGGGTTCTTCACAGGCTGTCTAATCGACTATCGAATGCAGAGTACTGGAAAGGCACTCATTGAAGTTCTTAACCGCAATAATATCGATGTCATAGTTCCCAAGGAACAGTGGTGCTGTGCAAGTCCCGCCTTCAGGACTGGTGACCTCAATACCGCTCATGCTGCAGTAGAGCGAGTCACTGAGATCTTCGAGAATGCCATGGAGAAGTACAACTTCGACACAGTCGTTGTAGCCTGTGCCGGCTGTGGCAAGACTCTCACAGAAGACCATCGCCCCTACATCCAGGAGACGCGAGGCACACCTCCCAAATTCAAGGTCTATGATCTATCCAAGTATATGACAGATGTAATAGGCCGGGAGAATATTGTTCATCCAAAGGGCAAAATTGACCTGAAAGTCACGTACCATGAACCCTGTCACTTGGGCAGAGGACAAGGAGTCTACGGTGAGCCTATCGAGCTTCTGAAACTCATCCCTGGCTTGACATATATTGAAGACCCCATGAAGAACCGTTGCTGCGGTGCAGGAGGTGGGGTTCGTGCAGGAAAACGAGATCTCTCTCAGAAGATCGCCAATACCAAGAAGGAATACATCGAGGCCACCGGTGCAGATATGGTGACCACAGAGTGCCCCTTCTGCACTATTCAAATCCAGGATATGATGCATGATTCTCCAACAGGAATGCAAGTCCGGTATATTCCAGACCTTCTTGCTGAGTCCTACAGAAAGGGTGATGAGTAG
>JBHLQM010000027.1:16228-35674 GCA_048884785.1 Candidatus Thorarchaeota archaeon | reverse complement strand
GGTGTCATATTTACGGGCTCAGCAGGGTGCTTAGATTGGTCATCAGGCGCATACTTCTCAGGGCTCTTGCTCGGAACTTTCCTCACCATATATTCCATGAGATGCCAGAGCGCTGCATTTACTGGATGCCTGTATTTTGCCTCAGGCAGTTCCACCAACAGTGATACAGGCATGATGAAACCATGTCCAAGGTTATCCGGATGCTCTGCCGCCATTGAAAGCGCCAATCGTGCGAATCTCTGAGTCTGGTCCATTGACACCAGTCCAATACCTGCTTCCATGGCTCCAACTACGCTCTTTTCTCTGATTGACTGTGTGAATTTGCGCATGAGATTCCCGGGAGAGTCAATGCCTGATTTCACATCATATCTGGGCCCCCGCTCTGGTAAATAATGGTCCACAGCTGTAAGATTCTGGGTCAGGCGCTGAATAAGTGCTAGCTGTAAATGCTTCTTTAGTTCTGACGGTACAACGACAGGTACCAACTCATGTTCTTCAACTAGCAATTTAGAATGAGGCCCCAAGTCTTCAATCATTCTATGTATTGCGTACATAAGAATACTGGAATGAGGCGTGTCGTAGGTCCGCTGTTCATGCCACGATGCCGCATGCAGAAGTATTGCCCAAATTGCAGATGGCTGAGCGCGGGACAACATATCCTTTAGCGCTTCTAAGGCGGCTGTTTCGTTTGCTTTCAGACAGGCCTCAACTAGGTTCATAGAACATCGATTCTATCAAGTCACTACTCGAATATATCTGTTGAGAGAAACTTCTACGGAAATACTATTAGGAAACGATGAACGATTGACGACACACGCCACAGGTGATTGTGTCTCCTTTCACTGCAACTCGATTTAGTTCTGCTCGGCAATAGGGGCACCCATGAACTGTCTTTGGTGCTGGTCCTGAGCCTGTTCCTAGAATGAAATCTCCCGAATCATGATCCACACGCCCCGAAATCTCTCTTCCATCAAGAAGATCTAAGAGTATCTTGGAAACCTCGTGAGCGGGAACTCCTGAATCTTGAGCAATCCTCTCAATCGATATCCTTCTCATCGCCTGCACTGTTCTCTTGACCGCATTGACGGGGTCCAATGTTGCTTTCCTATCAGACGGGCGTGGATGAAGTTTAGCATCGGAGAGGTCTGAAGGCTTTACTATTGAAGGCGCTGAACTTGTTGTAGGAGTGCCTCCAGCCGCAATTAGCTGCTCCTTAAGGTCTGCGAGTTTTTGATTGTATTCGGCCTCTGATATCCATCCCCTCATATAGTCTAAATCGAGATCTTTAATGGCGGCCTCAATCTGTTTCACATCATCAGGTGGATTTGACATTTGCAGTAACCTCAATGAATCGGTCTATGCTGCATTACCCTGTTTGAATATAAGACAAATGTTGCTGTCCTTACACTCAACTAGTCCGCTAAATCTTCATTTTAAAGCTTCATTCAGCTATCTAGACGCTTGCCTTCTGGAAGCTCATCAAGTAGAAGGCCCGCTTTCTCCGCAGCGGCAACCGCTTTCTTTGCTTTTGCTCCTCCAATACTCTCAAGTGCTCCAGCCGCTGCCTGACGAACAAAAACAGACTCATCATCAAGGGCCCCTATGAGAGGGTCGATTGCTTTTTTGTCCTTTCTCTCACCAAGCTCTGCAGCAGCATGTATTCTTACCATATACTTTGAATCTTTCAATGCTTCAGTCAGCAGAGTTGTGGCTTGAACTCCTTCAATTACTGCAATTCTTTCTAGTGCGCCTAAGCGAACCTGTTCATCGTCACTTCGAATTTCCGTTGCCAGTTCATTAAGTATCTCATTTGTTGCAGACTGCCTGCTCGCCTGAGGTTTGCCTAGCACCGTCTTGGGACCGGGTATTACTTTTAGTGATTCGGACTTTTTGAGTGGCCTTTTTGAGGAAACCGACGTGGCTGCTTTGCTACTTGTTTTGGATTTCTCTTTGCTATCTTTCTTTGCAGGTGTTTTCTTTTTTGGACTGGTCTTTTTGGATGATTTTGATTTTGAGATGGTCTTCTTTGGATCTGTCTTCGTGGTTGCTTTCTTAGAGGTCGCGTCCTTTACTTTCTTTGAAGTCCTATCGGTTTTCGACAAAGTATTATCTCCCTTCAAGGCACATCAGAATGGCTAGTCATCAACATGATTTCATATAAAGGGTCTGAATATGTATTAAAACAGAAACCACTTAATGAAATCAGCTCGCAAGTTTCTTAGGTTGAAGCAACATGCATGAATTCTCAGCAGCTCTTCAAATAGTTGAAACCGCAGCCGAAGCCGCAAAACAGAACAATGTCATCAAAGTGACGGCAGTCAATGTCCAAGTGGGTGAGTTCACTTTTCTGGTACCTGAACAATTGATGTTTAATTTTGAGATAGCAAGTAAAAATTCGATAATAGAAGGCGCCGAACTGAGAATCACGAAGAAGAGAGGTAGACTGCGTTGCAGTGAATGTGGGTTTGAGGGAGAATCCCAAATGGACTCAGATGTTTCCCCTCAGATTGCTGTATTCTCTCCCATGAAATGTCCCAGATGCAAGAGCAGTTCTACTGAAATCATAGGCGGCAAGGAGTTCATAATCACAGATCTTGTGGGTGAAGTTGCCTAACCTCTGTTCTGAATAGAAGGAAAAGGGTAATTGACACACTGAAGAATCTGATCACCATCACTAAACAAGTACAGCATTTAGAATTCCATCTTGCCCTGGCCGACTGGTCACCATTGCCTTTCCAGCCGTTGTTTTGATGATGGTTCCTCTTGTGATGACCTTTCTTCTCTGGTAGTCCATGTTGGCTGGGTTGTTCTCCACATCTTGAATCTCTGCACGGACGGTCGTATTCTTCTTTGGATCTGTGACATTTACGTACTTGACAGTGATGGCAGGCATCTTCTTTGATTTGCCCTTGCTATCAATAGCTCTTCTCTTAGGCTCACCCATCAGGGTTTCAGTTGGGACTCGTCCCATCTGATGTTTTCTCTTGCCTCTGAATTTCTTTATTCGTGCGCCGGTGGATGTGCGTCCGGATCTTCCGTGCCAGATTCCCATCTTAGACTACCTCTTAGAAATTTCAGTGTCGCTCACTATAGAGATGTTTTAAATCTTGCTCACTGACCATGCCTATCAATAGTGGCATAAAGCGACCCTTCATAAATGTGGACCGATACGCTATATCCACTCGGAGATGTTCACGATGAGCAAGATTGAAACTGCACATGGGGCAGGTGGCAGGGTGATGCAGCGGCTCTTAGAGGAAACCATCATTCCCTCCTTTGGCCGAAGGAAGGTTGGTACTGTTGGCCTTGATGAAATGGATGATGGTGCCACATTGAAGATCGATGGTGACAAGGTCATAGTGTGTGCAGACGCTCATACAGTGCATCCAATATTCTTTCCCGGAGGAAATATTGGCACAATCAGCGCATGCGGGACAATCAATGATCTGTCTGTTATGGGCGCCCGTCCTGTTGCAATGACTAATACGCTCATTGTTGAAGAAGGCTTTGAAGTAGAAACGCTCCGCATTATCCTAAAATCACTGAATGACATTATTGAACCTCTTGGAGTCGCAATGATTGCTGGCGACACAAAAGTGATGCCTAGGGGCACACTGGATGGAGTTGTTATGTCAACAACCGGAATTGGTGAGCTTTACTTAGATAGACCAATCACTGACAGTGGAGCAAAGCCTGGGGACGATATCATTCTGACAGGACCTATTGGCGACCATGGAACTACACTCCTAGCGCACAGAGAGGGACTTGAATTCGATACAAATCTAGTAAGCGATATCGCACCTCTATGGGAACCTATCAGGACATGTCTTGATGTAGGTGGCATACATGCCATGAAGGATCCTACTCGAGGAGGTACTGCTGTTGCACTTAATGAAATTGCCAAGAAATCTGGACATGAATTTCAAATTGAAGAAGAATTGATACCAGTCCGCCCTGAGGTGCGGTCATTGTGTGAGATTCTTGGACTCAACCCATTACATATGAGCAACGAAGGCACGGTCCTGATGACCGTGGAAAGCAGTAGCACTGATGACATTCTCTCAGCTCTTCGTGGACATAAACCTACAAAGTCCCCACAAGTTGTTGGCAAAGTCAGAGAAGGCAAACCTCGGGTAATCATGAAGACACAGATAGGTGGAACAAAAATCATTCAGGTTCCCTATGGAGAACCCATACCAAGAGTTTGCTGATTGCACAAGATGATAAAAAACAGTGAAGTGTTCAATAGTTGATTTCTCTTTGAACACATCACTTTTTGAAATTTCTAGATTGCATTTTTTGTATAGATACTATGCACTGTCACCCAAACAATTATCGACAGATATGCGAGCCACTCGGATATTACGGATAGGGTCTTGTCGGTCATCATTGATGTGAACACCGCAATCTCCAGTACAAAAAAGGCGAGAAAGGTGGTTATCACTATGAATCCAAAGACGGCTAAATAGTTTGGAATCCCTGGATTCTTGAGTTCAATTCCGACAATCAGCATTTGGGATATGATACTCCCAAAGAAATAGACCATGATGCTAGAAATATGTAGCATAAGACTGAGAGTGTAAGGGACAAATGTATTAATCCCCCAGCCTATCGAGGTTATTACTGATATTCCGAAGACAGTCCAAGTTATCTTCTTCCCGGAACCCTTTAGCTGGAAGAACCTGATTATGAATAGCGCAAAAAGCACTCTAAACAGATTCGTGATTAGCATTCCTAGAGTATAGACCAATCCTGCTACCGTTGGAGATGCCCCAATTGTGCTCAAGTAATGAGTCAGAAATGAGAACGAAGGATCGATTCCAACATAAAGCAGAATTGCGAATACAAGTGATACTACAGATGTCACTACTGCCATAATGCCATAGTAACTTCCGTTCAATCTTCCATAGAAGGCATCTATTTTCTGGTAAACTGTACTCAATATTTTCACCAACCGGATATAATTTCCATTATAGAATATTTCCATAATGGAAGTATATAAATGCTTCCATATTGGTAATATTCCATTATGGAAACATTTATGAATCTGAATGATGATCACATTATCATGGGAGAAAATCTTCAAAACATGCTGAACACGTACTTCGGATTAGTACGACAGGTATCGAGAATACTTGATTTTGAGGAAGAAAACCTCTCTCTTCAAGAAATAAGAATCATCGAGTATGTAGGTGAAGTATCAGAGAGTACCATGGGGGATCTATGTGAGCACTTTCCACTTCCTGCAAGCACCGCAACGCGTTATGTGGATAAACTGGTAGAAGGAGGTTACCTTTTGAGAGAGCGACTGGAAACTGATCGAAGGCAGGTCCAGATTAGATTGAGTCAGAAGGCTCTCCAGCTATTGAAGAAAAGGACAGATAGAAGAAATGAGTTCTTTCAAAAGATGTTTAGTCAATTGACACAGGATGACATAGCAACTCTATCTCGAATTTTTCAGAAGCTCCGCATTTCTAGAGAATAGCTAATTTTGGACGCCTCTGTGATAGCGATATCCTTGATACATATTCAGAGGAGTTCTGCATTTCTATCTTCCAGCTCGCTTTGTTCGCTGAGTATCCGTTTTAGTTTGAATTTGAGCTGAGCTTTCAATTTGATTTTGTCTTGATCCAAGCCAAAATAGTCAGCAAAAAGTGGTGTGGTCTTGAGTACTTTGCTTCTTCCCTCTGGTGTGGCGTCAATAAACTTCTTTTCTACAAGCTCCCGAACATGGTCATAACAGTGTGTGCCTCTCTGGTTCACTAGCTCAGATTGAACAACTGGCTGTTTTAATGCGATATACACCAAAGTCTGAAGTGTTGCAAAAGACAGTAGGCCCCCAGGTATCAACTTACCAACCCGTGGAGTCAACTCTGGTTTCAGCTGCATTACGTATCGCTCACGCGGGAGAGAGATTATTTCTAGGGCACCTTCTCTCTTATTGTATTGAAACCCCAAATCCTCAAGGAGTTTCTTGGTCGTAGACTCTGCCTTTGCGATTAGCTCTGCAAGCTCTTGAAGTGTTAGCGGTCTTCCTGCTGCGTAAAGAGCAGCTTCAAGAGTCAAGAGATCTTCGCTCACTATCTACAACTCCAGTTGGGACTGCGACATCTCAATATCAAAGTCCTCTTCTTCAGGAGGTTCGAGGAGCTGTACCTGAATAACGCCCCTATCATCCTCCCAAATGTCAACATAGGCTCTAGCATAGAGGTGCAATAGTGCAAAGAAGACTCGTACAATCTCTCTTCGAGTGTGATTCATCAAGATATCTACGAATCTCACAATCTCTCCAATTTTCATCAACCTGTGCAAGTCTGCCAAGACATCTGCTATGTTTTCCTCGACATTAACTCTATCTATCTCCATTTTGAATGTGAGGGGATCAGCCCGTGTTCTCATCTTTTGCTTGGTTGGACTAGCACGACTACGAACACCCTTGGTCAAAACACGATCCATAGCCACTAGAAGTTCTTGAAGAGTAACTCTACGGTTAGTGAGTCGAAACGGAGGATGAATCATTGGAATCTCAAAATCGTCATCGTCCTCATCAACTTCAGGAGGAAGAATTCCCAGCTCAACCAGTTCTCTAGTCTTCCTCATGAAAATCACGGATGCAGAATAGAGTGCATTTCCAGATACTCTGAAGTCAATATCCCCCAAACGTTTCATCTCTCTGAGAAACGAAACTACTAGCTTTCCAACATCCACGTTCCAAGGCTCAATCTTGTCTAGTTGAAGAACATCGGTCAGCAAGATATAGGGTGGTGTTGCCCAAAATGGAAACCCCTCATCTTCGCTCATGCTGCCTGTTCAACCTCCTCGAGATCTACTGAGACAATCTTTGAGATACCATCTTGATTTGAGATACCAATGAGCAGGTCTGCCTGTCTGACTGTAGTATCCCTGAGAGAAACAACAATGAACTGAGATGACTTGGCCATCTCAGAAATCAACATCGCAACATTATGAGCATTCACATCATCCAGAGCCGCATCAATTTCATCAAACACGTAGAAGCTAGCTGGGTTGTACATCTGAATCGCAAAAATAAGAGCAAGGCCAGTAAGTGTCTTTTCTCCACCACTCATTGCATCGAGTGTTACAAGCTCTTTACCCCTTGGTTTAGACCTGACGGTGATTCCTCCCATCAAGGGGTGTTCTGGATTTTCTAGCATTAGGGTTGCTTCTCCTTCGGGTGACAATTTAGCAAACACCTTGGAGAAATTATCGGCAATCTCGTTGTAGACCAAAAGGAATTTGCGAGTCTTCTCTGCTTCAAGCTCCTCCATAAAGGCAATTATCTCCTTGTGCTCCTGCTCCAATTTGGTCTTTTTCTCAACAATCTCTTCATATCTGCCCTTCTCAACATCATAATCGTCAAGTGACTTCAAATTGACTGCACCAATAGCTTCCTGTTCACGTTCTAGTTCCTTTATCTTCTCCTCAAATTCCTCAATCTGGCGATATGTTATCTCTTCTCTTCTAGCTCGGTCTTCAATCTCTTTTTCAACATCAGCCATATTCTCAAGTTCTGCAGTAAATGCAACCAAATCCGTCTCTAGTCGAGATTGCTCAGTCTGAAGTCTGTACACCGACTTCTCATTGCTTGTCTGAGACTCTCGAATTTCCTCGTGACGGAAGCGAGCATTTCGGAGGTCCTCTTTAAGCTGCATCTGTTTTACTCGTTTATCTTTGACTGCATCTTCTACTCTTGCTCTCTCAGATCTGAGCCTATCCAGTTCTTCCTGTTTCGCACTGAAGTCGCTCTCTAATTCGGCAAGCTCCTCACTCTGTCCAGGCAGAATTGCGAGGAGTTTACTAAGACTATCCTGTAGTTCCTTGTCCTTAGGCGCTAACCTCTCATCAAGAGCAACCTGTAGACCAGTTAGCGTGCTGACTAAGTCCTCTCGTTCCCGTCTATGATGTTCAAGAACCTCTTTCAAATCCTTGATATCTTGATTGATCTTGTTTGCATCTGATTTTACCAGCGCTTCATTTGCCTCATCTCGTAACGCCCTGACGGTTTCACGATGCTCACTGAGCTCGGCATCTCTCTCTCTTAGGTCGTTTACTTGACTCTCCAATGCTTCGATTGTTTGCTTTGTTGTCGTTATCTTTTCGGCAAGTACACTAGTCCTAAGTTTTCTTTCTTGAAAACGATCATCTAGCTGCTTTGTTTCGAGCTGCCCTCTATAGTTCTCCTTTGACAGTTTTTCGATTTCCTTCTCTAGGGTTCTTCTTCTTTGACGTATTTCTTCCTGCTGTTCTCGGACATCAGCAAGTATCTCCTCCAAGCCCTTCAGCCGGTTCGCAATCTCTGCACTATTATCTTCTAGCTGCAGAGATAGACCAGGACCTCTCTGCTGAAAGTGGCCTCCAGTAACAAGGCCTGATTTTTCAACCAAATCGCCCTCAAGAGAAACAGCTCGGTATCGACTGAATCCCACTTGTTTGGCCGTTTCAAAATCCTCAGTAATCACAGTATCCTGAAAGACGAATTCAAAGGCCGGTTTGAACTTAGGCTCAAATTCAACAAGGTCTATCGCAAATCCAAGCACCCTTCTATCTGAGGGAAGTTTTCCTGGACTTTTTGCCTTAATTTTATTGAGAGGAATGAATGAGGCACGACCCACACGTTCTTTCTTGAGAATGTTTATGCATTGAGTAGCAACTTCTTCATCGTCTACAACAATATGAGAGAGCCTATTTCCCCCTGCGACTTCCATTGCTACTGAATACTCAGGGTCAATTTTGCCCAGTTCAGCAACAGTCCCGTAAATTCCCTCAATCTCCCCTGAATCTCGAAGTTCCAGAACTCTTGACAAGGCCTTTTGGCGTTTCAGGAATGCCTCTTCTGCATCTTTAAGGGCATCACGTCGGGCCTGTAATCTAATCAGCTCTTCTCTTGTTTCGCTGACAATTCTTGCTGCTTCGCTTGCTTCTATATCCACTCTCTCTTGGCGTCTTTCCATCTCTTCGAGTTCTAGTACCTTGGACTGCTCTAGTTGCTCCTGTTGTTTTAGTGAACCCGTTTTTTCCGGAAGGGAACTCTCGAGTTCTACCAGTTCTTCCTGGGTTTTTGCGAGACTGCTTTCAGCATCTTGAATGTCCTCATATGCCAATCCTAATTCCTTGTTATCGGATTTGATTGCAGACCTGACCTCAGATACTCCCTCATCTAATGCGCGCATCTGATTGTTCAGGTCTTGCAGACGCTGTGCAGTTTCATAGTAATTTGATTGCTCCTTCTGAAAACTCTCCTCAAGTCTTGCTATATCTTTCTGACACTCTTCTATTTCCTTATCGAGTTGAGAGAGTTCAATTTCCTTTTCCTCAATCTTCTGTTTGGCACTTGTGATCTGATTTCCAACGAGCGATATCTGTTCTTCAATGTCTTTTTTCTGTTGGATGATCTTCTCATACTCACCCTTGACCCTAGTGAGATTGGAATCAACATGGTTCACCGCAGCTGATGCGATACCAAATTCCTCAGAAATCCTGGCAGAGTCCCCGCCGGTTATCTGATCAATCTCAGCATCAATGTTCTCAATCTCGGCTTCAATCTCTTCATGTTTCTTTTCTATTTCTTCAAGTTCTCTGACCAGACTTTCCGCCTCTGCAGCACGCTCCGCGAGGGTATCGTTTATGGCCACAATCCTACTTCGACCTTTCACAATAGACCATGCAACGCTGTCTACTTTTATTCTCTGAATCTCACTCTTTGCCTGTGTGTATCTAAGAGCATCCTCTCTCTCCAACTCAAGTTTTTCGAGTTGTCTTCTTCTCTCCATAAGCTGGGTCTCTACTTTGCCAAGATTGCTCTCGCTCTCTGCAAGCTTCTTGAGAGCACGTTCCTTTTGTTCATCGTAGGCAGATATTCCAGCTATCTCTTCAATGAGCTTTCGTCTGTCAATAGGGCTGACTTTGACCATCTGTGCAATCTCGCCCTGAAGAACCAGATTGTAGCCATTAGGGTCTACTCCTATTCCCCCAAGTAAATCTAGGACGGCAGTCCGAGTAACAACCTTTCCATTGACACGACAGGTCGATTTTCCATTATCATCAAGCTCTCTCTCGACAACTACCTTGTCTGCATCAACCTGCAACTTTCTATCCTTGTTGTCAAAATGAATCTCTACAGTCGCATTCTTTGCCTTTGGAGGCATATCAGGTTTCGGAGGCGAATAGAGAAGATCCGAGAATACATTTGCCCTCAGGGTCTTGGCACTTAACTGTCCTAGGACGAAAAGGATTGCATCAATTACATTCGATTTTCCAGATCCATTGGGTCCAACAATACAAGTGAATCCAGGATTCATCCTAATTATGACACTATCTCGACCAAATGACTTGAAGCCCTTGCATACAAGCTTCTGAATATGGACCAAGATGCATCCCTTCCGATTCACTTATGCCTTAAAGCACATGACGCGTCTATTATACCGAGGGGATACACGGTGCTAAATACCGTTGGTATGACTGTGGTAATACCCACATCATATCCAGGTATACCCTCAGACAGTCTGGAATAACCTCTGAAGAGTAAAAAAGGATAATGCTGAAGCATATTTTTGTCTAGCTAATCATGGAGAGGAGCGCACGCCTTAGTGCCATGCGAATTAATCCCATCTGTTCCCGGGAACCCTCGCCCGCAATTCCCGCAAGCACCATTTTAACATCCCCGAGGATAACGATAAATCCGTCATCAGCAGCAATGCTGACCTCCTTGAGTCCTCCCTTGTCGATGCCAGAAGTGAGCGAGGACGAATTCGCCGAGATTTTGACAACAAGCTTGGCAACATCGTCATGCTTGATACCATCAGATAGTGTGTGACCGAATATTACCTGCCCTTTCGAATCACATACAATTATTCCTTCAATGTCTGCGTTTGCAGCCATTGTGTCACTGACAATACCCTTGATTTTTGTCTGGTCAACCATCTATTATCACCTTAGGGAGTACTGCTTTTCCTCTAAACGCCCTCCTGTTTAAATGTTGTTCGTTCCCGAGTTTCATCGTCGAACTACTTAATACCTTTCATGCATGAGTGGCCGCAAGTTTTTGGAGGTATAATTGCATGCCTATGTTAAGAACGAGCTCAGAGGCTTTTCCAGCATCAAAGAAGCTGATGAGCGATATTCCGTATGTCCTGCGAATTGGTTTTGGAGACCTCGCAAAGGATGTAACGAAGATTATAGGAAAGCCTATTGCATGCCAGAAATGTGGCGGCTTTCTGATGAGTGTAGAGCAAGTGGAAGAAAACAATAAAGTTGGAAAATTTTTCCACTGTGCGTTCTGTGGAACCTTGAACATTATAGGAGGAGAAGTCGTTCTTGCTGGAGACGATGGGGACTTTCTAATCAAGCCTCCTCCTGTCAAAACTGAAACTGAAACTGGGACCATCTCCACGGGTGGAAGGTCATTCCTAGCGCTCATAGACGTATCAGGTTCAATGGCTGGAGCAAATCTATCCGCTGTCAAGCGAAGTCTAACTACATCTATTGAGAGCTTGGCTGCAAATGCACCCGATACACAGTTTGGGCTGGTCGAGTTTGAGAGCAGCGTGCTCTATAGAGATTTGGAAACGGGGAATGAAATACAGCTCCCACATGAGTCATTTCCAAGCTATGATAACATTGTCAATGCTACAAAGAAATTGCTAGACAAAATCAAACTCGTACATGTTGGCAAGAATGCTGATAGACTCAAGAGTCACGTCGCTTCTCTACGAGATCAAGGTGGCACAGCTCTGGGTCCTGCAGTCGCAATGGCGTCAGTTGTTGCTAAGCACCGCAATGTAGGACGAGTAGTCCTCTTGACTGATGGACTTGCTAACGAAGGAATTGGGGCTCTTGAGGGATATCAGGTCACTCCTGCAGGAGCCTTCTATGAAGAGATGGGCCGCAAGTTTCTCGAATTCGGAACTTCGGTCGATGTTGTTGGAATCGCATCAGGTGCTGGTATGGAACTGAAGACCTTGGGTCTACTACCAGAGGCTACAGGAGGCCAGATGTACTATGTCACGCCCAATGAACTGGACAAGAGTATCTCAGAACTTGCTGGCGCAAGTCTGCTTGGACGCGATGTGGAAGTAAGGCTTGTGACTCCTAAGGGAGTCAAGGTAAAAGATGCATCGGGCGTATCCCGCACCGTCATAGAAGAGCTGACCAAGAGGAAGGAGAGCAAAATCGGAGTGGTCGGAGAGAACCATGAGCTCTACTTTGAAGTTGAACCTGAGAAGGAAATCAAAGAAGATGAGGTACCCATTCAGGTTCAAGTTACATACACAGACGAGGAGGGTGCTCGAAGAATCCGTGCGGTCACCGCCACGCTCAAGGTTGCCAAGAAGGAGGAGGAGGTCATGGATACCCTAGACCCAACGCTTGGAGCAACCTTTGTTACACAGAAAGCTGGTGAGGAGTCATTTGCTGAAGGAGCTGAGGGTAGAAAGAAGGGCAGGAAGCGCATTGCTGCCTTTAGGTCCGCAATGAAAGAATATGCCAAAGCAGCGCCAAAACCTGCACAGGCAAAATACGAAATGGTGGAAGACGCACTAAGGGCTGAAGAGAATGAGATGGAGCAGCTCGATCAGATGATGGAGGAGGCCCCATCAGGCGCTCCCTCTGCAGCAGCAGATGAGGCGTTTACCAAAGGTCTTGCCCAGATGCGGAAGAGTTCCAAACAGATGTTTGAAGAAGAAGAAGAAGAGTAATCTTCGCTCAGGATAGCGCGTAAGGTCGATTATTGCGCTATCCAATCCTTTTTTCATACATACACGGAGAATACAAGATTATAACAAAATGCGCAAAATCACCTATCTGCGCGTAGCACATCTCCACAACTCTAAAATACTCTCCAGAGTGGTAAGATTTGCGAATTGCACAAGACAGCAGCGGGGATTCCCAAGTTTGATAAGTCAAGAAAAACTTCAAGCAATTCTTAAGCGACTGAGGGCACAAGAAGGTGTCCGCGGAGTAGTCGTTACCACAATGGAAGGACTACCCCTCAGTAGCGATATTGACCCCGAAACTACAGAAATCGTCGCTGCTATCATAACCTCCTTGGTTGGCAAGGCAATGGATGCCGTTCGCGAACTAAAGGAGGGGACGCTGTCGTTTCTGACCCTCGACACCAGTCGTGGGCAGATTAATATCGCCCCGGAACCAAAGGAAGGACTTATCCTAGTGGTCCTAAAGAACAATGAATAAGGAGATACTATCATGAGTGATCCAAAAGCATTTGATCGAATACTGACTGATATCATTAGGCAGGACAAGGGAATCAAGAAAGTGATTCTTGTCGATAAGACAGGCCTCACAATTGCAAACGTGTCAAAGCTGTCCTACTATGCCGTAGACACTGATAGTATCGGGGCAATCGCGAGTGCTGTATTCTGCGCCAGCGAAGAACAGGGTAAGAACCTTCAGATCGGCGAGCTTGAGATAGTGACTTCAGAGTTCTCAGAGGGCAAGATATTCGCGTCTGCATGTGGAAAGGGCGTCCTCTGTGTTGTATCTGAAGCAGAGGTCAATATCGGTATGATCCGTCTTGTGATGAGGAAGCAGGGTGTACAGCTTGCTGAAGAGCTCGATAAGTTCCTGGCAGTCGAACCATCTCCAGGCAAGGATGAGCTTGATGAGGAAGACCTGAAGTCAGCCCTCGCAGAGCTCGAGCGTGTCTAATCCCATAAAAGACCCGCTACTATCCCTGTGTATGCTCAAGCAATGCTTTTATGAGACTAGCTTTTTAACACACTCAACCTCCCGATGCAGGGCCTGAGACCCACGCAGGTCGTCGGTCTTCGCCATGCCAACTACGACCGGGGTCAGCTGTGACTCAATGAGGTGCTATAATCGTGCGTAAGGATGACAAAGGACGCATTCATCTTAAGCTGGTCTTCTATGGGCCATCCCTCGGTGGTAAAACCACTGCTCTGAGATGGCTCTATGGAAAAGTAGAAGGCCTCCAGAAAGGTGAGTTCACAGCTATCGAAGATGAAACGAATCGAACACTGTTCTTTGACTATGTACCGATGAGCGCGGGCGGTCGTGTTCTATTCGATGTGTTCACAGTAGCCGGTCAGAAGCGACACCGCCACCAGAGAAAAGTAGTGCTTCAAGGCACAGACGGCTTGCTCTTTGTAGCCGACTCATCACCGGACCAACGGGAGGAGAACACGGAGAGTTTTGAGGAACTGAAGTTGTTCCTCGGAGATGAACTTGGTCGCAATATACCAATAGTGGTCATGCTAAACAAACGAGACCTGCCAAATCGAATGTCTAGAGACGAGATGCTTGATCTCCTTGGTCTTGGCAGTAATGTCCCAATCTACGAGACCATCGCAGTGCAAGGGGTTGGAGTTAAAAGAGCATTCCAAGCAATAGCCAGAGAGGTAATCCTTAAACGTATGTACAAATGAACCTATGGTGAGGTCAATGAGTCAGACACGCGGTGATACACTGGAAGGAGTTCTCAATGAGCTCCAAGGCAGCATCCCTGAGATAGAGGCATGTGCGATAGTTAGCGTAGAAGGACTTCCGATTGTATCTGCCCTCCCCAATGAAGTTGACGAGGCGAAGGTCGCAGCAATGACTGCAGCAATGCTCACCCTAGGAGAAAAGGCGGCAATTGAGCTTGGGAAAGGTGCGCTGGAACAGGTGATTATCAAGGGTGACAATGGATGGCTACTTGCAATTCAGGCAGGACTAAACGCTTGCCTCACGGTATCTACAACTGACCAAGCCAAGCTGGGCCTGGTCTTCCTTGACATGAAACGAGCGGCTGATAAGATAGCAGAGATGATTTGATCTCAAATGATGTGGGTCCAATTACACCCACGAGATCTCCGAGTATGAGGTAGTGTGATCCGTTGAATATTGCAGGTCCTGTATATCGACTCTATGAGTGGTGGTTGCATAGACAGCTTGATGAGAGTAAGAACCCTCGACATATAGGATTGATACTTGATGGCAACAGACGATACGCCAGAATACAGGGCTTGGAAATACCTTGGTATGGCCATCGGGCCGGAGCCCAGAAGGTAATGGAGGTCCTCCGGATTCTCTGGGAGGCTGGCGTCAAGGTATGCACTCTCTATGCATTCTCTATTGAGAATTTTCAACGCTCACGTGAAGAAGTCGAGGAGATCATGGGCATTCTGGAAAGCAAGTTCGCTGAAGTGATTGGCAATCCCGATGTACGAAAACACAAGGTACGCATACAGGCCATAGGACGGATCGACATTTTGCCTGAGAAGCTCCAAGAGGCAATTCATGCTGCTGAAGAGGAGACCAAAGAATACAGTGATTATTCTCTTAATATTGCAGTTGGCTACTCTGGCAGAACTGAGCTTGTTGATGCAGTGAAGGCAATTAGTCACAAGATTCAGGATGGTATTCTTCAGCCTGATGGCATTAACGAGGATCTAATAGAAGACCATCTCTATACAAAGGACATTCCAGATCCAGACTTAATCATACGTACATCTGGTGAGGAGAGGCTATCGGGATTCTTGCTCTGGCAATCTGCTTACTCGGAACTATATTTTGAGCAAGTATATTGGCCAGCTGTGCGTCGAATTGATATTTGGCGCGCTTTACGGTCATACCAGAAGAGATCTCGCCGTTTTGGGAAATAGTCAACAGGAACCAACGTGTGACACATTATTATATAATAGAAATACCGATTCTTTCCCAGTAGAGTGCAATAGGTCTGAATAATTGACCTTCTTCCGGAGAATGATGAAAAATGGCGAGAACACCAATTGACGTCTATCGTGCGCTTACTCAGACACGTCTTGGTGATGATATTCAGGAAGAAGTCCGTCAGTTTGTAGGACGATTTTCAAGCTATGCCTTCGAAAGTAAGAGTCTTTCCATTCATCTCTCTCACTTTATAGGTCTCATCTCTCGTCTTGTTGCTTATCTTGACTCACGTTTTGTGGTTGGAAGAGCCGATCTGACGATTGCGATTGACATGCTTGATCAGGTATCTTCCACAACAAAATGGTGGATTATCGATAGAAAAGAACCTGCACTAGTTCTTCGACCAAGAATACGTGAACCGAGAGAATTCATGAAATCAGTCACTGATATCACACTTGATATATCAACTCTGAACAGAGTCAATGCGGCCGAAGAGAAACTAAAGCGGTTTCTGGATGAGCAAGGAGTAGCAGAATCGAGGCTTAGAAATGAACTATGTGATTCTCTATCATCAGCATGGAAATTACTCAGTGCCCTGATTTGCAGGAATGAAGGCCGGTCTTCAACCAATGAGGCGGATTTCGAGAGAGCATATGATGTAATCAGAATCCTATTATTTTACATTTCAATTGAAGACTTCAGAGCACTTGTTGCAAGCCGTCGCATTGGTGCCAGTTCAAAATTGCTCAATGCCGCGGTCGTTGCGTTCTCTCCTGGATTTGAACGTCAAATTAGCTCTTCAATGGCAGCACATCTTGAAGAACAACATGGTTCTTTTCTAACGCAACTAACTCCCTCTAGTCCAGCCGCATCTCGCTCTATTTTGACAAATTCCCTTCGCTTGCTGGCACAGCTTCAAAGTGTAGGAAAAGAGAAGAAACGTATAGAAGAGGAAGACTATGAAATGTTCACGTTGGATTCAATAAAGCAACTCGAGAGTGTTGGTTTCTCTCCCGATAGTTTCAACAACGAGGAATCCGTAGTACGCCTCTTCAAACAGTTGAAGCCTTCTGAGGGTCTAAACGAGCATATTTCTCTCCTCACTCGAAGGATTGAGGGATATGTTATTGATGCGGCTGGAAACAGGGAGTTTTTGCTTCAGAATTCACGTTTGGTACCCAGAGTCATTTCGTTGCTTCTATTGATTTCCGCTGGCACAAAAATAACTCCAGGTCAACTCAATGATTCTGATATCATGAGAGGTCTTGTTCTTGTAGACCATCTAGTTAATGGCTAGTATCAATCAGGATCCTAGCATCCACAACCACTGCACCCTTTCCACGTTCATAGACAAAGGTTGGATTACAGTCAAGTTCAATTATCTCTGGATTCTCAGAAACCATTTTCGAAACACCAAGTATTACGTCGACAAGTGCGTCAATATCTCGTGGCCCCTGTCCCCTTACTCCGTCCAAGATCTTTGCGGCCTTGATCTCGCTCACCATTTCACGTGCATCATTTTCCGTCAGAGGTATTAATCTGAAGGTGACATCTTTCAGCACTTCAACAAATATGCCTCCCAGACCAAACATAATGGCATGTCCAAATTGTGGGTCCTTGGTTACCCCGACAATGACCTCCGTTCCCATTTCTGCGAACTCAGTAATGAAGACACCTCGGCTCAAATCAACTGCAACACCATGCTCTTCGCCGTATTTCTTTGCATTCTGCATAATCTCACTGAATGCCTTTTTCACTTCAGCATCGTTCTTTAGATTTAGCTTGACTCCTCCCGCATCTGACTTATGGAGGATATCCTTTGAGAGAATTTTCAGCACAACAGGATAGCCAATCTTGGCAGACTCTCTCACAGCATCCTCAGGAGTAGCTGCGGTGGCATATGCTGGAATATTCAGACCGTATTCTCTCATGATGTCCTTTGCTTCATTCTCAAGGACAAAGGACCTTCCCTCGGAGCGTGCCATTCCAAATATCTTCTTTGCCAGTTTCATCAGACTTCAGACCTCTCAGGCTCTGCTTGTTGACACCCCATATTTATGGTTTGTCGGAGTTTGTTTTCTTCTTGAATTTCTTTCCATACTTAATCTCACCATATTGTGAAAGCGCTTTCGCTGCAAGTGCTCCCTTCTCACCCGTGCTATATGATGGAATTCCCATCAGCTCCATTATCTCTCCTGCCTTTGTCGTAAATGCACCTCCCATTGAAATTACAACAAATGGTAAACCTGATTGCCGTGAGTAATTAGCGATGTGATTTGTGATTTCCATTCCAAGACTTGGGGTTTGCAGGAGCATGCCTACGATAAAGATATCGTATTCATCACTAGCAATGGCCTCTTCAAAGACTGCCTCATAGCGATCAGAACCTGAATCTCCAACCACATCCACAGGATTCTGTATACCGCAATATGCAGGCAACCTACTTTGAAATCTCTCCAATAGTTCAGGTGATGGAGGCGGCTGAGAGAGACCCAATGCTTCAATGGCATCTGTTGTCATGACCCCCAACCCTCCGCCGTTCGTTACCATGAGAACACGGTCACCTTTTGCAGCAGGCTGCATTGCTAGAGCCTTAGCCATATCAAACATCTGCTCAAAGTTTGCAGGTCGAATGATTCCCGCTTGTTTGTAAGCTGCATCCGTGATGCTATCTGAACCTGCGAGTGACCCAGTATGTGACATGGATGCGGCCTTTGCTCTTGCCCCTCTGCCTGACTTCACAACCAAAACAGGCTTTTCAGGTGTGATTTGTTTGGCCGTGTCAAAGAAGGAGCGTCCCTTTTCCTCATCATAGCCCTCAGTATAATAGCAAATGACCTGTGTCGTAGAATCTTCCCCCAAGTAGCAAAGGAGATCGTCATCATCCACATCGCATTTGTTACCGAGTGAGACTATCTTACTAATCCCAATGCCCAGTTCTGATGTCCAGTCTGCAATTGCTGCTGCAAATGCTCCCGATTGTGATACAAGAGAGATGTTAGCCACATTAGATGATTTTGGACGCCCGCACCGATATTCAGGCAGGAAGAATGTATCAATGTGTGAGTGTGTGTCTACGACTCCCACACAGTTTGGTCCAATAATCCTGATTCCATTCTTGCGACTAATAGCAACCAGCTCATCCTCAAGCTCTGCTCCTCTTGGCCCTGTTTCAGAGAAGCCCCCTGAAACAACGATTGCGGCACCACAGCCTTTTGCAGCAATATCGTCAAACACTCGTGCAGTTATTCTCGCAGGGACCGCCACAATAACCAGATCGACAGGATCTGGAATCTCTTGAAGGGTTGGATAACACGGAACACCGAGCACGCCAGTGTATTTAGGATTGACAGCGTATACTATCCCTTCAAACTGAGGTTTGATGAAATTCTGGATAATCGCCTGTCCAACACTATTTGGACTTGGAGAGGCTCCGTAGATTGCCACACTCTTGGCATTAAAGAATGTATCAACGCCGACCAGATTTGCGCACGATGCCAATGGAATCACCTCTGGGAGGATTTCAGTCCACCATAATCACACGTTGAACATATGATATACTTGTAGCTTGCCATTTGACAGCTTGTACCGTAAGCCATATACAATGAACCGATAATGGGCGTTTGTGACGATTGACATCATTGCGCAGGGTCAGGAAATTCTTGATTCATCTCAAGCTGAGCTCGAAATCTGGATGCAGAAAGGGCTGGATGTGAGGAGAAGGTACTTTGGAGATGACATCTTTTGTTTTAGTCCTACTGCCTATCCCTACAAGATAGATGACCATCAGCACCAAAACCC
>JBHLQM010000027.1:0-16128 GCA_048884785.1 Candidatus Thorarchaeota archaeon | reverse complement strand
TACCATCTAGATTCAGGACCTGCTAGCATGGCTAAGACACTAGACCTTCTAAGAGAAAATGGAATTCCAATTGCACCACATGTGTTGGTTGGGCTCGATTACGGAAAGCTGAACGGCGAACTCGAGGCTCTTGACATGATTGCTCAGAGAGAACCACAGGCTGTTGTGATTATAGCGCTGAGTCCTCAGCGTGGAACGCCCATGCACGGACTGGAACCACCATCTCCTGAAATCATTGGAAGAGTAATCACCATTGCTCGTATTGGAATGGAATCTGTGCCTCTCTTGCTAGGGTGTGCACGTCCGATAGGTACTCACAAGGTCTTGACTGATGAATACGCAGTGAGAAGCGGTGTCAATGGCATTGCATATATCAGTCAGAGAGGTGTTGATTTGGCTCGCACTCTCGGGCTTCGCCCTGTATTTCGAGATGTATGTTGCAGTCTAGCACCTTTAGAATTGTCTAGATCAGGTGTCTAGTCATCCAGCCTGCCAGCTCATACCCCACATCAAAAATCAATAGACCTATCGCAGTAGGCAGGAAACCAAGCCACGGGATTGCCAGTAAAAGCGCGCTCACCTTGAGTGTGAATCTATATTTGAAGAACATTGATGCAAGTGGATTGGTTGCCTTGTCAGTCCAATCATTCCCTTTCTCATCAAGTACTGAAGCCATGAATAGCATGAATAGCAGGGCAAACCAATTCAGGAGATCAGAGATAGCTGGAAGGCCAAGAATAAGCAAAATGACAATGATTGCCATGAATCCCACTCCAAACTGTCTATGATTGACCTTTCCTGATAATAGGACTCCAATCACAATTGCAGATAGAAGAACTAAATCCCATTCGCTGAGTGTCATCAGAACTCCAAATAGAATACCCGACATGCCAAGCGGATACCATGCAAGTGAGGGACGGTCCAAAAAATCAAGCAAATCATCTCCTATCTTTAGAGTGAGTCCCGCCATCAGATAGGCAAAGAAATAGATAATCCATTGAATCATTGGAATCCCTACTATTAGAAAAGTGGCTCCTCCGACTAACTATGACACATCATCGGGCTTTCACCCTCATCTAGCCAATGGTCATCACTGGAGCCATATTATCATCCTGTGATGAACAAATAAAACTGATGAAATCACTCAAGATAGACGGGAGTACCAATAGCCTGACCTGGAAGGTTGGTCCTGAACTTTGCCCGAACTGCACCGCTGTTTCCATGTGCACCGAGAACCTTTCCTAGAAAGTCCTTTCCGGTCTCTGATACCCACTTGACCTTACGGCCTACGAGGGATGCAGCAACTGATCTAGTCTTCACAGTGTCAAATAGAAGAATTACTTGGTTTGGATGTAGTAGATGCTTTCCTCTACGATAGCTTACGACAACGCCTTTTTGGCCTTTGATTGTATCACTTGTCGACATGCAGTATCCCTCGTTCAGAAGAATTCTCGTTGACGCCCTAGGTGAATCATATAAGAGTTGCGAATGGTCTCAGTTTCTCTCAAAACTCCTCCAAGGCATCTAATTGATACCTGGACCATCAGAAGAGGAGGCCTCATCGGTTTTTGGCCCTTCACCTATTGGCATCCCCTGATACATAAACTTCAATTCCTCATCTAGAAGAACATCTCGTACCGACCAGCCAATTGGATCTTGCCTTTGACCCACCCTATACAATGCAAACCAAACTCTACCATCTGCAGCCTTTCCAGCTGATAGAAGATTAATTGCCATGTTCCTAGCAGCGGCCACTTTGTCTACTGAAAGCTCCAATTCCTTTGAAATCAGGGTTTCTCTGAATTTGAGTCCCTTTACTCTGTAAGCTGTTTGAGCAGTGCTCATAGAAGAGAGGACTATAACGAAGATTACTACGGGGAATACACTTGGAATCTCAAATGGTTCTAGGGAAAGGAATAGCAGTAGAAGCAATGATACAATCAAAATGACTTCAACAGCGACGCCATCGAGAATAGAGTTGCGGAGGCTATCCACTCGCCATCCGTAATAGCGTGAGAATGGGGACTCTGGTTTTCTGAAATTGGCCATATCTCGAAGGTATCTATCTCGTGCTCTGCGAGCAATAGTCATCCATACCATCTGGACGAATAGAGCAGTGAGTACAATCATGATGATAGTATCGCTGATGAAAGCCTGCATACAAAAGACTTCATCATTTCGCATGTTTAAGGTTATGGAACTGGGCGCAGTGCAAATACTTTCGGTTCCCTCTCCATGTCGCATCCGTTCTAATGAATGAATTACAACCTAAGAAAAACCTGAACATCATTCGTGATATACATAGCATTGATTTTTTCAGATGTGCGGGCTCGATTCAAGCCCTCCCAAAGTGCTTCGACCCCGCACACCTACCCCAATCCCAACAGAATGACTTATCTCTCCAGCTCACTGGTCGAATGTCCGGTGATAATAATGGAGAGAGTGTCCCATATTGACTTAGGCGATATCACATCTGTGTCCGATCTCGTAAAGTCTATGAATGATGTCGGAGTGCTTGGGGCGGGAAGACTGGGACGTGCGGCAGCAATCGTATCCAAGTTGTTTAATGAAACGGACTATCTGACATATCTCTCCATGTCTGGTCCTATGGTTCCAGGAGGGCTAAGAAAAATCGTTTCTCATCTGGTCAGAGATGGATACATAGATGTCATAATCACAAGCGGAGCCAACATTGTTCATGATCTTGTAGAGGCATATGGAGGAGCTCACTACCGAGTGCCAAGCCACAAGGATGACTCCGAGCTGAGGGCGGCAGGAATGGGCCGAATTGCTGACCTCTATGTACAGGAGAAGGACTTTGAAACCTTTGAATCCCAAATCTACAGCTTTCTCGATAGCCTCAGCGTCGAAGAGAGAACAACATTCTCACCAAGCGAGTTTCTCACCAAACTTGGAAGCACAATTGAAGATGAAGAGTCCATTGTATTTCAGGCGACACGAAAGAAAGTCCCCATCTTCTCGCCAGGACTCATGGACTCGATGTTGGGCTTCCATATGTACACCTACAGCACTACAAACAAACTCTCATTGGATTTTGTTAAAGACCTTCGAATACTGGGGGAGATTGTGACCAACTCTCGGAAGACTGGCGCGATTATGCTTGGTGGAGGACTATCCAAGCACTTTACCATGGGTAGTACGATTCTAAAAGGTGGACTTGATCTTGCTGTTCAAATCACGCTTGACCGACCAGAAGGTGGAAGTCTGGGTGGAGCCCCGCTGGAAGAGGGAGTTTCATGGCAGAAAGTCCAGACAGAGGCTTCCTTCGAGTCTGTTATAGGCGATGCAACTATTATCTTTCCCCTGCTGATACTTGCTGCACTGGGAGGTTGAACCAAGATACGAATACCACTCGCCCTTTAGATAGCTGATTATTTTCGGTATACTCCGAGGGTGGGCGGTATTCTAGAGAGCAAACAGATACAGACAGTAACTCTGAAATGACAGATATTGTCATCAATACTGAGGTTTGCGCTATGAAAGAATATCCATTTCCATACAAGAGGGACTCAATCTACTTCCAATATCATATCACCAACTATGACCGAGCAAAGAAATTCTATGAAGAGGTCATGGGACTAAAGAAGGTCTGGGATGGTGGAGCTGAAATTGGATGGATGGAGTTTGAACTCCCAGTTCAAGGGGCAAGACTAGGTCTTAATCTTCAAGAAGGTGAGATTAAGAAAGGGTCTGGATTACTAACAATCAATGTTGACGATATTGATAAGACAATGAAATATTTCAAGAGCAAAGGGCTCTCCCCCAGTGATATTGTTGATATCCCTGATATGGTTTCATACTTTAACATCGAAGATACTGAAGGCAATCCTATCCAAATCGTTGCTGATCCAAGAATAAAGAAAGAGTGAATTCCTACAATTAAGAATTCAATAGCAAGAGCTCGATCAGTAGAGCTCTTGCCATATCCTATATGCTGCTATTTCTCTAGTAGGGTTCTGAAAACATTGTGATGATCTTCTTCATCTCCGAGGATGCCTTCGAACATGTCCCTAGTGACATAGTCCTTCTCAGCCTCGGCCTTTTCGATGATTTTCTTGTACATGGCAATTGCTTCTTCTTCGGCCTTCTTGTCGAGCTGTATCATTTCCTCAGGTTTCTCTCCTATTGTTATCTTGGCCGGTACTGTTGTAGGAATGCCTCCAAGGTAGTCAACTCTCTCTGCAATTGCTTCAGCATGCTTCATCTCTTCAACTGCGACTTTCTTGAGTTCCTCTGCAATTGCCAAGTGATCGAAGCCATAAATCCTGACATGTTGCCACATGTATTGAATACTTACTTGAATCTCTCGTGCAATAGCTTCATTCAACATATCAATCAGTTCTTTTGACACATAGTTCCCTCCGGTGAAAACACCTATGTGCTATTTGCAGCTCTTCCTATTTAATATACGGCTCGATACTAACCTATTCAATTCAAGCGTAGGCTGCCAGAATAAGCGCAATCAGCATAATGAGCCCACCAATGTAAAGATGCTGTAGATGGAACCCGAATATGATAATCGGATTGAACTCAGGCATCCAATGCAACCACGCAAAACCAGGAATAAAATCATGGAGGTCATCTAAAAAGACGACCAATCCTACTATGAATAGCAATACTGCCGCAATTAGGCGTCCTCTACTACGTGTCATATTAATCTCCATTTCTAAGGTTTCATTCAATGCATATGAATCCCTTACATCACGTGTTTTTTGAATTCCTCTATTAGCAAAGAAAGGATTTGGCTCTAGTAGTGAAATCGATATCGATTCGCCGCCGGTCCAATAGAATCGTTCTTTGGACAATCTATTGGACCAGCAGATACCCTGCTCAAAGAGCTGTTTGGAATCCAGTGAGTAGTAGAATGATGAACGCTATAATGACTGCCATCTTCACGGAAGTCATTTGCACTTTCTGAAGTTGTGCAAGCTCTGGTGATGGACCCTGTGCAGCAAGCTTCGCTATTTTGGGAGCGAGAACCTCAAAGCCATATAGAGTGGCCAAGACCGCCAGCGCGACAAACACATGCTTGATTAGCAATATTATCGCCCACTCACTTGAGAGTGCAAGATAGAGTGGATTCAACAGAACAGTGATAATAAGACCTGTTGAAATGAGAATTATAATGCTGATGTAGACCAATGGTTTGAACTTCTTCATGTATATATTCATGAATTTGCCAGCCGTTGGTGGATCAAGAGAAGCTCCCATTGACGGTACAAGAACTATGGCATTAGTTGTTATGCCGCCAAACCAGGTCACAGTGGCTACCAGATGAAGCCAGTTTAATATTCCAAGAAGTAATTGCATTCCATCCATAGAATTCACCTACTAAGTGAGCTGCAAATTGTAACATTCTACAACCTAATATTGCTTATGATTTCCAATATGTAACTAATATTTCATGAGAGTATACTAGGCAATGTTAGTTCGTTCTTGCTACCCGTTTCAATGTGACTATATTTCCTTCAGAATCCGCACGATTAGGAACGAAATGGTAATCACCAAAGTTTGGCAGAAAACCACATACTCATTACGTCACACTCCATAATCCTTTTATTCACTCCGTAGCCGATGACGATGACCCTACTCTCAGGGTATAGACCAATCTAGGTGATTAGTATGGGAAAGAGACCCGGACACTGCTACCGAGAATGCGACCGCCAACCATTTGTAAGGCGCCGCTATATCCACAGGCAACCAGCCTCACGTATAGTCAGTTATGACATGGGTGAGCCAAGCGGCGATTTTGAGGTTGAGCTTTCCCTGATTGGTCTAGAGAGATGCCAGATACGAAATCAGGCTCTTGAAGCTATTCGTATCGCTTCTAATCGTCATATGACAAAGTTCGCTGGAAGAAAGAACTACCATCTGCGTGTACGAATTAAGCCATACCACTATCTGCGAGAGAACAAGATGATCTCAGGCGCAGGTGCGGACCGAGTACAAGATGGAATGCGTCGAGCATGGGGCAAGGTCATTGGCTCTGCGGCAAGAATCAAACCTAATCAACCCATCATTACCATTCGAACCAACAGGGAGTACATTAAACACGCACAGATCGCATTGAAGAAAGCTGCTCCAAAATTGCCAACTCCATGCAAAGTCGTCTTCGACAAGATCGATCCAGACCTCAAGAGGAAAATGGGATACGGCCAATAGCCTACTCGTCATTCTCTATTAGCTCTGTAATCTTTCTAATAGTACCAGTAAGAGTGGCTATTTCACGGCCAGTCATGAAGGCGCGATTCATCAGGTTTCTGAAGACCTGCTTAGCTATAGGTTTCTTGAAATCTTTGATGCTTGTCAGCTCTATCAGTTCATCAAAGAATTTGGCTACTAGCTCCCTTTCCTCTTTTGTGGCAGGTTTGATTTCCGTTGGTCGTGGCGGAGGCGTCTTTGCATATTTTCTATAGAGTTCGTACAATGTAACAGCTACAGCATGGCTCAAATTCATGCTGGGGTAGTCGCGCGACGTAGGAATATAGAATGCAATATCGCAGAGTGCCAACTCCTCATTCACAAGGCCAGTAGACTCTCTTCCAAAGACAAGTGCCACTCTTGCAGGGAGCGTCTTTGGGTCAGGAAGTTCCACGAGCGGGATGACAGCACGTGTCACATTATGATTACTTCCTCTCCGTGCAGTTGCCGCCCACGCAGCCTCAATATCCTCCAAGGCAGAATCCAGCGAAGGATGTATTTCCGCATTCTCAAGGATATCTAAGGCATGTACTGCCATGATTTGTGCATACTGATTCTTCCGAAAATCATCGCCAACAATTCTGAGCTTAGTAACACCGAAATTCGCCATCACTCTCACAGTAAATCCAACATTGCCTGGATTCTCAGGGCCAACCAATACAACTACCATTTCTGGAAAACCATAGATATGCTCATTGTCCATTCCGGAACCCTCCGGCTGTTATCTATGTGCCAATTGAATAATGTCCCCCTCTTCTAGAGGGTAGTTGAGGCCTACTTGCCGGCGCTTGATTTTGTCATTCTCTCTGATTATAGTGGCAAACTTGAAACGTTCCACGAACAGTATCTTGTGTACTTTGGCAGCTGCATCCTCTATCACAGAACCTACTGGTAGTACGATTGGTTTGTCTTCTCGTTTCCTGCCAGGAATCTTGGTGTATATTCTTAGAATATCCAGATGATCATAGAAAGCCCAGCTCATTCCATCAAGGTTCTCTTTCTTTTGAGCCGATACCGGAACTATATCAAACCTATCTCCATAATCGGATTCCAGTTCAGCGAACCTCTCTTTCGATCCAGGAGCATCTCCCTTTGACGCAATAATCAGTGCACGGACATATGCCACACTTGCATCCATTGCATCTGCAAGCTGCTGGAATGTTGCTGGTTTCTGAAATCTTACAATGATATTACTGATCTTGCGGGCGCGAAGGTACTCCATCACGTCCTCCTTTGTTCCATCAAAGTATTGACTTCCATAGATTTGCAGCCCGCCCACTCCGACTCTCTCAATTCTAACTGCAGACTTCTCATGGTTCAGTCTAATCCTGGCACGATCCAATTCGCCAAGAATAGCTTTCATCTGCATCTCAATATCCTGTGAGAGATCTATTACAATTGCGATGCAATCAGTATTTCGGACCACTCCAAGAGACTGCCTTCCTATACTGGAATCATAGCTCCCCTCAAAGAGACCCGGTATCTCAACCAGTTGAATATTGATATCCTCAAAAGCAAGCATTGCGGGAGTTGGAAGTGCTGTAGTAAATGGATATGTAGCAATCTCTAATTCCGCATTTGTCACAGAGTTGATAATGGTAGACTTTCCACTGTTTGTCACTCCCACTAGACAAATCTGGCCAGCTCCTTCTTTTCTGATGACGCCTTCATCACTTGATCCAGTACGACGCGCTCTGCTCTGTTCCCTCTCCTTTTCCAATTGAGCTTTCAATGTTGCAAGCTTCTTTCGATAGTCGGCACGCATTCGCTCAGCACCTTTATGTTTAGGTGCGAGAGAAAGAAGCTTCTCTAGCTCCACTATTCTCTGTTCAAGGCCTTCTGTATCCTCGTAGACCTGCCTTTGCTTGTCAAATTCTGGAGTTACGTTGGTTGGCACAGAAGGCACCCTTTTTCATTATTACTACTACTCTATGACGACATCATTATGAAGATTTCTTCATAGGCTAATATGCAAATCAGAACGCAAGTTTATGTCTAGGATAAACCGTTCAGGAGTTCTAGGTCTTCCCACTTGACTGTATTTCAGGAGGTCTGGGTGCATCTCTTGACCAATCTGGTAGATGTAGAGTCCATCAGTTCCATTAGAGTCCTCAAGATCCAAGTAATCTTGTTTTATTGAAACAAATACGCGGTCACCTTTCCATCTTGATATGAACCTGTCAAGAGCCATTCTTTGTATGCATATGCCATTGTCCATTGATTTAACATCATCCTCCTTCATTCCGTTTAAGACCTCAATAGCCTTTAACAAAAAGAAGGAGATTGAGCGTTCATCCGGAGAAACGCGTTTTAGATTCTCACCCGGGAATGATATAATCCCCAGTTGTGAATGTTCCAGTATGCCTAAATGAACATCAACATCTCGGCGCAGACTATTAGATAGAAATAGACCAACATTGACACATCTCGCCGCGGTAACAACTTCAGGACCGTTTTCTCCTTTCTTCACACTATCCCGCTCAATTGGAAGATCATTAAACAGCACCAAAAAGCTGCGCGTCAAGTACAAACACCTATTCTAATCAATACGAACTACATACCAGGCATTCCGGGTATATTTGGAAATCCTCCCCTGCCGCCTCGTTTTCGCGACTTGCCCATTTGTTTCATCATTTTCTTCATATTCTCATATTGTTTGAGCAGCTCTCTCACATCCCTCTCAGAAGCCCCTGAGCCTCTCGCAATCCTCTTGATTCTAGAAGATTTGATTAGCTTTGGCTCATCAAGCTCTTGTTTGGTCATGGAATTCATGATGACCTCAAATCGCTTGAGATTCTCTTCTTGAACCTCTGCTATATCGTCTGGGAGTTTGTACTGCAATCCCAACATCTCCATGACTTTTCCAATGGGTCCCATCTTTTTGAGCTGCTTCAGCTGTGCCATCATGTCTGTGAGTGTAAATTTTCCCTTCATAATACGCATAGTTGCATCTTCATCTATCTCAATCTGGGCTTCTCTCACCTTGTCAATAAGACCCCGGATATCAGACATCCCAAGAAGGCGTCCAGCGAATTTTGTTGGGTTGAATGATTCAATAGCATCCATTCCTTCACCGGTGCCGATGAACTTGATTGGAGCACCTGTAGCGGCAACTGCAGAAAGCGCCCCTCCACCCTTTGCGCTGCCATCTAATTTGGTGACGATTATCGATCCAATGTCCGTGGCATTCTTGAATGCGCCCGCCTGAACACCCGCCTGCTGGCCTAGCGTCCCGTCAACGACCAATACAATCTCTTGCGGTTTGACAGCTTTTGATATATCTCTCATCTCTTTGATGAGTCCTGTTTCCTCTCGATGCCGACCAGAGGTATCTAGAAGAATCAGTTCTATGCCTTTATCTTTCATCACCTTGAAGCCATTCTTTGCGAGTTTGACAGCGTCATTTTCCCCCTCATCGCCCCAGAATGGCACATTCGACCTTTCGGCGAGTTGCTTCAGCTGACTGTACGCTCCTGGCCGAAAATTATCGGCACAGATTACACCGGTCTTGATGCCGCGCTTCTGATAATACCTTGCGAGTTTTCCGATAGTAGTTGTTTTTCCTGAGCCTTGAATTCCAATCATCATCACGAGATTGGGCTTGCCAGGGTTAATCTGAAGAGGAATTGCCTTCTCTCCTAGGAAGAATGCCAGGGTATCCCATACTACCTTAATGATGTGTTCGCGCCGTGAAACTCCACGAGGCAGATTCTCATCTAACGCCTTTTCTTGAACTCTCTTTGTGATTGCCATTACAAGGTTTACATCAACATCTGCCACAAGCAGTGCTCTTTGAATGTCTTTGACAAGCTCTTTCACTAGCTCCTCATCAAAGACACTAGCACCAAACAGTTTCTTTAGTGCCGAGTTCAGGGATTTACCTAAGCCTTCTAGGACCACTTCTTCTCACCATATTGTCTGAAGGCGTTCAGAAAGGAGTGCATATCAACCTTCGCCTTTCTCTAATCTCAAGCAGATGCAATCTATGGGAAGGTCTAAAACCAAGTGTAACTCGATAAACATCAGAAGAGGTGTTCATTATTGGGAGACGAGAAGGAATCCAAGATTCGCATTGTTAAGATTAAGGATGGCACAGTGATTGATCATATCAGCGCGGGCCGTGCCTTGGATGTTCTGAAGATTCTTGGGATAACAGGACATGAGAAGAGCGTTGTGACCATCGCTATGAATATCTCTAGCTCACGAATTACAACCAAAGACATCGTAAAACTGGAAGATCGGTTCCTGAAATCAAATGAGGTTGCAAAGATCGCATTAGTGGCCCCAGATGCAACCATCAACACGATTCGCGATTATAAGGTCGAAGACAAGACAAGAGTCGAACTGCCCCAGAAAATAACCAACGTAATAGTATGTCCCAACTCGAGATGTGTGACCAATAAAGAGAGGGAACCGATACAACCCAAATATGAGGTTCTCACAAAATCACCAATGAAACTGAAGTGTACATATTGTTGGACTCATATCGAAGAAGAAGATATTATCGCGCAATTTACTCGATAATCGATTAACATCTATTCAAAAGTCAATTTCCAAATCCTTTTTAGCAGTACGTGGATTCGCTTTTTTCGTGATTCTATGGTCAGTGACAAGATAGCTATCATCGGAGACCGTGATACAGTCACTGGCTTCCGTATGGTTGGTGTTCGAGAGAGTTACATTCCAGAAACACCTGAAGAAACCAGGAAAGCTCTACTCAGATACTTCAGAGATTCAGAGATGGGCTTGATTATTATCACAGAACCACTTGCAACACAAGTCGAAGACACCATCATGGAGCTGTCAGAAGCGCCTGTACCTGTAATTCTTCTGGTTCCTGATAGGCAGGGGTCGACTGGTGCATATGAATCGGTTCTCAGGGAACTGATTCGCCGAGCTGTTGGCATTGAGATAAACATGTAATCCCATATGATACAAGGAGATACCTATTAATGACTGAAGAAGTTGGCAAAATCGAGAGCATCGCGGGCCCCGTCGTTATATGCTCTGGCATTACTGGAGTACGTATGTATGAGGTTGTCAGAGTTGGAAACGAACGGCTAATCGGAGAGGTTATCGAAGTCAGTGATAAGGAATTCACTGCTCAGGTCTATGAAGAAACATCTGGCCTTGCGCCAGGTGAGCCTGTCGTTGCAACAGGTGATGCCCTCTCAGTTGAGCTTGGTCCCGGATTGCTTGGATCAATCTATGATGGAATTCAAAGACCTTTGCCTGGTTTGAAGGAGCTTTCGGGTGATTTCATTACTCGTGGTCTCTATATTGAAGGGCTTGATAGGAACAAGAAGTGGGAATTCAGACCAACAGTTAAGGTGGGGGATCATGTTGAACCTGGTGACTTCATTGGTGAAGTCCCCGAAACTGGAATCATTACCTCAAGAATCATGATTCCTCGCGGAGTAAAGGGCGAGATTGTAGAGATTGTTTCAAAGGGAGAGTACACAGTTGTCGAAACAATATGCAAGGTGAAGGACGAACATGGCGACATTCATGATGTTATCATGATGCAAAAGACTCCTGTCAGAATTGGCCGTCAATTTAAGGAACGAGTCCCCCTTGCAATACCTCTTATCACTGGTCAGCGAGTTATTGATACATTTATGCCTCAGGCAAAGGGTGGAACAGGAGCGATTCCTGGAGGATTCGGTACCGGAAAGACAGTGACACTTCATCAATTCGCTAAATGGGCGGATGCACAAGTCGTTGTTTATGTGGGGTGTGGTGAACGTGGTAATGAGATGACTGAGGCGCTTGAAGAGTGGCCACACCTTAATGATCCTCAAAGCGGCAGGCCACTAATGGAACGTACTGTTCTTATTGCCAACACATCAAACATGCCTGTAGCAGCACGTGAAGCCTCGATTTATGTCGCAGTAACATTGGCCGAGTATTTCCGTGACCAAGGTTTTGATGTTGCACTCATGGCAGACTCCACATCACGCTGGGCTGAGGCACTTCGTGAGATATCCGGTAGGCTAGGTCAGCTGCCATCGGAAGAAGGATACCCTGCGTACCTCGGATCAAGACTGGCACAATTCTATGAACGTGGTGGCCGAGTGAAGACTCTTGGTAAAGAGGATCGCGCCGGATCGATTACTATTTGTGGTGCAGTATCGCCACCTGGTGGTGACTTCTCAGAGCCAGTTACCCAAGCTACTCTTCGTATCGTTAAGGTCTTCTGGGCGCTGGATAAGGATCTTGCAGCAAGACGCTTCTTCCCTGCAATCAATGCCCTCACAAGCTACTCGCTCTATCACACAACACTGGATAAGTGGCACAAAGAGAATCTGGGTGAAGATTGGCCTCAACTAGTAAAGGAGGCTATGGCATTGATGCAGAAGGACCAGGAGCTTCGTGAGATTGTGCAGCTAGTTGGACCTGATGCACTTCCTGAATCAGAGCGTGCAACCTTGGAAGCTGCTCGAATGATAAAGGAGGACTTCCTGACACAGAGTGCTATTCATGAGATTGATACATATTCACCTCTTGGAAAGACATACCGCATGCTGAGGATTATCATCAACTTCTCGCGCAAGATGGCTGAGGCTGTTTCTCTAGGTGTCAGTGTTCGTAGAATCCTAGAATTCAGTGTTCTTGACAATATTGCGAGAATGAAGCTTGCCCCATGGGACAGTTATGATAAATCAATGGATGCACTGGAAGACAAGATGAATCGAGAGTTCGAAGCTTTATACAAGGAACTCTCAGAGAGCGGTGTTGTTGCCCCCTCTGTTTAGTACTAAAACAAGCCACTAATCTACTGAAGTGGTTTTTATTTGGGGATGTTCAACACATGTTGAAGATGAATCCAGAAAAGATCCTCAAGGAAATTCACAATGAGATTGCGGCATGTACCAAATGCGGGCTACATGAAACTCGTTTGAATGCTGTGCCAGGAGAAGGGCCTGTGAATGCAAAGGTGATGTTCATCGGTGAGGCACCCGGTGCAAGCGAAGACGCCACAGGACGTCCCTTCGTCGGTAGATCGGGTAACTTTCTGAGAAATCTGATTGCAGAAATAGGCCTCACAGAAAATGAGGTATTCATCACTTCAATACTGAAATCCCGTCCTCCCAATAATCGAACTCCACACAAGTCAGAGGTCACGGCCTGTAAACCATACCTTGAACGTCAGATTGCGGTTATCAACCCAAAGGTAATCGTATTAGTAGGCGGAGTCGCAATTTCTAATTTGATAGGTCCATGGAAGCTTGATGAGGCTCATGGAAGGTTCTATGAGGCAAACGGACAGAAATTCTTCATGACCTACCATCCCGCTGCAGCTCTTAGAAATCCTGAACTGAAAGAGGTAATGCGGAAAGACTTCGAAAAACTAAGGAAAGAACTGGCATAAGTGGCGGTTATATTACCAGTCACAAACTGATATTATGTGAGGCCAATGGCTTTCAATAGCGTCTTTGCCTTGTTATTACAGACACCCTTTGAGGTCACACCACTTCCTGAATGGCTTGGAGTAATTGAAACAATATTGAATCTACTCTATGCCGTTTCAGTCAACGGATACCTATTGTTCATCCTTATCGGATTCATGGTATACACTACAGGTCTGAGTGATGGATTTGCAAAGGGGCTTGTGGTTACGGGAATTGGAATATACTTTGTTGGTCCCATGTTTGCCAACTTTCTTGCTTCAGCAGCCGGACTCGGAATGCTCTCATTTGACAACGCAACAGCCACTTGGTATGGTGTCTTTGGATTGTATGAAAGTCAGTTGGTTGCACTTCTTATTGCAATAGGAGATATTGTGGCTGCGGTCTGTGTGCTTGTTGGTGCAATACTCTACTTTAATCCCACTTCTGGAGACCTAAAGTCACGCGGTCACTCGCTCGTTGTGCGAGCGCTGATTTTTGCTCCTATACTCGCGTTTTTGCATATCGCTCCTTGGATTTGAAGTTCAACATTACACTTCGCAACTCTTAAAACTGGTGTACCATTAAGGCGCCGCTATCGGTTTAGTAGAAACTAAGGCGGGTTAATCAATGGCAAACGAGTCCTCCATCGTCTATAGAACTGTATCAGATGTAAGTGGTCCACTTCTGATTGTGGATTGCACACACAACGTATCATACAATGAGGTCGTCAAGATCAGGGCACCAAATGGTGACCTACTCACCGGTACTGTCTTAGAGACAGGTCGTGGTCGCGCAGTCATTCAGGTCTTTGAAGGAACAAGTGGACTGGATTCCGATGTGACCGCAGTTCGCTTTACAGGCGAGACAATGAAGCTTCCTGTGTCAACAGAGATTCTTGGTAGAGTACTAGACGGTGCAGGAAATCCGCTTGACAAAGGTCCTCAGCTAACAGCCGAAGATCACTGGGACATTTATGGCTCACCGATAAATCCCTATGCACGGCAGTATCCTAGGCAACCCATTCAGACGGGGTTATCTGTTATTGATGGTCTGAATACGCTTGTACGTGGACAGAAGTTGCCAATATTCTCAGGTTCTGGACTTCCGCACAATAGAATTGCAGCCCAGATTGTACGTCAGGCAAAAATCCCCGGTGAGGAAGGTGATTTTGCCATTGTGTTCGGCGCTATGGGCATTACAGCCACTGAAGCTCAATACTTTATCAATTCCTTTGAAGAAACAGGTGCACTTGAGCATACCACACTCTTCCTTAACCTTGCCAATGACCCTGCAATTGAGCGAATTATCACACCAAGAGCCGCTCTCACTGCGGCGGAATATCTTGCATATGAATCAGATATGCACGTCTTGGTCATTCTTACTGACATGACAAACTACGCCGAGGCACTGCGAGAAATCAGTGCGGCTCGTTCAGAGATTCCAGGCAGGCGTGGGTATCCTGGCTACCTATACACTGACCTAAGCCTCATCTACGAGCGTGCAGGTCGTATAAATGGTAGAAAGGGAACTATCACTCAGATGCCAATTCTCTCTATGCCCCAAGATGACATGACTCATCCAATTCCTGACCTGTCTGGCTATATCACCGAGGGTCAGACCATTGTAGGAAGAGGCCTCCACAGAAGAGGTATCTATCCCCCAATTGATCCAGGTCCGTCACTCAGCAGACTGATGAAAGAGGGAATTGGTGAAGGAATGACTCGCTTCGATCACAAGGAGGTCCAAGCACAGCTATACTATGCATACTCTGAGGGTCGTGATTTACGTGACCTGGTTGCTGTAGTTGGTTCTGAGGCTCTAACTGATCGTGATCAAAAATATCTGAAATTTGCAGATCGATTTGAAGAGGAATTCATAGGCCAAGGTGAGTATGAGGACAGGTCCTTTGAACAGACTCTCGATATTGGTTGGAATCTTCTAAGTGAGTTTCCAGAGAGAGAATTGAAGAGATGCGATCCAGAGACCATATCTTGGGCCAAGGAACGTCGAGCCTACACTCCATCATAGAACCCTGACAAATCCTGTTCCAGTTTCTGAAGAAAGAACCATCTCGTTGCTTGAGTATATGAATACCCACGAAGCCCCGAAATGTCACCAAAAGCCCTCTTCCAAGCTGGCCATAGGACCATAAGATGATGGTGGGGAGTAAAGAAGAAGCAATAATAGTTATTCAGTTTCTTTATCTCAAGAAATGTAGTTAGTCGGTCCTTGAATTTGTCAGATTCTCCTTCAATTCTCCAAAGTGCGTAGGGAGGATAATCATAATCAGGGTAATCGAATCTGTCATAGGGGATTATTGTTAGAGGTTCTGATAAGATTAGCAAATCGAGCTTATCTCGAAAACGATGAAACATCTGTTTGTGGCTCAGCGATTCTTGAATTGGCTTGTGCTTCGAACAAGGAACAAATAGGATTGGTTTTTTCGAAGGCATCCAAGTTTCTATGACTGATTGTGTGAAATCTATGACCTCAGGATTGTCGAAAGAGTGACTTA